>CBDUKN010000017.1:0-62871 GCA_965367815.1 uncultured Thermoprotei archaeon
TGATACGGCGACCACCGAGATCTACACCGTCTAATTCGTCGGCAGCGTCAGATGTGTATAAGAGACAGATCCATGCTTACGTAGCCAAATTAACAATCAAAAGATAATAGAAAGCGCTGGTATATTAGACACGATGAAAAAAATAGAGAAGCCGAGATTAACAATCAAAAGATAATAGAAAGCCTAGCCAGATTCGTTTAAAATTTTCTCTACTGATATCTTTATTAACAATCAAAAGATAATAGAAAGGTATTTTCTCGCCGCCGAGCTCCGCGACGATTGGCATCGCCTATTAACAATCAAAAGATAATAGAAAGGTATCAAGGGAACACCTTATTCAGTTAATTAGACAAAAATTAACAATCAAAAGATAATAGAAAGCTCGGCCCGAGCACCAAGAGAGATGCATACTATATTAGCGACATTAACAATCAAAAGATAATAGAAAGGAAGCCCAGAAAGCATACCTCGAGGCCGCGCTCCTCGACGAGCTATTAACAATCAAAAGATAATAGAAAGCCTTCACGCCCACATCCCACATGACCACGTCCACGTCCGCTCATTAACAATCAAAAGATAATAGAAAGACGATAGAGAGTATTACTACGACTGTAACCATGCCTAACAATTAACAATCAAAAGATAATAGAAAGCTTTGTCTCCTTTCACATAGAGTAGAATTCTCTCATAGTGTATTAACAATCAAAAGATAATAGAAAGCCTAGCTACAGCAGCACTCATAGAACTCTACTACAGCAAAATTAACAATCAAAAGATAATAGAAAGGCCCGAGCCACCGACGATGTTCACGTCTATTCTCTCAGCTGATTAACAATCAAAAGATAATAGAAAGTGGACGTGAATATTGCGAGCGCAGAGAGGCTGGACAATTAACAATCAAAAGATAATAGAAAGGTGATAACTGATATTGCATCCTGTATTGCTGACTGTATTTATTAACAATCAAAAGATAATAGAAAGAAAATAGGGGACGTCCTCAAGATAGAAGACTGGGTCTTCAATTAACAATCAAAAGATAATAGAAAGGCAGGTGTATGGTCTTTATGCCCAGCTTGGCTAAGATTTTATTAACAATCAAAAGATAATAGAAAGCTCGGGCAGGGGGCGCACGCCCCCACCTCAGCCCTGCCATTAACAATCAAAAGATAATAGAAAGCAAGCCTCGCCGCCAGAATCGTGGAGCGGGTGGCGCCGATTAACAATCAAAAGATAATAGAAAGGTCATTGTTTCCTGGTCGCCGAAGACCTCTTGGAAGAACTTCAATTAACAATCAAAAGATAATAGAAAGAGAGAGGAGAGTGGGACGTAGACTTCCTCGTAATCGACATGATTAACAATCAAAAGATAATAGAAAGGTTTAACTATATTCTGTACTGCTTCTTGAACCGGCCTCAAAATTAACAATCAAAAGATAATAGAAAGGAAGAGAACGCTGCGCATAAAGAAGAGCCTCAATAGCTCTCTTATTAACAATCAAAAGATAATAGAAAGATACAGTATCGTTAAATAAAGATCATCATTACGTGCCGCAATTAACAATCAAAAGATAATAGAAAGTTCATCACATACCCAGAGGACATTATCAAAGCCACTAAAGACTTCATAATTAACAATCAAAAGATAATAGAAAGACCCGCATCTCCCGGAGCTCACCGAGGCCCTCGCGTCAGCATTAACAATCAAAAGATAATAGAAAGTCTTCCCCACCAGCTCAGCCCTCTTCCTCTCGACCGCCGCTATTAACAATCAAAAGATAATAAAAGTTTTATTTGACATTATTGATTGGAAGTTTCCAATATTTTCTCGAAGTTTTTATTTATTTATATTTGAAAGAAGATACGCGAAAGTGGTGTCTAGGAAAATTATCTTTCTTTTAGACACTCTATTACTTCTTTTCTGTTTTCTTTAATTTTCTTGATAGATATTGGTGGAGTTAAGTAAGGCTTTTTCAGTAAGTTTAGTGCTGATGGCTTTGGTGATAAATTTGCTGAAGTACTGCTGTAATTAATTCTTCCTTTAAGCTCGATGTTTACTAGTTTTCTGGGTTCGGCTGGGGTGCTTGTTTCTTCTCTACTGATTTTTAGAGTGAATTTCTTTTTGGTCACTAGATATTTTTGGTTTATCGGGTATTTGTATCTAGTTGGAGAGTTTTATGTAAGTGGAGTTGAAGTAGCTTTGCTCAGTGGTTAATGGTCGACGAAGTATTTGTTTGACTGTGTAGTGTTTTCTGTTTACGTGAATAGTAGTTTGTTTTAGAGAGAGTTAGGGTAGTTTATTGAGGTTTTTTATTGTTTGAGGTTAGCTATATAAGGGGAGTTTAGGTAGGCTTAAGCGTGGACGATAGAGTTAAGGCTGTTTTAGAAGTGCTCGTTGCTGAGGCTGTTTTCTTTGTTTTGGCGTGGTATTTTGAGTACTTGTTTGGCGGGGGTTATGGGTGGTTTTCTAAAACTGTGATGATTTTGCTCGGGTTTATAGGAATATTTCTTCACAGAAAGCCTCGTGAATATGGTTTGGTTCCTCGGAGCCTTAAGTTCAGTCTGAAGTGGTGTTTTTATGTTGTTCTTATTTTTTCTTTAGCTTCGGTTGCCGCTGTAGTGGCTTCTATTTTTCTCGGGAGTTTTGAGGCTGTTGGCTTCTATGTTTTGTTTGTTGATTTAGTGTGGTTTATGGTGTTTGTAGGTTTTGCTGAGGAACTATTTTTTAGAGGTTATGTGCAGTCTAGGCTTAATGAAGCGTTTAGTAGGAAGTTTAGTAAGTTTCTTGGAGTTAAGTATGAGTGGAGTGAGGGGACTTTGGTTACAGGTGTTGTTTTCTTCGGGCTTCCTCATTTACTTACAGGAGTTAATCCGTTTACTGGGCGTGTGCTTTTTCTCCTCTTGTGCTTATTGTGACTATTTTTGCGTGTTTTCTTGGAGTTGTTTTCGGGGTTATTAGGGAGAAAACGGGATGTATTTTATTGTCTTCAGTAATTCATGGTTTAGTAGACTTCACGACATTTTGTTTAGGGAAAATTACTGGACTAATGATTTCTAGTATTGCTTCAATGATAAGTCTTTTTATTTTCTTTTACTTAATGTTCGAGAAAATGCTTTCAGAGACTGTTTCTAGCTAACTAGTTTTATTAAACACTTTAAGTTAATTTAATATACTTTTTAATTTACTATAGTTTGAGTCAATAGTTTTGTTTTTTAAGTGGCTCAGAGATCCTTTTGGCTAAAGCTAGTGATACAAGAAAACTTCCTGCTATTGCTAGTATTGTGTTTACGTGTGAGTCGGGTAAAGTACCGTAATTCACTATTAGTAGTGGCGTATATGTTATGTGTATTTCGTTTTTACTGCACTTAATGTACATTATTGTTGATTCTCCGTAGTGTTGTCTATCTTTAAATGGCTCGAAGAATAAGTCGAATTTAATGTATGAAGTATCTACTCGTATTTCTGTAGTTTTGCTATAGTTCAATAGAACTCTCCATATTATATATGCGCTGTAAGCGCCGCTCATACTTTTTGCACAGAGTGCCCGTCCTGCAAAAATAAATCTACTGTTATTTTTAACGTATGGGTTTACGTAGACGTTAATGCTGTATGGGTAACTGTTAGAAATAAAGTAGCATGCTTCAATAGCAAGGGTACTGTTAATATTTCGGGTTTTAAAGTAGCTGACATTTGATGGAGGAATAAATTCTTCGTCAATATATAGTCCTTTAATTAAAATTAATGCATAGCTTAGCCTACAAATACCTACTCTTAATGTAAACGATAGCACTACTAATACTATTCCTGCTACTATTGCAGCTATTATCCAGTATTTTAATACTATTTTTCTGGTTTCACTATAGATTAAGTAAATTATCGTCAATATTATGGAAAATGCTAAAATATAGTTGAAATATGTTTTCATATATTTTATGAAATAAAAGTTAGGTATATTTAATCTTAACTTAGCTATGTGAGGTTTATAGGAATATACTTCGGCTTCTATCAGTTTAGATTTATTATAAGTTATCTTTATGTCATACATTGGTATTTTGTGTGAATAAACATATACTCTATAAGGATGTATTATGTATACTAGTGCATTATAGCTTATTGTTACATTGAATTCTCCTTTATTTAACCCTGTAATGTTACGAAATACTGATATTAAGTAGCTGCTATTAACGCTTGTTGACTTGAATTTAATTTGAGAAGGTATTAAGTCTTCGGGTTTAATAAGGTATTCAGCTGTTTCTAGCATTAATTTTTCTTGTATAGGAACTACTATAGATCCACTATAGTATTTTTTATAGTAGTTTCTACTTGATGCAACTATATCAAAGTATTGCTGGTAAATTACTTTACTATTGTACTTAATTTCTATTATTGAGCAGAGAATATAAAGCACAGTTACTGGCAAACTTGCTGACTCGCCGTTATTTTTTAAGAGAAGTACATGGTGTCCGCAAGTGCTAGTGATTTCTAGTACTGATGTTTTTAAAACTAGTTTTTCTCCTCCAGGAAGCGTTATTCCATTCCACTTTCCTTCTTCAAGCCAAGTTACTAGGTACTTTAGGTCTATGATCAAGTTGCATTCAATGGTAGTTGTAAAGTTTAGTAAAGTGAGGGGTATTGTAAAGTTAAGTGTAAGGACTATAAGCAATATTAGCCATAAGGCTGCTGGCTTACTGAGAAACACAATGACACCTCTGGTATATGTGGTTTAGCGGCCTGTATATAAGCTTTCAGCAATAAAGTCTTATTATACAATAATAGATTTCTAGTGAATTCATTGTAGTGATTTTACTCTACTGCAGTTAGCGCGTCAGGAGTGTTTTAGATTAGTATATTGTGCTTACGGGCTTGAGAAACTGATTAGTGTTTTAAAGTATTTTATTGCGTTATTACTAGTGTATCTGCGTGAATTACTGCGTAAGTAATGTTGATGAAGCTGTTAGAGAAATTTTGCGCCAGCATGACTTGATGCACGAGGTTGCTCCTGTTGAGTGAGAACAGGGTATTCCTTTAGGTAACGTGTTTTGTGTGGTTATCTGGGTGATAGTTATCTGCTTAAGTTTTCTTTAGGTAGGGCCGATACTTGGGAGAGAGGGTATGTTGACTGGTTTAGTGATCTTAAGTTTAACTACGGGACTTTGAGAAGGCTTTGAGAGAAGAGTAGGTTTAGTGAAGGTTAAGTATATGTTTATTGTTAGCGAGAAAGGCGGAGAATATAGAGTTAAGAATCCGTTTAAGGGCATGAGAGTAGTGCTCCCCGATGTCGACGAAAATAAAGAAAAGTTAATTGAAGGAGAAATCTTAGTGTTTGAAACTAGGCCCGGCGCCTGCTATCTTCTTTACGCTGAAGGAGAAAAGCCTCAGCCCGGTGACTTAAATATACCCGTTCCTTCGAGGAAGCCTAGTGAAACTAACTGGTTTGGCGTAAAGCTTCACAGAAAACTATTCTATGAACTTTAGTTTAAGCTTGGGCTCTACTTCAGCTATTTTCTGGTAGTCGGTGTCTTTTGTGTATAGTTCTAAGTCGTATGCTAGCGCTGTTGCTGCAATGTATATGTCGTTTTCGCTTACAGGTGTTCCTTTTTCTTTAAGCTTAGTAAAAATCTCTGCTGCTTTTTCTAATATATTGTTGTCTAATTGTAGTACTGTAAATGCTTGCTCTAGTTTTGTTTTATAGAATTTTTTATCCTTTTTATACCTTATGTATTCGTATATAGAGATTACTGATAAATATACTTCTTCTGCTTGGATAAGCTCTAGGTATTTTCTCGGTCAAGTATTTCTATTAGTATGCTTGTGTCTAATAGAATTCTCTGGAGGCGCCCCATTTTCTTCTATCCTCTAAGAATTCTTTTAAATCTATTTTTCTTTCAGTCTTATTTTTTTCTATTATTTCAAGTACTGCTATAACTCTTTTGAGCTTTCGGTATTCTTTGAGTATTTTTTCTATTGTTTCTCCCATGGTTTTTGCTTTAAGTCGCTGTTTTTCGAGGAGGAGTTCTTGGTAGAGTTCTTTGGAAACTGCTATTGTTGTTCTGCTCATATACTGTTATAAGTGTATACTGTTATAAATGTTTAAAGGTTATCTTCTTATGTTAGCTTAGATAATAGTTACGGATGAAGGCTCTTATTGTAGCGCCTTTAGGGGACTTTGAGAGAGCTAGTAGTGTTTCTTATTTAGTTGAAGTGCCTAGTGACGGGTTTAAGGAAACTCGTTTCTCGGAGTACTGTGCTAGATTGAGTACTGCTGCTCTCTACTCTGCTTTAACAGAGGATTTGGGCTGGAGCTGTGAGTGCTTGTTTCTTGTTCCCTCTACACTAGCTATTAGAAGCATTTATTTCTATGGAGAGTTTCCGGAAAGTTTTGCTGATTTAGAGAAACTTGCACTAAAGTATATTGAGGAGAATTTATGTCGTGGCGATGTTTTTCCGGAGAAGTATTCTGTGAAAGTGCTTCCTAGTATAGGTTCTTTTGTTTGTCCTTCTGGTAAAAGCCTTGTTGAAGTGTATTTTAAGGGCAGTATGAGAGTATTCTATGCCAATGTCTACTTACATGTTTTGAAAGTGTTGGCTAAAGGAGATTACGATGTAGTTGTTCTTGATTTGAGTCACAGTGTTAACTTTATGCCTTTTGCTACTAAAAGTGCTTTAGAGTACGCGTCTTACGCCTATATGGCTTCGAGTACTGATGAGAAGAAGAGACTCTACTTGCTTACTTACTGTGCTGTCCCTGTTATTTGTCCTAGGAAAGAGCCTTTAAAGAGTCTTGTAGCGCCTGTTCACTTACTTGAAACAATTAGACTTGAGCCTAAGTCTGCTTTCAAGATTCTCTGCGACGAGATTTATAGGCTTATTCACTACCGTGACGAGGGGTATAGGACTTTTAGAAAAGAGCGCTTAATTAATATTACAGATAAGTCTAGAGCTAAAGCTATTTTAAGCGAGTATAAGAGAGCACTAGCGTCTAGTAAAATAGATGTGCTTTTAGATGATTTGTGGAAGCTTACAGGACACTTAGTAGACTCTATTGAAAACGGCTTAGTGCTGAAATTAGCTACAGTGCTCGATAAGCTTTCTGAAGACTATGTTAAAGCACTAGAGACAATCATTGTGAAGTACTCTACTGACCCGGGTGCTCTAGTTAAGCATGTGAGTACTAAAGATAAGTCTACGGTAATTGAGTACGAGTATGCTATTGAGCCTAGAAAAAGGCTCATTAAACTGCATGCTTTACTCTATGCAGTTGTTTCTAAGAAAATGAAGCTCGGCTCTATAAGCGACGATGGGTGGTTTTCTATAGATGTTTTGAAGAAAATTAAAGAAGAGTTTATAGTAGATCCTGTTAAGGAAATAATTATTGATAATGAGCTCAGCGATTTTAAGAAAAGAATACTTGGTTTATTTAACTTAACTGATATTCCTGAAAATCCCCTAGCGAGTAGAGAAGGAGTTCCTTATGCAGCAGTACACGCATTAACTAGTGAAGCTAGAGCAGTAAGGCTAATCGATATATTTAGGAAGAGCAGGCCTTTTACAAGGCACTTAGTTAAAGAGCTAGAAGAAAAGGCGGAGAAAGTTCCTGTTAAATGCCATGAAAGAGATTTTTACGCACACGCTGGTCTTGAACAGAATATTGTGCAGGTAAAAGTAAGTAAAGGCTCTATCTGCCTGAAGTACCGAGTGAATATTCTTGAGGAAAAACAGCTACTCTAGTAGTTCAACCGCGACCATAAAGTAGTTACATAGCTTTCTATTAATAAGACTAGGTTTGAGGCTCCATAAAATATAAGGCTTTACTTCAATAAAATACTAGGGTGCTCGAAAGATGTCTATAATCAAAAAATACGTATCTAGATTTTTTGGTCCTAGGGTAAAGCAGTTTGAGTGGAGTATTTGGACTTCATGGTTCATAGAACTTCCGGTCGAACAGGCTTTAAAGAAAATATGTGAAGTAGGCTTCAAGTATATTGAGCTTTCAGCTGAACATATGAATGAAATTCTTGCACGAAACCGTGAAATATATCTTGATTCTAATTCCCGAGACCGTGCACTGAGTATCGATGAACCCTGTCCTTTAAATAAACTCTCCTCTCTTCTAGAATCACTGGGTCTTAAAGCAATTCACGTACATGGACCCTTCGATCTCGTAGACTTTACTTCGAAGAGTATTTATGAGAGAATAAAAGAGGCTGAAAAATGGATAGAGTATGCTCACAAGTTAGGCTTGCCTACTATTGTCTGCCATCCGTTTACTTTAAGAGAACTTAGCCCAAGTAAGTGTAAGGAAATGAACCTTAAGTTTTATGGAGAAGTAGTGAAGTTTTGTAGGGAATATGGTGTAAAAATAGCTTTAGAAAATATTGATAGTAAATGCAAGTATGGAGCAAAAATAAGCAACTTAATCGAAATAATTGAAGCGCTTTCAGACGAGTACCTTGGAATATGCTTAGATACAAGTCACGCCAATTTATCTGCTTACCCGAATAAAGTCGAAGAAGCAGTCTTAGAGGCAGGACAGTACGTAATAGCCACTCACTTAAGCGATAATTTAGGCGAGAAAGATGATCACTTAATGCTCGGTAGAGGAAAAATTGACTGGAGTAAAGTTTTAGAAGCTTTTAGAGAAATAGGTTACAGTAAACCCCTTAATCTGGAAATACCTGGTGAAATACAGAATCTGTCTACTGAAGAGAAATTTAGTAAACTTAAAAATATCTTAATAGAATTGAATAAATTCAATGCAATATCCGAGTAGCTGCGACTTAACGTTCATAAAGAATATAGCTGCCGGAGTCTCCGAAGAAAAGTGTTTAGGAAGATAGCTGTCTTTACTCTTTTAATTATTTCAATTACGTGCTATTTCACATACTCGCAGCCTAAAGTATATTTGAGTATAGGTAAGAGGGGCGTCTTGGATCTATCTGTATTAGGCGAGAAAATAGAGCTCGTGAATACTGGTATTCTCTGGGTGCGCGAGTATACTAGAGTTTTAGGTGGAGTAAACTTGCTTAAATTTTCTCCTAAATTAGTTAAAGGTAAATGTTTCCTGAAAATTAGTGGGACTTCAGTGAATATTAGTTTAAGTGAGTCTAGTAAAGCTGTAGTTAAGCTAGGTGAGTGCAGTGTGGAGGGAGAACTACTTTATGTTTTTACAGCGCTTTCCTCTGGATGGAACGGCTTTATTGATGCTGGTGGTGGGCCTTTAGCTGAAGTATGGTGTGTATGGACTTTGAGTAGTGGTAAGAAAGTCTATGAGAGGCTTCTCGTTCCTTCGGGAAGTACTCCTGTTCCGCGTAGATACTCTAATTTTACTGAAGCTCCTGTGGACGCTGTTAAAGCTGAAGTATACTTAGTTGCTGTTTCGCCTAAAACTCTTAGAGCATCTACATGGATCTATGTTGAGTCCCCGGCTTTAATTAAGGCTCCTCTTGAAGCCTACTGGCGTCCAGTTATGTTTACTCAATTTATTGATGAAGATGGCTGGAAAGTGCTTATAGGAGAACTCGATGAAGTAGTTTACTGGCTTAGAGTAAGGAACTTGGGGGAATATGCTTTAATTGAAGTAGTTCTCGAAAATAAGGCTTCGTATAGTAGAGCACTGGATGTAGGAGTTTTTATTCCACTTAAGCCGGAGAACTGGGTTATGTGGATTGATCCTAGGACTGCTGTTCCACTGATCCAGAAGACTTATGGCCGGTTAGTGAACTCTCTTGTCTCAGGAGGATATCTGCCTATTTCTCTCTACCCTGTTTCAGCTGTATCATCAGAGTCTGTGTGCTTAGGTTTAGGTATTCCGCTAACACATCCTGAGCACTATGTTTTCGCATATTTCCCTGGAATAGGATACGGCGTGTTTTTTGAAGTAGCTCTCACAGAGAGAAATACGAAGCACTCTAAGGCCGTTTTAAAGCTTGAGCTCTACGGTACTTCAGGTGGACTGCGAGAAATTATTGCCGATTACTATAGTCTCCACTTAGAGTGGTTTACTCCGAGTATAAACATTACTTTAAGCAAGTGCAACTATAGTGAAGGACTACAGGGTTTTGCTCAGGGATGGTTTGAGTCGCCGTCGCTGGCACGCAAGTATAGAGAATTGACAGAGGAAGGAGCCTATTTAGCTGAATATATTTTGCCTTGGGAATACGAGCCAGTTACACGCATTGCTGTCTCTAGTCCTCCGCCGAGCTACTGGTATTCAGTGAAGCTTATGGAGAAGCCTCTTATTGAGCAAGGCAGAAGAATTCTTAAAGCTAAAGTAGCGCTCGCTACTTGTCCACGTGACGAGAACGGGTACCCGCTGGTAGTTAAGGTAGTAAGAGGCCCCAACTACAGGCCAAGTGAATGGGTTCCTAAAATACCGATGAACCCTGACCCTGATTTGCCCGGCTATAATGTGTGGAACTATACTGTAGACGTTGTTTCTGCAGCCATTAGAACCGTAAAAGAGTACGGCTACAGTCTCAGTGGAGTAGAGTTAGACAACTTTATGGCTAGATCAGGGTGCCTCGACTTCAGAAAAGAGGCTATAGAGGCATGTAACTACAATCTCGTATACGACCCTAATACCTTTAAGCCAGCAGTCCACTTGTCCTATACTGCCGTAGAGTATTTGGCTCGCTTAAAGAAATGGATTAAAGAAAATATTCCAGGTGGAGGACTTACTGGAAACTTTGTTGCCGAAGGCTACGCTAACTTCGGGCTCCCTTACTTAGATGCACTGCCATTTGAGTGCTCGCCGCGCTTTAACTGGGGTGACGTAGAGCTACTTTATCGCCGATTTGCTGCCGGATATAAGCCAGTACTAGGTTTTCTAGCCTACCGAGGAAATAAAAGCGAAGTCCTTGAAGAGTACGTTGAGACACTGATCTTCTACGGCATTATGCCTTCACTCAAAGACCAAGACAGACAGCTGTTAATAGAAAACGCAGCTTTATTCGAGAAACTATTTCAAGTATATAAAGCGCTACAGAAAGCGAGCTGGCGGCCAGTAACATTAGCTAAAGTAAATAGTCCTTTAATAGTAGAGCAGTTTGGCGAGTGGCCTCAACTATATTTCACGGTACACAATCCCTCAAATACTTCAGCTCCACTAGTACTCGAAGTAGATTTGAAAACACTAAACAATAATACAAAGGTCGATGTTAAAGTAATATGGGGTGAAGTAAGTGTTAAAGTATTTGTTAAAGAAGATAAGCTCGTACTCGAGGCAAGTGAACTGAAGCCTAAGAAAACAGCAGTATTTTTGCTAACTAAAGCTACTGGCGAAGAAGCATTGACTAAAGCACAGGGAGCTCGAAGTAGTTTCGAAGAAAAGTCTTTTAGTAGAGTTTACTGGAGTAAGGCTGCAGTGTTATCGGGTTTAATAGTCTTGATTTTGGCTACAGTGTACTTCTTTTTAAAGAGAAAAGTCCTTAAGAAGTACTCGTAGTATTTTAATTTCTTGGACTATGTGACACTGTAATAAGTTTTATTAATTTTTTTGTGAAGGATTTTCTGTGTCGAAACTCTTGCTTAAGAAGATTTCTTGCCCTAAGTGCAAAATTATTTTTAAGTTAATTTAAGTAAAGTTAGTCGTGATACTTTAGAGAGATATAGTATAGGCTCTCTTGCATTTAATCATGGAGACCATGTTGTAGTTGTCTATATTGATTCTAGTAGAGAAATAAGAGGAGGAGAAACTTTTCCTGTAGTTGAAGCTAAGGTCCCTTAATACTCGGTACTCTCACTATAGTCCCTGTTCCACGAGAGAAAAAAGAAATGCCTCCGCTTAACAAGCTCGAAAGAGAAGAACTGGCTGTACTGGTGCAGTGTGATGGTAAGAGAAGTGTCCACGAAATAGCCGATATGCTTGGAATGAGTATTGGTAAGTTGTTGAGTAAAATACAGAAGCATACTTCGCCTACTATAGCTGCTATAAGCGGCCGTCTTCTCTTGACAGCACTTATAGCTGAAATCAGGATAAGGTTCCCTACTCGAGAAGACGCTGTAAAGAGACTGTTTGAGTGGGGAGTATTTTGTGGAGGAATATGGATGGCTGAGTCTGCTAAGCCAGATGTATTGAAGAAACTTTGGCCTAAAGACGAAAACCCTGATAAAATATGTAGCTTTATTGAAACTATAGGCCAGGTAGCCTGGTATCTTCAAGCAGGCTATGTGCCTAAAGTAGAGACGAAAGTCGTTGACTTCAAGGAGGGATTTGCTGTTAAAGCAGTTATTATAGACGATAATCCTCAAAGCACAATGAATATTGATGTACCTTACCCACACGCAATAGCTGCTGGAGGCTATGAAGGCGTAAATAACTCTGCGTACAATTTCATAGAAATATTGGATAAATGGTATGCGCTTTGAAGACCTCTGTACAGAAACAGTACTAGAGTTTTAGTAGGGTATACTGTTCAGAGAAAAATACCTCTCGACCTGTAGTTAAAGTTATTGAAGCCGATGAGCCAGAGTTCTTTAAAATTATTTCACTCGAAGACTCAGATAGCTTCCTGTGAAAATATATTGGAGTAAGTATTTTCAGGTAATTTCTCCTGTTTTATCAGTGTCTAGTAAATAGTACAGTTTGTACACATGCATAGATTTATTGCTCTATTAACTGCTCTTTTTCTGGGTGAAAAATTTGAGAAAATATTTGAGGTATAAAATGGGGCTACTAGTAGCTCTCACGACTTTACTGTACCTAGCGCTCTTTGCTTCAGCTTGCTTTAGTCCAGCCGACAATTACGCTGTAGAAGCAGTATTGAATAAGCCGGGTGTAGTTTACGATGTCTCTAAATTAGAGAAAATTGAAGGAGTGCAGAAAGTGCATTACGGGTACTGGGCGAAAATAGCTTATGCTTATAAGAGTCACTATAATCCTAATCTAATTGTAGTGGTATCTATTCAAGGACTAAAATACGCTAATATAGGCTCTAAACCGGCTTTAAGTATATCTATAAGAAACTACAGTGTATCGATTGTAGAAATAGTGTCTAAAATTAAGGAATCTTCCTTAAATTGGAGAAAAGACCTTAAGGTATACGACTCTGTCGCTGTATGTATTTTCTCTAAGAAAATAGGAGTGTGTGAAGTGAGAACGGAAATTAAAGTAAAAGCTTCTGCTGCAAATACATCTGATATAGATTTCACGCTATGGATTATTGAGCTTAATAAACCTGAGCCTACTCTCGCCAAAGAAATTAAAAGTGAAGTAGATTCTCTGCTGAAAACAATAGGTTTGAGCGCTTTACGTAATTTTATTAAAGATAAAGCTATTGAAAATGCTTTAACGGGAGAAGCTTCTGTTCAAAAAGAATACATAGCTATTAGAATACAGATACCAGTTAAGGCTTTAGTTGAAGTAGTGACTGTATACTCTTATGGCACTACATATTCTTCAGAAAAACTTAATGTAAGTAAACTGAATGTAGATAAGGTTAAAGACCTTGGCTGGAAAATACTAGCTGAGAGAGCTGGTAAAAACTACATTGCGTTCATTTTAGTAAAAGAGCTAGAGAAAGTTAGAATTTCTTTGAGTGGTAAAGGCTTTAATAATACTGTTGTCCTCGAGTTTAAGGTTGTTGGCTCAAACAATTTAACTGAAAGCATTTTAAATGAATTCAGAAAAGTTCTTAGTGTAATAGGGCTTGACTCTAAGCTAGTTAATGGAAGCTGTTTCGAGAAATACTCTGAGTCTACTGGATGCCGTTTTGTGCCTGCAGTGAACATGAGTGAGAGTGACTTGAAGAAGGCTCTTGAAGTAGAGTTGAAGTGGCTTATTGAAAATAAAGTTGTTTTAGGTTTAGGCGAAAAAGATGTAGAGGAAATAGCTGCGTCTGCGAAAATGGGGTATGCTGGCTGGAATAGTAGACTAGTGTGGTATAACGGCAAGTGGATACCCTACTTTAAGATACCTAACGCGGCTCTAGTAAGATGTCTTAGTTCTCCGCCAGCAATATTTACTCAAGTAGAGTACGGCGAAAGCCCGCCAACTGGACAGCAGGGAGAAAAGGTTTCAGAAAAGCCTTTGGGCTTCTGGTATGTGCACTTACTTATCTTAGCTACGGCTGTAGTCGCTGCGATTATCGCGTACTATATTGCTAGAAAAAAGCTTTCTCTGTAGTCTATTTAGGTGTTTTCTTGAGTGAGTCTAGTACCTTATCTATTTCTGCGGCAAAGAAGCCTATTGCATAGTCGCTTACTCCTCCAACCCAAATAAGCCACTCTTTGTACTTAATTAAGCCGTCACCGAATATAACTAGTGGTCTATCGCCGTATTCTTCTGCTAGGCCTTTGGGTGCAAGAATGTAGTTGGATACTGCTTCTAACTCGCCGTCGGAGTTTACTAAAGCTACTCCGTTTCGATAAGAGTAATCGGATCTTACTACTGCGTGCCATCCTACTAAATACTCGTTGCTCGATATTTTAACAGCATTAGTTGACCAGCCTACTTTTGCTTCCCACTCTTCGTTTACCAGAATAGGCTCGAGGCTAGTTAAGTGAATCGACAATTCGTCTAAGTCGGCTAGAGACTTCCAGGCTACTTTTATTCCCCTGATATCCGGCCTTACTAATAGAACACTTTCTTTCCTATGGTCTAGTAGAGCACTGTCTTTCATTGATTTAGGTAAGTATTTTTCGTCGCCATGGATTATAGAGAAGTAGCCTCTTTTAAGCAACGTTAACTGTTTATCGAAGACAGCAAATCCTAGGAAATCTTTTCTCTCGAGTACTTCTGGAGCTTTTTCATAGTAGCCTTTACCAGTGTATAGGATAAAGTACTTGTCCTCGCTGAAGCTCGCTCTAGCGTCTTCGCATCCAAGAAATTCCCAAAGACTTTTAGGCCACAGTACTATTTTAGCTTCAATTTTCTCAGGCTTACTGCCTTCAAGTAAATCATCTATATTTAGCTCAAAGTACCCTATACTCGACACGTACTTATAGTAGTCGAAAATAACTCTGGGAAAAACACGTACTTTGTCTCCTACAACAACAGCCCCTGGATTAAAGAACGATACAGGCTTTCTCCTGTAGTTGACTATAGTTACGTCTTCAGGACCTATGTACAGCAGTCGTTTAAAAAGATCTGTTGTCTCAGGCTTCCTTAAACCTCTTTTAGCTGAGAGAGACTTTTTGGCTTTCTCAAACAAGCAGTCTTCGATCACAGTCCCGCGCCCTCTCCTATTTACTTCACTGTGAACACGGTTTAAATAACTGACTACATTAAGTCTTCTTTAAACATAGAATATTAGAATAACTACTACAGCTACTGGAGCAATAATATTATGTAGAATAACATAATATGCTAAAAACATCGATAAAGTTATAAAACATATAAAATTATTCAACGCCATTGCAGCCAGTATTAAAGACAGAGAAAACAGCAACACTAGTATACAGTTTACTGCAAGAGTTCTTAGCCAACAGTAGTCGTGTACTTTAACCTCAATATCTATTTTCTCCAGAAGACTCGAGAACAGCGGAACTGTAAAGAAAATAGTGCCTGATGAAGCTAAAACACCTGTAATAAATCTAGTCCAGTTATTTCTCCAGCCTAGTCCATAGAGCTGTAGAACACCGTCAATAGCTAAAGGAGCTGTGAACAAAATAGTGTCGAGTACTCCAATAGTCTTTTTACTACACTTAAAAATAAAGGGTAGTACTAAATAGGCGAAGAAGGCACCTACGTACACTCCAGTACACCTGGAACATACAGGAAGCTTAAATCCAGCAATATAGAAGCTTCTTTCAGGGAGCTGGTGGCAGAAAAAGCTACAAATATAGTAAAGAAAAGAAATTATCCAATTAATCACTCTTAGCTAGGTGGCGGTGGTGGAGGCGGAGGCGGCTGCTCTTCTTTGCGCTCACCTTTCCTCACAATCAAGTAGACTATGAGGCCTATAATACCTGTTAACAGTACTACTAGTAACCATAAGACAGCGTTTTCTCCTCGCTTTTTAGCGTCTTTGTAAACCCATACTGCTAAGACGATCCAGACAATGAATATTATGGCGTAGACAACGAAGCATACGCCTAGTGCTAGCCACTCGCCGTTTCTGAACAAGGGCATTAGATCTAAGACCATGTTTTCACCTTACCTACCACTATACCAGAAAATATATAAAGATTTCTCTAGCATAGGCAAAGTAATCAAATACAACTTATCTACCATAAACAATCTTAAAGAAACTAAAATATTGGCCATAAAACTCGCTAAAATACTTCAAGATAACACATAAAAACTCTCTACTCAAGTACTTCTTTTGCTATAAAGCAGACTTAACTTAAATAACGGGAAACATCCAATAGAAAAACTTATATTTGAGTAATTTAGGGTTACGTAAAATGAATTACGTAATATATCGCACAGAAGTCCTAGACATATCTAAAATACCTGGCTGGATACTTATTTACGGCAGAAGAAAAGTAGGAAAAACATTTCTCGTCAAAAACTTTATTCCACACGACGAATATTTTCTCGTCAGACGAGACCTCACAATAGTATCTAGTAAAGGCGAAAAACTGAGATACAGCGAGTTCCTTAAAAAGTCTGTAGACTTCTAAAAGAAGAACACACAGTTGTAGTCGACGAGTTCCAGCTCTGTTTCTCCGGTTTTTGGGTGGGGTTTTCTTTGAGAGAGGTCTGGTTTCATTCCCCTCTCTTCATTGAAAACGCCCACCCGCATCCCGGAGGCTGGGGGTTTCGTCACGGGAGTCGGGTCAGTTCTGACTAGATAGCGTCTCTCCTAGGGACTAGTATCGACGTATAGACTAGAGCCGGTGAAGCCAGCAGACATACTAGTCTATTTCAGCAAAAAAGTAGATCCAGTACACGCAGTTGAACTAGCTCCAATTATGAGAGAACCATGGCTACTCAAATACCTAACCATATATAAAGGCGACACAGTAAGCTTACTCTATGAAATCATTAAGCTAAATATATACACTATAAAAAGCTTGATAGGGGAAATATTCACTGAAGAAGAAAGAGAACTCTCAGCCAAATACGAAGCAATACTAACTGCAGTAGCTTCAGGCAACTGGAGCACTAAGCAAATAACATCAATTCTCTTCAACAAAGGACTAGTAGACAGGCCAGACACAGGCCTAGTAAGACAATACATTATAAACTTAATAGAAATGAATCTACTAGAAAGCACACCAATACTAAACAAAAGAGAAAAATATATTAAAATAGCTTCACCAATAATAGACCTCTACTACTACCTCAACGATAAATACAATTTAGAAGAAGAAAACATGCCGCCTTTAAGCGAAATAAGAGACCTACTTAAAACAAAACTATCGCTATACATACAAGACTATATAGCACAACTACTTTCACAAATCTACGAAGCCAAAATAAACTACTACATCACACCTTCACTAGAAATAGACTTCATATTAACTAAAAAGAGAAAAGTATTAGCGGTAGGCGAAGTAAAGTGGAGAACAAAACTACTACTGAAAATAATTAAAGAATTCCTTGAAAAAACATCGAAAATACCAGCAGAAAAAAGAATACTAATAACAAAAACACAGCCCTACAAGAAACCAGAAAATATCAAGGTATACTCGCCCACAGACCTAGTAAAAGAAGCAGAAAAATGGATACTAAAAACATATGGGCAAGTACCTCTACATAAGCTACAAGCAACATAGACTACTGCACACTCATTTAGCACTAGAAGGCTCATAGAGAACTACTAGCGAGTACTTATGTCTAGGAATAAGCGGGTAAAGCCAATTAAAATACTTCTCGTCCCTCAAATGAACATATATTACCTTGCAGCCAGCCTCAATACCAGCCTTATAGCAAGCAATACTCATAGTCTTTCTCCCACCAGTAACATCAACTAAAACCTCTTCACCAGACTCCTTCTCTCTCAAAATACGCCCCTTAACAAGATTCACAGCTCTCTCAATATCTACTTCAGGAACCCTCAAGTGGTCAACAGAGTCTACACTAAGATCTTCTCCAATAATAGTTTTTACTAAAGAAAGCTTACTTTGAGGAATAGTCTCGCTAGTAACTACAACAACTTTACTTAAAGCAATACCCCTATCCAGTAAAATCCAGACAGTATTTACTGGAACAACTTCAGATAAACCGAGAACAGTAAACAACACCGCCACTTCAACCACCCAGCCTACACGAAATTTTCTCAAGAATCCTTAACTTCTCTTCAACTTTCACGGAAACATCTTCACTACACTCTACTTCAAGCTCATCAATATTCTTACACGGCTCTAAAACAAACTCTTCTCTACCTTCTTCACAGTCGACGACAATACTACAGCAGCCCGCAAAAAGAGTAAGCACGTAGACAAGCTCAACAAAATCACAGAAATCTACTTTAAGTTCGCCGGGAACACTAGAAGGAACTTCAATTAACGCAGCTCTACCTAAACCATAGCTCAAAGCATAATTATATGTATGATTATCCATAGTCAAGAAAAACATGAAACCATTATACTTTTTCTCGAAGTCAGCCAGTGACGCAACGATATACTTGTCTCCAGTACCGCAGGCCTCGGCTTTGTAGACACGGTACTTCTGCTTAAGGTAACTATACTCGCTAATAGCTAAAGAGGCCCTATAGGCATTACAAGTAGCCTTACCTTTCTTAAAAACTCTTTTTACAGAACCCCAGTCGACAAACACTCTAGCATAGCAAGGCAGAGATTTAGCAAAGCGCTCAACCTCATTACCCTTATATTCTTTAGTAAACTTCTCCCTAATTTCTTCTAAAGACGCCTCTGAAACAACAATAGGCAAGTATTTAAGCCTATCACCTATACGTCTCTCCATGTACCTACTAACAATCCTATTATATAGAATATTAGTATCGACACCGAGCAAAAGCTGTTTACCATACCCTAATGGATTCTCCCTCCTCTTCTCAATTTCGGAAACAAGCTCGTCCAAGACTTCACTTAAGCCGCAAAGCTCAAGTAAACCAGAAGCAAGAAAAGCGTCAACAACACTACGGTAACCAAGCCTACTATCTACTTTACTCAAAGCCCTTAAAACAGGATGACCAAGATTCCTTACAAAAAGCCTCTCCTCTAAAACATCGTAGACAAAGACTTCTACACCAAAAACTCTAACCGAGCAAATAGCTGCGCCAATAACATTAAAAAATAAAGACAAGTACTCGCGCCTCACACGCACAATAAATAAACACACCAGAAAATATAACCCTTAAATCCCTAACAAAGATATTAAGGCTCCCACACACATATAACATAATGGTTGAAAATAAGAAACTCTACTTAATAAACTTAAACAGAAAAGAATACATTGAGCTAACTTTTCTACCCAAAATAAGCTCACTTGCAGTACTCTACTGGTTAATCGCAGATATCAAGGACGCAGAAGAGTATAAAACACCAGGTACATGGAAAAACAATAAAATAGTGATTCTAGCACAAGAAAATAACACACTACTAATCCAGTACACAGTATTCTATTCATCACAGAAAAAAGAAATAATTGTAGGAGACTACAGTGAAGAATACTGGCAGCTCCTCAAACATATTAAATACTACAAAAACATAACAAACCAGACTCTCAAAGAAATCAAAAAATACATTAAAAGAAAAGGCCTCCCACTAGATACGCTCAGCCCACTCAAAGTACCAGGCTTCCAGGACATAAACCTTTGGCCGGGAAAAGACAACAAATATTATGCTACAAGCGGAGTATTCATAAACCTAGAATACCTAGAGAAAATATTTCCTCCCAAAACGAGTAAGCAGCCCACTTAAACACTAAACCTCCAGAATCCCTACTTACCAGAATAAAGCATACATCCTCTATTCAAAGTTCAAGATAAAGCTACTGCACCATAGGAGCTATATAGAGAAATTCAAAGGCAGGAAGTGGTACGAGGTAACCGTAAGTATCGACAAACATGGAAGAATATGGGTAAGTATACCGTTTAGATGGGAGTACAATCCATTCAAGCCTAAGAAAATAGTCTCACTTGACATAAACCTTAAGAAAATAGTAGTCTATAATGGCAGAAGTATTAGAAGAATAGATACTAGGTTTACAGAAGCCTTGTATCTCAAGCACCTCGCCGAGAATATTCAGAAAAAACACAGATATGCGTGGAGGAGAAACGAAAAGTGGCTGAGCATTATTAGAGCGCTCCATAGGAGGAGCAGGAATATAGTAGTTGACTTGTCTCGTAAATTCGCTAAATACATCGTGTTAAAAGCTAGGAAGACAAAAAGCGCTATAGTATTAGAAGACCTCGATAAGCTATGGTTTAGTGCTTCACAGAAATCCTCTAGCCTAGCAGACAAACTCTCAAGATTTGCCTATAGGAAGCTACAGCTAGCGATAGTAGCTAAAGCGATAGAGTATAACGTACCAATAGTCTTCGTGAATCCTAGAGGGACATCAACTATATGTCCTAGATGCGGAGCTAAGTTAACTTATAACCACAGACTAGCGATTTGCAGAAACTGCGGCTTCGTAGCTGATAGAGACACAGTTGGAGCAATAAACATCTACTTTAAAGCAATAGAATATTTAGCCCCATGCCTCGGGTCATGGGGCATCCACTCGATGACGAATGAAACCTGACTGAAGAGTGAGCTACCTAAAAATGAACCGATGACCAAACATATAAAGAGGCGAACCCTCATAACCACTATTCACTAACGCGACTACATCTAACTCTACTCCCTCCCTCTTTATCCTCAGCCTCACTCTCACAACCACGTCCCTTCACCCTACCCACTATACGCCCAACACGAACCCTCTTACCATAAATACGTCCAACACGAACTACAATCATCCCACATATACCACTACACTAACACTATATAAACCTTATAGACCCTACTAAAATACAACCAAGCCTCAACAAAACAATTTTTTCCATTCTCTATAAGAAATTACAAAATTATTGCGCCGAAATAGCAAGTAAATATTTTCTTAAACAGTGGCACTTATCTTTCTATTCTCTTTTAGAGATTTTTAGATTAATTTTAGACTAAGATGTTATTTATGGACCTTGGTTCAATAGTTCGAGTATATTAATTGCTGTTAAGTATATTATTTTATAGTTTATTTTACTTGAGTTTTGCAAATAAAGTATTTAAATAGAATTTTAAAGTAATAGTGTGTAGATATATGTTTTCTACAGTCTCTATTTATTTGAAAACTTATTTCTCGTGAAATATTTTTGCTGTATTTAATGACTTGTTTTCGCTTAGATTTAATACTGGGTTTAAAATATAGTTTAGTGTGAGAGTTATTGTTGTGTTTGATGTTCCGGTAGGCTATGATTGGCTCCGCGACCGTTTAAGAGAAAAACTCAAAGACTTTGGAGGAACTTTTCTTCAGCGAAGTGTCTATGAAATTGACTGTGACTGGAAGACATTTAATAAACTTTATAAAGTAGTTGATAGCGTTTTAAGAAAAGGTGCTGGCCGAGTAGACTTTATTTTCCCTTGCGCCAAGTGCTACAAGAACATAAGAATTATAGGCGGTGAACTTGATTAGAGGCTATTCTCTCCAACTAAAATACAGTTTTTTCACAGTCACAGTATCTGAAGTAGTCTCTTATCTCTACTGCCCGCGCAAACTACTCCTCATACGTACACTAGGCCTAAAAGACAAGCCGCTTGAAGAAACACTAGAGGGAGTACAGGCACACATCATATACGAGAAACTAACACTATTCTACATGAAAACAAAAGAGAGCAAAGACTACTGGAAACTAGTTAGCGAACTCGAAGAAAAAGAAAATTTCCCCGAAATAAGAAAACTAGCAGAATTCAGATACAGCAACCCCTTCACCTCAGCCCAAGTAGAAGTACCGGTCGAAATACAGGGAATAAAAGGAAGAATAGATATAATTGAAGACAAAACACCAATTGAAATAAAGTACAGAAATAAACTACTCGAAAGAGACGTAGTACAAGTAACATGGTATACACTACTAGCAGAAGCAGCCTTAAACAAAAACATAGACTACGCTTACATAGACCTCCTCAAAATCCCAAAAAGAATAAAAATACACATAGACAACGAAAAAAGAATAAAAGCACTAAAAACTAGAGAAAAATGCATAAAAACAATAATACAAAACAACTACACATTAAAAAGAAAAAACTGCAGAAAATGCCCACTTCGGAAAGAATGCAAACTACTAAACCTAACCTAATAAACTAAAATACCCAAACAAACCTAAAAACATAAGCAAAAATAAAACATAAAAACAATACCACCAAAGAATTTTTACTATTCGAGTTTCCAAACAGCACCGTAAATAATCATTAGGCTGTAAACAAAACTTATTTATTTTTATTTGAATATTATAGTTAAGTTTATATATTTGTTTTTTACTCCCTTATAAAGGGGTTTATAAATATTATATAGGTATGAAATAGTGGGGGCGTTAGAAATATATTATGTTGAAGAGCTAGAATAACTGAAAAGAAAACAAACAACACTGTACCAAAACCCACAATAATTTAAAAATCTCTTAAAGAGAATAGAAAGTAATATAGAGCTCAAAGTATACTTAGAGCTTGAGAAAATCCTAGCAATAATTTAAAAATCTCTTAAAGAGAATAGAAAGAAAAATGTGCTATCGAATTTTATTTCTTCATTAAGAAACGGTACCAATAATTTAAAAATCTCTAGAAAAGAACAAGAAAATTAGTAGTGCTCCCATTCTAACAGCGAAGCCTCTAAGCCCGTTCTTTCAGTGTTAATTTAAATCTCTAAAGGAGAATAGAAGAAAAGGCTGATAGAGTATAAAGTAGTGTGTTTTATTACTGTTTTTTATTCTTTTTTGTTTTATTAGAGGATTCTTCTTCGTTTTCTTTTAGAAGTTCTCCTATGATTATGCTTTCTTGAACAGATAGTCCTGCGGTTAGGCCTGCTAGGAATCCTACTTTAAAGTCTCTTTTGTATTTTTTTGTCTGGCATAGGTGTCTCGTGTATATTTATTTACTTGGAAAGTATATTGTTGTCGTATATTGAGATAAATGTGGATTTAGTGGGGCTGAGTTTGTTTTGGTTTGATGTTGCATTAAGTTTATGAAGTAGTCTATGTTAGTGTATAGTAGGAGTATGGCTAAGACTATAGTTATTGAGATTCCTGATGAAGTGCTTTTAGGTATGAAGATTCCTGAGAAAGATTTGGAGAAAGTTGTTAAAGTAGAGTTAGCTATATTATTTTATGAGAAAGGTTATTTGACTTTTGGTCAGGCTAGGAAATTATCTGGTTTATCGAAATGGGAGTTTATTGAGGAGCTGGCTAAGCGTGGAGTAAAAAGACATTATAGTGAGGAGGATTTGGAAGATGACTTACGGTTTAGTAGTGAGTAATTCTTCTGTTTTAATACATTTAACTAAAATAAGTAGACTTGATTTACTTTATAAACTTTTTAAGCGAGTAGTTATTCCTTTAGCTGTTTATAGAGAATGTACAGTTGACGGGAAACCTGGATCTGAGTCTATAAAGAAAGCTTCGTGGATTAATGTCTTGAGTATTAAGAATACTGCTTTAAAGCAGAGTTTAATGTATTTTCTTGACGAAGGAGAATCTGAAGTAATTGTTCTTGCACTTGAAATAAATGCTGACCTCGTTCTACTAGATGAAAGTGAAGCTAGGAGAATAGCTAAAAATTTTGGTCTAAATGTTACTGGAACTATAGGCATTCTGCTCAAGGCTAAGAAGAAAGGCTATATAGAAAACTTATCTAAGGAATTAAATAAGCTAAAAGCTTCAGGCTTCTGGATAGACAATAAACTTATTGAAAAAATTCTAAAGGAAACAAAAGAATCTTATAATTAATCAAAATAAATTAAGCATAAAAACAACACATACAATAAGATAAATATATACAACCTCAATAACTGCATCTAGCTTCTTCATCTCAAGCAACTTTAGCTCCTCTTAACTTATTAATCACTATTTACCTATATAAAACTAAAGTAATCAGTAAATAGCAAACAAATAATTAACTGAAACAAACTTTTACAAAAAACACAGTACTATCCCTCCTAAAATCACATTAAAGTAAAAAACGAAACTTATTTATTTTTATTTGAATATTATAGTTAAGTTTATATATTTGTTTTTTACTCCCTTATAAAGGAGTTTAAAAATATTTAACAGATATAACAATAATTTAAAAATCTCTTAAAGGGAATAGAAAGTTTTAAAATCTATGTTTAGATGTCTTGCTGCAAAGTTTCTTAATTTTCTTTATTAAATTAAAATCTTTAAAGGGAGATTTATATGATTGCTTCGATTATTTTGTGTTTTAAGGTGTTTCAGTTAAAGGGTTTTGCTAGTTGTTTGAGAAAAGTTTAAATTTCTTTGTGTGAAGTTAGAGAGGAGTTTTAGTATACTATGTGGAGGAGGGTGTGGAGTTTTGTTTTATTTTTGAGAGATAGTTTGGGGTGTTTTACGGGTTTGTTGAGAAAAATTTTTAGTGCTTTTTGGTTTAATTTGTTTAGGGTTTGTGTCAAGTTTATGGGTTTTGTTGAGGCTAGAGCTGTAGTGGAGGAGATTTTGCGTAGTGATTATGGACGTAGGTGCTTATTTTATGCTGGTTATGATTATTTTAGGGAAGTTCTTGTGGGGAAGGGTGCTAGGGTGGTGTATGTTGAGGAGAGTAATGGGGAGGATGATTATCCGAGCGAGTTTTGTGTTTTATTGTTTAGAGATAGGAGGGTGGAGTTGTTTTGGAAGTTTAAGGTAGTGGAGTTGACTGAGGTTTCTTGGATAAAGGTTTCTAGGTGATCTAGAGTGAGATACGTACATAATATGAGGTTTATAGGGAGGGAGGTGAGGAGGCTTGAGTCTGGTGAGGAAGTTGAGTTTGGTGTCTTGGAGTATAGTGATTTTCGTGGACGTAGGTGCCGTGTTTTAGTTACGAGAGTGTGGTTTGAGAATAGTTTAATTTACCTTGAGTTCTTTTCGTGTAATAAGAGGCTTCTTGTTAAGGCTGTGAAGTATTTTGGGGAGTTTTTTGGAGCATTTTTCTTTATGAAGAAAAAGCTCGTGCAATATAGTGGGGGCTATGTGTACGCGTTTTACAATACGCAGGTTGTTTTAGAGAGAGCGCTTGAAGTATTTGAAGGAGATAGAGTGCGGCTGCTGAACTGTGGTTAATTATTTTGTTGAGTCAGCTTTTGGGAGGAAAATTTTATAGCTTACTGCAAAAGATGGTTAAATATATTGGAAAGGATTTATATACTATTGAGTCATGTTATTTAATGTAAAGGTGACTGTTAGAGTAGTTTTGGATAAAAAGCTTGTGGATAGGATTAGAGAAATTAGTAAAGGGAGGCTTTTTGATGAAGTAGTGGCTGAGCTTTTATCGAAGGCTTTAGAGAGCGTGTAATTTGTTGCTGGCTGTGAGCTGAAGTATTTTTGTTGATAGTTTTTGTTTGAATATTTTTGTGTTTAGTAGTGTTTTGCATGTTTTGTCTGCGTACTCTATTAGTAGTGGGAAGCCTTTTGCCGAGAGTTGCGAGTCAGCTATTATTGTCGCCATTGCCTTTTCTAGTCTATCTTCGTGGCATTCTGCTAGGTAAGGTGATTGGTGTGTTTTGTATACGCAGAGGACTATTTCTTCTCCATGGGTTTTTAGGAATTCTTCTACTATTGGGCGGTCTCTGCGCGGGAGTCCTCTTGGCTTTATTAGTTTGGATAGTGGTCCTAATACTATGTATTCTCCTGGCTCTAGTAGTAGTCCTAGGCTTATTGCTCTGAGTCTCGATGTTCTCGTGATTACTGATGAGAGTTTCTTTGACTCTACTATTTTCTGTGATAGTTCTAGGCATTTTTCTAGTAGTCCTGGTGTTTTTAGGCGTAGACGGAATTCAAGTGGTAGTAGTGGTCCGTGTACCAGTGCTTCTTGGTGTGGTGTCTGTAGAGCGAAGTGTCTTTCGTAGTAGAGCATTATTGTTTTATAGAGTAGTCTTGTCTGTGCTCTAGTTTCTTCTATTTTCTTTAAGTACTCTGCTATGTTTTCTGCTTCTCCTTCAATAAAGTCTTGGTCTGCTACGTATGTTGTGTAAGTGACTGCTGTCTGAGTGTAGGATATTATTACTACTCCTATTCGGCAGCGCGCGCCTGTTGGTGTAGGGTATATTGATAGTGTTCCGTCTACTCCACATACTTTTCCTTCGACTAGTCTTTTTAATGCTTCTTTTAGTTCTTTTTCTGAAGGCTTTTTAAGCCTGTTTTCTAGTAGCCTTTTTTCTTCAACATATTTTCTTAGTTTTCTTTTTAGCTCTACGTAGTGTTTTGCTGCTTCTTCTGTTAGCTTATTTTCTATTTTCATGTACTCGTGGTATTGCATCCACTTAATCGACTTTACTACTTCTCTGAAGTCTTTGAGCAGTACTTCTTCCACAAATAGAATACGCAGTAGTGCTTAATTAGCTTAATTTACTATCTATTAATGTGGAAGAGAAAGTAGTAGGTTTCACGGCATTTGATAAGAGGAGAGACTCTTCTAACAGTATTCTAGCCTATGTGCCTGAAGAAAAAGCCGATGCTCTGGCTCGAGGAAAATATGTTAAAATAGTTTCAGACTACGGAGGTAGTACTAGGGTTTTTGTAGGCAGAGTGACTGGAGGTCCTTTTTACGAGACCGAGGGTGTTGACGTGGCTTCGGCTGAAGTAGACGTGATGGTGTCTCATCCTCTTATTGAACGTGTGCCCCAGTACCGTGCTGTATATGAGGTAGAGGTTTTAGGAGAAGTAGAGGATGCTGTGAAAATGGTTTTGAAGTCTTCTTATACTAGACCTAGGCCTAAGTCAAAAGTTTTTCTCTTGTCGCCTCTAGAGCTCTCGAAGTACTTTAGGTTCGAGTCTCGTGGAATGCTTCTTGGCCACCTTATGCACTATAAAGGCGTTAAAGTCTACTTAGATCCCGGCGACATTAATGTTCTTCCGAGGAACTTGGGTATATTTGGTACTGTTGGGAGCGGTAAGACTAATACTGCTCAAGTTCTTATAGAAGAGGCTTCTAGGTGTGGGTGGGCTGTCGTAGTAATTGATGTTGAGGGCGAGTACGTGTACATGGATCAGCCTAACGACAGTGATAAAATGATCCGTATTCTCGAGAGCGAATATAAGCTTGAGCCTGAGGGTCTCAGAGACTTCGGGGTGTATGTGCCTGAGCCCTCGGAGTACTGTGTTAGGAGAGACGCAGATAGTTTTTCGCTCTCTTTCTACGACTTAACTCTTCCTCTTGTCTTAGAGATTATTAGGGCTAATGAGCCTCAGGAAAGAAGGCTTAGCCGTGTCTGGAGAAAGCTTGAGGAAAGTGTTTTGAAAGAAGAAGAGCCAGCTGATGCTTTCGAGGAATTTATTGGCGCTAGAACTGAGGCTAAGAAAGGATTTACTCTCAGAGAGCTTATTGAGCGCGTAGAGCAGCTGGCTGAGCAAGCTAAAGTTAGGAGACAGACCTACGACGCTACGAGCTATGAGGCGATAGCGAGTAAGCTTGAGCGCCTTGAGGCGACAGGGCTCTTTGATAAAGACCGCATTTTGTCTGTGGATGAGCTTCTTGTTCCAGGTAGAGTTTCTGTAATAGATGTGAGCGATGCAAGCGATACTGTCAAGAATATTGTTATTAGCTGGCTTTTGCTCAAAATATTTTCAGCTAAATTGAGGAATCCCAGGGCTCCTAAAACACTATTTATTATAGAAGAGGCTCATACTTTTGTCTCGAAGGAGAAAGCTGAAGCTATGCGCACTACACTCGACATGCTTAAAACTATAGCTAGGAGAGGTAGGAAAAGGTGGCTTTCGCTCTGCTTTATATCACAGCAACCAGGCCACTTGCCTACCGAGATCTTTGAGCTCTGCAATACTAGGATAGTGCACCGCCTTATGAGCGAGTATAATTTAAGGGCTCTTAGAGAAACTACGACAGGTGTTGCTAGAGAAGTCTGGAGGACTGTGCCGGGGTTCCATGTAGGCGAGGCTTTATTGGCGTCGCCTCAGCTGCCTCACCCAGTTTTAATGAAAGTGAGACCTGCTAAAACAATGAGAGCTCGCTTAACAGAGCTACGCTAGCTCTCTATGTAGGGTAAAAGTATTTTAATCCACTTCTTCAGTTTTACTTTCTTTTGGTCTTCTATTGTAACTAGTCTTCTTTCAGAAAGCTCTTTGAGGACGTTTTCTTCTATTTCGTCTGCAGGAAGGAATCCGTGTAGTTTTTCTCGCTCATATATTTTCTTGAGTTCATTTAAGTATACTGCTTTAACTGTGAGGGGGATTGAGGGTAATTCGACGTGTTCTCTGAAGTTTTCGTGAATGTAGTAGACTGAGTCTACATTGAGGAGGAAAGCAGCTATTATTAGGAAAGAGGTTTCGGGCTTGAATCCTGCTGTAGCGCAGACATATACTTTGTGGCCTGCTTTCTTGTACTCGCTTATAAGCTTACAGGCTGTGTCAAGGAGACTCATTAAGCCTTCTTCGAATACCACGCCAAAGCCTTTAACTACTTTGACTTCAGTGTCTATACCTGCTTTTTCCGACAAGTACTTCTTGACTATGGATGAGCAGAAATAGCCTACTCCTGTGTCTGTTGAAAGAAGTAGTACTTTGTCTACAAGCCCATTTTCTAGGAAGTATTTGAGTGAGTTTAGTTCAGCGCTCATAGTATATGGGTCTTTAACTACCATAGTGTAGACTTCGTTAAATACTCTCGATGTTATAGAGACGTGCTCTTTCAGTTCAAGGTCTTCAGGGGACCCGGGTGTAGCTAACTTAGCTTTAATTAAAGTGTTTTTAATATCTTCGGATATATCTTTTTTCAGAGCGTTCGCTACAATAGATGTGCCTGTAGTGACTAAGTGTACGTGCATAGTTACTTTATGCTCTAGCACTTAAAATATTTTGTGAAAACCTGGTTACTGGGCACTGTTTTCGAAAAACAGGCTTTTTCTACTTTTCTCTAAAATCTTTTCGACATCCCAGACTTCTATGTCTTCTGGCTCTTTTTCGAGAACACTTGTCTCAGGAACTATTAGTATTTTTTGAATGTTTTTGAATTTACCGAGTTTCTCTTCGACTGTTTTTACTTCTTTTCGCGGTACATAGTTTTTCCATTTAACTTCACCAACTAATTTAAGTCTCTTAAACTCTAAGAGAGCTATATCTACTTCAAGCTCTCTTTCTTCAATTATTTGATACTGTAAACCAAGGATCTTCGATAAAAGATTTCTAAAAAACTGTTCTACGTGTCTGGGAAGCTTCTCGTTTACTACTCTTCTTATAAATTTTTTCGGTATATCTAGCTCTGTATAAGAGTACTTGCTTTCAAGATAGTAGTGTAAATCTAGTAGAGGCGACTTGTGGAAATACCTGTACTTTTTCTTATTGAATACTTTTATTTTCTCTAAAATACCCATTTCCGTTAAAATATTTAAGTATTTTTGTAGAATACCTGGATTATCTTTAGCTAAAAGTCCTCTAGAGAAAAGCAGAGAAGATATTTCCGTACTAATGTTTTTTCCATCTGCTACAGCTTTTAAAACGCCCTCGTAAATATTTGTAAGTTCTCTTTCTTCTTCTCTAAACACTTCTCCTACGAGCTCTTTTAGTATTAGCTTGCCGTCGTAGAGAAAGTCTGCAAGAAAGTCTCTAATGTTTCCTCCTCTGTAAAAGGGAATAAGCATTACTTCTCTGAGGTACACTGAGCTCTCAACTAGCTCTTTCCCCTGGAAATCTTTCGACAACTCTACTAGAATTTCTCTCTCGTCGACTAAATCTATTTTAACGGGCTTTACTAGTCCTAAGAGAGGCTGACCTCTACCTATTATTTTCTTCGCTAGCCAGAGAGTCGACGTTATCAGAATTAAATTACCTTTAATTCCTAATGCGTGTAGAAAATCTAGGAAACTTTCGGGAAGTCTATGAAACTCGTCTACAACTATTGTTTTATCTTCAATAATTTCTCTAAGTATTTTAATAAATTCTCTATATGTATAGAATTCTCCCGACTCTTTATCTAAAACTGTTCCATCTCTATTGACGAAGAAAAACTTATCGTAGGGAATAAAGTTTTCTACTAAAAAGGTTTTCCCAGTTTTCCTTCTACCATAGACCATTACCCAAGGCAAACTCCTTCTAATCCTCGAGATTTCTATTCTTCTGGGAATTATTCTCACGGGAATAATGAATATGAACATAATATATAACTGCTTCTCTCTTTAGCAAACTGAGCTCTGGTTATTCGGGGGAAAGTTTAATGAAGTAAAATGCTGTATAGAAAATGTGGAGAATATTTTGAGTATGCTTATTGAAAGAAAATGCATACCTTTAAGTGAACTAGATGAGAAGACTGTAAGAAAACTGACTAGAAGCGGTTTTGCTAAAGTAGGTGGAGGCTTTCTTTACCCTACAGAAGCTCTTCTCGAAGCTTTTTCTAATGAGAAAATATATGGAAAAAAAGGATTAGTGCTCCTAAGCCCTAATGGAGCCTTTTTCACTAAAAGTAAATTCGGTAAAAGTTTTCTCCGCAAATACTTTATTGTAGTAGAAGGCTGGCTTGAAGGAGAGTCTCCTACACTACTTCCTCCAGCATCCGCTCTTGTACTCGAAGCAGAAGAATCTTTTCTCAAAGGAAACTATGGACTAGCTAGAGCTAAGCTCCTCCAGGCAGCAGAACTAGCTAGAAATAAAGCACTTAAAGAGAAAGTAGAGAAAACACTGTCTTCAAGTGACCTCAAAGAAGTTTTAGAAGAATTTAAAAAGAGGCTGGGACTACGAGAGGAACAATTCTAAGAAAACCTGTACTAAAGTTCCGTGAAGGCACTGCCCTAACTCCACTAGAAGGATTCCGCTTAGGTTTCAAGCCATGGAGCGGGCCAAGCCAAGTAACACTAACAGTCGTAGCCCTCAGAAAAGTATCTACTGAAGCAAAAAAACTAGTCGAGAGAACAGTCTACGGCTACAAATGGTTCAAAGGACTAGAAGAGTGGTTCGACATAGAAGTACCCGAAATAAACTTCATAGAAGTCTCTAGCACTAAAGAGTACTTCGAGAAAATAGAAGAAATACCCTACACTACAGTAGTGCTCACAGTAATACCTGACGAAATGAGCGTAGACTACGACGAAGACCCCTACATGCCTCTCAAACAAGAGTACGCGAGCAGAGGAATACCGAGCCAAATGATAAACTTCTCTACATGCAGAAACTTGAGAGAAAGCCCAGTAGTACTCTATAACATCGCCTTAAATATCTATGCTAAAGCAGGAGGAATACCCTGGATATTAGCAGAACCTCTCCAAACAGACGCAGCAATAGGACTAGATACAGGCGGAGGAGCAGCAGCTGCAACACTCCTCTACAACTGGACAAACCTAAATTTCACTTGGGAAACAGAAGCAAATCCATCAGTAAGAGAAGTACTCTCCCTAGAAACTCTACTAAACAAACTAATAGAGAAAATAGCTGAAGAAAACAAGCCCCCATCAAACATAGTATTCCACAAAGAAGGACTATTCCACCCAAAAGAAATACAGCTCTTACGGAAACTAGTAGAAGACTGGAAAACCCAAGGACTAGTAGAAGAAAACTTCCAGTACACTGTAGTAGAGGTCAAGAAAAAATGCGTACCAAGAATACTCCGAGAACAAGGACCCCGCTACTACAACCCAGTCAAAGGAACATGCCTAATACTAGACAAATACAAAGCACTAGTAACTACAACAGGCTACCCAGACAAAATACTCCACACAGCCCCAGTAAAACCACTAATAGTCGAAATAGCAGACACAAGCAACTGGGACACAGCAAACATACTACAGTATGCAAAACAAGTCTACTGGCTATCAGAACTACACTGGGGATCAGGAATATTCACCTCAAAATACCCCATAACAACACTATACGCACACAGAATAATAGCATTCTGGACCCAAGGAATACACCCAGCAGAACAAGAAAACACACTATGGTTCCTATAAACCACAAAACAGTCAAAGAAAACAGTAAAAACAAACAAAACCAGTAAATATAATTAAAAGTCACCAAACCCTCCTCACAATACCCCATAAAACAATCCAAACCAAAAAAACTAAAACTTATTTAATCTTATTTAAATACTACAGTTAAACTTATATATTTGTTTTTTACTCCTTTATAAAGGAGTTTAAAAATATTTAACAGACATAAAATAATGAAAACACTAAAAATATATTACACTAAAGATACAGAATAAGTGAAAAGAGAACAATCTAACCCAACCAACGATCCTCAATTAATTAAAAATCTCTTAAAGAGAATAGAAAGTAGGCTTAAGTATGAGTGCTCTTATGTTACTGTGGGAGATATTAAATACAATTAATTAAATCTCAAAAAGAGAATAGAAAGTCCACGCTCCCCATTTCCTCTACCCTCTCTTTCACCCAGTCGACTTAATTAATTAAATCTCAAAAAGAGAATAGAAAGGACTAGGAAGATGCACTGTTATCAGATACATAACACTCTTCCTACCATTCTTACGCCTTAATTAATTAAATCTCAAAAAGAGAATAGAAAGAGAATTTTGTTCCAAGTATACAAGTGCCATCAGGCTTTGGCCAAATAACTTAATTAATTAAATCTCAAAAAGAGAATAGAAAGAAAAGAAATTATCACTAGAAAGTCGCTGGGAGAAACACATATATCTTCTTAATTAATTAAATCTCAAAAAGAGAATAGAAAGTTGGAATAAAGTATGTTGGAGGAAGTTCTCTGAAAAACACTGTGAGCCTAGGCTTTCTCTTAATTAATTAAATCTCAAAAAGAGAATAGAAAGTACGCCCAGTTCTTGAATATCTTCATCGGTTTCAATACTGCATCTTAATTAATTAAATCTCAAAAGAGAATGACGAGAACTTAGTTTATGCAGAGGTTTGCAAGATAGTTTTAATGGAGATGCTGTATAGTTTCAATACGGTGAAAAATAGGAGGAGAGAAGTGTTGTTTTTTATGTGTTTAGTTTTATGGATTGTTTAGTTAATTTATTTGAAGGAAGCAGAGTGTTTTAGATATTTTTTAGATTGTTTTGTATAATCTAGTAGGTTTTCTTCAGGTGATTTAATTGAGTGTGTAGTGTCGGTTGTTTAGGAGATGTTATTTATCTTTCTTTGCGGGATTCTTTTACTGTTTTGATCCATTCGTCTATGGTGATGTTCATTGATTTTAGTCCTTCGTTTATTATTTTCTTTAATTTCTTTTTTAATTCTCTTTCAGGTGTTGCAGGCATAGTTGTGTATATTTGGTCTTGAATATGTATATAGTTGTTTTGTTTATTGTTTTGGATTGAGGGCTGTTTTCTTTAGTTTTGTGTGTAGTTGTGTTAGTGCTTCTAGGTGTTGGTGTAGTTTTGTTATTCCTTGTTTTGTTGGTTTTATTAGGGTTCTGGGTCTGTCTTCTCCTATGACTTTTTGTTTCTTTATGTAGCCTGCTTTTTCTAGTTTGTTGAAGTGTGTGGCTAGTTTTCCCCAGCTTGTTTTCAAGAGTTTGCTAGGTCTGCTTCATACATTGGTCCTATTATGTATAGTGATGCGAGTATGAGTAGTCTTGTGGTGTTTGATAACAGGGGGTCTATTTTGTTAGCTGTTTCTATTATTTCTGACAAGCCAATCTACCTCGGCTACTTTAGAAGCATAGGTTATGAAAGATAGTACTGTTGAAAGGATTAGTGTGAAGCACATTAGGCCGTGGAATGTCCAGTACCATTCACTTGACTCTAAGGGGTAGAGGAGTGTTGCGGCTATAAGTGATACTGTGAAGGAGGCTGCTGTGAGTACTCCTATTTGAAGTTATATTCTTTGAGGCAAATAGCCTTTCTCTACTTCTTTGCTTTCGGCGAATACTCCTACGAGTATCCATGAAGCCGCGAGCGCAGGTATCCAGGCTATAGACAATACTATTTTCGTAGGAAAACCTACTACAGCAGCTATTCCTGCCAACAAGTACGCTGAAGCAAAGCATGTGCCGAATATTTTCCCTCTAAGCCTACCGGTCTCTGAAAGAACAGGGTCTACTTCAGCCCTCAGCCCTAGTTTCCTGTAAGCAGAAATCACTGAAACAATCACTAAAATTGCTATAGGAATTCACGTTAGCCAAGCATAAGGGGCCAGCGGGCCCCCGAAGAGAGCTAGAGTAGAGTAGAGAGCATACCAGCCCCCATAAAGCGCTACTGTAGCAAGCCACGCATACAAGTAGCCTACACCATGCTTAAACCTCACCATACGCTCAATAAACACAGCAACCTCACCCATACATCTCACCAAAAGAAAACTCACATAAAACTATTTAAACAATCATTAAACTTTTAAAAACAAAGCTCTCGCAACAATACATATAATTCAACAAAATATCTAAAACATCTTCAATATGAGATGAAAAATAAACGGAAAATACTAACATTTTACTATGGAAAACCACAGCAAATAAGAACACATGAACAAAAGCCACTAAGTACTTAGAGAATATTGTTTTGCGGTATTATTTATATTTTTGTTTGATATTTAGTTGTTGGGGTTATGTTATTTGTTTTTGATGAGAGAGAGTTTGAGAGATGGATTAGGAGTGCTTGGGCTACTTTAAAGTCTGCTAGGAGTGATATTGAGGGCGGGTTTTTTAATTGGGCTTGTTTTAAGGCTCATCAAGTTGCTGAGAAAGCTTTGAAAGCTGTTTTATGGGGTGTTGGTAGGCCTCGTCTGGGTCATTCTCTTGTGGTTCTTCTTAGGGAAGTTGAGGAGCTTGGTGTGAGTGTTCCAGGTGATGTGAGGGAGTATTGTTTTCTTTTGAGTAAGTACTATATGATTACTAGGTATCCTGATACATGGGATACAGGTATTCCTGAAGAATATTTTACTAAGAGGGAGGCTGAGGAAGCTGTTAAAGCTGCTAGGAGGATTTTAGAGTGGGTTGAGGGTGTATGGAGAGAATTGCGGAGGAGAGAAGGGAGATGAGGGAAAGGGTTATTAGGGAAGTTAAGGTTTTTGCTAAGTCTTTAAGAGAGGTTTTAGGTTCTATTACTGTTGTTTTAGTAGGGTCTTATGCTAGAGGAGATTTTAATGAATGGAGTGATATTGATTTACTTATTATTGTAGCTGAAGCTGATCCTAATCCCTTAAAAAGATATGATAAGATCCTCGATCTTTTAGTAAAATATAGTCTTCCTATTGAACCTATTATAGTTACTAAAGGAGAGTTTTTAAAAGGATTAAAGAAGAAAAACCCTTTATTCATGGAAGCCATCAAATTAGGCGTTATTTTGTGTGATGACCTAAAACTTTTAACAACAGACCACAGTAGAATGCTATACACAAATGGAACTAATACATGTCACAAACGTTCAGTCTACTACAATGAACAATAATACTAAGTAAAATAAATATAAATTCATGTAAAATCTATTTAATTTATTCAAACACCATAGTTGGTTTATTCGATTGTTTCTTTATAAATATTATATAGACATAAAATAATTGAAAAGAGAAAAATTCAATATAACTCATACTATAATTAATTGAAAATCTCTAGAGAAAAATAAAGGAATAGGAACTGCACTCTGAATCTCTTGGCTACGTAATTAATTTAAAAATTTATTAAAAAGAGAATAGAGAGTTTAGCTATTTGTATATAATTTTATGTAGAAGAGGGTTCTCTAAGGGTTATTGCGTTGCTGTGTTTTTAGTTAATTGCTTGTGTTACGTTAGTTATAAATATTGTGCTATGTATATATGATTGGTGTGTTATGTGAATAGTGTTACGATTAGTGTTAGGATTCCGCGGGAGCTTAAGGAGAAGATTGATAGGTATGGTGTTAGAGTTAGCGAGGTTGTTAGGAGGGCTTTAGAGGAGGAGGTTAAGAGGAAGGAGTTTGAAGAAGCTGTTAGGGCTGCTGAGGAGCTTGGTGAGCTTTTTTCCAGGATACCTGATGAAGAGATTGTGCGTATTATTAGGGAGGGTAGGAGGACGAGATAGTGTATTTGCTTGATTCTAGTGCAATAGCAGTTCTTTTAAAGAGACTTGGTGGGAGTGCCGTAAAGTATTTTGCTGGAGTGTATACACTTGACTTAGCTTACTATGAACTAGGTAATATTTTATGGAAAGAATGTGCTTTAATGAAATTAATAAATGAGAAAGAAGCTGTAAATAAAGTTAAGTATATAGCTAAACTTCTAAAAACCATGAATATTGAAAGTATTAAATCGGAAAAAGACTTAGAGGGAACGATGGCGCTTGCAGTAAAACTTAAACTAACTTTCTATGACGCATCATACCTCTATGTAGCTAAAAAGAAAAACCTCATACTCGTAACCGAAGACCATGAACTCAGAGAAAAATCAGTAAAAGAAAATATTGAAGCCATAACCGTAGATGAGTACATAAAACAAAAGTAAATAAATCACATAAAATTAATGCAAAGAATAAATTAAATGAAACTTGGATCAATAAATAATTAACCTTTTACTATAAGCAATACAGAAAAGCCGGCCTAAAATACATAATTCACCAAAGAAAACTTATTTAATTTTATTTAAAGACTACAGTAAAGTTTATATATTTGTTTTTTACTCCTTTATAAACAGGTTTATAAATATTACATAGACATAAAATAATTGAAGCGACAAAATATATTAATACTAAAAACACAGAATATTCGAAAAGAGCATAAACAATGCCAATTCACGACCCAAATTAATTTAAAAATCTCTTAAAGAGAATAGAAAGGGTCGCATACTTCTTCATAGCAGAGAACCACCTTGCCTTCTAATTAATTTAAAAATCTCTTAAAGAGAATAGAAAGTTAATATAATATTCTTTGCTGAAAATACAGGTATATAAGGTAATTCCTGGAGCTCCTCCGAGCAGAGAGGAGAAAGCCGAAGTCTCTATTACATCGAATCCTCGGGGAGCAAGAGTCTACGTAGTCAACAAGTACGTGGGCACTACTCCTCTTAAATTAAAGCTTGCTCCCGGTACATATACTATTAAAATTGCTAAAGAAGGCTATAGAGAGTATGTTACGACTATTAAAGTCTCAGCAGGTGAAACTAAGAGCGTGTCTACTCAGCTAGAGAAAAAGCCGAGTGAAGTAGGTGGCGGACTTCTAGGTAATTTAACTATTATTGCTGTCGTCGTAATTATAGCAATTGTAGTGGTTGCTGTAGTATTCTTTGCTTTGAGGAAGCGTAGACCGCCTCCCCTCTCCACAGTAATTCTACTTTAATTTTTCAATGTGTTTAGTGTTAGTTAGAGTTTAGGGTATTTGAGTAGTTTTAAGTAGCTTTGAGTAGTGTTTTATAGTGCTGTTTTGAGGAGTTTAACGTGGATAGTGTAGGAGACGGTATTTCTAGGTATTTGAGCTGGATTAGTTCTTGGAAGCAGGGTAAAGGTATTTATGGCGGTCTCCACGTCCATTCTTGCTGGAAAGTCTCTAGTGTTCTTGAGAAAAAGTATCAGGGAGTTACTGTTTCAGAGTACTTTGGTCTTATTAGAGGCTTCCTCAACTTATACAGTAAAACGGGCTACGAGTATTTTCTACTAGAAGCTAAAGCTATGTGTGATGCCCTATGTAGTCTTTTAGGCTCTGATGGCTGTTTTGAGCACAGTGTATATGAATTTGAGCCTGGTAGAGGAGGCTGTATACATAATGCTTTAGCCGACCTTGCTCTCCTCTCTTTCGCCGAAGCTCTAGTAGATGAGAACAAAGACCCTGATCCCTACTTGAAGACTGTTGAAAAGAACTTTGAGTGGTTTATGAGCTACTGGTGGAAGAGAGGTAATGCTTGGCTGAAGAATCCTAGTTTTCCTTGCTGGTGCGGTGTAACTAATCAGGATCTTGCTGTATGTTGGGCTATGGCCCTCTACGGCGAGCTCAAAGACAGGAAGTACTGGGAAGAGTATGGTTCGCGTGTCGCCTACTGGTATCTCGAGAACTATTTTCTGCCAGAATACAGGTGTTTTCTTAGAGGCGATGAACCCGAGTTCCCCGAACCCGCTCCCTACCACGGGCTTATTTCCTATGAGCTAGTCGAGCTCTATAAGCTTACAGGAGACTCGCTATTTCTTAAAAGAGCACTCGATGTCATAGAATACTTGTATGAAAACTCCTGGATCGACAAGTATGGCTTAAGGAGAATTCACCACAATATAGACTTGAAGACAGGAAGAGTTTCATTAAAGCCTTCTCTCGTTACTCAAGGCTCGCTTATCTGCGCACTTGAGGAACTAGAAGATTTAGGTGTAGATAGGTTTAAGGAGTTTAAAGAAGAGCTGGTAAAGACTCTGCTTTTCTATCAGTCTGGTAGAGGCTACTTCCGTAACTCAACTGACTTCAATAACTTCTTTGATATTGTTTCGAGGATGTGTCCAGGCGAATTTGAAGCGCTGACCACTATATGGAGGGGAGGAAGTCTTCAACTTGAATCAGAGTATGCTTTGAGTATAGATTTTTCAGGAAAATACATTTGGTTTGACTCTGACTGCTGTTGGGAGCTCCGCGGAGACAATAGAGCAGTATATGGGCTTAAGCATATGAGTAACGGTATTTTCTCAGGAAGTATTTTCGGGAACAAAGTTCAGGTCTCTATGAAAAACAACTTTATTGTGCTTGAGCTAGACTTGCCTAAATACTCTTCTGTGTGCTTAGACCATGTCGTCGATCAGAACGTGTTGCTGAGAGTCAAGTTAACTAGTCCACTGAAGCTAGGAATTAAGCTGTGGGATGGGCGGAGACTGTGCCTTGATTTAAGTAAAGGTGTACACGAAATTTCTTCCAGTAGCTTGTAGGAATGCTTATGTTTCGTTTAGAGGCTATTTACTGTGTCGAGTATTGTCGAATACAATCTTAGTTTTATTGTAGACACGAAAGTTCCTTTAACTGCTTTCTCAGGCGTATTCGTTTACAGAATGTTTCTTACACTTATTTCTTCAATAGACTCTATTTTAGCAGAAGAACTCCACGGCTCAAAGAAATTTAAGCCTATTTCATGCTACCCAGTCTACATCAACAACCGATTAATTAAACACGGAGTCCTTGTACCAAATAGAGTCTACTCAACTAAAGTCATTATACTGTCAGAAGATGTTAACTTGAAGTTCGCTAGAGCACTACTCGACACCTGCGTAGAATCAATAGATTTACCTGCTTGCCGCGTTAAAGTCAAAAATATTTCACTTAAAATAACTTCATTTGACCAAATACTAGAAGAAGCCTCTAAAACCGAGATAAATGATGAATTCACAATAGTCTTTCAAACACCATGCCAGTTAGGCAAATTAACTAAGTCTAAAAAGAAGCCCATATTCAGGCTATTCCCAGACTCCTACTACTTACTCCGAAACATCTACAACTACTGGAACGCATACTCAAACACAGTCTTCACAGAAGACTTCCTAGAATGGGTCAACGAAAACATATTCGAGAAAAAATACAAACTATCAACAGAGCCAGTATACCTAGGAGAGGGAAGAATAACAGTAGGCTTCACAGGAAAATGCACATACAGCATAGCAGACAGTAACAAAGAATACCTAAAAAAGCTAACAGCACTCCTAAACTTCGCACAACACGTAGGCATAGGAAAACACCGCAGCATAGGCATGGGAAGAATTAGATGGAGTTTTCTGGAAAATAAAAATCAATCGTAAGCTACGCTCAAAACATACAATTAATTTCAGCATAAAACTTACTTAATTTAAAGATCATAAATAAGAGTATTGTTTACTTTACTCCCTTATAAAAGAGTTAAAACTTGACAAATATAAAGTAATGAAAATTACTAAAAATATATAAAAGCTCAATCTATAAAAGAAAATAAATAATACTACTCTCTTTGCAGATTAATTTAAATAATAAAATAATTAACTATTATTCATTTATTAGAAAATGAATAATAGTTAATTGCATTAAATTTTATGATAATTTACTTCACTATATTGCTTGTTTTGGTATAGTTTTATTAAGAAAAATGGTATTTCTTCATATTCTAGTACTATTGTGCCTTTAGGATATTTGCGGTGTGGTTTTCCTGCTTTTACTTCTACTTTGAGGTTTCCGGCTATACAGTCTATTTCATAGCTATTTTTATAGTAGTATATTTCGCTGTATTTGCGGTAGAGGTGTTCTTGTACTATGTTTTCGAGTAATGCTGCTTCAAGATATTTTGTTCTCGACCACTCTGAGAATAGTTGCAGTAGGAGTGGATCCCGGAAGAATATTTTCTTCTCTTTTCTATAGTATACTTTTTTCCCCTGCTTTAAGTAAGCGTATTCTAGAATGTAAAGGTTTTTAAAGAATTCTAGGTATTCTTGTACCGTTTTATAGGAGTACCCTGAAGTATCTTTCGCTATTGTTCGGAAGCTTAGTGGTGAAGGTATTTTTGAAATTAGTGATGCGAATACCTCCTTAGCTATCTCTAGGCTTTTATTAAATCTTATGAAATCTCCTATAAATGCTTTTAGTATTTCTGTACTTGGATTCTTGTTTATTGTTAAAGGGAATCCTCCTGTAGTGAGGTATTGTTCGAAGAGATCTAGTACTCTGTCTTGTTGTAGCTTGTAGTCACTTATGCCGAAGACTTTGAGGTATTCTGGGAAACTTAACGGGAGCACTTCTATAATTTTGCCTTCGCCCATTCTTCCAGGAAAAAGCTCTATGTCTCTTTTAACTTTAAGCGAACTTGAACCCGTAACTACTATAACGCTATTTAGGGCTTTGCCTGAGTCTATTAAGACTTTTACTGCTTTCCACCAGTTTTCAAGAGATGTCGCCTCATCTAGTATTATTAGAAGATTTTGTCTGTTTTCAAGAAAATATAGAAGAGAGTCTCTTAGTTGAATAAAATCTGGAAATATTTCACAGCTTAAGTAAACTATCTTGCGAGGATTATATCCGCTGTCGATGAGTTTTTTAATTAATAGCTTTAATCCAGTAGTCTTTCCTGCTTGTCTTGGTCCGATAACAAAGTTTAGTGAAAAAGGTTTAAGAGATATATCTTTTATCCACTCTGGTATCCACCGAATGGGCTGATTTTTCCATAAAATTAAGTCTTTGTCATAATTTTCCCAATCTTTGTGCTCCCACCAAGGATTAAAATCTCTCAGTACTCTAAAGTGCATGAGAAAAGAGAATTCTCAGAGGTATATAAATATTGAGAAGTAAGAGTTCTCACATTAGCTACAGAGGTAAGGAATACTACTGTATACTTGTTTACTTAGGAATATTCTGCAGTATGGTTTGCGGAAGTTCTGAAGTTTTGCATAGAGAAGACTTTGTATGTTTTATTGATACAAGGAATTCTTCTAGACTGCTTTCTAGTTTAAGGAAGTATAATTATGGTTTTCGTAGAGAAAGCTAGGTTCATGAATATAGTTAGCGTGTAGCTGCTAGTGGAGAAAAGTATTCTGCTAAAGTCTTAGACTATGATGGGTGTTCTGTGAGTAAGGATTTTGATTGTTTAGGTGCTATTTGCGTGTTGCTTATAGGTGGGTAGGAGATATTGATATATGCCTGGAGTTTCAGCTTTATGAAGACTCATATGTTTTTCGTAATTAGTGTTAATGGAATTTGTCGAGGAGAGTTTATTGAAGTAGATTTTCCTAGATTTAGTAACATTAATGACAATTTATGGCTTGATGTAGCTAAAAGGTTTAAGAAGTGGAGCATTATTTGGGTTAAAACAGATAATTTAACAGACAATTTATGTAATATTTTGGGAAGAAGGGCGGCTTAGAGGAAATAGGTGCTAAGGAAAAATGGCTGCTCGATATATTTGATGCTTTCAGTAAATATGGTACTCTCGTGCAGCTATGTATGACTCCTAGCGTAGTTTACCCGGTTGCCTTGAAGTCTAAGGGAGCTTGCTTTGCGAGAACAGAGATTATTTTAGACGTTACCCTGATCACATTAAGCTATATCAAGGCTTCTATAACTCGGCTTTAGCGTGGGCTTTTGGAATATATCCTTGCTTCGGTGTATTCTATGCTAGCGATAAGTCCTATATCGAGACAGATAAACTGACTGCCGTGGACTGGGGATTTCCTAAAGTAAGCTATATTACTGTAAAAGATACGAACAAGGAGTTCCAGCTATTAGGTCACGCGCTCAGCTGCGGCGTAGTCTATATAGGAACTTGTATTCTATTTAACTTGTTTGGCATGCTCCGACTTAAGCCACTCTATTAGCTTCATGAACGCCCTATAGCGGTGACTAATTTTCTTTTTCAACTCATAGTTCTCAGCAAATGTCTGACTATAGCCTTCGGGAATAAATATTGGGTCAAAGCCAAAACCGCTTTCTCCTCTCTTCTCGTAGGCTATTCTACCGTAGACTCTGCCTTCAAAAAGCTTTAATATACGACCATCATAGTAGCCTACAACAGCCTTAAAGTAAGCACTCCTATTCTCAACCCCTTCCATTAGCTTAAGAATACCCTCGTTGCCAATAGTCTCAAGCACGTATCTAGAGTAGGGGCCTGGAAAACCATTTAAGGCTTCAATAAATAGTCCAGCATCTTCTACAACAACAGGCTTTTTAACTAAACCATAGGCTTGTTTAAGCTTATATTCTGCAACAAACTCGAGATCTCCTTGAGGCTCAACTAGCTTCACAGTGAGCTGTTTTAAACTAACACCTATTTCTCTGAAAAGCTTCTCAACTTCAAGAAACTTATGCTTGTTTCCTGTGACGAAATATACTTCCACAAATAAACCAAAACACTCAACTAATAAATTTTACAACTATAAGCTACAGCTAACTAAACTAGTACCTTAGCTTTCATTAAACATACTCTCTCATACTTCATACCCTCCGTTTAAGCTTTTCATTCAGCTTGGAGAATAATGCTTGAGTTAGAAATTTTTAGAATTATAAAAAAGAATAATTGTTGAATTTATTTTTTAGCTTTTCTTCTTTTATATAACAGTATTGAAGCTATTGCTATCAATGCTACCAGTCCTAGAATAGTGATAATGACTAAAGAAGAGTACTCCTTTTTCCACGCGGCCCTAATAGTCATTGGCTTGCCGACAGTAAATGAGAAACTCGGCTGCTTCGATAGGATTTCTCCATTTTCATCTACCCATCCTGTGAATACGTATCTAGCTATGCTCGTCTCTACAACCGTGTTGCTTACCGATATTTTTGCCTCAGAACCTTCGTCATACCATCCTGAACCTTCTACTGTTACTCCAAGATTTTTCAATTCGTCTGGTAAAACTACATTGATGTAGTACTGGGTCTTCCATCTTGCTTCAATTGAGAGAGGTTCTGTTACTTCTAGTTCTATTTCAGGTTCCGCACTTAACATTGTACCGTTGTGGAAATACCATCCGAGAAACTTGACTCTCGTAGTGCTATTTTGAGGAAGGTATATGACTTCGTTTTCTTCACTATATATTCCTAGTGTTAAAGTAAGTTTAGTTCCGTAGATATATCTACCTGATTTTACAGGTATTGGTATTTCGCTTTCAATAGAGACTGGTATAGAGTTTTTCCAGATAATGCTTAGAGCCGTTAATGTAAATAAATCGGCGCCTTCAAGCACTAAGAAGCCTCGAGGCAGTAATCGAGAAACAATTAATGGATCAGGTTTAATTCCCAGAGCTCTACAAATCCATAGATATAAAGCGAGTCCCCATTCATCTGCGTACATTCCTGATATAATCATTTCTTCGACTTCGCTTAACAAGCCATATACGTCGTTTTTGTCATAACTGCCCATCATAAGCTTTACTAGAACAGCCATTAACGTTGCAACCACGCTTGGTTCTTCCTCGTATAGATAATACCTATAGGCTTTACCTATTCTGAATTTTTCAAGCTGATTTAGTATATCGTTTTTGTCTATGTTATTTACCAGATTAGATTCATTTAAACCCCAGACTAGGAAGAATAAGTCTTCGGTGAATTCAGGCGTATATTTTAGGGTCTTTAAGGCTTTTAGTGCTTTGTTCACATCCATTGTTTCCTCTTCGCCAATAGCTATTAGTGTGCCTAAGCTTAGGGCCGTTGATACAGTGTCGAAATCTCTATCTTTGAGAGAAATAAGTCCATATTCGTCTTGAACATATAGTTTAGAAAGTTTTTCGATATTTAAGCTATCAATTTTATTTAAAAGTTTAAGAGAATATACAGCTAAAAATGTTCCTAGTACACTCGATGGAGTGTTAAAACCTCCATTTCGATATAGCGGTTTTAATAAAGATACAATCTTCTCTTTAGCTTCTGCATCCATAGCTTCAAGCTCGCCTAGAGTCCTAGCACAGTAGTAGAGGTCGACCATGTCCCAAGGTTCTCTGAGAGAAGTAGTCCACCTGTACCTTAATTCATCTTTTATAAATTTCACAATAGAGCTCTTAGATATAGTGAAATTAAGCACTTTAGCAATGTAGACTCCCTTAAAGTTGGACACACAGCTATAATCACTTCTGGGAGACTCTAAAAATAGATTATTTACGTATAGTCTTTGCAGCTTCTCTCTTACAGTACTTAAATTCAGTTTCTCAAGAGCTCCTAGCGCTTGAGCAATTACAATAACAGCATAGAGGCTGTGTATGTCGTCTTTCTGCTCAAGAGCTTCTCCGATAGTCTTAAGGATCTCGCCTTTTTCTTCATCAGAGAATTCATAACCAAGTATAAACAGTGCTGTAGCCAGTTCAGCAGCGTCCCTAAGGTATACAGAATCTTCTGATGACCTATATTCTTTTAGATTACTTAGAAATTCTTCTTTTATATTTTCTATTAACAGTTCTTTATTTGGAATATCTTCTAGTTTTCCAGTTAAGTTTAGAAGCTGTACTGCGTAATAATAGTTGAACGATAACCAGTAACCTTGTCTATAAGTAAAGTGTCCTTCTTCACATGAATAATGTTTGAACACAAAATCGCTTATTTCCCTTAATTCTTTTTCGCTTAAGGAATTAGCATAATATAGAGCCATGGCACCATAGAACGTAGTCTCTAAGTTTCTCCTTAATCCGAAGCCTCCATCTGAATTCATGTGCATCATAATAGCCTCGGCAATATCCTCTGCTGTAAAAGCAAGAGAATTATTGTAAGGAGCTGAAGAAGCAAGCAGCGAAGCTGTTAAAAGCACAGTGAAAAGGCACGGCAGAATAGATCTATTCATGCCTTCTCACCAGTACCTGTACTATTGAAAAATCTATTTATGACTTTCGTTTCCATATTTATCTTAACCGTATACTTTTGAATCTTAACGATATCATTAGAGTTAAAGCCTAGCCTCACCGTTTACCCCTAGATGAGAACTAGTAGGGCCCAAACTTCTTCTCAATCTTGTCCAGCTTCTCCGTTAGTTTGCCTCCAACTCTCTCGAAGGTCTCGCTGATGTCTCTGTACTGGACTAGATGTAGGAGTGTCTTCCACGCCTGCTCGGGATTATCCACTTGATACAGCGAGTTGGTTAACGTCGGGTAGAGCGGGACACGCACAGGTGCTACACCGGACGCGACCCTTAATCCGAACGCTTCCATGTCAATCATGGTCGGTATGACCGTTCCGTAGCCGAAGAGTCTCCCAATGAGCCCCTGCTTAATACTCACATCGCTCAATTTGCTGTATATCCTTGCCTTGCCCTCTCGGCTTATCCACTTATCTTCTATCAAGAGCTTCTTATCGGTTACAACGTACTTCACGGATTTCACTCTCGCTATGAAGAGCGGTATTGTTACCGCCGTTATCAGGATATAGAGGACGTAGTAAGCTCTGCCGAAGACTAGGGGGCGACTATGAAGGTAGCCCTCATAGAGCTTGAGGCATATGAGCCCAGACACGCCCGCTGGGATTAGTAGCGCGAAGAATCGCACGAAGAGGAAGTGGAGCACTCCGTATTTGTAGAATGGTACCTTGGGGTCGGGTAGCAGGTACTTGTCGATGAACACGGACACTAGGATGGTCAGTAGGGTGCATAGCGCTATGCCGACGCTCTGGACGGCGATCCACTTCCTGCTGACTTTGAACTCTGCCAGAGTTCTCTCTTCTACTGGGTACCTGCCGCCACATACTCTGGGATCGCCATATCTATATCCCCTATCGTAATACTATGATATAACTATATAAACCTAAATAAACTTAATAAGAGAACGCTTGTTTTATTTGATGTTCATGATGTATGCTAGTACTGTTTTTGTGCTAGGTTACTGCGCTAATGGTGTAGTTAATGGTGTTCTTTGCGAGCTCTATTCTGCTTCTTAACGATTACTTTTATTAAGTTTTCTGGACTAGTCAGTTAAGTGGAGTTTAGAAAAGGTACTTGGATACACATACCGAAGACTTTTAGTGAGGCAGACTTCGAGAAAGCAGCTAAGGACTTGGCGGACATAGGGTTTAATGAAGTCTACCTTATTGTGTCTGGGGGTCACGGTACTCTTTATCCGAGTGAAGTTAGGCCTCAGCCACCTAACCTTAAGGGTAAGGACTTAGTTTCGCCTTTCGTAAGAGAACTGAAGAAGGCTGGGCTTAAAGTTCATGCATGGATTATCTCACTTAATTTGCCTAACGAAGAATTTGTTCAGAAACATAGGGACTGGTATGTTGTAAATAAAGAGGGGGTCAGTTGCGTTGACTCTCCTCCTTACGTTCAGTACTATAAGTGGCTCTGTCCTACGAGAGAAGAAGTTAGAGAAAATTTGAAGAGCCTCTTTTTAGAAATAGCTGAGAAATTTGATGTAGATGGCTTACACTTTGACTACATTAGGTTACCCGATATACTGCTTCCTAAGGCTCTGAGAAGAAGATACGAGGGTGTGCCAGAAGAAGATGTTCTTCAGCCGCGCTTCGATTACTGTTACTGTAAAGTATGTAGAGGGAAGTTTATGGACGAGTATGGTGTAGACCCTATTGAACTCAAGTATATTGAGCCTCTTTACGGCAAGTGGTTTAAGTGGAGATCTGATAGAATAACTTCGCTTGTTAAGGAAATATGTAGGGCAGTTAAGAACTATGATAGTAGTCTTGAAGTTTCTGCAGCTGTTTTCGCTACACCTAAGCTTGCATACGAGTATGTTTTCCAGAACTGGACTATGTGGGGAATAGACCACTATAACCCTATGATCTACCATGAGATGTACGGAGAGCCATCAACGTGGATAGGTGAAGCTGTTCGTGAAGCTGCCTTAAAGGGAGTTAATGTGTGTGCAGGCATACTCGTAAACTTCATGAAAAGCAGAGAAGAAACGATACGGGCGTTTAAGCTTGCTAAAGAAAACGGGGGAATCGGAGTAACTGTGTTCGTGTATCCCTTTCCTCGACCTGAGCTAAGGGGCTGGGTTAAAGCCGCCTTAAAGGAGCTTGACTCAGAGTAAACTTCAATTAAGTTTAGCATTGTAGCTGTAACTCAATTAAAGGAGAAGTAGAAATGGTAAGATCAGTATTCTAGCTAAAGTTATTAGAAACATTCTTTTAGGAGTTACCTTGACTTGAGCAATACCTAGTCTAGCGTACCAAAGTACTTTGTTGCTAAATGGATTAAAGTAGAATTTAATCCACTTCAGCCAGTCCGAAGGCCTTACTGCCCAGAAGTGCCAAGTAGTATCGTTTAGAATCCACACTATCCAGGCAAGCTTAAATGCTTCTACTAGTCCTAGAGGGACAAAGGGTGCTATGTAGAGTAAAGCCAATAGAATATGATACATGTCCTTAGGTATTTTCCTCGCATCAAACTTAAATGGTGCTCTAAGAGACCACAGCCCTCTTGTCCAGAGAAGTACTTCCATAACGTTTATGAACTGAGCGTAAGTAGTAGCGAAAACTAACGCTATGGGTAGCATTACAAGTTAGCTATTCTCTGCGCAGTGTTTTAAATATTTCTAAGTGCACTTAGCTTTCTCTTCAACTATTTCGGAGACCTTTTTCACTCTAGTGATGTCGCCGTCGGGTGGAACTTGGTCGGCTACACCTATTATGAACTTGTAGTCGCTTCGATAGAGCTCTATTAGCTTGAGAAGAGTTTCCACAAGGAGATCTTCGCGGTATTTTTCGCTGAAATATACGCCGGGAAGGCCTCCCCACAATATGACGATGGGGCCTGCTTCTTCTCTGAATTTCTCTAAGGGCATATCGCCTACTGGAGCCGGTGTAAGTGACTGAACACAGTCTACGCCTGTTTTTGGAACAAGATTTAGTAGTCCTCGTAGCCTTCCATCTATATGTACATAGATCTTCTTTTTAGCTGCATGAAGCTGCTCTACTCTCTTTTTATAGTAGTCGAAGCAATATTTCTTGAAGAGCCTTGGGCTAACAATATCGCTTGAAAGATTTTCGCCGAAGTAAACGTACTCTGCTGGAGCTCCTCGAATAGCTTCGTAGATAGGGTCGTCGACTTTCATCATTGTTTCGAGGACTTCTTCGAAAAGTTCTTTTGACTTGACCATAAGCTTATAAGTATTCATGACGCCGGCCCACTCGATTATTATTCTGAGTAAAGGTGTTCTTGGAGGCAGGCTACTTACAATGCCCCAGCCGCGCCACATTTCCATTAGCTTTAACTGTCTCTCGTAGGCTGCGTGATCTGGCTTGACTACCATGTCTTCGTAAATATACTTGAGTACTTTGAGGTCTCTGTCCGACTCTACAGGATACTTTACTATAGCAGAGCTATAGGATACAGGCGAGTATTTCCTTACTTTAGTTAGAGTTCCTAGAGGAGTCTCGAATACTGTTTTCTCTAGCCGACTTCCGCTCTCTAGTTTCTCGACGAAAGTTCTTATTTTAATGGTCTTGTAGGATATTTTGACTACTGGTCCGTAGAGTTCTTCGTGTGCTCCACATCCCAGTTCCTTATAGAGTCTTAATCTGCCTTCATCCCCTCGATACTTTTCAGGCAAATCTCCTTTAGTTAAGTGAGCATGATACCAGTAAGTCAAGTCAGCAAACCACGGCATGACGTCAGGTTTTTCGCCTCTAAAAACAGCATTAATTCGTTCTTCGGGAAGCACATTCACTACTTCTATGTAAAACTAAATAATACTACTGACCTCGCTTCTGCTAGTAGCTTTCCGTAATTAAGGCTAAATATTGATTTAAAGCAAAAATAGTATGCCTAAGCTTCTCGATGTCATAGTTATAGGCGCGGGTTCTGCTGGGCTTTCTGCAGCTTCTCAGCTGCAGAAAAGGATTTTTAGAGTAGTTGTTCTCGAGAAAGGAGAAAGCCTAACTATGAGAAACTTTGCGGCGGCTATATACCAGCTCCTGTTTTTGAGGCTTTCAGTACTCCGAAGACTATTGCCAACTACTCTGTTAAAGGGATAAAAATAGTTGCTAAGGAAAATGAGTGGGTCGTAGAGTTCGACGAAGTCGTAGGATATAATGTTGATAGAACAAAATTTGCTGAATACCTGGCTAGTAGAGTTAAGAAAAGGGGAGGAGAGATCTTAACTGATACTATTGCATTAAAAGTTTATTAAAGCGAAAATAATGTCACCCTGATACGCAAAGATAGACACTTTGAGGCGAGAATAGCTGTGGCTGCTGATAGAGTATGCTCGCGTGTAGGAGGAGAAATTAGAGAAGAATTCAAGCTCGAGGACCTTGGGTTAGCTATTCAAGTAAAATGTTCTTTAAGTAAAAGTTTTGAGGAATCTTCACGAAGCCTCAACGTCACACTTCTAGGTAGAGAATTTTCTCCACTAAGCTATGCTTACGCTAAAGATGTTTGTGAAAAGAAAATATCATCGGCTAAAATGCTTAATGATTCTATTATGAGAAGAGCTGTAGCAGAACTTTACACTGATAGAAGAGAACTTCATAAACTAGTTTTAGCTAGCCTCCTTAGAGTCCCAGTAATTCTTTTTAGGTGATTACATCTAATTACTATAATTAATTATTTAAGATTAATTTTTCATAGAAATTACAGAGCTAAACTTATACTTAATTTAATCTATTTTGAAAATATGTTTTAGGCATTTAACTTTAATTTAAAAACTTTCAGAATAAAATATTTATCTGAATCTATGTAGAATAAATGGGAAATATTAAATGAAAGTTAGAGTTGGTAAACGTGGTGTTATAGTTATTCCTAAAGAAGTAAGAGATAAAATGAATATTAGGGAAGGTATGGTGCTAGATCTTCAAGTCGAGGCTGATAAAATTATCTTAAGAGTTAAAGATCTATGGAGCGAGCTTAGAAAAAGAGGTCGATTACTAAAAGTAAATGTTGATGAAGCTGAAAAAGAGCTTGATGAAGCTGATGAACTATGGTTAAAAAGACTAGAATAATCGTAGTAGATACTTATGCGATAATAGCTGACTTAACAGGTACTATTACTAAGCGGGCTTTAGATGTAATCGAGTCTATTAGGCTTGGTGAAACTGAGGGCCTACTACATTATCTTATAATATGTGAGCTTGCCTATCACTGGAGAAAAGGTAGGTTACCTTTCATAAGTGAAGAAGAATTTTTAGAATTCATTGACCTGTATTTTAAGGTAGTCGACCTCGATCCTCATTTAGCTTTAGAAGCCTCTCGTGTCAAAATCGAGGGAAACATATTTTTGAAAAAAGCATCAGATCAGAGGCTTAGAAAAAGAACTCTTTCTTTAGCCGACGCTACTACGATAGCATTAGCTTTAAAATATAATGCACCAGTGCTCACAGGTGACATAGATTTATCTTATGTAGCTGAGCGCCTAGGAGTAGAAGTCATATGGTAAACTAGTGTTCAAGGCTAAGTAAACAATTTATTGTAGTCTTGTTAGTGTGCTGTGTGAAAACAGTTGTTAAAGAACTCGTTGTAGAAACTGAAGGTACATATTATGCTGTAGATTTAACGTCTACTGTAGCTGAAGAAGTAAAGAAAGCGGGCATTAAAAACGGTACCGTGACAGTATTCTCCGAGGATCCTCTCTGCCCCATCTTCACTATAGAGTATGAACCCAAACTTATGTCAGATCTAGTTACATACGTTAAGAAACTTTCAAGCGATGAAACCAAGGCCCGGCTTTTAGCGGCAACAGTTCTAGGAACAAGTCTGACAGTACCAGTGGTCGACGGAACTCCTGTTACAGCTACTTTTCAGCAAATAGTTTTACTTGAACTTAATAAAGAGGGGGGCTCGAGGAAAATCTACTTGGTGATTCAAGGTGAGTAAAGTCTACGTGAAAACATTCATTATTAAGACATATGGCCCTAACAAGCTCTTCGATATAACTGATAGAGTAGAGAAGATAGTTGAAGAAAGTCCAGTAGAAAACGGCGTAGTAACAGTATTTAGCCACGGGTCTACAGGAGCATTAGTTAGACTCAAGCCCGAGCAAGTAGAAGACTACAGTTACGCTTTATGGGACCTCGTACCTATTAAAGGCTGGCAGCACCCAGGGAATGCTTACGCTCACCTTAGATCAACACTTATCTCAACTAAACTCACTCTACCAGTAATCAACAGCAAAGTAGTCTTAGGCCCAGCTAGAGTATATTTTGTTGAAAACCAGTGCTACATCGCGAGAGAACGTCATATAACAGTAGTTGTTGAAGGAGAATAGACAATACTATTCATTTACAGGAAGCCTGCCTCTCTTAAGAGTTTATCAAGAAACTCACTTTATCTGCAGTAGGGGGAGTACTGTAGTGTATGGTAACTATTTCCGCTTTAATGAATGCAGCACACTCGATCCATAGTTTCCAGTTGTGGTCCAGGACTGATGTACAGAAATATGTTTAAAGTCTTTTAGAGCCTCTATGCGCCTCTTCAACTCATCTTCTGTAGCGCTTATGTAACCGAAAGTAGCGAAAGGACCTAAACTATGTTTCGCTCTACCATCATAGAGCATAACCATGATGGCTTGAAAACCTAATTTCTTATTTTTCGCAGCTTTCAAGAAACTGTATCTTAGGAGACTTGAAATAAATAAACCTATTTTATCGCTAAACATGTTCGCTAAGTACACTACCGAAATTAACTAAACTTCCTCGAAATATGTGTTTTACTGCACTAATTATTTTACCACTATTTTTAAATATTCCATAACTACTATATATGGTGAATATGCAAATTCTGGTTAAGATGGACCGCCAAGGAAGAATACTGATACCATCTAGTATTAGACAAAAACTAGATACATCAATATTTCTGCTAGAGTACTCTGAAAACGAAATAAGACTTAAGCCTATCAAGACAATTAGCTTAAAAGAATTCTTTGATTCAATAGAAGTAGAAGTGGATGACTTTACTGACACACATGCTCTGAGAAAATCATTGAGAAAATGAGATTCCTAGATTCATCTGTCTTCATACACGCATTCCTTAAACCTAAAAGAAAATTGAGCAATAAAGAAAAATTAATTAAAAATAAAGCTAAGAAAATAATATCCCGTGTAGATAATGGCGAAGAAGTAGCAACAACAGTAATTCACTTAAGCGAAATACTAAACATTATTGAATCTAGGCTAGGTCTAGTTAAAAGTATTCAATTTCTTTTACGAGTGCTCTCATTATCAAACATAAAGATACTTGATGTAGCTAAAGAAGATTATGAAGCAGCACTACTAATAGCTCAACGCTATAGCATCAGTCCAAACGATGCTTTAGCATATATTAAGATGAAACAGCATGGAATAAAAGAAATATATACTTTTGATAAACATTTCAAAAATATACCAGATATAGCAATTATCCAAAACTAGTATCACTTAATGTTAATTAGCAGACTTACAGAATATTATTTTAACAATTAATTCTGTAGTAGTTAAAATATTTAGAAGAGAAAATAGAAGCCAGCATTCTGTTCTACCATAACTCATATAAAGGCACACTGATGTTTCTGCAAACTACTTAAACCACACTATAGAACAATATTGCTCAATAGTAGAGAACTTGAATTCTAGAGTAGAAGAGAACTTGCAAAAAGAATGGGCTATCGACACCGTTTTTACTGAAGACACAAATTATAGAGAGAATCTACGAAATTAAGGTAGAAGTGTTACAAAACAGGAGAAGACTACCTATAGTTGTTTCCACTGCATCCCGATTCTTGCTAAGATCTTTTACTTCGCAAATATTATTTTTACAATTATCTAGATTTTAGTTAAACGAATTTCTATGAGAATCTTTGCACTATAAATAGTTTCTGCAAGACTAAGGATATTTATTTGCTGTTTTAAGCAATTTTATGACTAAAGGTCCCCGAATAGAGAAGTTTAAGTATATTTTCTCGGTGGACGCCCATAATGAGGAAAAATATGTTACTTTTATTGAGACTTGTAGTGGACACAAGATTATAGTTGATGAACCCGTTAAGTGTGGTGGCGAAGGTAAGGGCCCTAATCCTATTGAATTATTTTTGGCTTCTCTTGCTTCATGCTTTATTATTTCCGTCAAAATGCATGCAATGAGACTAAAGGTTCCCGTAGACAGTATTGATGTTTATGTCGAAGGCTGCTTTGATATTAGAGGTTTCTTAGCGATTAAGGGCTTTAAGCCTGGCTTTGAGAAAATTGTTTTAAAAGCTAAAGTTAAGAGTAGCGCTGATAGAGCTACTGTCGAGAAAATTGTTGAGAAGGCTCTACGAGGCTGGGTTACTGGGTCTACTGTACAGAAAGGATTTCCTATAGACATTAGAGTGGAAGTAGAGTCTACTTGACTAACTTTTATATTTTCGGCTATTCCAAGTATACTGTATGCAGTCTACTACTATACGTATTTCAAAAAATACTTTAGAGTTGCTTGAAGCATATAAGAGAAAAGTAGGCGCCCGTAGCTTTGATGAAGCTATTCGCAGACTTTTACTCGAGTACCGTAGGTCGCTGGTAAACAAGTACTTTGGTATCGATAAAGGAAAAATAAGTAAGTTTACAGAGGAGGATAGACTTGAAGACAGGTCAATACATTAACGTCGTTATAGATACATATGCTTGGATCGAGTACTTTAATGGTACTACTGAAGGCATTAAAGTGAAAGACATTATTATTGAAGCAGAATACGTCTACACACCATCGATAGTTTTAGCTGAATTAGCGAGAAAGTATTTTCGCAGCGGTGTAGACTATAAGACTATTGAAAAGCGTTTGAAAATTATTGAAGAGCTCTCGATAATTGTTGGAATAGATTCTACGCTTGCATTAAAAGCTGCTGAAGCATACTTTGATTTAATTTCACATACTAGAAAACTTGGATTAAAGTCTAAACCTGGCTTGGGAGATACTTTAATTTTGGCTACGGCTAGGCTTCTTAAAGCCAAGGTAGTTACAGGTGACCAACACTTTAAAGGACTTAAAGAGACTATTTGGATAGGATGAAAGTGCTATAGTACTATTATTTTATCCATGAATTTTATTAGCTCTTCTAAGAGCTGTTTCTCTCTAGTTGATATTTCTGTACCTTTGTCGTCTGCTAGCTTTTCTCCATAGTAAGCGTTTGCTATGAATGTTTCTGCTTTATTTATGCACTCGACTATGTCTTCTAAGGGTCCTTGGTGGAGATATATTGTGAGGTCGTTTATTACTAGTATTTTGGTCGGGTTCTTTGAGTATTCTTTGAGAAGTGGTTTTAGTGCTTCTGCATTTGCTTTAGCTTTACTTAATATTTCTTCGGGTGTTTTGCCTGTAGTTCGGGGAGCATAAATTTTCTCGGGCTTCAGGTATCTTATCGCCTTCAAGGCTTCTTCGCTTAAGTACTCCTTTAGTAAGCCACCTATTTTTCCTATTTTAGGTGGAGCCATATCTATTACTGTTATTTCGCTTGCATAGTTTCTTAAAGCAAGTTCTTCGACTATTCTAGCTGTAAGGAGCGTTTTGCCGCTGCCTACTTCACCTACTATTAGAGTTTTCTTTCCTAGCAGGCTTTCTACTTCTAGAGGTATTTTACTCGAAGACATCGCTTGTTATCCCTATTTTCTTCAATATTTTCACTGTAATAAAGCCCATTATTGAGCCGGGTACTGAGCTGAAAGCCCATCCTATCCAGAGCGCTATGAGAGCGGATAGAGCTCCTTCCTGGAGCTTAGAAAGCATTCTTATGTCATGTAGTGCTGGCGCGAAGACTAGTAGTGCTAGTGTGCCTCCTATCAGTACTGTGCCTATGGGCTCGAAAAGTCCTGCTACTTCAGCCTTGTTCCTGAATTTTGTTTTCTTGAGGAATCTGTGGACAAGGCCTACTACTAGTGCTCCCGGTATTCCTCCAGGTATACTATAGATAGTTCCTATACCGAGGCTCATTCTTATTACTCCTATGAAAAGAGCTACTAGTGCGGCCCACCAGGGGCCTAATAGTACTCCGGCGACAACGTTTATGAGGTGTTGGCCCGGGTAAGCTTTGCTTCCGAGGACAGGGAACCAGAGGAAAGGTGCTAGCACTACTCCTAAGGCAGTCAGTATAGCTGCTGCTACTATTTTGAGAGACTGCTTGTTAGGCATACTTATTTCCCGTAAACTTTCTCGGCTAGTTTTAGTACCTTTTTAGCGCAGTCTACTGCTGTTTCGCCGAAAACTACTATCATGGGTTCTTTGCCCCAGTCTCCTTCGTGGTAAATTATGTCAGGTACTTTTCCTTCAGCATTCTTAATTGCCTCTGAGACACCCCAAGGTATTGTCGCTCCTTCTTTGGCTTTTACTTCGGGAGGCTCTTTTCTCCTATCGTAGTACGATACTATTAGTCCTTCTTTCTCAGCTACCTCGAGTATCTTTTTATCGAACCGTATGTTTATTGCAGCTCTCTTACGAGGATCATGCTTCATTATATTCAGTATGTAGCGTGCTAAGTGACTTGAAGCACCGAAGTCCGGTGCATGTAGGCAGGTGACTCTGTTTACTGTTTTCCTCAGTCTGCCAGGTACTGCTGCTACGTCTTCTATTGAGTCAGCGTAAGGTAGAGCCATAGCTATGTTCATTCCCACTTCGGGAACAAGGTTTACTGATAGAGAAGAATTCTCTATTAGGAGCACGGCTTCCATAACGTTTTTAAGCACATTATAGCGTTCTGAGTCTTTGTAGAGTAGAGCCAAGGGATTTACTGGGCCGTGTCCTCTACCTACAGGCACTCCGTAGCGAATAGCAGCTGTTATAAGCTTCTTCGCAACAGAAACTGCTTCAACTATACTCTTCTCTTTAGCCAACTCAGCTGCTATAGCGGCTGAAAAAGAGCAACCCGTGCCGTGAGTGTTCCTAGACTCTATTCTCTCGGCTTCATAAAAATAGTACTCTCCCTCGTAGTAGAGAACATCTACAGACTTCTCGGTGTAAAGATGACCTCCTTTAACTACTACTGCTTTTGGCCCTAGCTCAGCTATCTTCTTAGCTGCTTTCTTCTGGTCTTCTAGACTACTTATTTTAAAGCCGCAGAGAACTTCAGCTTCTCTAGCATTCGGCGTAAGCACTGTAGCTAAAGGCAAAAGCTCCTCTACAAGAGTCTTAACGGCTTCTTGTTTCAGTAACGGAGCTCCGCTTTTAGCTATCATTACAGGGTCTACGACTAAAGGAAAGCCATACTCCTTTACTTTCTTAGCTACCACTCTAATGATTTCGCTTGTGTGCAGCATTCCTGTTTTAGCTGCATCTACTCCAATATCTGAGAACACTGCATCTATTTGCTTCTCAATAATCTCTAACTCAACATCCTGTACACCAGTCACTGCCGTAGTATTCTGCGCAGTAATAGCAGTCAACACTACAGTACCGTGAACCCCGAGCGCAGCAAAAGTCTTTAAATCTGCCTCAATACCTGCTCCTCCACCACTATCGCTACCCGCAATAGTCATTGCTACAGGAACCTTACCATAAATATCGATCCAAACCATACGTAGACTACTGTGCTTAATGCAATAAATGTTTATCATTATTCAATGAAAAATCTCCGCTGATTTAGGGAAATATCTCAAGGACACAAGTAAAAATATGCAAAATATTCTTGTAGACAAAACAGAGCCCCTAGACATCAACTCTACTTAAGCAATTACTTATTGTTTTATACAGTAAACAAGCATTACGATACATGAACTCAGCTAATGGAGTATACTGGCTTGCTTCAGTAAAAAACATTAAGTTTGAAGAAAATGAGCTGAGAAGAATTTACCGCGAATTAGCTTTAAAGGGGATAAACATCGTTAACGTAATATCATATAAGTGCATAAGAGACTTGGGTGGCGCACCGGACATAGAATACGCGCTCTTTTCTCTAAGCAGTGTTCTTACCGTAGCAGATGAAGCCAAAGACATAGATCTGCTTAAACTGCAAGTAGAAATAGCTCACGAAGAAGACTTACTGACTAGAACTTACTTAAATGCCCATTGGTACGGCTATGGCTTCTACTCAAAGCACAGAGACTAGACTCAAGTAAAAGCCGACGGAAAACCCGTAGACAATCTCTACGGCCACGATTACTCAATGTGCGTCAACACTGGTACCGTGACCGAATGATTAACCTCGCGGCTGAAGTTGCCTCAAGAGGAGTAGACATAATTTTCTTCGACAGCCCAGCCTACTATCCTGGAGCATGTTGCTGTAAAAAGCTGCTTAAAGAAATTTAGAGAAATATATGGTAAAGATATTCCTCGTAAAGAAGACTGGAAGAGTCTTAGTTGGAGGAGATTTATTCTCTTCCGCTAAGAGTCCCTTAGAGACTTTCTAATAGATGTTCGTAGAGCTTTGAGAAACCGCGGCTTGAAGACTTTGATTTACAGTAATACTAGTGGGGCAGTATTGGAACTACGAATTCCTCGACTACATAAAATTGTTCAAAAACGCTTTAAACTGGGCTGATCTGAAAGAGTATTCACTCGAACTAAAGGGACCGGAATTTATTGAGGCCACTTTGTGGAGAGGAGAAAACTGGTACTTGATATTCTTGGCTAACTACAATTACTCGATTAGAAGACCTTTTGAGGAAGTTATTGAGGCTAAAAGACATTAAAGTGAGAATAAGGGCAGAAGAACCTAAGAGAGTTTTGTCTCTAGTATATTTAACTGAATATGAGTATTGCGTGGAGCAAGACAGAATATTAGTACATGTACCTGGGATTAAAGACTACGATATAATCTTAGTGGAGTACTAAGTTTACTTAAGTACGTAACGCGTTTTCGCTCCTCTGCCCCTTCTTTCAACTAAGCCTATTTTTTCTAGACGCTCTAGACGAGCTACTACTGCTGTTTTAGATAATCCTACTCTTTCTGCTATTTCACTACTTCGGGCTTCTCCCAGTACTTTAATGACTTCTAGTATTTCTCTATCTTTTTCGTCGAGTAGTTCTCTCACTTCACTTACTTTCTCGAACACTACTTCGGTGTAGTAAGGCTGTATATTGAACTTAAGGTCTACTAGAGGATGTTCGCTGCAAGCTTTCTTCATTCTATAAATTCCAGTTCCCCATTTTTCTATATAGCCTATGTCGTAGAGATATTGACACAGTAGAGGATTTCTAGGCACATGACGTGGATTTTCGGGCGAAACTCCTGGCGGGAAACTTCCAGGATTTTTCACTACTATCTTTTTGGGAAATATGAAAACCTGTGTCTCAGACGGTATTAGATAATTTCTATGAGCCAGTGCGTTTGTTACAGCTTCTCTAAGTGCATCTAATGGGTACTCATAAAGCTCTATTCTACGCCACTTTGCTTCACGAATAGGTATTTTCATGAGATTTGCTTTGAAAAATTCTTCTAGCTCGTTTATTATTTTCCATACAGGGCCTTCTATAAACCTATAGTAAGCCACTCTAGTCATATCTTCGTCGAGAAACTTTACTAACTGGACACGTGCCCAGGGTACGTATTTGACCGGATTTTGTGTAAAAAACAGTACTCCTGCTCCACTTAGAGATTTTTCACTATTTCTGGAAACTATGATATTGAGCTTTTCTGCAATTTCCATAAGGTCTCCGTAACTCTTAACATTTCTTACTTTTTCCCTAGTTTCAAGAAACCATTTAAGTATATTTAAATCTATCTCGGTGGCCGGCACTCCGCTAGGAGCTCTATCAAAGAAGTAAAGCACTGCTTCGGCTGCTCTCTCAAGTAATTCGTTTAAAGCTAAAGGCTTTACGTTTTTTCCTACTCTAATATAGGCAATGTATCTAAAAGTATGTATTTTAGTACTTTTGGGGACTCTTATTAAGTATATACTTTTATTTTCAATAGAAATTTTGTCAACTTTAACTCTCAGAGGAGGTGTAATATTCAATAAAATATCTGAAAGCTTTTGTAGGATATCCTCCTTTACTCCAATAATATTGCCTTCGTCATCTACGCCTACAAGTATTACTCCGCCTTCAGTATTTGCGAAAGCTACTATATCTTTCCCTATATCTGAAGTAAGCTTTCTCTTAAACTCTATAGTATCGCTCTCACCAGACTTAATTAACTCAAGTACTTCGAGTATACTCACTCTTTCACCGTTAAGTAGTGTTAAACCTATTTTACTTAACGATAAACATCTATATGTGTTTTTTTAATAAAAATAAGAAAGAATAATTACGTTTCCCGACTTCCCTCGCGACTTGGATTATACCGTTAAGCACAGCTTACTTAACACTACTTAACGATATCAAAGTAAATTCTGCAACTCTTAAAAGTAATTATTTACATGAAACCAATAAGCTATAGTCTTAGCATTCTCAGAGTATTTTCTCTTAAAACTAGCCTCAGATCTTCTTCACTGATACCCGATACTTTTACTTTCAGTATTTCGTATGCAGGGTGACCGAAAGGCATGTCAGATCCATATAGTACCCGGTCTGCTCCAAGTACTTCAACCGCCTCCTTTATTTTACTATGCATAGGCATGCCTGACGTCTCTAAGTATATGTTGTCGTGTTTTTTCGCTACATCGATAGCTCCATTGATATAGACTATGTGTCCGTGCCCCATGTGCCCGAGAATTATTGTTACATCAGGGAATCTATCAGCTAGCGAAGAGAAGTGCCATGGAAGAGACCAAGGCGGGTGCCCGCAGTGGAAGAGCACAGGTATTCTATATTTTCGCGCTCTCTCCATTACTGGGTAAACTATATCTTGGTCCGGCAAGTAAGCGTCGAGTAGCGGGTGCATTTTAATACCCTTAAATCCCCATTCGAGTACCGCTTGATCAATCTGCTCTAGCGCTTTTTCTCCTTGATGAGGATTAATCCAAATAAAACCAATAAGCCTCTCTGGGTACTTCTTGACTGCTTTTAGCGTAAGCTCATTTGGCAGAGAGAATACTACCGCTTTTTCAATACCGTATTCATTCATAATTTTGATCATGGACTCTGCGTTTAGTCCGACATTGAATAAAGGGAAATCTCCTAGATGTGTGTGAGCATCTACTATATTCTTCATTTTCTCACCTCATATGAAATACTCTATTCTAAGAGACTTTCTGAGAGCCATTAACACCAAGAAAGCAGCTACAATATCAACTACACTAAGAGGAAAGAATGTTATCAAGTCTAGGTAGGCTACAGGCCCGAAAAGCCAATAGTCGTAGAAAAAGTAAGCGAAATTTTTCCACACATGGCTCACAGCCATCGCTAAGACTTCAGAAATCCGTGGCTTACTTGGAATAATTCTTCTAAGTTTTCCTATAATATAGCCCATTGCTCCGCGTATAACTAGTGTTGCTGGAGCCCACTGTATGAAAGTACTTTGATAAAGCGGGTTCCATATATCGAAAAGCATTGCTCCCACGCCGCAGGCGAAAGCTCCCACTTTAGGCCCAAACATTATTGCCGCAACAAAAGATGCCACGTCACCTAGATGCCACACGCCAAGAGGTTTAGGCATAGGAACAGCAATACATGTCATAATGTAGACTAGCGCAGTCATTATAGCTGTATATGCTACAAACAGAGTACGTGAGGCTTTAGACACATTTAGGGAAGCTAGCGCTAGCTTATATTATGATATTAATTCTTATATATTAGTGCTAGAGTATAGACTCTTACATATATTTCCTACTAATTAAATTTACTTGTTTGCAATAGAAAATAGTGCTGAGTAAACTTAAATATATAAGACTAAACTTTAATATTAATGAAGTACTTTAAGTCACTGAAGTGCACTAAATGCGGCTTAGAATATAGCCCGAGTACTGTAGCAGGTTACTGCAATAAGTGCAGAAGCCCTCTTACAGTAGTCTACGACTACAGTAAACTGAGAGAAGTAGTTTCTAAGGAGCTCTTCGAAAAGAGAACAGACGGAATATGGAAATATGTTGAGCTCCTCCCCTGCTCAAAAGAAAATGCCGTTACTTTAGGCGAAGGCGACACTGCGCTAATTAAATGCAGTAAGCTAAGCAGAAAACTCGGCGCTAAGAACTTATATGTTAAAGACGAAACAAAGAATCCTACAGGCTCGTTCCTAGATAGAGGCTCCTCAGTCTTAATAACAAGACTTCTTGAAGCAGGCTTTAAGGGAGTCTACGGAGTATTTAAAGGCAATTTAGGAGCCTCTCTATCTGCTTACTCAGCTAAAGCTGGTTTGAAATGTATTGCCTTTATTTCTGGCAAAATCGAGGCTAGTAAACTTTACCAGATGATAGCCTATGGTGCAACAATATATTCTTTAAATAAGTTCAAGGAACTAGTTCTCGGCGACGACTACTTTTTCGCCGACAATGCGGACCCATTTTTAGTTGAAGGAGAGAAAACTATAGGCTTCGAACTCTTCGAAAATATGGGCTTCCAGCTTCCTGACTTCATTATAGTCCCAATGGGAAGCGGAGGTCTTATCTCAGCAATATGGAAAAGTCTCAAAGAGCTCTACTACGTTGGGTTAATTGATCAAATAGACTGTAAGCTTATCGGCGTTCAGGCAGAATACTGTTCACCTATTGTAGACATGTTTTATTCAAATAAAGAAGGAAAAGATTATAGAGATACCATTGCCATTGACCTTGCTTTTGAGAAACCTAGCAGAGGAGCTGAAGCAGTTAAGGCTTTAAAAGAAAGCCGCGGCTGTGCTTTCAAGGTCTCTGATGAAGAAATGCTTTCAGCTTCAATAGAGCTTGCGAGAAACGAAGGTATTTTCGCAGAGCCTGCAGCCGCCTCAACTATAGCGTGCGTAAAGAAAATGCTTGACACAGGAATTCTAGACCCCTCCGACACAGTTGTCTGCATTATAACTGGCTCGGGTCTCAAAGACCCTCTTGCAGCGCTCAAAGAACTAGAGAAAAACATGGCTTTAGAGAAATTCATTAAACATAAAGTTAAAGTAAAGCCTAGGCTCGGTGTAGGCAGCACAAAAATACTTATTTTAAGAATACTTAGCAAGGAGAGTCTTCATGGATACGAAATATGGAGAAAATTAGAAGAAGCTGGGCGCAGTACTTCAATTCCAGCTGTATACCAGCATTTAAAAGAACTAGAACGCATGAAGCTTATTTCAAGAGATAAGACTGAAGTAGTTGGAGGAAAAGTGAGGACATACTACAGGATAACGAGCAAGGGACTAGAATTTCTTAAGGCTCTCTCCTAATTGCTAAAAATGTGTCCATTGACTTAAACTGTATACCCTACTGTAGTCTAGTGAACAAAATAAAGAGATATCTATTAGATTGACATTAAAATAATCTGCGCAGACTTAAGCTTAATTGGTGAAGCTACTGTTTTTTACATAGTTCTTTTAGTAAAGCTATGGCTGATAGTGCTGCGAGGTAGCTTGTGCGTGGATTCTGGGGATGTGGCATGTTCTTGACAACTATTTTTATTTCCGAGACTTCTGACTCTACGTGTATTTCATGTATATTGTTTCTTAAATTGGGGTCTGCTATTATTTTGACCCATACTGGTGCATCAGAATACAGAGCTAATGCTGCCGCCACATTAACACTTCTCGGGAAAAGTTTCACAGCTTCTTCTGCAGGTCCCTCGTATACTAGTGTAGGTTTTTGTATCTTTTTGTTGGTTAAGTATTGAGAATACTTTAGTGCTTTGGGAG
>CBDUKN010000018.1:0-62470 GCA_965367815.1 uncultured Thermoprotei archaeon
TTCAAGCAGAAGACGGCATACGAGATGTAGAGAGGTCTCGTGGGCTCGGAGATGTGTATAAGAGACAGGTATAATTGCGGTGTATTAGCAGGACTTGAAGTGGCTACGGCAGTGTGGTACTGGGCTTTAAGTGAATTTAAGAACTTTCTAAGAGAGGAAAATAAAAAGAAACTCGAAAAAGTAATAGAAATTATTGATAAATATATAGATATAGTTAGAAACGAGAAAATAGCATTGCTAGAAGAAGTAGAAAGAGGAGCTATAGATAGAGTAGCACTAATTAATGAAATTAAAAAACTTTAAAATATTTTTTACCTAATAACATTCTCAAATATCTGAGAAGTGGAGTAGTTTTTAGCTGTTTATCATTAAAATAACAGTTTAACAATAAGCGGAGGAGGGAAATATAATATAGTTATTTGTTTGAAAGCTTATCGTTAATTTACTGTTAAACATTATTTTGTAGGGAAAATTTATAATAAAAGCAGAGGGAAGTGAGGAAACTAAAGAAAAGTTCACAGTTAATATATATCTATAGTTAATGATAGTTACTTTAGAAAGCTATAGAAATGCTATTAACAGTTAAACCTAACTGTAAACGTATAATGAGAATTAGGTAATATAGAATTTAACTAGAAACATAAAGATAACTTTAAAAGTTTACTAATATATAGAATAATATGGTAATTATTAAATAATTTTTAGTAAGATTTTAAATATTTATCTATTTTTTCGAAATAATCTTTCAAACTCTTTTCTCTTAGTTCTTCTATTATTTTCATTTTTGTTTTATAAGCTTCATCTAGTTCATTTTTAATTTTCTCATTTACTTCTATTACACCATCCTCCGTTATAATCACAATATCGGTCTGCTTACCTACGCCAGGGGCAAATTCTGCATATTTTTTGGCTTCATACACCACGTAAAGTGCCTGTGGAATAGGAAGACTCACCGAATAATAGTTTTCAATAAAGCTTCTTATAGCATGATATTCGCCAGACCCTATTGCTGTATAGCCTATATCATCAAATGAATTAGAGTATCCGGGATTATCAATAACATAAATATGAGCCCCGCTTTCATCTACGCCAGCAATTATTGCCTCAAGCTCTATTCTAAAGTTTTCCACCTGACTTATTATACGATAATAGAGGTCAGTTATCTCTCCTGACTTAACTATATCTCTGTATTCACTCCAAGTAATGCCGTAAGCGCTAAGGACTCTTCCTTCAATTCCTTTCACTCTAAGTCTTCTATAAGCTCTTTCAGCTGCGTAGGCTATTTCTCTAATATTTAATTTTTCTATTTTTGCCATTTCCTCTTTTATTAAGTTAATAAATTCTGAAGGAAGTAAAGCCGAACCAGCCGTAGCAATGACGGCTCTCCTTGCCAATATTTGTAATTTTGATCTAGGATGTTCAAATTGGTGGTATGGTGGTGCTGAATATGTTATCATTTTGTCACTAGCTGCTATTACAGCTTTTCCATTTTCACACATAGCTGCAATACATATGGTCATTTTTTCACCTCTCTAAAGGTTTTTAGTTTGAAATCCACCATACTTCTTTTTACTTTCCATTTGAACTCCATAGCTAACGCATCTATTCTGCTTTGAGCTAAATATATTCTACGGTGATTCCTTTCATTTAACTTGGATTTACTAATTAAGTAAACTCTCATTTTCATCCTAGTAATATAGGTAGTACGATAGGTATATAAATAGTGTCTATGAAGACGTTTTCATAAATAACCTATCACTTCTAATGTTCCGGAAAGTGCAGTTTTCGGAAATGTATCCACGTAGGCAGTGATAGGCTTAAATAGCCGTTTTCTGCAGATTTTCGCAGAAGTGGGAATATGTCTCCTGCAATTAAAGTGAATCTGAGGGAGGTTCCCTATTTTGAAGATATTTATAATGCTCTTCTGAAGACTAGAAGGCTAGTTGATAGAGAGAAGTATAGACTTAGAGACTTTGTTATTATTTCGACTTTAGCTTTAACAGGAATGAGAATTGGTGAGCTTCTTGGTCTCAGGAAAGAAGATGTTGATTTAGAGAGACATGTTATAGTTATAAAGCAGCTTAAAAAGAGGAAGGAGAAATATAGAGTAATTCCAGTTCCTGTTGACTGGTACTGGTTCTATATGGGCCGCTACTATGCTCTAGTAAAAAGTGACAGACTTTTCGATTTAAGTGCAAGATATGTAAGAGAAATAATCTACAAATGGTCTGAAAGATTCTTAGGCAGAAGAATGAGACCCCATTTCTTTAGACATGCTTATGCACTGTACTTCCTACGAAAATCAAAAGACCTGGAGGCCTTAAGAAGGCTGCTGGGGCACTCAGATTACAGAGTTCTTAAAGAATACCTTGATTATACTCAAGAAGACTTAGAAGAAGTTCTTGAAAAGATACTTAACTTAAAGTGGTAAATATACGCTGATTAACTGAAATAAAATCTAATTAATATCCTATAATAGTATTTATAGTAGCTTTTCCATTGCCTTCACTATTTAAGCCATTAGAATTACAATTATTCTTTTAGTATTCGATTGTCTTAGTTAAGTTGTGATGGGCAATGTATTTTTCATTATTAAGAGGACTCATAATCCGGTTTTCCGGGGTTCGAGTCCCCGCCCCGGCACTTTTAAGAAAAAGAGAATTCTCCTAGAGTGGGACTACCATAGGTTGCCTGTTCATGTTTTAATTGGCAACTACATTCTTAAGTGAAAGAGCAAATAGAGTGTATAAGATAATAGAAAAATACTTTGGCTGAGGTCTAGGTGGCCTGTCATCATGTCTTAGTAGATAGTGCTGGTTTTCGAATTAAGTGAGAATCTGAGGGAAGTAATTTATAATCAGATATGTCTGTACATGTCATTGCTCTTTATATACGAAGATACTTAGCCTAGAGTTGTAGCTAGTACATATTAATTGAAGCAAGGTTTAGCTAATATTTTCGTAATAATGTTTACAGTAACTTTAAATCGAATTAACTATTTAAGTCGTTGAAAATATGATTCTTTTTCTAAGTATTCGGCTCTAATTAAGTAGTAAATATGCTCTTATTATTAAGAAGACTTATGAATTCTTTTTGAGATTTAGATTTATATTTTAATATTCATTAAAAAATATCTATATGCTTAATGTATTATTATTATTTAATTGTCTAGATGTAAAGAATTACTTATTATTAGTATGTTATATAGAATCGATGATATTTAATAATTAAACTGCTATATTAATCAGCAAGTAACTAAAAATGATGTATATTTATGTTCATATAATATCGCTTATACTACTTATAGTTTTCATACATTTATAGATATAGTCATCGATTGCCGTGTACTTTGTATGGTCGTAATTGCTTAACATAATATACAGGGGTTTAGCAAGTATTAAGTTTCGGCTATCCCAGTAGTCATAGTAGATTTCTTTTATGTTATGTGGGAGGTCTATTAAATAGGGAATTTTTTCGGAAATGTATAATGTAAGTGCTTCTACAAGATTTTCTTCAAAATAGAGCTGGGAATTTGGATAGCCTGATGGGAAAGATATGTTAGAGTGTTTTAAAAGATAATTTACTTTCTTGTATAATGCAGGATTTCGCGTATACCATGCAGGATTTTGTAGCACAGGATGTAGTAACTCATGTATTATGGTCATGATATATTTCCAGCTAGTGCATCGAGGGTGAATTACTAGCAATATTTTATAGGTGAAAGTGAATCCATAGTCATTCGGACTTACACTAAAAGAGATATTTACATGTATTGTTTCTCTAGGTATTTTTCTCCTAGTTATTTTCTCTATGGTATTTAATACTTTAATCCAGTTTGTTACCAGATATAGTCTACAGATTTCGTTTTCTAAAAATACTTTATTTTTAAACCAGTATCTTTTAAAGTCTTCCTCTACTTTTGCATTATTTAGAATTATTTCAAACGATGATAATGCTTCTCTTATAGCAGGTCTTTTATACTTGTTCTTTACTTGACGTATTTTTTCTTTAAGGGGCAATGAATCTGGTAATAAAATATTTCCTAAGTTCCATCCAGATACTTTTCTTATAGTTGAAATAAATGTGGCTAACTTAGGATACTTTTCTATACTAAGATTGTATATGTAGTATAATTTCTCGGTTTTATTAGAATATGAAAAGATAATTTTTCTTCTGCTCACTATTTACAGTGATTTATTTAGTATATAATAAAGATTTTCTAATTAAGCTAAGACAAAAGTCGGAGTGAGTGGTTTTCAGAGAGACAGGGTGTACGGAGTTTCCGTTACTTTTACAGGTGATAAGAATTCATTTTCAAGATAATAGCAAACCATGAAGAATGCTTGAGTTTCCAAAGAGTGTCTTAACCTAAGAGATATTAGAGGTTTTCTTCTAACTGTCTCAGGGAAAACATTTAGAGCTCAATAGAATACCCCACCTCTAGCCGGGAAGACAGACGAAGTATTAAGTAAACAATACTTCAACGTATGCTTAGTTAAGAAACAGAAAATAGAAAATAACTATTTCTTACTTTAAAAAGTAATGCTCCTAACAAGCTTTGTGGGAGTAAATTCCAAAGAGTAATTTACCTTACCTCTCAGGCGTAATAAAGTGCTAAATGACTCTGGATCAGAAAAGAGCCTAAAGTTCAAAGTCCAGAAATGGTTTTTTGGCATAGAGTTCATATTTTCTTTTTTCTCGTTTAATGTATTTGTAAACTGTTGCATGCATTCTTCCTTCTATTAACATCTCAATAGCTTCTCTTGCTAGTTTTACTTGTTCATAAGTTCCTATTATGGCGACGTATCTGTCGTGAACAGATATATATGCTTCTGTTAGTTCTTCTAGGCTTTTTCTTGCTCTACCGTTTTCTCCTATTATTCTAGCTTTTATTCTTTTTAGATCACTTTTACTTTTTGCTTTTTCTTTTAGGTCGATGACATCTAGCATATAGTTTTCATCTAGAAGCAGGAATGCTTTTTCTGGGTTAAATCCATAGCCTATTGCTTGGATTATGTTCCTAAGTTTCATTAATTCTAATGGTGGTACAGTTTCATCAGCATATACTGTGACTTCGCCTCTGCGGTTGTCTATTTTGAGCTTTACTTTGAAAGTTTCCTCTATTTTCTTTTTTATTTCTCCTCGTGTGCCTATAAGTACGCCTATTCTGCTCGGATCTATGTTAACTATCATTACTGCTTTCTTTTTTTCCACAACAGAAAGTATTTTAGGGAAGGTATTAAGTCTTTTGACAGTGTAATGGATAAATATTTAAGTATAGTAGATGTCTACAATGTCTCTTAGAGATTACTGGGTGAAGACTGTAAGAGAAAAGATAATGGAGAAAAAAAGCCGAATTGTTTTAGCTTTAGATAAAATTCCTTTCGTAGAAGGGTTTGATGAAGAAAAACTTTACAGTAAGTGTGTAGATCTACTTAAAGCCGTCGAACCTTTTATTGTAGGAGTAAAGGTAGGTTTGCCGCTTGTAGTAAATTATGGTTTTAGTCTGATTGAAAAAATTGTGCAGAAATATAGGAAAAGGCTAATTTTCATTTACGATGGAAAAGTGGCTGACGTAGCTCATGTAAATGAGGTAGTCGCGAAAAGGGTGTATGAGGTGGGATTTGACTTAATTATAGTTCACGGTATGGTAGGCTATGAGGGGGGCGTGGAGGGAGTAGTTAATGTTGCTAGGTCCATAGGGAAAGGAATTTTAGTTCTGGCTGCTATGAGTCATAGAGGTGCTATAAGACTAAATAGTTTAACCATGGATATTTTAACTGAGTTTTGTGATGTTGAGGGAGTTGTAGGCTATGTTCTTCCGGCTACATATCCCTCTTTAATAAAAATTGCTAGAGAGTTCTTAGGGAAGGATTATTTAATACTATCTCCGGGAGTCGGGGCCCAGGGTGCATTTTTCGGAACAGCAGTGATGTTTGGGGCGGACTTAGAAATTATAGGTAGGTCAATTTATGAAAGTAGTGTACCTAGAGAAGAAGTTATTAAGCTCTCCAAGATATACTCTAGGCTATGTTAATGCAGAAAGTAGAACTTGCTAAAGAGTTATTCTTTAACAAATGTGTATCTTTTGGAAGATTTATACTATCTTCAGGGGTTGAAAGCTTGTTTTACATAGATTTAAGGATCGTTCCTTCTATACCAGGACTTTTTAATAAAGTCGTTAATGCTTATACAGAGTATATTGTTCAAAGAGGTATTGAATTCAATAAGATATGTGGAATAGCTACTGCAGGATTGCCTCTTGCTAGTGTTGTGGCCTTTAAGTTAGGTAAGCCGTTTATATATGTTAGAAAGAAAACAAAAGAATATGGTAAGAAAAAAAGAATAGAAGGTCTTATAGGAAAAGGAGATATTGTATTAGTGATAGATGATGTAGCTACAACCGGTAAAAGCATATACAGTGCTGTATGTAGTCTCCGTGAAGAAGGATGTATAGTTAATGATGCTCTCGTTCTAGTCGATCGTGAACAGGGAGCAAAAGAATTACTTAAAAGTATCAGTGTTTCTCTTCACTCTATTTTCACTGCACGTGAGCTCTTTACTATATTTTATAATGAGAAAATGATATCTAAGGAACAGTATCTCTCTGCTATCCGTGAAATAGAAGCGAAATTATAGAATATTTTGAGACACTTATATACTGTATGGAAAAGTAATAGAAAAATTTAATTTATGTTTAAAATATTGAGAAATGTGATAGTTGCTTTCACTTCAGGAAGTAAAGGTGGGACAGGTAAGTCTACTCTCTCAGTGCTGACTACAATACTGTTGTCGGCGGTACTTGATGGTAAAAAGATTTTATTAATAGACTTTGGCGAACATGGCAATAGTACCCGAATGATACTTAAACATCCAGAGCCTCCTTTTTTAACAGACTTTCTTAAAGGAAATATTAAAGCTATTGGGCGCTATAGACTGAAGATAGGAAGAATCGAGTCTAAGTTCTTCATGATACCTAACTTAGGTAAAATACAGAAGCTCTCTAACATAGAGATCATGTTAAAGAAAATAAGTAGAATATTTGATTACATAATATGTGATCTTCCCGCTTATCAGAACTCTCTTTATGATTGTGTAATAGATCTCTCTGATATGGTTATTCTGGTTACTTTACCGAACTTAGTGTCTATTGAAGCTATAAAAAGGGCCTACACAGGAAAAGCAAAGAGAGTCGTTGTTTTGAATAAATACTTTAAGTCGGCTTTTCAATTTAAAATAGAATTAGAAAAATATTTTGACGAAATAGTATTGACAATACCATTTGATCCTTATGTCAGTATAATGAATGCAAATACACTGCCAATAGTATTGAAAAAGCTATCAAAGAATTTTCAGAAACATATTGCTGATTTATGTTATGTAATATCTTCTTATGCAATGCTAAAAGAAGCGAAAATAGCTTAAGGTCATTCTGAAATAAGACGTTTTAGTCTGGGGTCGTGTGTTACAGCGTGATAAATGGCATCTATAGGTGATGAAATTCTGGCACCACATTCCTTACATTTCCAGTGTATAGTTCCAGCTTCTAAAACAACTTCATAGAAATGCCTAATGTCACTGTGTAGCTTATTTAGGAAAGCTTCTTGGGTTTTCTCGTCTAGTTTCTTTTCTTCTTCTAAAGAGAACTTTCTATACATCATGAAATAGAAATAAATAGAGAAATAAATTGCTTTAGATTAAGTGGGCGAATGGAATATGACTTAATAGTAGTGGGCAGAGCTTTCATTAAAGATAAGCTAGTAAAATGTGCAATATGGTCGTCACAAGGAATTATAGTAAAAATATCTTCTATTTCCAAAGTGCCAAAAACCGAGAATAACAAATTGGTTTTTGAAGATAAGTTCGTTATTCTGCCTGGCATGGTAGATATGCATGTACACCTAAGAGACTTAAAATTAAGTTATAAAGAAGACTTTTACACAGGAACCTGCGCTGCTGCAGCAGGAGGAGTTACCGTAATATGTGATATGCCAAATACAGTTCCTTTTACAAATACGTATAAGGCACTGGAAGAAAAAATAAACGCTGCTAAAAAATCAATAGTAGACTACTGCCTATACTTTGGTTTTCCCAATAAAATAGATGAATTAAAGAAATCGCTAAATAAAATAATTGGAGTAAAAATATATCCAGAAGATTACAATAAACCTACCTTTAAAGACTATCTTTATTATATAATTAAAAATAATATATTACTAATAGCACATGCAGAAATAGACGAGTATATAAAATCATTGCGAGAAATATTTAAAAATAACCTAAGGGAAATGATAGTGCATAATATAATAAGAAATAAATTAGTTGAATATAATTGTATAAACAGGTTAGTTAAAATCATAAGTGATATGAAAAACAATAATGTAAGATTTCACTTTACTCATGTTACTTCAAAAGAATCCGTAATATTGATAAGAAAAATAAAAGAAAAATATAGAGGAGTAACATTCGATACATGTCCACATTATATATTTCTTTCAAATAAAATACTAAGAAAATTAAAGGGATTTGCAAAAGTTAACCCTCCACTAAGATCCGAAGAAGATAGAATATATTTACTGAAAACTCTTTCAAGCGGAGAAGTAGACGCAATCACATCAGACCATGCTCCTCATACGCTCGAGGAAAAAATGCGTGAAAAGTATGATGAAGTGCCTTCAGGTTTTCCCGGGCTTGAAACTACTTTACCTCTCTTACTTACGTTAGTAGATAGAAATATTCTTACGTTAAAGGATGTTGTTAAGCTTTATGCAAAAAATCCGGCAAAAATAATAGGAATAGATTCTGTTTACGGAGACATTGATATAGGAAAATACTGTAGCTTAACAGTAGCTGATTTGAAAGAGAAATATAAAATAAATTCCGAAAAGTTTTATTCTAAAGCAAAATTTTCGCCATTTAATGGAATGGAAGTAGTAGGTAAAGTGAGGACAACTATAGTTAGGGGAAAAGTAGTTTATGACTCTGGAGAAATAATTGTCGAGAAAGGTTATGGAAAGAATGTTTTAGAGCTAGTAGATTACTCAAAAATAAGTAGAAACATATATTTTGAGTAGATATATACCTTACTTGTGGTAAAGAGTAACAAGAGTGTATTTATAGCACTAACATCAGTACTTGGGTCTATGGCATTTATATTATCTTTGGCAAAGCCTACTCACATGCCTTTTCCAATATTGCCTTTCTTAAAGTTCGATCCATCTGAAATCCCATCTATTTTAGCCTTCTATATACTAGGATTCTCGGCAGCAATAGCTGTAGCAACAATACATTTCTTGGGTCTCGCAATTACGGGAGCTGTCATAGGAGGAAGCATGAAGTATTTAGCTGTGGTCTCGACAATAGTGGGGCTGCTAATAGCAAGCAAGATTTCTAAAAAGGCAATAAAGTTGCACTTAACTCTAGCGGCGTTAGTAAGAGTTGTCGTCATGTCCATAGCTAACTATATACTTGTTGCACTACTATTTCCACAGTATCTTTCCTTCTCTGAAAAATATTTAAAAAATGTAAGTATATCAGGCAATGTTCTGTTAGATATGCTTATATATGTAGCTATTTTTAATATAATTCATGTATTCTATAGTATAATACCAGCTATAATTATAATAAAATATATTACAAAGCATGTAAAAGAGAAAATTGAAAGCTAGATTTCATCCTAATGCGCAGTAAAACTAATCTAAGAATCATTTATCTGCAAACACAGATGATGAATTTAGGCGGGCTTAGGGGAACTCGTGCCCGAGTCTGCATCAGCTGATTGTATCTAACAATATTAGCACATCGCTTATTGTTAATTCTCTAACTCTTTTCGATAGAAGGTTTCGCGGAATATTTTTTTCAAACAAAAAATAGTCCCTGTTACCGTAAGCTATCTTTAAAGCCTTACTTACCAATTTATTTCTGTAAGGAAAGATTTTTCTTATAAGATTCAAGAAGTCTTCAGACTTATTTTCCGGTATTTTTCGTGAAGGAACTAGCTTTACGGCCATTGAATCTACTTCGGGCACTGGATAGAAGCAGTACTTAGGTATTAATTTAAGAAGCTCTATATCAAAAAACGCCTGTGTAGCAATACTTAAACGTCCATAACTTTTCGAACCAGGATTGGCAATCAACCTGTATGCAAATTCTTTTTGAAAAACTAAAATAGCGAACTCGAATTTTGCGTCTTGCGCGAGCTTAAATAAAAGTGGAGAGGATATGTGATACGGGACATTTGAAAATACTTTATTTACTTTAGGTATTCTTATTTCAAGAATATCTCCTTCAATTATTTCTATATTATCGTACTTAGATAAAGTTTCTTTTTTCATGATATCTACTAGCAAACTATCTATTTCTACTGCAATAACTTTCGCGCATTTTTCGGCAATCATGCCAGTAAGCAGGCCGAGTCCTGCTCCAATCTCTAAGACAGTATCTGTTTCCTTTAAGTTAAGAAAATTTACTAGGTCTCGTGCCACGGTGTCGCATATGAGAAAGCTTTGACTGTATTTCTTTTTAGGCCTAATGCCGTATTTTTTAATCAGTCTCATTGTTTCTTCTCTTAAATATCCCATAATTGTTGCTGTTGCTTTATTTATACAGGTTTTATAAATAGATTATTCCTGCTGTATGATTTAAAAAGTATTTTGCTTTAAGTTAAAAGGTGCAGGCAAATATAGCCAGAAAGAGTTAAGTTAAGGAGTAAAAATATTATAAGCTGTGGAAAGCCAGGATTCAAGTAAGATAGCAATTAGAAAAGTTATTCTAGACGCCCTTAAGCCCAGAGATTTAGACTTAAGAGAACTCTCTTCAAGAATATGTTCTCTAGACGGTGTTAATGAAGTAGAAATAGAGGTAAGAGAAGTGGATGCTAAAACAGAAACCATAAAGATAATTGTGAAAGGAGAGGATATATGCTATGACGAAGTTCAAGAAGAATTAAGTGAACTAGGAGTAGCAGTTCGCAGTCTAGATGGCATAGTAGTTTTCAAGAGATCGGAAAGTTAATAGCTATGAAGATTTTAATAATATCACCTAAGTCTAAAGGAATTGGCGGCATAGCATCACATGTCTCAGAGCTAGCTACACTTCTTAAAGAAAGGGGCTTTTACGTGAAAATAGTGTCTGCAGAAAACACTCCTATAGTAAATATCAAAGGACTCAAAAACTCGAGTTTCGCTTTTTTCTCAGTATTTCATCCATATTTAATGAAAGAATATGATATAGCGCATGCGCATAACTTGCCTTCAATTATTCCTTTAAGGTTTGCTAGAGCACAAGCAAAAATATTAACACTTCATGGTATCTACTCAAAACAGATATCTTTTCTGTATGGAAGAATATTCGGAAGAATTGCTGAAATAGTCGAGAAGAAAATGCTGACTTGGATTGATGGCATTACAGCTATTTCTAAATCTGTTAAAAAATACTATGAGGCACTAGGATTAAAGGTAGAGTATATACCTAATGCCGTTAATATACATAAACTCCCTAAGGAGGTTACCAAGCTATACGACAATCAAATAGTATATGTCGGGAGATTATCTAAGGAGAAAGGAGTAGATATACTGGTTAAGGCATTTATCAAGACCAAGCTTGATGCTCATTTACTAATTGTAGGCAAAGGCCCGTTAGAAGGTTTTCTAAGAAAATATGCTCAAAAAGACAAACGAATACATTATACAGGTTACCTAGAGCACAGTAAAGCCCTAAGTATAATAGCTGGTAGTGACTTGCTTATTTTACCGTCGCTTTACGAAGGCTTAAGTACTGTAATACTGGAAGCTATGGCGCTAAAGACTCCAGTGCTTGCAAGCGACATAAGCGAAAATAAAGAGCTCATTCAGCATGGAGAGACAGGTTTTCTTTTTCCTAAAGGAAGCGTGGAAAAATTAGCTTTTATGATAGAATATCTCTTGTCAAAAAAAGATCTTTTAAGAAAAGTTTCGGAGAAAGCCTATCAGCTAGTACTAGCAGAATATACGTGGGATGTAGTTATTGAAAAATATGTAGATTTTTATGAGAAAATAATTGAAGCGGAAAACTTATAATATTTGAGTACTATATAAAGACTCGATGTCAGAAGAATTTGATTTATGGTTCAGAAGAATGAGAAAATTCTTCGAAGAATTCGACAGAATGATAGAAGATATGTTACGTGAAGCATGGGAAGCTGAACGAAGACCGCTTTCGCGCAGAGGATACTATTATGGTTTTTCTATAACTATAGGTCCTGACGGTATACCGAGAGTTAAAGAATGGGGCAATATAAGACCTGGCGTAATTCGACCTAAAGTAATGGAGGCAGTTGAGCCGTTCACCGATGTTATAGAGGAACCAGACAAAATTAAGATAATAGTTGATATGCCTGGTGTAGAAAAAGAGGACATTAAAGTCCGCGCAACCGAGGATAAGGTAGTAATATCTGCGGAACACGGCGACAGAAAATACTACAAGGAAGTTATTTTACCTAATAAAGTCAAGCCAGAAACAGCTAAGGCTCAGTATAAAAACGGAGTTCTAACAATTACCCTAGAAAGACTAGAAAAGAAGCCTAAAGAAGAAGGGTTTGAAGTTAAAATAGAGTAAAGTTAACTAAAATACTCCCATCCCTTTCTTTCTATATGTATTCTTTTTTGATCTTTCATAAAATACACTCCATCTAATTTATGCCTATAATTTCCTATAAAAATTAGGTCTTTATTATATTTTTCAAATATTTTCTTTACTTTATTTTCAAAACCTCTTTTCACAGCAATAATTATCTCGAATTCTTCTCCACCATAAAAAACAGCTCTCAGCAATCTATCAAAGTCTTGTATAGCATTCAGAATAGTAGTATGAACAGGAAGATTATCCACAATAATTCCGCCTTCTCCCGTACACTTTATTAACTGATATAAACTTTCAGCAAGACCATCACTTGAATCAATAGACGAGCGAATATATTCACTTGACTCTTCCAATACATTAACTAAATCTAATCTAGCTATAGGTCTATAGGTTTTAGAGAGAACAACATTTTTTATACTAGGCGGTAGCTCCTTTTTCTCTAAAAGGTATTGAAAGCCGAGACCTGTATAACCGAAAAAACCTGATACGGCTATTACGTCTCCTTCTCTCAAAGGATTTCTCTTAATTACTTTATTTGCTGACCCTATACAGGCACATGATAAAACAAGCTCAGAACCTTCGTTAGTGTCACCGCCATCAATATATGTTCCATAAAATTCTGCTGCTTCATCAGCCCCTTTCATTATATCGATTAATTTTTCTAGTTCTAAGTCTGAGGGTGCCGTTATAGACATGAGAAGACTCAGTGGGCGGCCTCCTTTAACGACAATATCGCTTACTGCTGCAGTAACTATTCTCCATCCTAAATCTCTGTAATTCATTCCTGGAAGAAGTGAGTACTTTCCCACGATAGTGTCTATTTTAAATAGTATGTACTTGGAAGCTACTGTAATAGCTGTAGCATCGTCGCCTATTTCTAATGGAAGTTTTCTTTTCCTAATGGCCTTAATTATAGTTTCTATGACTTTCTTTTCTCCAAAAGAACCTAATGTCGACACTATGAAGAGTTATTCTTAGCCTTATATCTTCTATGTCCTGAGAAGCTGGCTTAGTGAAAGAAACTTTATTTATCTTTCTTAAAGAATTATATGTTTTAGGGAAATAAAATGGGCACAGAGAATAAGTGCGATGAAGGCAGCGACTTAGCTAAGCTATACGAGCTAATGGAAGAAATATCTATCCTATTGAAACAGAACAATATTGTACACGAAGTATTTTTAAGTATAATGCCTGAGTCAGAATCACCTCTTTTCATAGTCCTAAGAGTCAACAGGCATGATCGAGAGAAGATAAGGCTTATTAGCGATAAGCTACGTACAGTTTTTTACAACTCAATTGATAGCGGGGTGTCACTTCTAATAGAGTACGGGTGAAAAAATGTTTAGTTATGAGTCACTAGGCTCAGAAAACTTAGCAAAAGAAGAATTAGTAAAGTATTTAGATAGAGTAAAGTATATTTTAAGACCTATTAAAGTAATTAAAGATGATAAAAATACATATAAAGTGTATCTAGATAATAGAGGAAATGTTGTGGTACTTAAAGATCTGAGAGTTGTTAAAGTTTCTAATATTTCTCGGGAAAATGGAGAATCTGTTAAAGTGGCTTTGCTGGCAGCACACGGTGATGCCCACGGACTTGTAGCTGCGGCAGGTAGCTTTTTTAGGCTTCGTGATGAGGGTTATGCAGTTAGATTACTTTTTGGTAAAGTAACGGGTGATGTTAAATTATTTTGGGAAAAAACATTTTATTCTATTCCTTTTGAATGTTATGATATTGTTGTAATACTAGATATTCCTGAGAAAATGGGGCGAATACTTCCAACAAACACGGTTTATATAGATCATCACGGAACAGGACTTAAAGTAGATGAAGTTTTTTACGGAGAACCAGACTACATTTTCAAAAGACTAGCTTTACTTGCTGATCACGAGGACGATCCTAAATCTAGAGACGAAGAACTTCTGCAGCTAGGGTTGTCTATAGCTCCTTTTGAGCCTAAATGTCTTTCACCTGAACTAAGAGCGATAGAGGCTGTAGATAGACTGATTGACAAAGATTTCAAATACTTTATGGTTTTAGGTCAAATGTTTGAAAGTACCTGTATCGAAATTTCTAAGAAGGCTGAGATAATCGAATCTACAGCTTTAGTTGAATTTCCTCAAAATTTCGAATTTAAGCTTATATGGTCTGTGCTGCACTACATAAGGCTTAAAAATAATATAAAAGCAGCCATAGGTTTCAAAAGAGTTAAAAATAATATATATCAAATAAATATAGTATCTAGTGAACCGCTAAATTACAAAATGATAGCTAAAGAACTTGAAGGCACCAATTTACTAGTTTTATCGAGCAAAGCTTTAAGCTTAAGAGTAAAAAAGAATGCATTAAATAAGTTATCGTTATTAGCTAAGTGTATTTAAGCTGAGCTATGAGGAGCTTTAAAGTATATTACTGTAGAGGGTTGAGAGTAAAAGTCGATGACATAACTATTCTACTCGATCCTTTAACATCTAGTGCTGTACGGGCCGACTTAGTCTTAGTCACACACGCCCATAGCGATCACGCTAAGGGCTATCTCAGATCATCTTTAAGATCACTAGTAATCTCTTCGGAAATAACTAAAAGTATTGTAGAAAAAGTCAGTAGAAAAAGAGCCTTGAACGTTAAAATAATTAGCGAGGGACAGAGAATAAGTTTAGGTAAATTTACCGTCCAAGCTCTTAACGCGGGACACATTATGGGGTCTCTTCAGTATCTAATAGAGTTTCCCGACTTAACTATATGTTATACTGGCGACATCAATCTCGTGGATTCGTTAACTGAGCGAAGAGGCGATATTCCGAGTGGAGTAGATGTATTGATACTTGAGAGCACATATGGACATGAGGATTTTGTTTTTCCACCTCGAAGCGAAATATACTCGAGCATTTTGAGCTGGATAGAGAAGCATACAGGAAAAGGAGAAGTAGTTGTTTTGGGAGGATATGCTTTAGGGAAAGGGCAAGAATTGACTGCGTTGATGAAAGAGATAAAGGATAAAATAATGGTTTCAAACAAAGTACTACTGTACAATAAGATATTCGAGGAAAAGAAGTTTTCACTAAATAACTACATACCGTTAAGTTCTCCTGAAGCAAAGGAGATATTGAAAGCAGGAGGCGTTATAATAGTCCCTCATATTGAGTTACGAAAAAAGACTCCATATGTTTTATCAAGAATTTTAGGTATAAACAAAGTGCCTAAAGTCGCAGTATGTACTGGGTGGGCTGCTTCATCAAGAATGTTTTTCGCTATAAAGAAAGCCTACAATGTAGATGCTCTATTTCCCTTAAGTTCTCATGCTGATGTAGAGCAACTACTTTTATATGTAGATGAAGTAAGGCCGAGAATTGTTTACACAGCTCACGGGTTTGCGAAAAAACTAGCTAAATTAATTCGGTGGAAACTAGGAATTAAAGCGAGAAAAGTTCTAGATTCGAGACAGATGTCATTGTTCAAATATGTCAAACATATATAGCTGTGTTTAAACTCATTATGAGAGGGATATGGTATCCCTAACCGAAGTGATTAAACTTTTCGAGGAAAATTTTGGCGAAAAACCATATCTAGTATCCTCTGCTCCTGGAAGGGCCGATTTCCTTAATACTCATCAGGATTATAAAGGACTGCCGGTTGTACCTGTAGCACTTAATTTAAGAGCATACATAGCCTTTAAACCAAGGCAAGACTCTAAGGCAGTACTAGTATCATGGAATCTCAAGGAAATGGGTGAAGAGTATCGAGATGAATTTGATTTAAAAGAAGAGATAAGTCTTGTTGGAGGAAAATGGTTTGGAGACTATTTTAGAGCTGTTGCAAAAGTTTTAATACCATGTGTTAAAAAGACTAGAGGATTTAATGCGTTGATTGTAAGTGAAGTTCCCGTAGCTTCGGGACTTGCAAGCAGTGCGGCAATAGAAGTGGCTTTTGGTAAAGGACTTGCTACACTTTGGAATATATCTCTTAGCGTAAGCGAGCTAGCCGAACTATGCTATATAGCCGAACACGATGTTCTAAAAATACCCTGTGGGCGTCTAGATCAGTATGGTTCTGCTTATGGAGGAATAATAGTTCTTTACCCTAGACCTCCAGTCAAAGTAGAAAAAGTGAGGGCAGAGGGACTTGTCTTCACTATAGTGGATTCTGGAATTAGACACTCTACTGCAGAAATTCATCCAAAAAGGCAAAGTGAATTAAATAAAGGTCTACAAGAACTCTTAGCGCTAAATCTGCCTGATTCGCTGAAAAATAAGTTAAAGAACAATTATTGGGAAACATTATGGGATAAAATAGACTTAAGTGAAATAGAACCTTACTTAAGTAAAATAAACTCTATTTCAGCAAAAAGAATATTATTCACTATAAAAATGAACAACACTACGTTAACTGCGCTAAACGTACTTAAAAGCAGAGACATCGGTTTGCATACTAAACTAGTAAAATTAGGAGAAATAATGAATACTCAGCATGAGTTACTGAGAGATCTCTATGATGTAAGCTTACCGGAGCTCGAAAAAATTAGAGAAAGTATGCTTAAAGCAGGAGCTTATGGAGTGAAAATTTCTGGTGCAGGTCTTGGAGGAGCTTTAATAGCTTTAGTTGACAGCGAAGAAAGTGGCAGAAAAGTACTAGAAGCAGGACTTAAAGCGGGAGCGAAAAAAGGATGGGTTGCTAAGGTAGATGAAGGAGTTAAAATAGAATATAGATGTTAAGCTAAGTTAAGAATACTTTGAGAAAGTTTTCGCGCCCTCAGCATTCTTTCTCTACATCTTTCTTCAAGTTCGCTTCTACTAAGCTTCACTCTGGCTACTCCTTCTTCAATAGCTTTTTGTCCAACAGCAACTGCCTCGTAGACGTATGCTTCGAGCTCCTCCATAGATGGTATTATTCGTTCTTCGCTAAGACCGGTTTTCTCGGCGTACTCTGCTAGAGCATCAGCTGCAGCAATACACATCGCGTCTGTTATTTTCTTGGCTTGTACTTCGAATACTCCTCTGAAAACTGCTGGGAAGCCTAGAGAGTTGTTAACTTGGTTAGGGAAGTCGCTTCTACCAGTTGCGACTATTTTAGCTCCAGCTTCTTTGGCTTCCCAAGGCCATATTTCTGGTACTGGGTTTGCGCAAGCAAAAACTATGGCATCATCAGCCATCTCTTTTATCCATTCTTTTTTGATAACACCTGGTCCAGGTCTAGATACTGCAATACATACGTCAGCTCCCTTTAAGGCTTCTTTAATGCCGCCTGTAATTCCTTCGGGATTAGTTATTTCGGCGAGCTTTTTCTTCCAGTAATCTTCCTCAGGTATATCTGTTCGATTAGCGTGAAGAATACCTTTGCTGTCAACAACTAGCATTTTCTTAGGATCAGCACCTGCCACAATTAGATATCTTGCTATAGCTACACCTGCAGCACCAGCGCCAATAAGAGCAATTTTCACTTGATTGAGCTTTTTGCCTACCACTTTGAGAGCTCCCTTTAGTGCAGCTAAAGTTACTAGAGCTGTACCTTGCTGATCATCATGCCACACAGGTATATCTAATTCCTCTCTAAGTCTGTCTAGTATGTAGAAGCACTTCGGTTTAGCTATATCTTCCAAATTTATCCCACCGAAGGAAGGAGCTATTAGCTTTACTACTCTTATTATCTCGTCGGGATCTTGAGTATTTAAAAGAATAGGTACTGCGTCTACTCCTCCAAGATACCTAAATAGCAGACACTTTCCTTCCATTACAGGATATCCTGCATCGGGGCCTATGTTACCTAGACCTAAAACTCTACTTCCATCAGAGACTACTGCTACAAGATTCCATTTCCAAGTATAATCGTAGACTTTCTCTCTATTAGCTGAAATATCTCTACAAGGAGCAGCGACACCCGGGGTATACCATATGGCGAAATCCTGTAGCGACTTAATAGGGACTTTAGGTACTACTTCTATTTTTCCTCGATACTTCTCATGAAGATCAAGCGCCAATTTTCCATAATCAACTTGTTTTTTCACGAATAAAAAGCATAAATCTCGTATATATTGATTTAGCTTAGTCAAGTATCTCTATGTAAGCTTTTCTTTTAATGAAAGTAACTCTGGCTTTTTTCTTATTGTAAGAAGAGTTAAGTAGTTCTCTTGAAACATTGTAGGCGTAAGGAATATTTGATATTATGCATCCAACAAGTACTACGGTATCTGGATGAAGCGAAAGTACTGCTTTTGGCCCGATTTTTCTTTCGGCAAGAGAATATAATATGTAGGATCCGACAGTAGAGCCCCTGCCGTGAGGAATTACAAGAATTTTATTTGCTATTTTTTCTCCGTAGCAGCTGAGCTCACTGTTAATTATTTTTCCTTCATAGCTTACATCGCCGAAAAACGATAAAGGCTTGTTCACTATTAGCAGCTCTCCTTCTACAGATACACCATCGAATAAAGATAGAGTCTTCGCCGTAAACATTTTTTCACCCGAACAAATGTTTGGTAATTTCTTCTAGAGATAATAAACTGACTTTGAGGTTATGTTTTAGAGTCAAGTAGTGAGCAGCTTTAGCAGAATCTGTTGCCACAACAGAAATCTTCATACGGGAGAAAGGTGCTACTACTGCGCAAGTATCTCTCAGAACAGATACTCCTCTTTTTTCTAATAAATCGATGTATCCTTTTTTCTTAGCTTCGCTGTATACATACCTGGAAGTTGAGACTATTACTGGAACCTTAGCCTTTTTATTTTGCGTTAAATAAAGTAGCTTCTCGAGTTCAGACAATGAGTAGTGAGGACAGCCCAGAAAGACTAAATCCACGTTTTCCAGTGGTTCGCAGAATCTTTGGAATATTTCTTCCAAATTATCTTTTTCTATACACACTTTCTCTAAATTGCCTGGAGAGTCTTTAAATGATGAAGGCGATACTCCTTTAACTATAGCCATAGCAATATTGCTTGCTGCGGCTAAACCTGCGCAGAATGATTTCATTTCATCAAGTGAAGGATTGTTTAATCCTGATACATAGGGAACACTTTTTTTCAAAATTAATCCAATACAATATCCTATAGCAGAATACTCTGTACTATTAGTGACATTTAAGTCTACTTTAAAGTGGATGCAAGGTTTTCTTTCTTCCTCTAAATGTAGTCCATACAGTGGTGTTTTTCCAACTATAGCTGAAGCTAGTGCCGAGGGACCACCTTCTTTATTGCTTTTGGCTCCAATTACAGTATTCAGAAAAGCTACTGCTGATGATTCTCCCCACGCGGCATGAGAGTCTTTAGGAGGTCTATTGCCTATAAGGTAGGGAGTACACGTAAAGCTTTCTTTTGCGCCAGCACTTAATAGAGAGTTAATTATTTCATGTTGTTTAGATATAGTAATGTTATCTAAAGGCAATTTGCTAGGGTTCTCTAAATCGAATGCTACAGGATTAATCGTTGTAAGTACTTTGAACCTTATTTTATTTGTCATTTTCTTTATAAAGTTTAAGCCTTCGTCACGTATGTTATCATACGATATTCCTGAAATATGAACGGAATTAACTCGAATCAATCTTTCTGCTTCGAAAACCTCCCCTATCCCCACAAGAATTTTCATAGCAAGCGCTACTGTTTCTCCGTATTCACCATTAAGCATTTTTTCTTCTTCTTTAGTTAAGTACATTTTATCACCTCATTAATACTTATTTATTTTATTTAGAATATTTATAGCTCTTGTACTGGGAGATATTTTAACTTTTTCGAATTCATGGGGAGGTTTATCGAGAGGCTTTGTTGCGTCTAAGCCCATTTTATCTGTTATCATTTTTTCTTGGTCAGCAGAGGGGTCTAGGCTGCTTCCTCTAGCACCGCGGATTATTACTAAGTCTTTTGAGGCCTGAAAACGAGTTGCTAAAGCCCACTCTATTTCCTCTGGCTTATCGACATCAATGTCCTCGTCTACTACAATTACATGTTTAAGTGAAGGATGAGCTGAAAAAGCTGCCATGATGGCATTTTTCCCGTCGCCTTCGCTCATCTTTTTAATAGAAATTGCTGCGTGCAGCCAATGGCATCCACCCCATGTAAGCCTGACTTTCTTTACGGGCACTATTCTTCTGACGTAGTCCCATACGAGAGCTTCCTTGTACAACCCCATTAACAGTAAGTGTTCTTTAGACGAAGGAACTATTGTATAGTATATAGGATTTGGTGAAACCCATATGGCTTCTATTTCTACAATAGGCTGTTTCCTAACAATATCGTATGTCCCTGTAGCATCTACGAAGGGACCTTCATCAGCAGTCTCTAAGAGAATCTTACCTTCAATAACTATTTCAGAATCTATAGGTACTGGAATCTTAAAAATGGGAGAGATCACTACTTTTAATTTTCCTTCAAGCAGTCTATTGGCTACTTCTAGTTCATTTACTCCAAAAGGAGGTGACGAAGCGGCGGCAAGTAAAACTAATGGGTGAGTACCTATGACAATAGCTACAGGCAACGGTTCTTTTAGCTCAATAGCCTCATTGTATAGCCTCCATAAATGGCGTGGAACTATTCTAATGACAAGTCTTTTATTGTCAAGTACTAGTAATCTGTGAATCGACGCGTTAACTACTTTGCTCTTAGGACCTTTTGCTATAACGATACCGGAGGTTATGTAAGGCCCGGGGTCTTTGGGAAAGAACTTTAGTATAGGTAGAGAAGATAAGTCGCGTACTTTATTTTTTATGAACTCTGCTTCGCTTACATCTAGTTCTTCTACTCTTAGAGGATTGCTGCATGCGTCGAGAATACGTTTATAGAGTTCTGAGTCGTCTTTCACATTAAGTATGTACTTTATTTTTTCTCTTGTATTGACAATGTTTGTTAATATTGGCATATTTTTATTCAAAACGTTTTTAAATAGAAGTATATTGTTTTCTTTAGAATGTAAGGTTATATAAGTAACATCAATGCCAGAGACTTCTTCTTCTATGATTTTTAGAGGAAATTTTTGTGCAAATGTTTTCAGTACAGTGTGCAATCTCATTATTTCGCTTAAGAGAAGTAGAAGAGATTTTTAAGCTTATAATCCTTTCCGTTAAGTTTATAATTCTTAAAGGAACTCATAAAATGAAAAGATGAGCACGGGGAGTCGTGAAGATGATGTTGCTATAAGAATAGCAGGAGAAATCGTAGTAGCACAAAATCCAGGAGAAGTTATGAGGTCTTGGCGAGAGCGATTCGGTATCTCTCAAATACAGCTAGCCAAAAAGATGGGTGTTTCTTCCTCAGTTATATCTGACTACGAGAGTGGCAGACGCAGAACTCCCGGAATAAGATTCGTTAAGCGCTATGTTAAAGCTCTAATTGAGATAGACAAAGAGAGAGGAGGTGCGACACTGCAGCACTTAATGCGGATATACGCGACTACAGAAAAAGTTTGGTCAGCCATACTAGATATGAGGGACTTCAATAAAATAATAACTATAGAGGAATTCTGTCAGAAAATCAGTGCGAAACTATTAACATGTAAAGATCTCTCGTGGCAGCCAGTGCTGGGGTATACTGTTGTCGACGGAATAAAGGCTCTTGTAGAAGTACCTGCTCAAGAGTATACACGATTCTATGCTTCTACAACTCAAAGAGCGATAATATTTACGAGAGTTACAAGAGGTAGGTCACCAATTGTAGCTTTTAAGGCTATGCAAGTAAGCATGGGGGGGCTTAAAGCAACGCTTCTGGTTCTTCACGGAAGTGAATTAACTGAAGAAAAAGTAGATAAGTTTGCATTAAAAGTAGCGGAGATAGAAAGAATACCGGTCGCTTTAGCAAAACCAGAACCTATTGAAGTATTAATAGAGAAATTAAGAAAAATATCTGCATAAATTAGTATTCTCGTTTCATAACGTAGTCGACTAGCTCAGCGAAGAACTTCTTAGAGTAATCGTCGATGTTGCACAGCGATAAATAGTGAAGAGCTTTATTGGAAAATTCTGTCATATATTCTTCAGCTTTACTCTTTACATTGTATTTAATTAAAATTTCTCGTGCCCACTCAATATCTTTTAGTGAAATGTCTTCTCTTCCTAATAGTGACAACAATCTATTTCTTTCATTTAAAGGAAGTGATTTAAAAGCTAATACAGTGAGTATTGTCGCTTTACCTTCTCTTAAATCACTTCCAATAGGTTTGCCTAGCTTCGCTTCAGTACCGTAGAGTCCTAAAATATCGTCTTTTATTTGAAATGCTTTAGCGACATTATCGGCATATAAAAGCATATTACGTAAGAGTTCTTCGCTAGACTCTGCTAATACTAAACCTATTTCAATAGACGCCTTAAATAGTGACGCGGTCTTTAGCTCTACTAGTTTAAAGTAGTCTTCTAGTGAAGCGTTTCTGCGAATTGAGAAATATATGTCAAGTATTTCTCCGCAGACTATTTCACTGTAAGCACGCGTATAAGCATTTAAGGCTTTTAAAACTAAGTCATGTCTATAGGGTGCATTGGCAAGTACTTTAAAGCCCATGTTGAATAATTCGTCTCCGCCTAGAATAGCATAAGATACTCCTATGTGAGGAGCCTGAGGTTTATCAGAGTACCTTTTTTCGAATATAACGTGGAAAGAAGGCTTACCTCTGCGTAATCTATCTCTGTCTATAATATCGTCGTGAATTAGTGTAGAGTTATGAAGAAGCTCTATGCAAGTAGCTACTTTAGCTAATGTATCTTCTTCTTCGTCCGTTAGACTTTTTACCGATCGGTAAGCCATTATGAGAGCTATAGGTCTAAGTCTTTTTCCTCCTCTTAAAGTAAATTCCTCTAATGAATAGTAAAAGTACTTTAGTTCCTCAAGAGGACCTTTGTAAGCTTCTTCGGAAAATACTTCCTTAAGCTTTCTTTCAATTAAAGGCTTATATTTTTCTATAACTTCTTTAAGCAGCATGCTTTAGCACCGGCCTAAATTTAATACCGTATTCTATGATTCCTTCAGGAGATTGCTCAGAGTATTTCCTGAAAACTGCTTCAACCTCTAAGCCTATTTTTACTTCATTTTCATCTATATCTGTCAACTGAGCTAGTACTCTAGCTCCATTTTCTAGTTCAACTATGGCTACTACGTAGGGTGAATAGTTTTCAAAGCCCTTTGGAGGAACATGAATAATGGTGTATGATAGGACTTTGCCTTTTCTGGGAAGGAGTATTTTTTCTACTTCTCTGGAGCTACAATAGGGACATACTTTCCTCGGAGGATAGAAGCTTCTACCACAGGTCTTGCATTTTCCTCCAATAAGGCGGTATTTTATTTTTCTCTCCCTCCAGTATCTCGGGACACTCATATTCTCACCTCTTCTTCAAAATATTTACAACGACTGTTCCGCCTACACCTCCCGTGGACTGAAGGAGAGCTAGTGTAGGATTATCTACTTGGTTCTTTCCAGCTTCGCCTTTAAGCTGAAGAATAGCGTCTACTGCTTGGTAAATGCCTGTAGCGCCTACAGGATGTCCTCTGGCTTTCAATCCCCCCATAGTATTTGTTGGAAGGTTACCTGAGAGAGATACATCCATGTTCTCTATCATTTTCCAGCCTTCACCTTTTTTCGCGAAGCCTAAGTCCTCTAAAGCTATTGGAGCGAGAATGCTGAATGCATCGTGGACTTCTAAAATATCTATGTCGCTTGGCTTTACTTTAGCCATTTTGTACGCTTTCTGAGAGGCCTTAACTGAAGCGAATAAAGTGAGTAAATCAAGTCTTTCGTGTAGACTCATGATGTCAGTAGCTGCAGCAGAACCTGCGAGCTCTATGTACGTGTCTTTCTGGCTTTCTTTTGCTGCTTTGGGGGACGCGATAACGAGTGCGGCTGCGCCGTCGCCTATAGGTGCGCACTCAAATAAATGGATTGGATCTGCTATTATAGGAGATGATAAAACATCTTCCACGCTTATTTTACGCTTAAGCTGAGCATGCGGAGCATTAAGAGCATTTTCGTGAGCGATAACAGGGAACTTAGCTATAGACTTCTGATCGACATTAAATTTCGTTAAGTATAGTCTGTAGAGAAGAGCATTTAGCCCTACAAATGTAGCGCCAGTAGAAACAACATATTCACGGTCTTCTGCCATAGCGAGAGCAAATGTCACCTCGCTCGTTAACTTATCGGTCATTTTTTCTACACCTACAACCAGCACTGTGTCATAGTATCCGGAAGCAACTGCTAGAAAAGCTTGATGAATACCCATTCCTCCTGAAGCGCAAGCAGCCTCTATTTTACATGCAGGAGTACCCTTTAAACCGAGACATGTTGCTATAAGAGATCCCAAGTGTTCCTGTTCTTGAAGAGCACCGCTCATCATATTACTCACGTAAATAGCGTCAACTCGATTTACTCCAGCATTGTCCAGTGCCATTAAGGCTGCCTCGACGGCTAACTCTCTAAGAGATTTCTCCCAGTGTTCTCCTATACGTGTATACCCAATACCAATAATAACGGGTTTTTCCATAATTACCCCCATTTTACATATTTATTTTTCCTCTGAAATAAAGATATGTAGAATAGTTGATGTATTTTCTTCTATTGATGTAATCTGATACGAGAGGAGCTAAATTGCGTTTCTCTTCAATAGCGTCTTGAACAACTATACTAAATGCGTCGCTGCCTGCGCCAGAGCCGTATGAGACTAGAAGAATACGGTCTCCCGATGTAGCTTTATCGAGAACAGAGGCTAGACCCATGAGAGAGGACGCGGCATAAGTATTTCCTATAACATTTGCAACTATCCCCGGCAGTATTTGCTCTTTCTTAAAACCAAGTTTAAGCCCTACTGATATAGGGAATTTTAGGTTTGGCTGGTGGAAAACAGCGTACTTAAAGTCGGATGGCTTTAGTCCTAGTTCATCCATAAGCATCTTTGCTGCTGAAATAATATGGTGGAAGTATGCTGGAGCACCTGTAAATCTCTGTGCATGTTGAGGATACACTTCGCTAGGCCGTCTCCAGAAATCAGGTGTATCTGTAGCATATGATAGAGAGGCTTCAATGTAGGCTAAAGTTTCGCTGGATTTGAGAGAAAAGATATACGCGGCTGCGCCACAGCCGGCAGTATACTCTAGTTCATCTCTTGGGCGTCCTTGAGCAGTATCTACGCCGATGGCTAGTGCGTATCGAACCATACTGCTTGCCACGAGAGCTATACATGATTCCATGGCTTCTGTGCCAGCTTTGCAGGCGAATTCTAAGTCAGCGGCAGCTACTTTAGGCGATGCCCCTATAGCTTCAGCCACAATGGTGGCAGTTGGTTTAACTGCATAGGGTTTACTTTCGGTGCCGAGCCGAATAGCTCCTATGCTGCTTGGATCTATTCGAGCTCTTTTGAGAGCATTTAAAGCTGCTTCTACAGCCATGGTAGCAGAGTCTTCGTCTAATCCTACTACACTTTTTTCCTCAATGGGCAACTTTCCGGTTCTTTTCCATACTCTAGCTATTTCTTTGGCTTTAATGCGGTACATCGGTATATACACACCGTAACCCGCTATGCCAACTTCACGTAGAGGCTTCATGCTCTCACTTCGTTAATTGTTGAAACATATTACGACAATAGACTAAATAAAATTTTCTGCTAATCAAAGTTTTAGACCAAATGACTTTATGAACTTCACGATTCTTTGATATTCTTTGAGAAACTCTTCACCTTTTTCTGTCACATGGTAATAGGTTCCTCTTTCATCATACTCCTTTTTAACTAATCCTGCTTTTTCTAAATCCGATAAATACCTAGTCAATCTATCATATGATAAATTCGCGTAAAGTAGTATTTTAGTAATACGACACTTTTTTTCTTTTTTAACTGCTTCAATTATTGAAGCATATATTTCAAGCTTAGAACGTCTACCTTTCCTCATTTTTCTCTACCTACTCTATACAATTGTATTGATATTATTGTAAAGGCAGCTAATTGAATAAGCCTCGAAAGTAGGTAAAATGAAAAGTTTCTAAAGCAAAGAAACATTAATCCAATAAAATGATGGAGAAATAAGAGCACAAATCCCGTGAAGATAAGTAGAGAAGGTCTGCTACCTGTTATCATTCTAAAGATTATGTAAAGTAGAATAGTACATGAAATTATTTCTGAGAGAGGATTTATTAGAAAGAATATAACTGCTTGAACAGCCTTTTCCATTTCTTCAGAAGAGTAGCTTATAGCAATAAGAAGATACGATAATGAAATTCCAATAGTGTAAATTAGTCCAAGGTTCTTAAACAAAATAAACTCTATTCTTCGTGGAGTAAGGAATGCAAGAAGCGCGACGGCACCCCTAATGGTAAAAATAGTTCCTAGTAGCAGAAAGCCTGCATAGAGAAACATTATACTTTTTAGTGCAGTTAATTTGTAAATCCTATAAGCGTAGTAAGCTATACAGATTGCTATAATTGCCGAGAATATGTCTACTATAGTAGCTACTAATGGTAGAGGCAGCATCGCTATTTCAACCATCAATTGAATAATAAATTTGCTAATTTATCTTTTCTCCCAATTGTTTGTCTAAATGTTTTTAAGCGAAAATTAACGGAAAATCGGGGCAAGTGAAGACAATTAATTTAAGTAATTTAGGCTAGAAAATATTAGTGATTAGGCATGGCGGTGAGAAAGGCTGTCATACTTGCAGCAGGATTAGGTACAAGGCTACTCCCCATAACAAAGGAATTGCCTAAAGAAATGCTTCCGCTTTATGTAAGAGAAGGGGATATGGTCTTGCTAAAACCAGTGCTTCAAGTAATATTCGAGCAACTTTATGATGCAGGTATAAGAGAATTTTGCTTTATTGTAGGGAGAGGTAAAAGAGCTGTTGAAGACCATTTTACTCCAGACTGGGATTTCCTGGAGTTTCTTGAATCAAAAGGGAAAGAGAGCTTAGCTGAAATGTTACAGAACTTCTATGAGAAAATAGAAGATTCTACAATAGTATGGATAAATCAGCCCAAGCCTCGCGGAACAGGTGAAGCGCTTTTGAGAGCTCGTAAGTTTGCTGAAGACGAGCCTTTTGTTGTCTGTGCAGGCGATAATTTGTTACTTACAAACCGACCATACATGAAAGAGCTCATAGATTTTTTCAGTTCTCATGAAATATCCTGTGCACTAGTTGTTAAAAAAGTTCGAGAACCTAGGCTCTATGGAGTAATTAAAGGAGAGGAAGTAGCGAAAGGTGTGTATATAGTGAAAGATATTATAGAAAAGCCTAAAGAGCCTCCTTCCAATCTCGCGAATACCTCTATATACGTATTTTTGCCAATAGTTTTCAAAGCGCTTCAGTTCATAAAGCCGAGTCCCAGAGGAGAGCTTGAGTTAACTAGTGCAATAGAGCTTCTCTTAAACTGGAATCTTCAAGTATATGCGCTAGAGGTAAGTGATGCTATATGGATAGATGTAGGAAATCCATCAAAATACCTGGAGGCACTTATCATGTCTCACCACTATGCTGTAAATAAAGCTAGCGACTTAAAACAGTACATGGAATATCTTCTAAGTACCCTTGTAGTACAGACTTAAGCCTATTTTTTACAGTAATATTTACAAACACTACTTTTACTCCTCGTGATGCTGCACGAACTGCTTCTTTCAATTTCAGAAGTATTCCACCAGTAACGTCAATATTTTTGCAGCCGACTTTATTTACTGAAAGCTTGCTTATTTCTCTTGTGGTAATTTTTCTGATTAACTTGTTATTAACAAATATTCCATCAACGTCCATCCCGTAAACTAAATACTTAGCTTTAAGTGAAATAGCTATTATTCTTGCAAGAGTATCGCCGGAAACTACTGCAAAACCGCGACTATAATCGAGTACGATGTCTCCGTGCAATAGTGGAATATAACCATTTAGTAGTAAGTGCAGCACTGGATATAGATTTATGTAAGCCAGTTTTTCATCAACAGTTCTAAGAATAGTAGAAGGATGCAGTGGGAATGCAGGAATGTTCTTGAGTCTTAAATAACGTAAAATTATGTTATCAAGTCTTTCTACATACTCTTTTGTCTCAGATATTTCTACTAGTGACTTTCTATTAGCTAATTTAACCCATTTTGCTGCCTGAGGGTGTCCAAAAGATCCTGCACCATGGATAAGCACTAAGTTGATATTGTTTGAAGTGATTACCGAGGATATTTCTTCTGCTATGTTCTCTATAACACTAGTCCTGAGAATAGGCTTTTCTCCCTTAACAGTTATTGCCGACCCTCCAAGTTTTACTACAATTGTTTTACCGGCTAATATATTCTCCCTGAGAGAACCCAAGGTGAGACCCCTGTTCTATATTCTATTTCAATTCTTCTCTCTCTTATTTCGATTTTACCGATATTTATTGGCTTAATCTTTTTAGTTTTTAAAAATGTTGTACAGTAGTTTCCGCTGACAAAATCTTTGTCACAAAGTATGGCGTAGAGAAGCGGTATATTTGTCTTAATGCCTTTAATTACGTATTCTTCAAGAGCTATTTTTAGGCGATTAATTGCTTCAGTTCTAGTCTCTCCCCAAGCTATGACTTTGGCTACAAGTGGGTCATAGTATGGGGGAATTTCATATCCGGGGTAAACGCAGTCGTCTACACGTATCCAAGGGCCCTTGGGTGGAAGGTATTCTTCTATAAGACCGGGCGACGGCGTAAAGTCACTTTCAGGGTCTTCTGCGTAAACTCTTACTTCAATTGCGCATCCTCTTGCACGAATATCTTCTTGAGCATAGCTGAGAGGCCTCTCTGAAGCTATTTTGATCTGCTCTTTTACTATATCCACGCCTGTGATCATTTCAGTTACAGGATGCTCTACCTGTATTCTAGAGTTCAGTTCCATAAAGAAGAACTGCTGTGTCTCGGGAACATACAAGAATTCCACTGTTCCTGCACTGACATAATTTATTAGCTTAGCAATTCTGACAGCAGTTTCACATATTTTTATTCTTAGATCATCGTCTAGTGCAGGTGAAGGAGATTCTTCTAAAACTTTCTGAAATCTTCTCTGGATGCTGCATTCTCTTTCAAATAAGTGTATGACGTTGCCGAATCTATCTGCAAGTATTTGGACTTCTATATGTCTTGCGGAAGGAAAATATCTTTCCAGATATAGTTCGCTGCAGCCAAAAGCCGAGGACGCCAGCTTAGAGGCTATCTTAAAGTTTTCCTCTAGTTCTTCTCTGTTGTTGCAAATGAACATTCCGGTTCCACCGCCGCCGAATCTAGGCTTCAATATTACTGGGTACCCTATTTTTTCAGCTACTTCGATCCCCTCCTCTATATTAGTCACAGGCTTAAATGTCCCGGGAATAACAGGAATAGAGTTTTCTTTGAGAAAAGCTCTTGCACCTACTTTATCGCCTGAAAAAAGGTGAACTTTCGACGGAGGCCCTATGAAAATTATCCCTTCCTCTTCTAAGCGCTCAGCAAACTTGGGATTCTGTGACAAAAAACCGTATCCCGGATGGACTGCGTCAACTTCTGCTTTTTTAGCTACCTTGACTATTGCCTCAATATTCAGGTAGCTTTGCAACGGATCGGGTGGGCCAATACAGTAAGCCTCGTCAGCCAACAATACGTGTAGTGAACTTTTATCTGCACTTGAGTATATAGCTACGCTTCGAATACCTATAGTTCTAAGACTCTTGATAATACGTACAGCTATCTCGCCCCTATTAGCAATGAGCACTTTCCGTATTTCCACTTTAGTCACCCTATCTCTGCTACAGCAGAGCCGCTTTTAATAAAGTCTCCTTCCCTGACGAGAATTTTTTTGACTACACCATCTTTGTGAGAGTATATTTCAACTTTAGTTTTCATAGATTCGAGAACCGCGATAACATCTCCTTTCTTAACAAAAGATCCTTCCTTTACCTTAATCAAAATAACTTTGCCAGAAATAGGTGAGACAACACACTTTCTGGACGATATCCCGGAGGGCCTTTGTTTAAGAAATCCTTTAAATTTATTGGAAAAACTCTTCGGTCTGATAAGTGATTTAGAACTGAATGTAGAGCCAGTAAGAGAATACTCTATCTCAACATCTATAACTCGGTCTCCAAGAAAAACTTTGAACCTTTTTCTCATTAAATCACCTTAGTTAAGTCTAAGGATATTCTTCGATTTTAAGTTCGTATACTTTTTTCTCAGTTCTAATTCTTACTACAGTAGAATCCTCCTGTGGAACAAGTTCTATAAAACCTTTGAAAATCCTACTTTTGTTGGAAGATGATTCGTCGGACAATATCCGCAGTACGGCATTTACCTTCAATGCACTGTTTGCTTTAATACTGCCCGAGATATTTAGTTTTTCAGGCATTACCATCTTAAGAGCCATAATGACACCCTTTGTCAATAGTCGAATTGTTGTTAAGCTACTGTCGAAAGGATATTTAAGCTTTATTTCATACACATATAATATGGTTATAAAATAAAATAGTTATATATCATAATAAAAACAAGAAAAATGTTAAATATAAAAATATTGCCGAAAAAATTATGATAAAGTAAATGGCTTGTAAAAAATACATGGAATTTAATAATTCATATAGGAATTTATGCTTATTTATCTAATACAGAATAACCTTTATCGTTTTTAAATAATATAGAAGAAAATACTAGCAAAGGTCAGCTCGTCGTGAGGTCTTCATCTGTCTAGACTGGAGCGGCTTCCATCATCCCTTTTAATCAACGAGTAGGTGTAAATAAGTCTTTCTTTAATGCTCTTTTTTCTTCTTTTCTCTTATACCTAGTCTTTTCTCGAAGTATTCATCTATTTTCTTTCTAATGTTTTCTGGAATTTCTCTCTTGAAGGGTATTTCTTCCGCGTTAATCATTCTTTTTATGAATTCCTCTGCTAGTATGCCTGGCGCTAAAAATCCTTCAGGTCCTATATAACGTAGATCGTCGTCAACTGTATGCGCATATATGCCTCTTCCAGTTGAGCGGAAAATATTTAATGCAGGAATTCCTTTGTCTGCGAAAGGTGTTCCATCAGAGCTCATTATATCGTGTGCAACACTTACTCTTATGCCTAGTTCTTTAGAAAGAGCCTCAATATAGTTCTTCATGCTTTCCGGTCCAGTAGCTATAGCTGAGGTTCTGCCGATACTAGCTCCATGGACGTCAAAATTCACTACTAGCTTTATCTTCTCCAACTCATCTTTGTGCTGCTCGGTATAAGTCAATGAGCCCCTTAGTCCCAATTCTTCAGCAGCGAAGAAGGCTATTCTAATAGTTCTTTTAGTATCGATTTTTGAAAGTACTCTAGCGAGCTCAAGAAGTATAGCTGTTCCACCAGCATTATCTAGAGCACCTACTACACCGTAAACGCTATCATAGTGTGCGCATAACAAGATTATTTCATCGGGGTACTTACTGCCTATTTTCTCCGCGATAATATTGTATGATGTAGTCTTAAATTCTCTCTGAAGTAAGACTACTCTAGCTCGTTTAGCTCCCGACCTAACTAGCCTAAAGCAAGTATCGTATGTGATCTTAACTATAGGGCATGTTCCATGTCTCTTCCACTCATAGGGTATTTCTACATGTGAAGGCTTGCGTGCAGGAGATTCTTCTGAAGAAACTATAGCTGCCGGCTTGAGTTTTATAAGGTCTTTGTATAACTCCAAGTTGACTGAAGTAGCGAGAAGAAGAATATGGCCTTCGCCTTGAGGCCAAAATCTCCTACCTCCATCTTCAATATATTTTAAGTCAGCTTCAATACCTTCCTCGGGAGTACATCCAGTAAAACCTACTCCAGCGCACTCCACTTTTTCCCTAAAGGGGGCAATTACCTCGAATTCTGCTTTCTTTATCTCGTATGTATGTACTTCAAAGGCTTCTTCCTTTACTTCGCAGCCATATTCTTTAAGAGTACTAACTATATACTCTCTGGCTCTTTTTTCGCCGTCAGTGCCAGTAAACCTAGGGTAAGCTAAGTTTTTTACATGTTCGTACGCCTTATAGGGATCAAAGGACATGTAACTCTAAACAGTAACACTGAATATAAGCTCTTCGAGACACTATTCTTCAGAAAATTCTTAAACGCACAGTATTTTTTAATGCAGTGACCCTAGCTAAGCTCTTGGCACAATATATCTATGAGAACTACAGAGAGTCTGTAGAAGAGACTGCTAGAAAATTGTCTAGCTTAAGTCCGATCGACCTTTTAGTTTTAACTATTCTTTCACATAAAACTACAAGCATAAACACTATTAAAGCGTATAATAATTTAAAGCAAGTAATAGAGATAAATGCCGAGACAATAGTTAAAACACCTTCAGAAGTAATAGAAGAGGCTATAAAGGTTTCAGGTTTACAGAAAGTAAAGACTAATAGAATAAAAAAGGCTTGCGAATACATTCTCAAGAACTTTAACGGTAATCTAGACTTTATCAGAGATATACCGACAGATGAAGCGAGAAAAATACTACTTCAAATACCTGGAATAAGCTACAAAACTGTAGACGTTATACTATTATTTTCCTTTAATAGGCATGTAATGCCTGTAGATGTTCACATAGCTCGTATAGCTTTTAGAACAAGCCTATCAGATGGACGTAGAGATTATGAATATATAAGGCAGAAAATAGAGAAGTATTTTGCTAAATATGATTTTAAAATAATTCACTTAGGTTTAATCGAGTACGGTAGAAAGATATGCCGGGCAAGAAAACCTAAATGTTCTATTTGTGTCGTTAGGGAGTGCTGCAAATATTATTGTTCTTTAGTTAAATAGTCTAAAGCATTTTTATAAGTATTCCATATAGCCTTAACAGCGTCCTTAAATGCCGCTTTTTCTTCTTCAGTTATTTCGATCTCTATTCTTGGACCTATATTTCTTCCAACTACCACTGGCCAACTTACGTGAACAGGGTCCTCAGTTATACTTGGGTCGTGATATGATGTAGCTATGGAAAGTATTTTTCTCTCATTAAGAGCTATACTTCTGACAACCTCGGTAAATGCTCCTGCAGGACCATAGGATGTTCTGCCGATACTCGAGATTATTCTTCCACCAGCTGTTTTCACTCTCTCTGAAACTAGCTTCTTATCTATTGTCTTACCGGTCTTCTCCAAGTAGTCTTCGAGAGGTAAACCATCTATTCTAACAGAAGACCATAGGGGAACCATAGAGTCTCCGTGCTCGCCTACAACGTAACACTCTACACTTGTTACTGGTACTTTAAGGTGATATGCTATTTCGGCTTTGAATCTAGCAGTATCCAGGGCGTTACCTGTGCTTATTACGAAGTCTTCTTTCGAGAACTTCTTGAATACAGAAGCCATAGCGTCAACAGGATTTGTTACAATAATATATTTAGCTCCCGGATTCCTGGAAGGCAGAGTTTCGGCTAACTCTTTCATTATTTTAGCGTTTTTACCTGCTAATTCTCTTCTACTTACCTTGGCTGTCTTCCTCGGAATACCGGCTGTTATAATAAATAAGTCGACGCCAGAAATTTCTTCCGCTTTTTCGTATTCGAATATCTCTACATCTCTTCGAAGAGCGGCTGCAGCATGTCTTAGCTCCTCTGCTACTGCGTGGAGAACTTGAGGAACTACGTCCATTAAATGTAGTTCCTCAACGTATTCTTCTCTTAGCAGAGAAAAGGTAGTCGCAGACCCTACTCTGCCTACACCGATAATTCCTATCTTCACAAACCTTTTGCACTAAAAGCAGATATATGCTTAATGCTTTACTCAAGTCGCTTTCTAAACCATTTAATGGTGTTCAGTAAACCTTTCTCTAATGGAGTTCTGGGCTTCCACCTTAAAAGCTCTTTTGCGAGCTTTATTGAAGCATAACTTTCTCTAATATCGCCAGGCCTTGGTTTCTCATATTGAATCAGAAGGTCTTCTTTCTCTGTAAGCTTTAAAACAAGTCTCGCAAGCTCGATAATCTTAGTAGGCTTTCCAGTACCGATATTTACAGTCACTACAGGTAAGTCGAAGTCTCTTTCAATGGCCTTGACGATAGCTAAAACAACGTCTCTAATGTATATAAAGTCCCGTACTTGATTGCCATCGCCGTGAATAATCAAGGGCTGGTTTCTTAAAGCTCTTGAAATAAAGATAGAAATTACTCCGGCATATTCTCCGCTCTGACGAGGACCATATACATTGAAAAGTCTTAAAATAACTCCTTTCATATCACAACTTGAGCTAAATGCATGAATATATGCTTCGCAAGCTACTTTAGTCGCGCCATAGGGATTCTTAGGTCTTAGTGGATGATCCTCCTCGATGGGAAGCTTTACAGGTTCGCCGTAAACGGCCGCCGATGAAGCAAAAATAATTTTCTTAATAAACTGTCTCTCCATAGCTATAAGCAGATTAAGTGTGCCAGAAACATTAACCTCATGATATCTCTTAGGCACGACAACGCTTTCCTCAGCACTAATTAATGCAGCTAAGTGAACCACGCAATCAACATTCCTAACTACTAAATCTAAAGGCTCTTTACTAATATCTACTTTAAAGAACTCTAATCTAAGGTCTTTCAAGTACTTTGGAGGATCCCTTACATCGAGCGCTCTCACTTTGTATCCTCTCTTGGTTAATTCCTCACATAACCATGATCCTATAAAGCCACAAGCACCAGTAACTAGTACACGCACAGAAGAGAGGAACTCTTCTCGATTTTAAATTTATCTAAAATAACGCAAGGTCTTCTCCATAAAGTTTTATATTCTATAAAAACGTTACTCGTCTACTGAATAATATATATTCAAACTGTAGATAAATAAAACTATTAATGGGCCGTCTATTAGTATCATTAACAGTATCTTAATTAAAATAGAGAGCTTAAAAACTTTTGCTGTTATATCTATATGTGTGAAAAGAAGTGCTATGACTGCAAGATAAGTCAACACTGCTGCAGTAAGTTCAAGAAACTTGGTAATTTTTCGCATATAAATATTATGTGAAGAAAAAAGTATAAATTTATAGGAATATATGCTTGAATATTTTCGTGCTCTATTTTTGCTTACAGCTAATTATTAATAACAAGAATATTGCTTCCACTGCATTAAGAATCTTCTTCGTATGTGACAGTCTCCAGCGTTCAGCAATATCTACGCTTTTCACTCTACTTAAGGAAAAACGATTAGGGGGTCTCTTACTAGAGTTATGCTACGCTAAAATATTTATTGAATTCTAAAAATATAGCAATTAGCTTAATTAAATATCAAAGTATTTTAATAATTTTAAGAGTAGATATAATAGCTAGGATTAGAATTGTAAGAAGCGTTTGCAGGTATTTCGGCTTTGTCTTTAAAGAGATTCTTCCTCCTATTCTTGCACCTATCATAGCATCTATTATAGTCGAAATTGCTGGTATCTGCATGACATTTCCACGGTACCAGTAAACGCATACTGCAACCGTGGCCATAAATACCGTTGAGAAAAGAGAAGTTGCAATAGCTTTACGGGCATCTAATTTCATCATTTTTAGAAAAAGGCGGAAAAAGCAAGCCGCCGTTTGCATCTTTTATCTCGGCAATTAAGTTCAATATAAAAGCTCCAAGTGATACCACTAAGGGGAAGGATTTATTCTCTTGTAGATCCTTGGAGCAAGCTTGTAAAAATACATCTCTAGTACTGTTGCTACTGAACTTAAGAGAAAGAGTATAGCCAAAATTACTCTAGAAATTATTCCTACAAGTAAAGTGCCAGCAAGCAAACCTATGCTCCCACCTACAATGATGTATGCACCTGTTTTTATATCAATATTCTTCCTATGAGTTAGCGCCCCAACTAACGATGAAAATGGAACTACAGCCAGATTTATTGCAAAAGTACTCAAAGGGGTATGCCTGAAAGTATTAATAGTGACGTTCTTATAGAACCTCCTCCAATTCTAAACATCTCACCCATGAAGCCTGCAAGTAAGCCTGTAAAGAAGCAAAGTAGAGGCAGTAAATTTACATTAGGCACCGACTATATTTTCTCTCTAATCAGAGCTATATTTCTTTCTACTAAATCTGAAGAAAACTACTGTAAGACTCAGTGAGATACTGCTGTTTGTTTAAATAAACTAAAATATTTTAATAGAATAAAAAATTATAAATAAGGCTCTACTCTATAGCGGCTCAATAATATTCCTCTTCTTCGAAGTAGTCGATTCTACGTGGTCTAGCCTTGGGTATTTTCTTGTTGAAGAGCGTCCACTCGAGGTTCTCGTCTTTACGTCCAATACCTAGTGCTTTCTCTAGAAGAATTCTTCTCTCAATGGATGCTACTAGGTGTCTTGTCTTTACTACAACATCTGGGTTGACGCTTATGCTGTCGATTCCGCATCTAACTAAGAATTCACAGAAGTCTGGGTATACTGATGGGGCCTGACCGCATATTGAGACAGTGCGGTAGCCGTAGGGTGAGTTGTGCGCTGCTTTTATTAAGTGTGCTATTGCTCTTTTTACTGCAGGGTCTCTTTCGTCGAAGTATCTTGGATCTATTTTGGGTAATATTGCGCTGTCTCTGTCTGTTCCTAGTGTTAGCTGTGTTAGGTCATTGCTTCCTATGCTGAATCCGTCGAAGTATTTTGCGAATTTATCTGCTAGGAATATTACTGAGGGTACTTCGGCCATGGCCCATACTTTAAAGTCTCTTCCGCTTTCAAGGCCTTCTTCTTTAAGTAGCTTGATGAATCTTTCTGCTTCCCATAGTGTTCTTACGAATGGTGCCATTACCCATACGTTCTTGAGGCCGTAGTCTTCTCTTACTCTCTTAATGGCTCTGACTTCTAGTCTAAATGCTTTTTCGTACTGTGGGCTGATGTATCTGCTTACTCCTCTCCATCCGATCATTGGGTTGTGTTCTTCTGGCTCGTACTTCTCTCCGCCCTTGAGCTGTCTGTATTCGTTTGTCTTGAAGTCGCTGAATCTTACTACTACTGGTCTTGGGTAGATTGCTCTAGCTACCATTGCTATTCCTTCAGCCATTTTGTCTACGAATTTCTCGTGCTGTCCTGTTTCAATTAGGTATAGTGGGTGCTCGCCAATGTAATCAGCCATAATGAACTCTACTCTCATTAAGCCTATTCCGTCGAATGGTAGATTCTTGTATTCTTCTATTTTCTCTGGTACGCCTAGGTTCATGTATATCTTGGTGCCTGTAGGCGGCTTGATTATGATTTCTATTGGCGGTAGTTTTTCTTCCTTCTTTTCTTCTTTCTTTGGTGCAAGTAGTTCTTGGACTATTCCTTCATATACTACTCCTGTTTTAGCGTCTACTGTATATTCTTGTCCTGTTTTCATTACTTTAGTTGCATTCTGTGTACCAACAATACATGGTATGCCTAGCTCTCTGCTTACTATTGCGGCGTGGCATGTCATTCCTCCTTCGTCTGTAACGATTGCTGAGGCTAGTCTCATGTAGGGTACCCAGTCGGGGTTTGTCATAGTTGTTACCAGAATGTCTCCTTTCTGCATTAGTTTGGCCGCATCTTCGACGGATAGACAGACTTTTGCTTTGCCTGCGGCGATGCCTGGGCTAGCTGGTAGACCTTTAACAATGACTCTCTTCTCAGTTACGACTGCTGTTGGAGCAGCTTCGGGAGCTGCTGCCTCTTTTACGCTCCATACTGTTTCTGGTCTGCTTTGTACAATGAATACGTTTTCTGGGAATGGTAGGTCTCTGTCTATTGCCCACTCTATGTCCTGAGGTCTGCCATAGTGCTGCTCTATCTTAATGCCTAGTTTTGCTAAGTACTTTACTTCTTCGTCAGTTAGGCATGGCTGTTTTCTTCTTTGTGGTGGTACTTCAGCATGTATTGTCTTTCCTGTCTTGGGATCTCTGATGTACTCTACTTTCTTTTCGACGATTCTTCTCTCGACAATTTCGAGTGTGTTTTTGTCTACTACCCATTCGTCGGGTGTTACTGCTCCGCTTACGACTGCTTCTCCGAGACCCCAAGAGCCCTCAATGACTATTTTTGTTCTGTCTCCTGTAACTGGGTGGAGTGTGAACATTACTCCGGCTGACCTGGAGTTGACCATTTTCTGTACAGCTACGCTGATCAAGACTTTCTCGTGAGCGAATCCCTTCTGCTCTCTGTAGAATATTGCTCTTGGAGTGAAGAGACTTGACCAGCATTTCTTGACTTTATCTATTACTTCGTCTTCGCCCCATACGTTTAGGTATGTTTCTTGTTGTCCGGCGAAGCTTGCATCTGGAAGGTCTTCGGCGGTAGCGCTGCTTCTAACGGCGACAGGAACTACTTTCATTTTGAGACGTTTGCATAGTTCGCGGTAAGCTTTTCTTATGTCTTCTTCTATATCTTTTGGCATTGGTGTTTCTTCAATTAGTTTTCTTATCTTCTTGCTTGCTTCCTCGTAGAGCTTTGGATTGCTTTTATCAGTTATTGTTTCTCTTATTATTTCATATATTTTGTCTTTAATTCCTGTTTCTTCTATGAATCTTTTGTAAGCGTAAGCACTTACAGCGAAGCCTGGAGGTACAGGTATTCCGGCGTTAATCATTTCGCCGAGGTTTGCACACTTGCCTCCTACTAAGGGGACGTCTTCTTTTCTAAGTTCTTCAAACCATAATATGGTCTTAGTCTCGCGTGAGCTCACGAGGTCACCGTGATGATGATGACACCTAGTTTATATTTGTTTCTCTATAGCCATAAACTTCAGCTTTTCTTGACTTTTTCTCTCAGAAGACAGCACTAGGTAGCTTAATGTGGTGTGCGCGGAAAATATTAGCGAGTAGGCTAGATGTAGTGTTAGAATGGCCTACGATTTCGAGTTAGATAGAATAATTAACTTTATTAAGGAGAGAAAAGCTAAGACTGTGCTTATTCAGCTGGCTGATGGGCTAAAGCAGTATGCTGAAGGGATCTGCAACGTTGTGGAGTCTAAAGCTGACTGCACCTGTATAGTGTCAGCAGATCCGTGCTATGGGTTCTGCGATGTTGCAGAAGACGAAGCGAAGAGACTTGGAGTAGATGTTATTGTTCATATAGGTCACTCTAGATCTCCTCAAAGATTCTCCATTCCAGTTCTCTTTATTGAGGCATATAGCAAACTTGATGTAGGGAGAGCCGTAATAAGGGCTGCAGAAGTAGCTAAGGAAGTCGGGTTAAAGAAGGTGGGGCTTTGTGTTTCAGTACAGCATCTTAAAGAGCTCCCTAAAGCAGAAAATATTCTGCGAGAAAGAGGTCTCCAGGTTTTCGTAGGTGAAGATCCTCGGGGAGTGCTTAAGAGAGGACAAGTCATAGGATGTGATGTGACGACGGCTTTGTCTATAGCAGACTGTGTAGACGGATTTATTGTGATAAGCGGAGGTATTTTTCATGCTCTCGGAGTGGCTTTATTTACAGGCAAGAGAGTTATAGTGGCTGATCCCTATAGAGGGGATGCTAAAGATATTTCCAGTGAAGTAAAGAGGATCTTAGCTATTCGGTGGTATGCTATATCTAAGTTGAAGGATGCTAGAAAAGTAGGAATAGTAATTGGCCTTAAAAGCGGACAAATGCATTTAGCTCAAGCACTCAAGCTGAAAGAAGCTTTAGAAAATACAGGAAAAGAAGTAATGTTACTGGCGCTCCGCGAAATAACTCCTGAGGCTTTAATACCTTATGGCGGTATAGAAGTCTTTGTGATCGCAGCTTGTCCCAGAATACCCATTGATGATTACTCGAATTTTCATAAACCTGTATTAAATATTATGGAGGCGTACATGTATTTACAGAAATATATGGGAGACTACCACAAATTCTACAAAACTTCAGCTGCTCTTCTCAGCTGATTCTGCTTCCTCCTTCTTCTCCTTTTCTTCGAGTTCTTTTACTTCTTTTTCAAGTTCCTTTTCTATTTCCTCTATAGAAGGTGGCGGAGGAGTAGTTGCTAAAGTATAACCTATCCAAGCTAGAATTCCGAAGACGGCGTAGACGGCAATAAGCGCGGTTAGTTTAAGGAGAAGTTCTGATATCCATTTTTCAGCTAAGAAGAGTCCCCAGCCGTAGAACAGCATTACTGCAATAGATACTATGACTAATAGAACTCCTATTGCTTGGTCTTTAGACATTTCTTCACCCGTTTTTCACATTAAAACGAGTAATTTAAACCTTTTGTAAATAAGTTCTATACTCTAAGAGCTGTAGTTCAAGCCTTAGGTAAAGAATATATTCTACGAAGAATTAGTCAAAATATGTCTCTCAAGAGTCTTCCTTCGGGGAAGAACCCTCCATCTGACATCTATGTGATCATAGAAATACCCAAGGGGTCCTACATTAAGTACGAAATAGATGAAAAAACAGGAGCAATTATGGTCGACAGAATTCTTTACACAGCTATGATTTATCCATTCAATTACGGAATAGTGCCTCAGACACTGATGGAGGACGGAGACCCCGTCGACGTCCTTGTTTTATCTCATGAGCCGCTCTATCCAGGAACGGTTATCAGGTGCAGGCCTATAGGAGTTCTTGAAATGGAAGACGAGGAAGGTATAGACAATAAAATCATAGCTGTTCCTGTATCAAAGATAGATCCCCGCTTCGATGGTATAAAAGATATATCCGACGTACCCGAAGCCGAGTTAAACAAGATTAAGCACTTCTTTGAACACTACAAGGAGCTAGAGAAAGGAAAGTGGGTTAAAGTCAGAGAGTTCAAGCCACGTGAAGTAGCGGAGAAAATGATTGAAGAGGCGATAGAAAGATTTAAGAAAGAGGCCAAGTAGCTACATCACAGTGATGAGGTTTCTGGTCGGGTTATTGATGCCCGTAGGGCCCTTTGCTGATTTTTATTAATTTATCAAGGTCAAGGAAAATGAGGCGTGTTTTAAGAACTTGGGCGGGGTCTTTTCTTTTAGGAGATCTTCCTCGAGGCTGCGAGCTTTGCATGCATGGTCTTAAACTAGTTCTTTTGATAACTGGTCTCTGTGATAAGCGATGCTGGTACTGTCCTCTTTCTAGGGAGAAAAAGGGTAGAGACGTTATTTATGTTAATGAAAGGTCCGTGAAAAAATTTGACGACATAGTAGAGGAGGTTGAGAGTCAAGGTGCTGAGGGGGCGGGAATTACTGGCGGAAACCCGTTGCTCGTATTCGAGCGGACTCTAGGTTACATTAAATTAATGAAGGAAGTATTTGGAGAAGACTTTCATATTCATCTCTATACTGCTATTTCTCCGGCGTTTAACTTAGATAAAATTAAGTCTCTTGCTGAAGCAGGACTAGATGAGTTGAGGATACATCTTATGCTAGATAATCCTTCTGAATGGAAAATTATGAAAAAGTTAGTCGAGAAAATAAAGAACTGTGATATAGGGGTAGAAATTCCTGTTATTCCGGGCTATTTAAATGAAATAAAGAAGATGATTCGATTTCTAGACGAAAGTGGTGTTTTCTTCATGAATATGAACGAGCTTGAGTTTAGCGAGAGTAATAGTTTCTTGCTTCAAATGAGAGGATTTAAGCTCAAGGAAGGGTCTTTCTCTGCAGTAGAAGGAAGCCACGAGACTGCAATGGAGGCACTCAAGTGGGCCGAGAAAAACGTCTCAAAACTCAATATGCATTACTGTCCTGCTTTTATTAAAGATTCAGTCCAGTATAAAAATAGGTTAATACGCACGGCGAAAAGAGTTAGGAGACCGCATGAGAAAGTAACTGATGAAGGTACTTTAGTTAAGTTGGTTTTAATACCTCCTCCAGAGCTCGAACTAAGCGCAGCTGCACTACTAGTTGAAAGGGTGATAGGTGAAGCTCCGTACTTGAATTTGCCTAGAAAGTGTCTTGAGGTAGATCCGGATTACTATGATTTAGTCGATGAGCTGAAGAAGCATGGTTTTCGGTGTTTTCTTGTAGAGGAGTATCCTACCTATGGAAGAAAAGTTTTAAGCCGAGTAGAGCTCTGATGTTGCTAACAGATATATAGGTTTGCCGTGGTTTAGATTAGAATGATTGAAAGAAATTTAAAATCGCTTGTAGAAAGATATGTTTACTATATTAAGGCGAGAAATTTTGGTACTGAGTTTTCCAGCGAAGAAAGAAAAATACTAGCTGAATTAGAAGAAAAGCTCTTTGAAGAAGATGTCAAAGTTATTCTCGAAGATAGGCTTGTAGAGGAACTATCTCCTACGCAGAGTAGCTACTTGAAGGACATAGTTGAAGGTAAGAGAAAGATAGTGAGTTTTGACACAGAGTGGGGTCGAGTATACTTAGTTATTGGTAAAGATTCTCCCTTATATAGCGCTGTGTCGGAAAACTTAGATGATTTGAGAGCTGCATATTGGCTTTATTTTCAAAATATAAGAGATCTGTTTAAAACAGCAATAAATACTTTGCTTAAAGGAGATTACTCGAGAGCTGTCTCTATAGTGCTTGCTATAAAGCAACTTTTACCACCGCACTTTAAAGAGGACTCTAATATCATTTTGAATCTTCTCAGTGAGCGTAGGCTTGATGAAGCACTAGAAAAACTGAAGGAACTTCAGTATAAAACGAAAAAGTTTTTAATACAGTCCTGGAGAGAAAGAACAAGGATGATGAACCGATGGCCCAAGAATCGATGAAGAGGCGGGTAAGCTTCTGACTGTGGTTGAAATGCGAATTAAGGGTAAGAAAGCTACGGAGTTCTTGAAGGAAATATCGGTTAACCTTAAGTGGTGTGACCGCTGTTGTGTTCCAGTATTAAGAGCCAGTGTCTGTACTATTTGCGGAGAACGAGCTAGAGAAGTAATTGCTGTTGCTCCTAAGGATGTTAGGCCGGCTTTTGAGAAAGATTTGAAGAAAATTAAAAGTCTTTTGGTAAAAGAGTATGGAGGCAGGATAGCTGAGAGACTACTGCCTGGCAGGTCTCTGATTTTACTAAATAAAGTTGAGTATGCTGATGCAGCTGATGAGATTATAGTAGGCGGCTATACCATAGGAACTAGAATATTTGATTTAGGTAAGTTATCTTGGGTGTTTAGACCTGAATATAGAGGAGCAGCGCTTCTTATTGAGGAGGGAAAGAAGTATGCTGTTGTTAAGTCTGACTATCTGAAGAAGTTTCAGTTTATTGAAAGGAGCGAAATAATCGAAGGAGATGTACCTGATGAGGGCTACGTGGCTGTAGAGTCTCGAAGCGGAAAAATGCAGGGCTTGGCTAAGGTTCTTGAGAGGGGAGGTTTAAGAATAATTAAGGTTTGGCGTGCAGTATCCTCTTTGCCAGAAGTAAAATCTTATAGTGATTTAAAAAAGGCCGTGAAAGCTAATGAAGAAAAGTTGGAGGAGCTCGAAAGCGAGGCTGTAGAGCTTATCAAAGAATACTCTGTGGGAAGTGCTGTGACGGCTTCAGGTGGTAAAGATAGTTCGGCGGTGCTTTCTCTTGCTGCAAAAAGCGGAGTAAAAAATGTTGTATACGTGGATACGGGGGTAGATTTTATTGAGAACAAGGAGATGGTCGAGAAAGTATGTAACGTACTTGGCTTAAATTTAACAGTAGCTAAGCCAGTGGAGTCTTTCTGGAAGTATATTAAGGTTTTTGGAGTGCAGGCAAGAGACTATAGGTGGTGTACGCGTGTACTTAAGTTAGCACCTATGGCAAAAGTTTTTTCAAAAAAAGGCTGGAAAGTAAGCATTACAGGTCAAAGAAAGTACGAGTCTATTTCTAGAGCTCTTCTTTCGCCAGTTTCTTCTTCGTTAACTCTGCACAATATAGAGAAAGTAGTGTCGCCTATTCACGACTGGTGCGCACTGGAAGTCTTCATATATTTAGTCAAAGAAGGTATTCTAGTTAATCCCCTTTATTATCAGGGATTTGATAGAATAGGCTGCTATGTGTGTCCTATGCTTAAATTGCCTGAGCTCAGAGCTGTGGCTCAACGGTCTGAATGTAAGCTCTGGGAGACTTTTCTGAGAAAACAGGCTAATAAAATAAAGTTGCCTAAGGAATGGGTTTCTATGGCTTTATGGAGGTGGAGGTACAAATTTCCTCCTGAAGTGGAGGCCGCTTTAAGCAAGCGCGGTATAAAAGCTCGTGAAATTATACTGAAAGTTCTCTCGAGTAGAGCAAGTGTAGGTATTGAGGGGTCTTCGCTAAGGATAATTTTACGGGATATTGTTGAGCCGAATTTAAAACTCATAGCCGATAGACTATCGGAGTACTTTCAAGTAGATTATAGGGAGAAGTATATAGTGTTGAATAAACAGATAGAGATTACAAATAAAGGAGTAATAGTTATTCCGATAGATAACTTGAGGAATCTCGACTTGATAATTAAGACTATTTATAGCGAGAGTGTATGCGTCAAATGTAATTTGTGTAAGTGGGCGTCTCCAGAGGAATGTCCTGTAGTTAAATATCTGCATTTAGATTCTGTAAAAATTGTTAGCGAAATTCTAGGTGTGAAAATTTCAAAGTAAGAGTAGTTATTTATCTCTAAAATATGCTTGATAAAAGGGCGTCGTGAGCGAATTTGAGAAAGTATACCAGCAGTTGTCTAAAATTGCGGCCAGTAGAGACTTAAGAGAGGCTTTGAGGAGAGCTTCAAGGTCATATATCGAATCGTTTTTTAGTAAGACAAAGAAAGTAGAAAACTTAAGAAAAGTTGTTAGGGCAATAAAGGAATTTTCAATAGAGCACTTAGAGAATTTGGTAAAGACAACTATTGAAGTTATGGAAAACAAAGGTATAAGTGTCTATTTTGCTAAGTCATCTGAAGAAGCGCTGAAAATATTTGATAAAATAATTCCTGGCGGAAGTCTAGTAGTAAAGGCCAAGTCTCTTACATCTGAGGAAATATCTCTTAACGAATTTCTTTTAAAGAAGGGTTGTAAAGTTATCGAAACTGATGTAGGAGAGTTCATTGTACAGTACTTAAGGAGCAGACCAATGCATATTACTGCTCCGGCTATCCATGTTAAAAGAGAAGAAGTAGCTAAACTCTTAGAAGAACTTACTGGCGAAAAAATACCTGCTGGTCCTCAAGTTCTTGTAAAGAAAATAAGGAATATCCTTAGAAGTAAGTACTTAAACGCCGACGTAGGTATTACTGGAGCAAATGTAATTGATGCTGAAACTGGGTCTATTTTCTTGATTGAAAATGAAGGAAATATTAGACTTGTATCGAGTTTATCTCGAATACACGTAGTTTTGGCCGGGGTTGAGAAAATAGTTCCGTTACTTGATGATGCGTTTCAAGTATGTAAGGTTATTTGGAGGTATGCTGGCTATGAAATGCCGTCCTATTTATCTATAATAAGCGGCCTCAGTAAAACGGGAGACATAGAGAAAAATGTTGTAGTTGGTGCTCAAGGTCCTAAAGAACTCCATGTAATCTTACTGGATAACGGGCGTATCAATTTATCGAGAGACCCCGTATTTAAGGAAGCTCTCTATTGTTTGAGATGCGGCGCCTGCATGTACTTTTGCCCCATATATAGAGTCTTGGCAGGATATTTTGGCTACAAGTATATGGGAGGCATAGGGGCCATATGGACAGCACATATTGCGGGAGGAGTTGATAAAGCAGCCCCGCTAGTTTACTTATGTACACTCTGTGAAAGGTGTAAAGAGATTTGCCCACTAAATATTGATGTTCCTAGAATGATTCTTAAGGCTAGACAAATGCTTGCTCAAGAAAACAAAGTTCCTTTCGAGGCATTTTTGACGAGAAAATACATAGCGTCTATGGGCGCACCCTACAGGAGGTGACATGATGATAGGACTCTGGGCAGGATGTACTGCTAGAATAAGAGTACCTGAAGTAAAGAAAAGTGCCGAGGATATTTTATCTTATCTAAATATATCATTCGAAGAAGTAGATGAAGATCTTTGCTGTGGAGCTCCATTAGAAGTGTTAGGCTTTATAGACGACTTTAAGAAGAATTTAAACAAAGTAAAGAGGATACTTTCTTCTGAAAAATATGAATACATAATTACACTGTGTCCTGAATGTCTATACGTTTTCAAAAGATACTTGCCTCACATTATTTCAGAAAAAATACTCCATATATCAGACTATTTAGCTAAGTATACTGACATTCTTTTCAATAAAGCCTTTGCTAAAAGTAGTGTATCAGTATATTACCATGAGCCTTGCGCACTTGTGAGAAAACTTCAGTATGATTCAACCAAAAAGATTTTAGAAAAAATACCAGGACTAAAGGTAGTAAATTCACTACTCAGTGGGAAGTATTCTACTTGCTGTGGCGCTGGTGGAGGAGTTTTCATATATGCTCCCGATATAGCTATTGAAGCTGCATCAGAAAAAATAGAAACCGAAATAATTCCCTCCAGCACGGATTACTTAATCGTATCTTGTCCAGTATGCTATATGATATTTAAGTACGCGATAACTCTCAAAGGCTACAATATTAAGCTTGTATACTTAACTCAGCTAATGCAAAAAGTAGTGCGGGGGGTGGGATTTGAACCCACGCCGGCCTACGCCACGGGATATCCCAGGGAAAGGGAAGGGTCTTGAGTCCCGCCCCTTTGACCTGGCTCGGGCACCCCCGCAAGAGAAAATGAATACGAGGGAGTATATAAAGTTGTATCTTTACTTACAGTGGAGAATACTTTGGTTTCTTTTAAAGGCAGTCAGTTAATTACTGGTATTTAAAGTCGGGAAAAGGAGTCTAAGAGAAGTGGTGCGGGGGGTGGGATTTGAACCCACGCAGGCCTACGCCAGTGGAGGTCTGCCGGGCAAAGGAGCCCGTCCTCAGTCCACCCCCTTTGACCTGGCTCGGGCACCCCCGCAAGAAAACACACCTTAGTCTAGTATATAAACTTTCTTTATGTTTTATGTATTTAATTAACTAAAAATAATTATTGTTTTTTATGTTTCTTAATGAATGCTTCTATTCGATTAAATGCTTCCTCCAGAATAGGTGTTGGCGGTAGAAACACTGCCCTAAAGTGGTTTTTGCCTACTTTTCCGAAGCCTGAACCATGTACTATAAGCACTTTTTCTTCTAAAAGTAGTTTTTCCGCGAAGTCTCTGTCATTTTTCCAGGTTCCTTGGACGTCTATTCTAGGGAAAATATAGAAGGCGGACTTAGGCTTAACTGAACTTAAATAACTATTTTCCTTGATTCTCTTGAAAACATAGTCTCTTCGCTCTTTTAGCTTCTTGATCATTTCTGTTAAATGATCTAATGGTCCTCTAAGAGCTGCTACAGCAGCTTTTTGTATAGGCGTTGCAGCGCATAGTCTACAGCGAGCCATTTTAATGAATGCTTGAAGAAGGTCTTCTCTATATTTTTCCGTAGGGTCGCGGATATAGAGGTACCCTAGCCTCCAGCCAGTCATGAGAAATGTCTTCGAAAAACCATTTAGAACTATTACTGGTGTATCTTTGGTGAGCGAAGCAGTGCTCTTGAATGTTCCTTCAAAAACAATTCCATCATATATTTCATCTGAGATTACTACAAGAGAGTGTTCTGCGGCTACATCTAGTATCTCTTTTACAGTTTTTTCCTCATACAGTGCTCCTGTAGGATTATTAGGATTGATTATTACTATCCCCTTAGTTTTACCTGTAATTTTTTCCCTTATGTCGTCTATGTCAGGCTGCCAGTCGTTTTCTTCGGAACACTGGTATACAACAGACTTTGCGCCATATAGCTGAGGATATACATTATACAAAGGGTAGCTCGGTTCAGGTACGAGAAGTTCATCGCCAGGGTTAAGGAGGACTGCACATACAAAGCCTATAGCTTCGGAGACACCTTGAGTAACAACTATGTCTGAAGGGTCTATCTCAACTCCATGCCAAGTTTTTTCTTTATAGGCAATTGCTTCCCTCAACTCAGGGTCTCCTTGGGAGAGGGAATAGTAATTGTGTTTCTCTAAAACTGCTTTGTGCAAAGCTTCTTTTATGTGACCAGGGGTATCAAAGTCGTATTTTAAGGGGTCGCCGATATTTAAGTAAATGATTTTTTCTCCTCGGGCTTCTAATTGCTTAGCTAAAGGAACGAGTTCTCTTATGGCATACCTTATGTGAAATATTCTTTCGGCAATAGTTTTTCTCACTTTAGGAATAATTACTTAGTTCTGATAAATACTTACCTTAATAATAGCATTTGGAATTGGGGCCCAATATCTTACATAGTTAAAAGCATTAATTGAAAATATTTGTAGAGCAATTTAATTTTGCCAAAAATGGTGCCCCGGCCGGGATTTTCCCTCGGAGGGTGTGTGTCCTCCGAGTTTTGAACCCGGGTTCTCCGGCTATAGAGGGGACCCGCCCAGTCTCTGCGTGAAGAGCTCGAGAGGCCGGAATGTTTGACCGGGCTACACCACCGGGGCAAAATAACCTACAAGCACCCCATAATTAAATTTTTCTCTAATTGTATTTTATTAGGTGTTACTTGATGCTTTTAATCCTATATATAATTACCTTGACTTTATGTATTTTTTCTTTATGGTGTGAGTGCATTCTCGGTATTGTAATAAGTCCAATAGCTTTGTGTGAAATTTTTCCTCCTAAGGAAGGTACTTTGCTTTCAATATACGAGGCCGTTGAAGCTTTGTGAATAGTATATACGGTGTTTGCTAAAGAGAGAGCTGTCTTTAGGAACACTATGTCTATGCCTCTTCTGTGTACTCCAAAGGGAGGGTTCTGTACAACTGTGTCTACTTTTCTAGCTAAAGCGAAGTGAGCTACATCGGCTACCACGAAATCTACTTTATGGAATACGCCGAATTTTTTAGAATAGTTTTTGGCCAATAAAATTTGTCTTTTGTCTATATCTACTCCGATAACATAGGATGCCCCTAATAAGGTAGCACCTACTGCAAGTCTTCCGGACCCGCAGCCTAAGTCCACGACTTTTCTGCTTGCTATGTCATCGAATGTAGTTGCTGCAACCCAAAGTAGATCGCTTGCGAGCTGAACAGGAGTTTCATACTGCTCTAGCCTTAAAGACGGCTTTTCTGGTCCCTTTATTAGTGAAAGAATTTTCTTTAACTCACTTTTCCTAATTTCCATTTTAATGATTCTTTTTACCGCGTTATTTTAAGCTTAGTGTTAAGCTCGGAGTTAAAATATAAATAGACACCACTTATAGTAGTCCTCGAAATCATGATAAGGGGAAAGGTTGGTATACTCTATTTAATAGCTCTTATTGCTACCACGTATTTAATTATACCATGCTATAATGAGCCGCTCACGGCTAAAGATGTCAGAACATTAGAAATGATAAATAGCAACTTAGTCTTCGTTGTAGAAGATACTTCAATAGGCTTGGCTGATCTTAATGGGTCTTGGATATGGCGTCAAGAATTACCTGTACCTATGCACTGGTATAAAATCGAAGACGGCAAAGTGCTTATGTATCTACGCGATGGAAGATTTATTATACTAGACTTACTTACTGGAAAAACTCTCTTCAAAAAAGTAACTGAACTTTTCTGCGGTGCAGCTATTGCTGGAGATATGCTCGCCTTTTCTAACGGAACACATTTAACTGTATACAATATAAGCAGTAAGACAGTTGAATGGGATCTATCTAAAAAGCTCTTGGGAGATGTTGAAATAGAAGTCTGGACAGGGTCAAGCAAGCTCATAGTTACCAGGCTAGCTAATGGAACATTTCTAGTATTTGATTGGACAGGAAAAGCTCTATGGAAATATCCACTGGCACGAACATCTACTTTCTTATGGTTATCTCGAACGATGTCTCTACCAGTATCAAATGTCCTTGTAGTCAACGAGAGGGTGATAATAGTGTGGCAGAATATAACTGTTTTCTCTTCTGATGGAAAAGTAGTATTCTCAGAGAAAATAGGCGATGTTATGGCACTTTCAGTTTACCAAGATGTGATAGCGTTAGTTTCTTCTAACAGAAAGCTGGTAGTGTACTCTGTTAAAGAAAATAGAATATTGACAACTACGCAGATACCCGTATTTACAGTAAAAGCCAGTATTTATGGCAATTTAATAGCTCTGCAAGGTGTCGACGACAACATATATCTATACGATATTAGTTCAGGCGAGCCCTATTGCGTACTATCCTTTGGTGAAAAAATACTAGATATGGCGCTCTCAGAAGACACTGTTGTTGCCGCATTAGCCAACACTAGTATCCTAAAACTCTATTTAAGTAGAGTACATCCAAGAATCTATATAAACAGTACAGAAAAATGGATTAAGCAAAATAGTGAAGCTATATATACAGTAAAGCTTCTTGAAAAAACAAATGAAATAAAGGCTCAGTTAATTGGAATAAATGGTGAGGTAAAAATTCAAGACGATACTATAGTAGTAAGAATATATCCCATAAAGCATATAGGGAATCATAACGTAGTACTTTATATAAAGAGCGCACAAGGAAGTACGATGCTTTCTCTTAAACTCCACATAACAGGGGGTGAAACAAACCTATACTACTGGATTCTAGCAGTAGTGTTAATAGCGCTGATAATAATCCTAATACCAACTGTGTTAATAAAGCAAGAAGGATTCAGTTAAAATAAAATTTATAATAAAACTATCAGACAAGGGTGGGTTCTTCATATATCCGATCGTCTCTTCCTTCATCATCTAGCGGCTCGGTGGGCCTAGCATCGCTCATCTATCGCTATGGGCGCAGGAGCCTCATCGCTCCAAATAATCGTAATACTTTTATTCTCTTTAATTTTTCTACTTGAGGTAGTCCAATGTCTCAGAGCAGATACGAGCAGTACATGGAAATTAGATTTAAGAGAAAATATCTAGATTTAATAGCTGACGGTATAAAGTCGACTACTATTAGAAGAGGTAGGAGGAAGATTTTTTCGAAATATATGAGGATATTCGGCGGAAATAGCCTCTTTGCTGAAGCTGAAGTAAGGAAAATAAGCTATAAAAGGGTATATCAGTTATCGTTAAACGACGCTATTAAAGATGGTTTTCTGAGCATTGATGAGCTTCTCGAAGAACTGAAGGAAATATATCCTTCTTTAAGCTCCTCTGACTGGATCACCATAATAGAGTTTAAAATACTAAATCTTTTCTGTAGAAATATTAGTGTCGAAGTGAAGTATAAAGACTTATCTTCTAAAGATATAGCTTTGCTAGCACTTAAATATGACTTAGTGAGGGGAAGAGGTGCTGAAATATTAAGGCTAGTTATTGAGAAGGGAAGTATATGGCAGGCTACAGTTACTACCGGAAGGGCTTCGAGTAGATTCTTAATTAGAAAAGTTGTTTTAGACGCGCTTCACAAGCTTAAAGAAAACAATATCATTTAACGGCGCTTCCTTTTAGTTAAGTCGCCCCAGTAGTCTCTCATGTTTTTTAGCGATTCTGCAACTTCTCGAGCAAATTTTTCTTCAGCTGCTATTAGTCTATCAAAGTATTCAAGAAATCTCTTCTTGACGCTTTCTACGACTTCTTCGCTTCTCTTGATACCGGAGGCTATAAGCGAGAGTTCTTTTTCAATAGAGCCTCTTACTTCGGGTGAGACTAATTCAGGTACTATTGAGTGAAGTGCTACAGCTATAGTTTTTCCTAAAGGTGTTGGTATGCACTGTTTATTGCGAATGTAGAAGTATCCTCGCTCTATATTAGTTTGTAAATGATCCTGCATAGTAGCATCTGTGCCTATACCGTATTTTCTCATAAGTCTCAGTAACTCAGATTCGCTTAAGTAAGGCGGAGGCTTTGTTTCTTTCTCAACAATCTTTGCTGAAATAAGTCTTACTTTAGTTCCCCTGGATACATAAGGCAGAATTTTTTCCGAAGGCTTTTCATAAGGATAGATTTCGTAAAATCCTAAGTCTAGTATTTTTAGCCCATTCACCGTAAACATGTGTTTGCCTACAGCAATGACTATTTCTTGCCTTTCTATTTGAGCAGGAGGACTTAAGGTAGCCAAGAAGTGTCTCACTATAAAGTCATAGAGTTTCGCTCCTTTTTCTCCGAATTTCTTCTTAACGAACTGTAATCCTACACTCTTAGCAGGATATATAGGGGGATGAGCCTTATCGTCGTCACGTCCTCTTGTAGGAACTATACTGGGTCTCGAGAGAATTCTTCTTCTAACATAGCTTCCATATAACTCGTGGTTACTAAACATCGAAGCTAGTCTCTTCAAGTTAAGTGAAGGAGGATATATCGTGGTATCTGTTCTGGGATATGAGATCAGTCCGTTCCTGTAGAGAGCCTCAGCTAGATCCATGCACTGTCTCGCTCTAATATTCAGGAAGCGGCTCGCTCTTCTTTCCATTTCAACAGTATTGAGGGGTATTGGCGGAGAAACAGTTCTTTTAACATATTCTGCCTTCGAAACTATTCCGTATCCTTGCTTAAGTATTTCATCTAAAATCTTTTTTGCTTCGTCTCTATTTTCTATTTTCTCCTTATAGTATTTAAATTTAACTCTTTTTCCGTTTATGCTGAATATAGCTTCAATAGTATGGTACTTTTTCTTAACAAATTTTTCTCTTTCTAAAGCTCTTTGAACAACTAAGAAAAGCACGGGAGACTGGCAAGGACCGTAGCTGAGAAATCTTTTGGCGGGGAGAAGTTTAGTTGCTCTACGCCTAATAGCAAGCGTAATAAACCTAGTAAACGAGGCTCCAATAATCAGGTCAAGCATCATTCTTGAAAAACACTTCTGGGCAAGCAGTGGATCGGGCTGTCTTGGGTTCTTTAAAGCGTTTAAAATATCCTGTTTTGTTACTGCAGAAAACCATATTCTCTCAAACTTTATTCTCGGATTGACTTTCTTCATTATTTCCATTACTTCAAAACATATACTTTCTCCCTCGGGGTCCGCATCGAGAGCGAGAATAACTCTATTAGTGCGTTTAGCTAATTCACGCAAGATATATACGAAGATCTTGCTTTCTTCTCTTATTATTCTAACAGGAGTTATGAAGAAAAGATTTCTTGGATGAGTGCTCGTCCATCTACGGTATTCTTCCGAGAAGTCATAGTCCATTAAGTGTCCGCGTAGTCCAATAGAAACCCATAGCTTCGAATTTTTTCTAAAAAAGTATAAGGGGACATCTCTAATTTTAATAGTTTTAATAATACTTTCAGCTAAGAAGAGGGCGATATTCCTTGCAACAGAATTTTTCTCGGCGACAACAACAGTATCTATGAAAGGTAATTTCATTGTCCGCACATATGCCGGAGTTCACCCTAATTAAGTTTACCTTCAATATAAGCGGACTACATTATAAAAACCGAAAAGCTTATTTTTCATTTAAGTAGAACTTAAATTGCGCCGGTAGTCTAGCCTGGTAGGACGTCGGCCTGCCATGCGCCTCTCAGGCTCGTAGAACGCCGGTGACCCGGGTTCAAATCCCGGCCGGCGCACCATTTTACTTGCAGACTATTAATGTACCGTAATCTCTGCCCTCGACTACTCCTAAAATAGTCTCTTTATCGCCTTTAACGACTCTAGCAGGAATTCTGGACCTAGAAATAATTATGAGAGCTACTTTATCAAATAGCTTATAGGTTCCGGCAAGGCTTTCTCCACCAGCTAGTATCTTTTCTAGAGTTTCGACTGAAACTTCCTTTAGAAGTTTAGCGTCAGGAAATTTCTTGGGGTCTCTGTCATACACTCCCTCGACATCAGTTGTTATAAGCAGCAAGTCTGCTCCTATTGCCTCTGCGCAGAGAGCCGCCACAGCAGTTGTCGACTGACCGGGCTGAAAACCTCCCACGCAAACAGCTCTACTTACTTGAATCAAGTCGATAACTTCGTTTACAGAAGACGGTATTTTGAGAGGAGCATGAGGGTATAGTAGAGAAGCCAGTATTTTCGCGTTCAGTCTCGCAGCCTCTATTCCAATAAGATCTCTAATAGACTCACTGACATCTACTCGCCTAGTAACCGTTAAGGCAGCTCTAGCTAAATAGCCTCCCCCTACTACTGCCACTACTCGGTGTCCTTTTTCAAGCAGAATTTTTATACAGTCTGCGTACTCCAGAAGCTTACGGCCGTCAAAAACTTCTTCGCGGCGAGATATCAAGTGTCCGCTAACCTTGATAACTATTCTCATAACTTCACCTTTTTTCACAATCAATAACCACTATTTAGTATTACGCTGAAAATATAGTCAACTTAATTAATGCTCCAATATAATCTAGCTTGTAACTCGAACCAGAAGATACAAGCGCTTTCTTAATATACCGCTCTCATACTCACGCCTAGGCAGCCCATGCATTGCTAAAACAAGCTTTACTAGAAACCTCGGCTTTCTGAGGACTTCAGCCATCTTCTTAAAGTCTTCGCTTTCAGCATCATGTGATAACTCATATATCCACGCCTCACCTCCCGGAGCAAGTACTGAAGAACACTCTCGGAAAAAGACTTCCGGTGTTCTTAAATGATGTAAAGTACCTGTGCTTACAATAAAGTCTACTGACTTCTCTCTAAACGGAAGTCTATGCGCGTCGCCGACTACTACATTGATTTTCGCGTAGACTCCGCTTTTAGCAATATTACTCTTAGCAATTCTAGCCATTGCGCAGGAAATATCTAATCCGACAGCAACAGCGGCATCAATCGACTCAGCAACTTTGACAAGCAATTTACCTGTACCGCAGCCTACCTCAACAAGTATTCTCAGACGCTGGCCAGCTTTCCTAATTTCCTCAATAACGTACTCGTACTCTCTTTCAAGCAGCCTTGTAGCCAGCAAATTATAGATATGTGCAGACCCCGCAGGAATACCCTGTTTCCATCGCTGAAGCCTAACAAACAGACTATTTACCGCGTTCAGCAAGCCTCTTACACCAATCACATATCCCTTAAATACATCTGTGTCCACACTTAAATCTCTTTGAAACTCAAAAAGCCTTAAACGAAAACTTTATATTAAGTTCATTAAGTAGTTTTCGAGAAACCATGCCGCTAACAGACCCATTTAAACTAAACTTAGCACTAGAACACCACTTCAAAGTAAAAATATGCCGCAAATGCGGCGCTAAAAACCCCTACAGCGCAGAAAGATGCAGAAGATGTCGAAGCTACAATCTTAGACCCAAGCGCTACAAGAAGTAAGCCCTTACTTTATATGTTCTTTTGCATACAGGTATATACCGTCTAGTACACCGGGACCGCCTTCACGTCCGTGAGGACAAAGCTTCTCGTCGCCCGTTAAGTGTGTCGCCAAATGGATATTCGCGCAAGTCTGCGCAACACAGTCGATATCTATTCCTTCAACTATAACGTCGTCTTTCTGAACAGTCACCTTCACGTCACCCACAATTTTAGCGTACCTAGTTTCTTTTCTTCCTAGAAAGTTCTCTATAATAACTAGCTTCTTATTTTCATCAACCGTAATGTTCATAGGGAAGTGCGCATACACTACTTTCATTTTGTATCTATAGCCTCTAGTAACTCCTGTAATCATGTTCTTTATATGAGAAGCAATAGTCTTGACCACAGCGTACTCCTTTTTCCTAGCAAAGAATGTTTCAACAACTATTTCATTGCCCTCCTTCCTGATAAACACTTTAGCGTGCGAAAAGTCCTTAGTAATCTTCCCTAAAGGCCCCTCTACAGTAACCTTCTTACCATCTATCTCTACTTTAACATTCTCCGGTATCTCTACCCTCTCCTCGTGACGAACAACTCTCATAGCAATCACATACCTTCAACAAAACCCACATAAATACTTTTACTTATGAAGCTAAAAGAATACAGCTCTCACGCAAAGATTCTCTAAACGAGTTCTTCTGAAGGAACTCCATATTTAACTAATTTTAGCAATTACATGAAGCTTAGATAATACCAGAGAATTTAAAATAAGCCAATCATGTCTACTGAGATTGAAAGAATACAAGTTTTTCACTAGCTTGGCAAAAATGTATCAATGCTTCAGGAAAGTGCAGTCTTGCTAAGAGAAGAAGGAGCCCGGCTCCCGGCACCGCCCTTTCCCGCGGCCTCTCGGACCGCAGTACTAAGGCGGCGTTAAGGGGTTTCACTTCCGGGTTCGGCATGAGACCGGGTGGGTCCCCCCTACTATGGCCGGGACACCGGGCAGTATGTATGTGCGCTAACCTATTTATTAGTTTTTCTCTTGGCGGTTTTCTGTCTGTTCGTGGACTGTATTAGGGAGGTGTTTTAGCTTAGTAAGTATTTAAGTGGAGAAGCTCTAGGATTATTTATGGGCTATGGGTATAAGAGGAGGGATACGACGGATATAGTGGCTGTTATTGAGGCTTTGCCTGAAATAATTAAGACGCTTTATAATGGTATATCTAGCTTGAAGGTTTCTGTAGAAATGTTGTCTGAGAGGGTCAGTGATCTTGAGAAGGCTTTGGATAGTGTAGCGAAGCTAGTTGATGAGAAGACTATTCTTTTAGTTAACGTTTCTGATGAGCTGAAGAAGCGGCTGGAGGAAGTAAATGTTGTCTCGAAAGAGCTTTCGGATAAGTTGCCTAAGAATGTGACTGATATTATTGGCGAGTTTGCTACTAACTTGAATAAGGCTGTAGGTAAGCTTGAAGAAATGTACTCGAAGATGTTAGATGAGTTGACATTGATTAAGAGGAGTTTCGGGGACCAGGTTGCTGTTACGATGGAGGCTGTTAATGAGGTTAAGGGGGATGTTCTATCTCTGCGGTCTAAGGTAGAGGAGCTTGGTTTGACTGTAAATGAGCTATCTTCTACTGTAAATAGAGAGCTCGCTGAAACGATGTCTAAAATACATGAGCTAGAATTGCTCGTGACCGACTTGTCGGTGCGTCTTGCTAGTTTAGAGAAGCGTATTAGACAAGTATCACATGAGTAATATTCAGTCTCACATGCTGTATGAGCAGAGGTAAGTTTTAATTAGTATTCTAAGGGCTTTAAATACGAGGGGCATGCCGATTCTAAGAAAGGCACCTTCGAAACTTCTCGAGGAGAATATAACACTTATTAGAACGCAGCTAGATGCCTTAGCTAAGGAGGTAGCTGTTCTGAGAGAGGCGTTCAGAGAGTTTGACAAGAGGACTACCTCGACGCTGGAGCAGTATAAGAGTGTTTTAAACGAGTATATTTCTGTAATAGAGACTCTTAGGAAGAGCTTAGAGGCTAGTGTAGGTAATGTGGGTGCTCAGGTTAAGGAGCAAGTCGATTTAGTTATTAGGTCTGCCGAGGAGCTGGCTAAGAGGGCTGAAGATCTTGTAGTTAAGTTTAACGAGGGTATGGATAAGGCGGCATCTGTTCTTGGAGAGAGGATTTCTGCGCTTGAGGAGAAGATGAAAGAGATCGACGAGATGTCAAAGAATCTTCATGAGAAGACTTCTCTCCTAGAGGAGAAGTTGGCGGCAGTCGATGAAATGCAGCGCTATAATGCTAGGGCAGTAGAAGAGTTACAGGAAGTATTTAGCAGAGTAGACGACATTATTCGAAGCGCTGAAAATACTGTGAACACGGCGAAGAGTTCTCTAGAAGAGGCCTTAGGGAATATTGGGGGAGTAGTTGAGAAGTCTTTTAGTGAGGTACAGTCTCTTATAGCTAGTACACAGGAGCTGATAACAGATACTAGGAGTATTCTCAAGAAAGTGCCTTCTGATATTAGGGAAGCTCTAAGTGAGGCGCTTGCCTCTATTTTAAATGAAATAAATCAAAGAGAGGCTACATTAAAGGCTAGGGAAGAGGAGTTAGCTAAGAAAGAGGGGGAGTTAAGTGAGAAGGAAAAGAAGCTTAAGGAGTATGAGTACCAGCTGCTTAGCCTTAAGGAGAAGCTAGATGCTCTTAAAGAGAACTTGAGGCTTGAGAAAGAGAACTTAGATAGGCGTGCAAAGGAACTTGAAGAAAAAATGGCTCGTATAGACAAGATAGCTGAGAATCTTGGCAGAAGAGAGGAGGAGCTTAAAGCTAAATATGACGAGCTTTACAAGAAGCTTGAGCAGGTTAGTCTCAAGGAGAAAGAACTTGCTGAAAAAGAAATTAAGCTTAAGAAGTGGGAGGCTTACCTAGAAGGACTTCGCGACGAGATGAATAAGCTTGAGAAGGAAATAAAGGCTAAGGAAGAATATTTAAACAAGCTCAAGGCCAGCATTGATGAAGAAGAGAGAAAGCTTAGAGAAGAAATAGAGCCTTTAAGAGAGAAATTGCTCGAAGAAGAAAAAAGGCTTATTGAGTGGGAGAAAAGACTTCTTGAGAAGGAAAGAGAGCTTACAGGGTACCATAGGGCTTTAGCGGCGAAAGAGTCTGCTTTAGCTGAGCTGAGGGAGAGATTGGAGGCTCGTAAGGCTGAGCTTGATTCTAGGGAGAGAAGTCTAGCTGAGAAGCTAAGGCTTATTGAGGAGCTTAAAGAAAAAGTTGCCCAGCTGGAGAGAGAAAACAGGGAGCTTAAGGAGAGGCTTAGAGAGAAGGAGAGCGAAGTGCAGAAGCTAAGAGCTATAGTAGAGTCTATACGTTAAAATGAAAAAAAGCAGAAAACTATAACTAGCGCGAAGGAGAGAGCGGAGTATATTAGGAGCCCTAGAGCTATTATTTTTAGTGCTGTGTAGACTTTTCCCCCACTGAACGAGAATTCTTCTTCATCTCGAGCCATTTTATATGAAAGAACAGCGAGGCCTGTAGCCAACATACTCAAGGCGAAGGCTATTATGCCCGCGCCCGGGAAGTCTAGCTCGGTGTAGTGTTTAAACCCTTTTGTCAGAATTAGTACTACTATATCTAACACTACTACGAGAGCTATAGGCACTAAAAGTAAGTAGTTAAATTCTTCAGACCTCATTCATAGAACTAGTTGAAGGGAATTATTTAAGGTTTTTTTGCTCACTTTAGTTAAGAAGATTTCATGTTTTCACAAAATAAGGTTTTTGGACAATGTTGCTCCAAATCATCTTTTTGAGTAAAATTTAAATTTATTAATAACAAGAGTATTTGGGTTTAATAATGAGTTCTAAGGAGAAGAAAGTTTTGCTTAAAGTAGCGGAAGCTAAGCCGAGAGATGTAGGTAGAATGATTGTTAGGATTAGCAGTAAGCACATGAGGATTCTCGGCGTAGATAATGGTGATTTCGTCGAAATTATTGGAAGGAAAGTTACTTATGCTCAAGTTAGGCAGGCTTACCCTGAAGACGAGGGGCGAGACATAATAAGAATGGATGGTCATCTTAGAAAAAATGCTGGAGTTTCTATTGGAGATGTAGTAGAAGTAAAGAAGGCTAGAATTAGCGAGGCTGTACGCGTAGTCTTAGCTCCAACAGAGCCTATTAGATTCGACGAGTCCTTTGCAGAGTATATCAAGATAAAGTACCTATTACATAAGCCGGTAGTGCGCGGAAATATTGTAGAAATACCTTACTACGGCGGAGTGCTACGCTTTATAGTTACAGCAGTACAGCCGGCGCCAGTAGCATGGGTGAGCGAAGCAACAAATGTTGTAATAAGAGAAGAGCCTGTCAGAGAAACAGAGCTAGCCGTGCCCAAAATAACATATGAGGATATCGGTGACTTAGAGGAGGCTAAGCAGAGAATAAGAGAGATCGTAGAGCTTCCATTAAAGCACCCTGAGCTATTCAGGCGGTTAGGTATTGAGCCGCCTAAAGGAGTACTTCTTCACGGTCCTCCTGGCTGTGGTAAAACACTGTTGGCTAAAGCAGTAGCAAATGAAGCTGGAGCCTATTTTATTGCTATTAATGGCCCCGAGATAATGAGCAAGTTCTACGGAGAATCAGAAGCCAGACTAAGAGAAATATTTAAGGAGGCAGAAGAGAACGCTCCTGCTATCATATTTATTGACGAGATTGATGCTATTGCACCTAAGAGAGAAGAAGTAACAGGAGAAGTAGAGAAAAGAGTAGTAGCACAGCTACTAACGCTAATGGATGGGCTCAGAGAAAGAGGAAACGTCATTGTTATTGCTGCGACAAATAGACCTGATGCCGTTGACCCTGCCTTAAGAAGACCCGGAAGATTCGACAGAGAAATAGCTATAGGTATGCCTGACAAAAGAGCGCGTAAAGAAATACTTCTAGTGCACACACGTAACATGCCTCTAGCAGATGATGTAAACTTAGACGAGATAGCTGAAATGACTCACGGCTATACAGGAGCAGACTTAGCAGCTCTCTGCAGAGAAGCAGCAATGGCTGCTCTTAGACGGGCTATATCTAAAGGTATGATTGACTTAGAGAAGCCTACAATACCGGCTGAAGTACTGGAGCAGCTTCAAGTGACAAGAGCAGACTTCATGGAAGCACTTAAATATGTTCAGCCCTCTGTTCTCAGAGAAGTTATAGTCGAGGTACCTGAAGTCAGGTGGAGCGACATTGGTGGACTAGAGAAAGTTAAGCAAGAATTAAGAGAGATAGTAGAGTGGCCGCTGAAATATCCTCACTACTTTAATGAAGTAGGTATTGAGCCACCTAAAGGTGTTCTTTTATTTGGGCCTCCTGGCACTGGCAAAACACTATTGGCTAAAGCAGTAGCTACTGAGAGCGGAGCGAACTTTGTTGCTGTGAGAGGACCCGAGATACTGAGTAAATGGGTCGGTGAGAGCGAAAAAGCCGTAAGAGAAGTCTTCAGAAAAGCACGTATGGCTGCACCATGTGTGGTATTCTTCGATGAAATAGACTCGATAGCGCCCATGAGAGGTATGCGGTACGGAGACAGCGGTGTAACAGACAGAATAGTCAACCAGCTCTTAGCCGAAATGGATGGTATAGCTCCTCTAAGAAACGTAGTAGTTATTGCTGCGACAAACAGGCCAGACATAATTGATCCAGCACTACTGAGGCCTGGAAGATTTGATCGAATAATATATGTGCCGCCGCCTGACGAAGAAGCGAGATACGAGATATTCAAAGTCCATACAAGAAAAATGCCGCTAGCAGAAGATGTAGACTTAAAGGAGCTAGCTAAAAGAACGGAGTACTATACAGGTGCAGATATTGCGGCCGTATGTAGAGAAGCAGCAATGCTTGCTCTTCGTGAAACGATAGCAGAGAAGCTACCGAAAGTAAAGAAAGTTTCAACGAAGCACTTCGAAGAAGCTCTAAAGAGAGTTCAGGCAAGCCTAACGCCAGACGACATAAAGTACTATGAAGAAATGGCGAAAAAGTTAAAGCGTTTAATAAGATAGCGGCCCTGATTCAACAGATATTCTAGTATATTCTTTGTCATCTCTGTAAACTCTTATTCTTTCATCAAAGTAATCCATTACATCGTCAATGTGGCTTATAGCTATTATCTGATCGTATATACCTGCGTTAACAAGCTTCTTAAGTAACTCAACTAAGGCTTCTCTATGTTCTCTGTCTAGCTGAGAAAATCCCTCATCTATAATGAGCATGTTCACTCTAGCACCGTGTTCTTCGGCCAGTATTTCTGAGAATGCTAGTCTGAGCGCGAATCCTAGAGCTGTAGATTCTCCTCCACTAAATGTTTCAAGAGGTCTCGGCTTAAATACTCCAAGGAAGTCTCTTCGAGCACACTCTAAGTCAACTCCACCATCTTTAGATACTTTTACACGTATCCTGTAATCTGAAGACAGTATATCTGACAATATAGTATTGACTTTGTTCTCTATTTTCTCAGTATAAGCTCTCAGCAGCGCTGAAGGAAGACCTTTGTCGCTAAATACTCTATTGACGAGAACTTCGTATATTTTCTTCTTTCTTGAAACTTCTTTAAGCTTCTTCTCTAGAAGCGGCAACTCTTTTTCATACTTTTCAATTTCCGCGAGCTTTGTCTCATAGTACTTGATATTCGAAAGAATTCTTGTCTCGTCATTACGCAGGAGCTCGAGCTTATCTTCTACTTCCTTTAAAGCTTTTTCGGCTTCACTGAGCTTTTTCTCGATACTAAAGTACATTTGTTCAAATGGCATTAAATTGTCAAGTTCACTTAAGAGAGATGTTTTCTGCTTAGATAAGCTAGATACACTGCGTAAAGTTGCTTGAATTTTTTCTACTTTAGCAAGCACATAGTTTATCTTCCTATATATCTGTCTCTTATACACATCTCCGAGCCCACGAGACCTCTCTACATCTCGTATGCCGTCTTCTGCTTG
>CBDUKN010000019.1:0-56053 GCA_965367815.1 uncultured Thermoprotei archaeon
AATGATACGGCGACCACCGAGATCTACACCGTCTAATTCGTCGGCAGCGTCAGATGTGTATAAGAGACAGAGTGAGATCAGCCACGGGATCTGAAGCAACACTTGACTGTACACAAACGCAATCATAGAAACGATAAAGCCGATCACTATTACTCTCGAGGATAATCCTTGGATTTTTTCGCCAGATACTGATGCCTTAAACACAGCCCAGATACTTCTGCGGTATAAACCTATGAACCCGATTACCAAACCGATACTAGCACCTGCGACCAGAAAAGTCTCTATTTGAAAACCCATAGGTGATGCTATTGTCCCCCTCCTAGCATAAACGTGAAAGTATAGAGATGAACGGTCTGGAGGTAGTGGCAAAATGCCACTCATAACTTCAATTGGAGGGATGATCCACCAGAATATCAAAGCAAAGATTGTCGTAGACAAGAGAATGTCTGTAGGAGCTAGCATAAACATATAGATTAAGATTGGATCATAGCTGAGCGATGCTACGGCACCTGGAAGCACGGTATATAATGTGGGAACGAGATCCACGCTAGCAGAAAACGCGGGTAACGATGGATCTATATGGGATAATGGACCTAGAAATAACTGGATTAGAAAGGCGAAGAGAAAGCCGCCCAATATCACTCGGCCCTTAACTCTAGTGTAAGACTCTTTCTCTATAACGGTTTTTGTTACGAGAAGCATCGGGAAAGGTATTCTCTCGGTTATTATCAATGAAGGCGAGACTATAAGACCAAAGAAGCTGGTCATTAAGATAAATGATCCTATATGTAGCATGACCCATAGGATTGGGATGGTCCACTCGCTCCAAGGTACAGCGGAACCCCCTAGAACCATTCCTTGCATAACCTCTAGATTTGATGGAACCATTATGCCTATAAACTCTGGCCAAGTGTCACGTACGTATGGCGACGGATTCAAGATAGCTTGATATATGAAGCCTCCATCGATATAGAACGCCCAGAAATAGCCGACACCAATAGATGAAAGGAGCATAGCGTAGATTATGGTGAATTCTCCCTTCCTCAACTTGTCTCCTAAGGCTCTAGAGATTATGTAAAAGATTGTTAAGAGAAGTAATGAGTAGGCACTAGGATAAGTTGCGGTTTCTATGTGGTTGCTAGCATAAAATCCTGCACGAAGCCCCCATAGAATGTTCCAGAGGACCACTAAAACTAAGCCTATCAGAAAAGCGCGTGCAGTTAAACCGGTTTTTTCTTCGTTCAATTTTGAAATCCCCCTTCTTTTAGTAATAGAATTATTTTACTTTTACTAGTAATTCTAATCATTTACTTCTAGTTAATTTAAATATGAATGTATGGTTTTCTTAGTAATTTTGGTACTTAAATTAAATAGAAAATATTTATTGATAATGTAGCATAAGTTTATTAATCTCGAATTAGTATTATTACTGAGATTATGATTAAGAAAAGGAGAAGAATAAGGAGAAGAATTCGGATACACAATCCTAAAGCATTAGTTTGTGTAAAATACATCCAGAAAAATGGTCCTAGACATCGAGGAGGTCGATTTATGAAGAGATGGAATCCTGGCTGGAGGAAAAAGTGAAGCAGGGAATGCTGTCAGCTAACTATTATATATTCTTGTGTATGAGGAAGACTGATGTTTGAGGAAGTTAAGCGCAGATACGTTAGAGAGCTCGCTGAGGAAACTTTAGAAAATTTGAGGAAGAGAGGCTGGATCACGTTCTATGCTGAAAACGCTGAAGAATGTAAAGCTGAGGTCTCGGAAATACTGCGTGGTGTTAAAAGAGTAGGTATACCCGGAAGTGTTACTGTAAGAGAACTTGGATTAATCCAATTGCTTAAAGAAAATGGTTTTGAAGTAGTTGAGCACTGGAATACTAAGAGTGTAGAAGAAGCAAATAAACTTAGGCGAGAAGAAGTTTTCTGTGAAGCTTTCATACATAGCCCTAACGCTGTTTCAGCTGACGGACACTTAGTGGTCTTAGACTACTACGGCAACCGTATTGCCGGGAGTATTTTAGGGCCAGAGAAACTAGTCTTTATAGCGGGATACAATAAAATAGAGTCCTGCTTAGAGAGAGCTATCGAAAGAGCTGAGAAAGTTGCAGTTAAGCTCAATGCGATGAGATTCGGTATTCCAGTAGAGGAAATGAAGTACAATGTGCTCATACTCAAGATTAAGCCTCCCGCCATTAAAGAAGGCTACGTTATACTAGTGGGAGAACCTTTAGGGTTTTAAGCTAAATTGCCGTTAAGTAGTGATTTATTGCTTAACATATTATTATTACTGTGAAGAAGTCAATTAAAATTGATTCGTGCAAAGTAGAGCTGTATGAGTTTGGTTCGGGGAAGCCCGAAGTATTTATAGTGGCTGGTATTCATGGAGATGAAGCTACAGGAGTCTACACTGCCTTCAGGCTAGTAGAGTTTCTTCAAAATAAGGACTTGAAAGGTAAAGTGAAAATAGTGCCTGTGGCTAATCCTCCGGCTTTCCGCAGAAAAACTAGAACTACGCCTATAGACGGCAAGGACTTAAATAGAGTTTTTCCTGGATCAAAGGATGGTAGTTTTTCCGATAAATTGGCGTTCTCTTTATGGAGTATTGCAGTAGAATCAGACTATATTCTTGATCTTCACTGTTGCGGATTAAACTGCTGTCCTTATATTCTAGCTCTTCATCAAGAATACAGTTATGTGAAAGAGTATGTTTCAAAAATACCTTTACTCTATTGTGTAGAGTCTACAGGTCTAAGAGGTCAGCTTTTCATAGAGGCTTCTCATAATAAAATACCGGCTGCTATAATTGAAGTCAAGGGAGGCAACGGCACATACGATGAAGAGCACTCGAAAATACTTTTAAGAGCTGTTTTAAGTCTTTTAGCAAATTTAGAATTAATTAAAGCGTTTAAAATGCCTGGATCACCAGTATTTCTCGGCAAAATAAGGCAAATAGAGTCTCCAACTGAAGGCTTCTTTAAGCCTCTTCTCGCGCCTGGCAATTTAGTTGACGAAAGTACGGTCATCGGATTAATTGAAGGAATACTAGTTGAAGCAGAAACAAGAGGAGTTCTAATAAGCATTATGCAGTCTTCATATGTGTTGGAAAAAGAGAAAATAGCCAATATAGCGCCTCTCATGGACAAATAGTACTAGCGCTTAATTAGTGCCAGAATGCTGCTATTTGTGTATTATTACTAGAGCCTATTAGGTGCTTGTAGAGAAGGCTTATATGCCGTTATGTTTGTCCAAGGAAGCTGTGCTTATGCTAGAAAGGGACTCCTTTGATGATAGTTAGTGTATTAAATGTTCGATGAGCTAAGGTATCGGTAGTGTACATGGATAGAAAATTATATTTCGCGATTGTAGGAGCAGGCGGAATGGGCTCTTTTTACACTAGAATTTTAAAAGAACTGCCTGAAGCAGAAGTAGTTGCTGTAGTTGATGTAAATGAGTCTCGTGCAAAAGAAGTAGCTCGCCAGTACGGTGTAAGCGAGTACTATTCTGACTGGCGTAAAGTACTTGAGAAAAACTATGTGGATGCTGTGGCAGTATGTACTCCAGTTAGGTTCCATAAAGAAATCACTGTAGCTGCTCTTGAGGCAGGTAAACACGTGATATGTGAAAAGCCTCCGGCAATGAATGCTGCTGAAGCAGAAGAAATGGCTGAAGCAGCTAAGCGAAACAAGAGAATATTGCTCTATGGTTTTCAGTGGAGGTTTATGGAGGCCTCAAAGTACGTCAAAAACTTGATTGAGAAAAACTACTTAGGTCACGTATATAGGGTTAGAGTACACTACTTAAGGAAGTCGATACCGCTTGGCGCTGGAAAATGGTTTATACGCAGAGAGTTCGCTGGAGGAGGAGTATTGATAGACTGTGGAGTCCATTTCATTGATTTAGCTTACTGGCTTTTAGGTAGACCGAAGCCCGCTGAAGCTTTCGGCGCAAGCTACGACTACCTAGGGAAGCAAATAGAGGGATTCAGTGTAGAAGACACTTACATAGGAATGGTTCTCTTTGAAAACGGAACTACATTAGTCATAGAGAGCTCTTGGATACAGAACTGGCGTGAAGAACACGGCTTCACGCTTTATGGTACACAAGGATCTGCGAGCATTTATCCGAGCCTAGAGGTTTACTTGAATCTCGAAGGAAAGTATTCTTTCATAAAGCCTGAAGTAAAGGAAGTTGAGCCAACAATGCTCAAACTCAAGCATTTTATAGAGACAATTGAGAAAGGCTACAGCGATATTTCACCTAGACCGGAGGACGGAGTAGTAGTAATGAAAATAATAGACGCACTATATGAGTCGGCGGTTAAAAGAAAATCTGTAGAAATTTCAGTTTAATTAAACGGTGGTTAAGAAAACTTCGCTCCAGCCGATAGTTGATTATATTGTTTTAAATTTCTCTTAAATCAACTACAACTATTTCTAAGTCATTGGCGTGCTCTATAATATACTTGTCGCTTGTAGGCAAAGGAAGTCCATAGTACTTTGCTGTAGCTATATGAAAAGAATCGAAGTAGCGTAGTTTCCTCGAGCCGCCATGTTTGCTGTAGTAAGTTAGCGCCTGAGTAGCTATTTCAGTGTTAGGGGTAAAGGCTTGTAAGGAACACCGTTACTTCTAAGTATTGAAACTATATCATCATAAATTTCTGAAGAAACATAAGCGCTGAGAGCTTCCGAGGCAATACTTTTAATAACTTTAGCACTATGTTCAAAAAGTTTATCACCTATAAGATACGATACAAAAATATCTGCGTCGAGAAGAATATATTTATACGTAAACGCCGCCGGTCCTTTTCAGTAGGTATTTTTCCTGTACTTCTTCTAGTTCCTCTAATTCATTGTACTTAAGTAAGCGCTTAAACTTGCCAGCTAATTCTAAGACCTCGTTTACAGGAGGCTTCAGCAAAATACTGACATCATCTCTCAATTCAAGGGAAAAACACTTTGACCTTAATTTTCTTCCTAATATTAGCTGGGATAAGTATTCTACCGCGATCATCCATAGAGACTATTATCCCACTACCCATATTAATGCTGCTTTATACGGATGTAAGTCTAATACCTTAGTAATTTACCATAGATTACAATAGCTTAAATAGACATTAAATTAAAGTAAGAGAACTAGTACTCCACCTTGATTACAGTTCTTTTTGAGAGATTAAAGCATAAGTAAATTCTCTGATCCATTATAGTCCATGTATTTGGCTTCAATTCTGTTGAATAAATTAAAGTCCTTCCATTAATCTCGATTTTCCTAATAGGCTTGCTTACCTCAAAACTTAACGTAAAGTTTTCGCAGGTAAATAATGGCTTGAGTATTATTCTAGTTTCTTGATTACTTTCGAGAACTTCATGTTTTGTTGTCTTAGTTGCAGCGAAGTATCTGGCTATTTGACTGCACTTCATCCAAACTACATTAAAGTACCTGTTTATTCTTGCAATAGTCTCTTTCAAAGCCCTTATGCTTTCTTCATCTTGTATACTCCACCAGTGGGTATGAAATATTATGTAAGACATGTTTCTATAAACGTCAACTAGTCTTCCTTTACTGCCGTCTTCGCTTATCCAGTTGTCAATAGATTTAAACGGATCTTCGCTTCTAGCTAAATGATCTTTAGAACAGCTCGGTATACTTATTACAGCTTCCTTGTTTTCTTTATCAAAATACATTAGTCTGGGTGTTACTCGCCTAGAGCACCGCTCTACATTTAGGAAATACCATGTTAGCTTAATTCCATAGATTTTCTTTTCTGCTTCAAGAACAGCTCTCGCGTAAATACCCTCTACCTCTCTACCGAAGTCGCAGGGACTTGTTACTCCGTTAGCTACAACTCCTATGTCTTTTAATATTTCGAGAGCTTTAGCAATATACTTTGTGAGCGTTTCTAAGTCTTGGCTTTGCGACCACTCCCACTCTTTTTCGCTTAGAGTTTTATTAGATTCAGTATCTACTACGAAGCTGTGGGTAAGTATCTCGGGAGTAATATCGAAGTACTTGACTGCTTTCTCTCTAATAAGTCTCAATGTTTCAGCTAATTCGTTGTCGGGGAGTCCCTTTATTTCCTTGTTTACATAGCCGAGAATTTCTCCACTAGAACTTACTATGCAAGGTACTAGCGAAAGTTTTCCCTTTACGCCTAGATCCAAGAGACTAAGCAGTATTTTTCGCATTTTCTTGTATTCTACTTCGCCTTGTTCATTAAGACACACTACACTCCAGTCATCTATAATTAGAGAGGCTGGAACCCTAAGTAGAGGATACTCGTATCTAATACTTGAAGTCATCATGATGTTTAACTGCGTATGAAATATTAATAAGTTTATAGCATGAAATAGTCCTCGAACTTCTAGGAATTCAGCTATATAAGTGCTTAACTTAATTATTAACGTATGTCAGTTTATAGAAGTAGCTTTAAAATTTCTGTAAAATACCCGAGAGATATTAAGGACTATGCTCAGGCCACGAAGAAAATAGCTGAAGAAACTCTCAGTTTTCTTAAAGAAAGGTACGGATATGTTGTCAAACAAGTAGAGATAGTATTTCTTAAGACAGGAAACTTCAACTTCTACGCTAGACCAGGCAGAGTATTCATCGAGTACTATGAAGGAGCATTCGAAAAAGAGCCTACTTACGCTGAGGGTATAGGAGTATACTTTCCTAGTTCACCTTACCTTATAGTGCATGAAGTATGCCACAATGCCTTTGGCTTCTGCACATATGAAGGTCTCGCAGAAACATTATCAACTATAGTTTGCAGAGAACTAGGCGATTTATTTGCTGAACTTTGGCCTACTGAAATTAGGGTAAAGGAATATGCTGACATGAGACATAATAGAATAATGCAAGCAGATTTCAGTAAACCAGAAATAAAGGGACATCATTTTGGAGGAACACATGCCTTTTTCATTAATTTAGAAAAGAAAATAGGAGGAAAGAAAATAGGAGAATTTTTGAGAAAAATACACGTAAAATACGTAGAAATTTCCCAGCCGAGCTTTGTGACTGAAATAAATTCTGATAAGCAAGTCTTTAATTTACTGAAATATTATGGAGATACTAGCATGTATCCAATGGTCTTTTGGAAACTTCCTTTAGATTGGCTTCAAAGTAGATTAAATTATGTTAAAAAGATGCTTGAGGAGAAAAATCCTAGTGAAGCACTCAAAGAAATAAACACACGAATATATCCTGAGTACATAGTGTCTACTGGGAGTATATTGGAAAACATAGTTATGTGGCTACAAGTGTTAAAATGTAGCTTTAGTATTAATTACTACGACTACAGCAGAACAGAAGTAGTTGCTAAACTCGAATCCCCGATTTTTAAAGAAGTCCCCCTACCTCCTTTTGAAATATTTAGAAGAATATTATATATAAATAAAGATAAATTTAAAGTATTAATTGATAAACATAACAATTACTGTAAAATTTCAATAGTTACCATGCTCTAGAATATTATCCATAAATAACACCACTTTAGAAACATAAGAAGTAAATCACCTATGCAAAAATCGAGGAAAACTTTAATAAAACACTAAATCGAAGAAAAGTCGACTTAAAAGAAGGCTTCATATGTCTGCTAAGCATTGCTTGAAATTCACTTGCTCTTTAAGAAAACTTTTTAACAGTTTAATCTTAGTGGTCACTGTGGTAGCGAGAAAGATTATGATTCAGGCGACAGGTTTTGGTACTGGTGTTGGGAAAAGCTTTATAGTAGCTTTACTTTGTAGGCTTTTCAAAGAGAATGGATATAGAGTAGCGCCCTTTAAGACATTAAACTTGACTCCTGTAACTTATGTTAAGAATGGGAAAGAATTTGGCTATGCTCAAGCGTTACAGGCTATAGCTGCTGGAGTAGAGCCAGATTATAGAATGAATCCTTTTACTCTAAAACCTTTAGGTGATGGTAAATTCGACATATTTCTAGAGGGTGTATGTATTAAGAGAAACTATGATCCGACGAAAGATTTTATAAAAGCGAGTTTAAAACGAATGCTAGGATTTAAAGAAGAATATGAATACATAAAAGATACTGCAAGAAGATGCTTAGAAAGTTTATTGGAGGAATATGATATTATCTGTATTGAGGGTTCAGGATCAGTAAAACTCTTCGGCTTCGGCCCCTTCAGCAAATTGCTTGAAATAGCTAATATGGAAACAGCTAAAATTGCGGACGCCCCCGTCGTTTTCGTTACTGATAACTTAGATTCAATTCTAGGAGTATTATCTTATTTAGAAAAAGAGGAAAGAAGAAGAGTGAAGGGTGTAATATTAAATAAATTTAGAGCCGACGAGCTTTTAGGTATGGGAATAGAAGAAAAATACATAAGGCTTGGAATAAGGAGACTTAAATCAGTTTACCAGAAAAAGATTGGAATAGATATTTTGGGTATTGTTCCATATTTTCCAGAATTAGTGGAGCTCCCGGATCTAGATCCAATTAAGCCCTCACCAAGAATTCCTTTTGACATTTGGAGAAAAATAATTAAAAGTATTGTAGAAAAGGCAAGAGAGTATATAGATCTAGATAAAATTTATAAGATTATGTACTGAAGACTAGCTACTACGACTACAGTGAAGTAAATGTGGTTACTGTAGGAAGGAATTTTAGAAGAGGTGTAGTGAGCTCTAGGTATTAAGAGTAATTAAAGGATATAAAATGGTAGAGAATGCCATAACCTTGCGTTTTACTCTTCTCATAGATACAAAAGCTATAGTTTTAAGCAAAATGAAGTAGTGAAAGTAGAATAGCCAAGTATATTTAAATATAAATTTATATTTAGTATTACGTAAGCCTATGAGTTCATCTAAAGTTTTTCTATACTTAAATGATGTTTTCATTAAGATTCACTGGTCCTTAAGTGATATTCTTGAGGCATGGGAAAAGGATCACTTAAAGCCCTTCGAGCTTATTAGGGGTATCGTAGAAAATGAACTTGGAGAAATATTAGATATTAGACTTCATGATACTTATCTTAATTTCGAAAAAATGATTTTAGTTTTAGACTATATGGTTGACTTTAAAAGCTTATATGCTCGAGGAACCCAGGGAGTGAAAATTATCTACGCGAAGAACCCTAGAGAAGCTTTAATAGAGTACTATAGATCAAAAAGAAAACCAGATTAAGCATCTAGTTCTCTAGTAAATACGAAGAATTACTTAGGAGAAAGCAGTAGTTCTATTGACTTTTTTATAGTGAACCTTGCTAAATTTATTTTATCTTCGATAGTTTTCATTACTGTATTTGTCACTTCTACTTTAATACCCACTTTTTCTATTTCTTTTTTAAGATGTTTATCTACTTCGTCTATTATGAGTAAATCTAGAAAGTCTTTGTAGAGAACAGCAATGCTGTAAGCAGAAGGCTCTATTCCCAAGTCTCTCATAAGTCTGTCTGTAGGACCTTTCAGCGCTTTTCCTCCCACAATAGGGCTTATAGCGGTTACTTTCTTTCTTCTCAGCTCTTCTCTAATTTCTCTGAGAGATATAATAGGTCCTATACTCAGGATCGGATTACTTGGACAAACTATTACTAAGTCTGCTTCTCTTAAAGCCTGTAGTGCTTCAGGAGAAGGAGTTGCTTTTTCTACGCCCTCATAGTATACTTTCTTTACCTTTACTTTGGTTTTTTCTCTTACGAAATATTCTTGGAATTTTAGTACTCCTCTATCTGTTACGATCATTGTTCTGACTCTATTGTCGGTCATCGGTATTACCTTTGCTTTTACCCCAAGTTTCTTTGCAATGTCTTCAGCTACTTCAGTAAGCCTACGGCCCTGCTTAAGTAGTAGTGTTCTGTGAATATGTGTAGCTAAGTCTTTGTCACCGAGCTTAAACCATGTTTCGTAGCCGTATTTTGAGAGCATTTCGAGGCAGTTGAAAGTGTCGCCTTTGATTCCCCATCCCTTGTTCTTATCGACTATACCTGCTAAAGTATAGGTTATTATATCGAGGTCAGGGCACACGTAGAGTCCGTAAAATTCTTCATCGTCGCCTGTATTAACTATTATTGAAATGTTTTCTTGAGGTACTATTCTGACTAATCCTTCGAGAAACTTTGCTGCACCAACACCTCCGGCGAGAGCAGTAATCTTCACTTACAACCCCACTTATTTAGAAACACTACTTCACTTAATGGTTTTCGGGGAGGAGGCCGAGGAGATTCAGCAGGATATCCCACTGCAATAATTGCTTGAGGCTCGACGTGCTCAGGTATATTCAGTATTCTTCTCACTTCTTTCTGGCAAAAGAGAGGCGCACAGTACCAGCAAGCCCCTAGGCCTAAAGCATGCAGTGCAAGTAAGAGATTCTCTATTGCCGCAGCTAGGCTCTGAACACCCATTATGTATTCAGCGAAGCACCTTCTTTCGTCCGGATACCTATGTAAAACACTTTTATCTAAACAAGCTATGATTAAGTACGGCGGCTCAAGAAAACGCCTAAAAGTTTCCTCTTCAATAGTTTCCTCAATAACGTGTTCAGGTACTCCGTCGCGCAGCATATCTCTTCTCCAAGCTTCAGCCATTGCTTCAGCAAGCTTTAATCGAATACTCTTATCTTCAAGCACTATAAAACGCCAAGGCTGAGCATTATGAGCATTAGGAGCCCATATTGCCGCCTCCAAAGCCGTAAGTACTAACTCTAAGTCAGGAGCTTTACAGCTAAACTTCCTTACACTTCTCCTAGTCTTAATGAGGCTAAAAAATTCCTCAACATTCTTCACGTAGACACCTTCAATTAATCATAGGTAATGAAAGAAAAATCTATACGTTAGTTCAGTATACTGCTACATAGTCTACTTCAAGGAAAGTTCTTTTACGGTTTTCTTGTGTAACATGTCTGAAGACTCTTCCGGCATCCTTTTTATCTAGTATGAATACAGCGTTGTCAAGCCATATGTCTGCTCTCGCTTCAACATTTTCTCCGCTGAAAGGTATCGTGGCTACAAGTTTTTCATCAATATAGAATTTAACTACATCTTTCCACTCTATTTTATATACATGCCATTTACTTAAATCAAGGTCCTGCATTACTGGATTAATTGAAATTATTTTGATTCCTACAAATTTCTCAGATATTTTCGATAAATAGTATGCTACCTTAAATAACCTATTTTTCTCAAATAGAATTATTGGCTGGAAAATATTTTTTGCTTGCACAAAGAACCCTTGCAGAGGATAAGGTCCTCTTGCTCTTAAGTAAATGAACCATATGGGTACACATGTGTCTACTACCATTGTGTGGTTCCAGAAACCCCATCCCGCGCTACCGTAGTGTGTTCCCTCGAGTCTTATTTTTGCCTCAAATGTTTTCTTGCTCCAGGGAAGGTCATCGAACTTGCCGTCGGAAATTTCGGCGTTAGAATAGTATAGTGCCTCAGTAGGCCCCATCCATATTCTCAGAACACTATCCTTGACTTCGAATCCAGCGTAGTTATCTATTCTCCAGTTCCAGTAAGGAGACTTTTTGTTAAAATCATCTTTAATAGTGCCTCTTTCTACTGCTTCTTTTCTTAATTTCGAGCGAATATCTTCTGTCAAAGAGACCCCTATTTAATGTCTCTCGATGAATAAAAATCATTATTTTCTTTAAGAACTTGTCTACTAAGCGTGAATTGAAAGACTTCTTTATGGCATGGTAGAAAGTAATAAGTACTTCTAGTTAAAGTATGTTGTGCGGTCGAGTAATTTAAAGGGCCTTTTGGCGCTAATAGGCACTACGGTTCTCTGGGCTACATCTTTTCCAGCGATAAAAATTGTTATGAGTACTTTAGATGCATATACTTATACTTGGCTGAGAAGCCTTATAGCTGCTTTAAGTCTCTTGCCTTACATAGTATACTCTTACTTTAAAGGTAAAGTGAGCGTAGAAGCCGTTAGGGGAGGATTATTTGTAGGAGTAGCTTATGCTCTCGGGCTATGGCTTCAGGGCTGGGGCACTAAATACACTACTGCTTCTAACTCTGCTTTCATTACAGGACTAAACGTCGTCTTTGTGCACCTTTATGTATCCTTAGTAGAGCGAAGATACTCGCTGAACCTCTTCTTGTCGCTTATGCTCTCTGCTACTGGTCTCTATTTGCTGACTTCTCCCCAAGTGTCGGTAAATATTGGAGATATTCTAGTTTTAGCTGGTGCTGTAGCATGGGCTGCTCAAGTAGTACTTTTATCAAAGTGTTCTAGACACGACCCTGTGGTCATAACTTTTTTTGAAATGTTGCCTGCAGTAGTTTTTGTTGTACCGAGTGTAAGCTACCTAGAGGCTGAGACCTTTTCTCAGACTATAGTTTTAGCAATAGTGTACTTGGCGCTAGTCTGTGGGAACAGTGCTTTTATACTGCAGGCTTATGGCCAGCGCTTTATTGCACCTGAGATAGCTTCACTGATTTTTCTGCTTGAGCCGGTATTCGCTTCAGTTTTCTCCTATATTGTTTTAAAAGAGGCACTTGAGCCGCTACAAGTCTTAGGGGCAGGGCTAATAGTAGCGGGTATGGCTATAGCAGAAATTAGTGGTTTAAAGAAAAAATCTAGTAAATTTAGCCGGTAATTCTTACTTTTTCGAAGAGTATTGAAGGAGTTATAATAGAGCCTAGTTGCGTTTTATCTGAAGCTACTTCAACTATACTCTGCATAAGTGCGTAGGCGTTTCCTGCAACCATGCCCCATCTAACTGGTTTAGTTAATTCACCATTTTCTATGAGAAAAGCTTGCCTTAGTTCTGCCGAAAAGTCTCCTGTAATCGGGTTAATGAATGTTGGTGGAAGTCGTGGAATATAAACTCCCTTCTTTACTTCACTTACTAAGTCTTCGAAAGACTTTGCTCCAGCCTCAATAATAAGATTTGTTGCAGCTATTGCGGGGAAAGGTCTACTCAGCGAAGCGTTTCCAGTGCTCTCTGTATTCATTAGTCTTGCAGTGTAGTAGTCGTAAAGATATGTTTTCAGGACACCCTTTTCTATAACTGTCTTCTTTTTCGTGGGATATCCTTCTCCATCACATGGAGCTGTTCTTACTCCACGCGGAAGAGTACCATCGTCTACTACTGTGAGCTGTTTTGACGCGACTTCTGTGTTTAAGCGCTCAGCCCAAGGAGACCTCTTTTTTCTAACGTTATCGGCGTTCGCGGCGAAAGCTATTACCGAGATTATTTGGCTGACGGCATCGGGCGCCATTAGCACTGTATATTCTCCTGGCTCTATTTTCTCGGGACTCAAGGTTTTATGTGCTAGTTCAGCTAGTTCTCCGACATTTTCTTCGAGCTTTAGGTCTTCCCAATATATTGTGCTTCTTTCTCTGAAGCTTTCCGAGCCTCCTGACTTTCCGTAGGCTGTAAGAGTAATAGAGAAACTAGCTCTTGTCTTACTGTACTCTACGTCTACTCCTTCGCTGTTAACTAAGCGCAGAGTACTTACTCCTAAGTATACTTCACCTTGAGTAATTACAGTTTTCCCGGCTTTAGCTTTCTCGACTGCCTTAAGGACATAGTCTACTACTTCAGAAGGCTCTGCTGAAGCTATTTTGTTATCGAAAATTTCAGAGACCGCTGATAGAGGCTTAGGCGAAATAAGTGTACAGAATTCAGGGTCTGGTCTAGATGTTTTCATAAAGGCTACTGCAGTTTGAACAGCTTCACGTATTCTTTCTTCAGTTAGACTATTTACTGAAGCTAAACCTACGCGCTTTTCTTTAACAACCATTACTCTGAGACTATTTTCACTTGAGGTTTCGAAGTAGACTACTTTATTGTTCTCTACGAGTACTCTCCGGAAACTACTTGATATCTCCAATACTTCTGCTTGATCGGCTTCTTTAAGTGCTTCTTTAAGAGCCTTTTCAGCCCACATCACCTACCACCTACACCCACAATCATTTCAGATACTCTAACAGTAGGGCCTCCAGTAGTCACAGGCACGTAGTCTCCAGCATAGCCTTTGCCACAGAACCCTGGCTCGAGTACAAAGTTTTTACCTACTGCATCTACTTTCTTCAATATATCGAGGGCTCTGCCTGAAATAGACACTGCTCTTAAAAGCTTCTTTAGCTCACCGTTCTCGATAAGCCACGCTTTAAGCGCAGATACCTGGAAACCTCCTCCAACAGGATCTTCCATTCCTCCTAAAGCTTTTTCAACGTAAACTCCGTGCTTAGTATCCTCGATTATTTCTTCTGGACTCCAGTTGCCTGGAGCAATAAAGGTATTAGACATTCTGACGTAGACTCGGTGTCTCGGGTCTTGTGCTCTGCCGTTTCCTGTAGACTTTACTCCCATTATGCCTGCTGTTTCTCTGCTGTGCATGTATGTTTTCAAGACACCTTTTTCTAGGAGAACTTTTCGCTGAGCTGGAACACCTTCGTCGTCGTAGAAGTAGGAGCCGTAGGCTCCCGGCACAGTAGCGTCGTCTACTATAGTCACTTCGTCTGAACCTATTTTCTTTCCTACTAGTCCGCTAAGAAAAGACTTCGCGTTAAGTATATTGTCGGCTTCGGCAGCGTGCCCAAATACTTCGTGAGCAAAAGTGCCGCTGACTCTACCATCCATGACAACAGTCATTGTCCCTCCCTTAATAGTTTCGGCAGAGAGAAGCTCTACTGCCTCTTTGCCCAGTTTTAAGCCCAGCTCGTTTATATCTAGTTCACGTATTTTCTCGTAGCCGTACTGTCCTCCAATTGCCTCATATGAGGCTTGAGTTTTCTCAGCCTCGCGGGCTACTGCCGAAGCATAGAGAAAAACTGACGGGAGTTTCTGGTAAATAGAAGCTCCCTCGCTATTTAAGTAAAGGATTTCACGACTAGAGTCGCTGTAAGTTGTTCTGCAGTTGACGATACGGCTATCAGTGTTCCTAATAATTTTATTGAACTCAAGTACAAGCTTTATTTTCTCCTCTACATCTACGTCACTAGGACTTATTTTGACTGAAACTTCCTTTGAATCAGAATAGACTTTTTCTTCAGATAACTTTACTTCGCCTCCGGCTCTACTCGCCAAGGCTTTAGCGGAGGCAATAGCTTCTCTAAAAGCCTTTTTAATAGATTCTGGTGAAAAATCGTCAGTAGACCCTATGCCCCAGCATCCTTTAACAAGTGCTCTTATACCTATAACACGTGAATTGGCTTTGTTCAGTCCCTTTAAGACACTGTTTTCTACGCTAGTCGAGAAAGAAGTCAAGAATTCTGCTCTTACGTCAATGAATTCTGCTTCACTTGAAAACTCCTCTATAGTTCTAGCCAAAAAGTCCTGCAGCTCCCTTAGCACATGAAGTACTCGTTTCTGACACTATATTAGCTTTAGCCGCGTAGACAAAAGTAGGTCTCCGCCTAACGCCATCAAGACTCTTTTTCAAAAAGCTTAAAGCATAGTAAATTTAACACAAGCATAGCAAGTATAGTTTTTATTACATTTAATTGCGAAGAAATTAGAGGTGGTGGGATGGATTCATCTAAACCTAAAATTACTATAGTTGGCGCCGGAAGTGTATTAACGCTGAAGCTGCTGGGAGATTTTTATAGAGTCGGAGATCTCTGGGGCAGTGAATTCGTTTTATACGATATAAATGAAGAAAGACTTAAAGCAATGTATACTGCTGTCAAGCGATATGTTGAGAAAACTAATGTGGATCTCAAAGTCTCTATGACTACAAATAAGACTGAGGCGCTAGAAAACGCGGATTTTGTTATAGTGGCTATTAGAGCTGGAGGACTTAAAGCGACTAAAGCCTCTATAGAGATATCCTTCAAGTATGGCGCTATACCCATTACAGGAGACACTACAGGTCCAAGCGGAATACTCAAAGCAATAACAGAAATCCCGGCAATACTAGATATCGCGTGGACTCTCGAAGATGTCTCACCTAAGGCCTTAATCTTGAATCACACTAATCCCGTGACAGCAGTCTGTACAGCTGTCTACATGGCTTCTAAAATTAGTATTGTGGGAATGTGCCACGGCTATCCTTTAACAAAATTCACTTCCGCGTTACTCGACCTCGAGTACGAAGCCTTGAAGTCTACGGTAGCTGGAATAAATCACTTAACGTGGCTTACAGAAATTACTTACAAAGGTGAAAGCATATTAGAGGAGCTTAAAGAAGCTGTAATTCAGGGCCGCAAGTGGGACGTCATAGAGAATAATCCCTATCTAGTAGGTAGACAGCTTCTAAAAACATACGGCATGCTTGTTTCTGTTTCAGATAGACATACTGCAGAATTCTTCCATTATCTTTATGACTGACTAAACGACCCCAAGATAGGTAAAGTTCTCAGAAAAATTAGCCGCGTAATAGACTATGAGAAAGGAACTTTATCTGAAGAATTTTTCCGCAAAAGAGAAGCTGCCTGGCAGAAAGTACTGAGAGTCGCTAGAGGCGAAGAAAAAGTCGAGCCCTCAGATCTCTTCTACTTAGACATCATATCGTCGATAGTCAATGATATTAAAAGAGAAACAAGAATAGCTAACATACCTAATCAATCCTATATTGAGGGAATAAAGGACGGAAGAATAGTTGAAGTACCCTGCACAGTAGATAGAAGCGGACTAAAGGGCAAGAAAGTAGGCAGATTAACTCGCCCCGTTTTAGCTATTCTAAATCTGCATTTAGAGAAATTCGAGATTCTCGCTCAAGGCATATTAGAGAAAGATAAAGAACTAATACTAGAAGCCATGGGCATCGACCCTACTACACCTTCACCCGAAAAAGCCGAAGCTATATTAAACGAATATCTCTCCGTGATAAATCCTTTCAGTAAAACCTAGCTTCAAGAGAAATAATTTCAATACTTATAGTTAAACTTTATTTTTTAAGGTTTAACTGTTTACTTGAATGTTTAGCGAAGCAAAATATGTTGTTAGAGTACATAAAAAGGGTTAATAGTGCTGCCAGCAGAGTTGCGCAGAAAATATGGCATTAAGGAGGGGTCAGAAGTAGTCTTGATAGATAATAAAGGCTACTTAATTATGATACCTAGGCGAAGTATTACTGAACTCTATGGTTCAGCTAAAGAGTACGGCGATATTATTGATGAAATGATAAGAGAGATTCACGAGGAGAGAAAGCGTGAAGTTGGCGGTTGATACTGGAATACTTTTATTAATTTAAAGGAGATCCCAGAATTAGAGAAGTTACTAAAAATTAACTAGGGGAGCTAAAGCTTATATAGCTGTAACGAACTTAACGGAATTAAGGGTTAATGAGAAAAAGAGTTTACTCTGCGTCTTTTGTACTGCGGAAGCAGGTTCTTAGCGAGAGTACTTTAGCTATTTCGGCCAATAATTCATCTACATTGCGATATGCTATGAGAATGAAATTGCTCCAAGTTATTCCTCTTATGAGAGCTGAAGTCTTGTCTAGTCTATCTTCTCTACAGTAGGCTATAACTTTCTTGCCTTTAAGAAGAGCATATGCTATTTCAAAGCCTACGCCTAAGCTAGGATAAGACACATCTGCTATGAGAACATCGCACTTGTCGAGCATCTCTAAGTCTCTCTCAAATATTTCTTTGGGCGAAGCTCCTCTCTCAATATCCAGTATTTCTTCGAGAACCCACTCAGTGAGTATTTCGCAGCCCATGGCTTTGAGTACTGAAGCTATTTTCTTATTGTCCTCTAGGTTAGAGCGATCTCCGAGCATTGGTGCTGCGAAATATACCTTAAGCACGTTAATTTCCTTCGGTAAAGCTAGTTAAAGCTTACTTTAGTGCCTCGTAAAGTATTCTTCCGTCGCATTTCTTAGGCTTCCTTAAGCCCATCAGGCGAGCCACTGTCGGAGCAATATCTGTTAGCCTAATAGGTTCCTTAAGCTTCAGTCCTTCTGCTACGCCGGGCCCTTTCATTAAGAATATTCCATTTACCGTGAAGTCTCCTAATCTAGCTCCAGGCGTGTAGTAAGCATGTGTACCGAAAATTTTCTTAGCTCTCCATATGACAGGTCCTTCCATTTCCTCTTTGCCCATTGTCTCGCTATCTAGCATTGAGACTTCTCCGTCCCAGAACTGGTAAGACGGCTTAAGGTAGTACAGTATGTCCCCTACAGTCTCTGCTTGAGGTTTACCGCCTATATAGGGATCTTCTTCTCTTCTCACAGCTAACTCGAAGGGACAGGTATTTGTCTCAGGATCTTTAGTGCTCTTCAGGACACTCAAGACCTCGTCTCTAATATCTTCATACTTACTTGGCTCAACTACTCCACCAGCTTCTCTTCCCTTCAGATTAACCCATATGTATGAAGGCTCGTAGTACGGGTAAGCTAGAGTTTTCTCCAGTACTACTCTATATCTCTTCAAGTTATCGTCCCACTTGTATTCGAGGAGACCTGCTTCGACGAGTATTTTTCTAAGCGAAATCATCTTCCATGAAGGCAAGCACCCGTGATCCGATACAACAACCACTAGTGTATCTTCATCACAGAATTTTTCTAATATTTCTCCGACGAACCTATCTGCTATTTTCCATCCCAGCTCCATTACTTCTAGGGCTTTCTCGTATTTTTCTTCAGTATATGCTGGCAGATCCTTGTAGAGATACCCTAAGTAGTGGTGATTAAGAGAATCAAATATATGGTAGTGGAGAAAACATAGCCTCCACTTCAGCTTATTGTCAATATAAGTCAAGAGCTTTAGGAGAGCTCTTGCGTTCTTAGCATAGCTTAAAAGAATAGGGTAGTTTAGGTATGCTTTATCTTCGTTAGCTACTTTTTCTAAACTAGCGTCCGGCAAAATACCTTTCTCAACGAGCTCTCTACAGAGAGTCTCTGGATAGGCCCACTTTTCGGCAGCAAATATTTCAGTGAGCTTAATTTTAACAGACTTCCCGTTCTCTGAGAGTTTCTCTAGTTTAGCTCTAAACACGCCTTTAACGCTTCCAGCTGAAGTCTCAAAAACACAGGTAAGCCAGTTACTCCACTCACCTACCTTAACTGTATGAGCAGAATTATCTTGGACAAACAGTACTGCGTCATATTTCTCGCCGCTAATGCTAATAGCATAGAACTCTATGAAGACTGTTAGCTCTTCTTCAGTGAAATCTCGGTAAAGCCACTCGCTTCCAGCAATCCTTGAGGCTTTGACGCTTAGTCTATACTTTAAGGCGGGAAGCTTACTTAGATCTAATTTTTCTTCACCGAGAAACACTAAAGGCTTTTCTTCGGGAGAAGGACTAGTGCTGTAGGTACATGAGTCTGATAAAATTTTCGGAGGAGCCCCGGGCATGTACCATTCGCCGCTAATTATCGCGCCGTGCTTTAACTCCATGCCCCATCCTGAAGGATAGTTTACTACAATAGACGGTATTCCATTTTCATCGGCTATTTTCCACAAGTATTCTGCTTTACAGTATTTAGCTAACTGGCTTCTAAATCGGTATTTTTGCCCATAGGGGAGAGTTTCTCCGGGGAGATGTAGATAGAAGCTAGTTACGCCATGTGTAGCAGTGTCTGCTCCCGTAGCTATTGTAGTCCAATTAGTAGGAGTATCTGTTGGTGGAGAGGGAACAGCTTCGGCGAAAACTCCTTCTGATAGAAGCTTCTCGAAATTAGGGAGCAGTCCCTCCTCAACATATTTCTTAATAAAGTAGGGTATTGCGCCGTCGAGACCTATAATAATAGCTTTCCTATAAACCACGATAGTAACACAGCAAATCTAAATAAAACACTAAGTCAGCGAAATATTCTTGCATACTTGAGCAGGTAAGCTAAATCTTTAATACCGCTTAGGTTATTCCCTAGCGAGAAACATGAATTTAGCTATTAAGGGAGGTAAGCCTCTGCGTACTAAGCCTTGGCCTAAGTGGCCCATATGGGATTCTCGCGAAGAAAAACAGCTTCTCGAAGTACTTCACAGCGGGTACTGGGGTATTGGAGGCAAGAAAAACGAGGAGTTCGCTAAAAAGTTCGCAGAGTATCAGGGAGCAAAATACGGAGTTACATGTGCTAACGGCACAGTAGCTATCGAAATAGCTCTCCGTGCACTCGACATAGGATACGGAGACGAAGTCATAACAACAGCCTATACATTCATGGCTACAGCTCAAGCAATACTATACGTCAACGCGAAGCCTGTTTTCGTAGATATTGAAGAAGACACCTACAACATAGATCCCTCTCAGATAGAGGAAGCGATAACCGATAGAACTAAGGCAATAATACCTGTACACGTAGGAGGAGCTCCAGCAAACATGGATGAAATAATGAAGATAGCCAAAAAATATAACCTGCACGTTATTGAAGACGCTGCTCAAGCCCATGGAGCTAAGTGGGGAGACAGAGGCGCGGGAACAATAGGAGAATATGGTACGTTCAGCTTCCAGTCGAGTAAGAATCTGACAGCAGGCGAAGGAGGAATAATACTCACTAACAGCGAAGAGCTGGCCGATAGAGCATGGTCTTATATGAACTGCGGTAGAGTAAGAAAAGGTAAGTGGTATCAGCACGTAGTGCTGGGATCAAACTACAGAATGACCGAGTTCCAAGCAGCCATTCTGTTAGCTCAGCTCGAGCGTGCAGAAGAACTATTCAAAAAGAGGGAAGAGAACGCTAGGTATTTAACTAAAAGACTAGAGGAAATTGAGGGCATTGAGCCTCTCAAGTATCCTAGTAAAGCTCGGCCAGCATACCACCTTTATATCTTCAAGTACAAAAAAGAGTACTTCAATAATCTCCCGAAGCACAAGTTTATTGAAGCAATGGTTGCCGAAGGAATACCCTGCAAACCTGGCTACATACCGCTGTACAAGATGGAGGCTTTTACAAACTTCAAGTTACCTTGCGGCGAAGGAAAGTTTGGAGACTACTGCTCGAAGCTACATTTACCAGTAACAGAAAAAGCGTGCTACGAGGAGGCAATATGGTTGCCACAGTTTGTTCTTCTGGGAGAGAAAGAAGACATGGATGATATAGCTGAGGCAATAATTAAGATAAAAAAGAATATTAGAGAACTAACTTAATGCTTTAAAACTATTTTTAATGTAATTATTTTATGTGCACCTAATTTCACTTTAATAGTGTTGCCTTCAATACTATTTAGTTCATTCACTATTTCTTCGTTCAAGTTAGTTATCCACGCTTTAGCTACTTCACTTGAGAAAGTTATTTTTGCTTCTGTTTCTTTGCCGCTAATGTTAAATAGCCTCAATATAATGCTATCGTCGTCTTCTGCTTTCTTGAAAGCGCTTACTACTGCTTCGCTGGGCTCTATTTTCATGAAAGAGTATACTGGCTCTATTTCTCCGCTGTGCGGGAAGTCTTCGTGGACTAGTACTGGTACAATGAAGTTTCGGGCAGTCTTGTAGACTTCTGCTTCAAGCCATGTACCTGAATGCGGTATAATAGAGTACTCGAAGACCCAGATTCCTATCATCTGGGAGTCTTTTGTAGGTATGTGGGGGCCTGCTCCTCCAGGTCTTGTAAGCAAATCTGATCTAGAGAGCCAGCCAATGCATCTCATTAGTGTGACGAGAATTTCTGTCTCGCCGTTCTTTTTTCTCACTTCGTATTCGGGGAGACCCTTAGTGGCCACACAGAGACCTTTCTTGCCGTCGTTTACGTCGATCCAGAGTCTAGTCGGCTGAGTAGCTATGTAAGCTTTCGTTCCGTCGCGGCGTATATAGTAGTATATGGGCTTGTTTGGTCTCTCTACTACATAGAAGTGTGTTTCAGCGAAATGTGTGTCGACATCTACGCCTACTGGAAACTTTACGCGGAGTCTATGGTCTTTCGCGTAGTTTTCTACAACTACCTTGACGTCTATTCTAGGTACTTTGCTGTAAAGTGAGACAAATACTGTTATGGGTAGCTTTACTTTTTCATTGCTCCGAGCTTTTCTGTCTTCAGTGAGACCTCTAGGTATTTCCATTACTGTTGTTACTTTAGCTGTCGCTACGTAGGGTCCTTTCTCGATTATTTCTACTGAGGCCTTGAAGTCGCTGCTTTCTACTATGGTGTCTTGGGCTGGAGGCGAATAATCGTACTCGTCTCCTATGTCGCCGCCGTCCTCGAATATATTTAAGTCTTCGTAGACAGCGCCAGTTCTCTTGTCTTCTATGCGTATAGCTCCTCCGTGGTCTTCATTGAAACTTACTTTAAAGAACTCGTTTTCAATCCAGTTTTCGCCTACCTTGATATCGGTTTCTACTTTTTCTTCTCCTCTGGGGACTAGAGCATAGGCCTTGAGGCCGAAGGAGGGAATGTCGTCTACCCATACTAGCTCGAGGCCGCCGTCTTCTAGTTCTCTAACCTGATAAGGTATGATTTTTCCTTCAAGAGTCTTGAGAGCATACTTTCTGTAATCTATTACTAGTTTTTCTCCAATCTTATTTTTCAGCGACTCGGGAGGCTTCTTAATTAAAATCTTCTCGAGATTCTCTAAGTACTCTCTAGTCAGCTCTAATTCAGGTCTAGTTCTAAACCTTACTATTTCTCGTCTAGGCCACGGCAGAGTGTTGTAGGCTACTAAGTATAGTACAGAGTCTTCGCTGAAGTCTAGCTTGACGTGGGAGTTGATTACTGGTAGAGCATATTTCTTGAAGTTTATGCCAGCGTACTTAGTGAAGTAGTTTATTACATTGAATAGTTTTCCAGTGCACTCGAGAAGCTCGTCTGCGAGAGTACTCGCTTTAAGTAGTCTTGACTCAACTTCTTTATGTACTTCATCTGTACTGCAGCCGCATATAGAGTCGTGTGGCTGGGAGAGAATAAGGTACTTCCAAGCCCTCCATATGAATTCTGATGGATATATTTTCTCTAGAAGCCAGGCGAGCGCCCATAGAGGTTCTACTAAGTGAGTTAACTTAACTTCACTGCCGAAGCACAGCTGTTTCAAGTATATTCTAGCAGACCAGACGCCATATAGGCAGGAATGATAGTGGCTACTTAGCAGTTCTCCTTTATATTCTCCTAGCTTTTCTTCACTAGACTTCATTACCTCTACTACGTCTTCGAGAGAACCCTGCTCGACAACAAAAGGCAGGTCTTTTTTGCGAGCATAGTTCTCTACATTTGGAACCCATTCTTTCGGGAAAGCGTGGTCGCAGCCAATCATTCCAGGTATTACGGGAACATTTGCTCTATCTTTCAGCCTTTCTACAAGTCCTCTGATCATTTCAGTAGCTTTCTCGGGGTCATCGGGTAATCCTAGTAGAGTACCGTAGCCTCCATAAAGGAAAACTGTGTAAACGTAGTCTCCGCTCGGAGCAACCCACTTAAAGTACATTCCTAAATTCTCGAACTCAGGCCCCATTCCTCGGTGGAAGAAGAAATTGTCGATGCCAAATCCTCTTAGAATCTGCGGCATCTGCGCAGTATGCCCGAAGATATCGGGCAAGTAGCCTACTTTCATGTAGCCGCCGTACTTTGACGCAGTTCTTATACCGAGCATAAGGTTTCTTACGAGAGATTCTCCTGAAACGAGGAACTCGTCTGGCTGAATATACCATGGCCCGATTTTTATCCTGCCTTTACTAATGTACTTGACTAACTTTTCTCTGTTCTCTGGCCTTACTTCAAGGTAGTCTTCTATTGGAGCTACTTGGCCGTCAAAAACAAAGCACTTGAAGTCCGGTTTTTTCTCCAGTATTTCTAGGAGCTTATCTACGCATGCTACAAGCCTGTACCTGTATTTGTCGAAGGTGTAGTACCACTCACGGTCCCAGTGAGTATGAGATATTAGTACTACTTTCGTTTTCGCCTTCATTGATGAAATAGTCTACTAGTTTATTTAAATAAATTCTCGCGGGCAAAACACGCATTCAGCTCATTACGTGAAAAATAGTAAATTCTATTACTCGGAAACTAGGCGGCAGTACTTGTCGCCTACAGCGATGCAGCGTGTTTCACGGAAACGTATACTCTGGTCAAGTACCGTGCTGAAGAGTCCGCTTAAATATCCTCTAACAAGATTACTTGAAGGCTTATACCTGTATTTCAGAGCTTTACATTCAAAGTTTTCGTATAGTTTTAAAGAGATACTAGGTCTAGTCAAATTCATTTCTTCTACTTCGACTAAAGCCCAGCCAGCAGCCTGGAGGATTTTAAGAAGCTCTATTAGAAGTTTTTCTTTACCTATTGTCTTCAACTTATCTACCATTATTTTAGCTATAAATACACCTCCACCATATCCGAGGTTATAGAGAATAGATGCAGTAACATCACCGTACTTATCATAAAGCGCTTTAAGCATACTTCCTACTTCCTCTAAGGAAAAGAGCAGTACTCTTGTGTGAAGATCCAAGTAAATAGGGAAAGCCAATTCGCTTACAAGAAAGCCTTTAATAACATTCTTCTTAAACAGCACTTTTCCTACAGTATTTGCCTCAAGCTCTTTAAGCATCTGTTTAAGCAGATTATCGTCTATATCAGTTACATCTACTGCAAGAGTTATTGTAGCTTGATTCCATGTTGGATGAGAATAGCCTATAGTGCTAACTATATTGACTCCATACTTAGCTATAATCTGCAGAGCTTTAGCTAGTTCACCGGGCCTATTTTGTACAGTAAAACAAAGCTCACCTAGGTCACGGTCCTCTGCAAAGATTATCCACGGTAAATACCGTGGATACGCTTTCTTCATCCGGTACCCTTTAGAAAAGATTTTCTCAAGCAACTTAAAATTATCGCTTACTTTTAAAAATTAAAGAAATCCCAATAACAGATAAATTCCTTAATAGCATATATTTTTCGTGAAGTTTGAAAAAGTACTGTATTCTCTTCATCCTCAGCAAGTATGTTCTCTTTTAGCCGTAATTCATGGAGCTAAGCCCTCAGCTATAGTAGAGTCTGTGCTAATAGAATCTTGGAAAGAATTCGTACATTTTATTCTTTTCTATAAACTTTCATTAGCATATGAAGCATGCCATGGTTTTGTCTTTTTGTTAAATAGTCGTGAAGCATATTTAGTAAATAAGAGTACTTTTAATAAACCTTTAAGCGAAGTAGATTTTTCTACAGCTACTAGAATCGACTTAAGTAAATTAGCTTCTATTAAACCTGTAACAAGAAATAATATCGACTACGGCGACCTGTTTGTCTCTCAAGACTCTCATCTTTTATTGGAATTAGTTTACTACTATGTTCTGATCAGGAAAGGTAGGAGAACACCTGAAGTAGATTACAAGCTTGGAGGTCTCTTAGGCTACCCTGAGTGTTGTGTAAAAAGTTATGTGAAGAGAGGACCTGCTAAAGCATGGTATTGCTATCAGAAAGAACTTATTGAACTTGGTTTAGATCAGGAAATGCCTATAGAGCTGTGGGCAATATACCATGCTCCATGCTCAGCTACTTGCGAAGCTTCAATAAAACTCGGAGAAGAATACTTGATAGCTGTTAAAGGGGCTTCAGAGAAACTTTATAGAAAAGTTGTCAGCGAGCTTTCTTCAAGTCACTTAGCGTACTCTGTTGGAAGAAGATTTCTAGACTTCCATGAGACTAAAAGAAGCATAGAGCCTAGCGTAGAGAAATTCGTGACAGAGAAATTGCTTGAGCCCTACTATATTCTCTACGGTAAGATTCTAAGACCATTTATTTACTGCAAATGGGAAGAAGGAGAGTTTAAACTAAATATTACACGCGAAATAGAAGGCTATAAGTATATAGCATACTCGCCTGGCGAAGGAGTATTAGTCTTCGATAATAGCCTTAAAATATACATTTACTTAACTAAAAAAATTCTAAGAAAAGATAGTGTTCAATATTCTTTAACAGCCTTCCGTGTTTATAGAACTAAGCTAGGTTCTCTCGAGCACTAGTTTACAGTATGGGTCCCCTACAGCAGTACACTTAACTTCTACAAACCTATACTGTTTTTTGAGTACAGCCGTAAAAACACCACTTAAGTATCCTCGTATGAGATGGCTCGACGGTTTTCTTCTAAATTTAAGTGCTTCACATTCAAAGCTACTAAATAACTTCAGCGAAGCCTTTGGAGCAGCTAAGTCTAAGTCCTCTATTTCTACTTTACACCATCCTGTGGCCTGAGGAAACTTAAGTAGCTCTGCTACTATATTTTCTAACTCAATTCCCTCTAGTCTTTTCAGCATTTTCTCAGTAAGAGCTTTTCCTCCGCCGAAAGCAAAGTTATATAAAATAGACGCGGCTACATCACCGTATTTTTCATAAAGACCCTTTAGCATATTCTCAACAACTTCTTCAGAAAGCATTAGTGCCCTAATGTTGGGAGCAACATACATCGGAAAACTTAACTCATCGATAATAAACCCTTTTACAGTACTTTTCTTATACCTCACTTTAGACCCAGTTACTCTTTCTAATTCGTTAACTAATGAAGAGAATTCTTTTTCGCTTAAATTAGATACATCGATAAAGAGTATTATTGGAGCGTATTTCCAGGATGCATGAGAGTACCCAGATGTAGACAGAATATTTACGTGGTATTTGGCTAATACCTCTAGTGCTCTAAGCAGGCCTCCAGGTTCGTTTTTGACGAAGAAGCACAATTCACAAAGCTCTCTTCCTTCTACATGGAGCATCCACGGAACATAGCGTACTAGTATTTTTTCAACCATGTGCCTCTTTATTAACTTGGATTAAATATAATTAAATTTTACGCTAGGCTTTATATCAATATATACTAGTTTAAGGAATATTTTCGGTGCTACAGATTGAGAAATAGTAGTTCAAAAAATAAGAAATAGTTTAATTAGATATTTTAAGGCGACACAACATTTAAGTATCGTTATTTAAGTAACGACTTAACTTAACAGATAGCTAATTCATACTCAGATCAAAGTTTATACATTAAATTAAATATTCATAATTGTGAATTATAGGACTACTATAACGATTTCCGTAAAGACTAAGCAGGCTCTTGAATCACTTAAAGGGGATAAGAGTTGGGATGAGTTTTTATTGGAGCTTGTTGCAGAAGTTCAGCGAGTGAGAAGAGAAAAGAATAGAGAAAAGCTTGCTGAACTTCTTGAAGCTGAGTTCGATGAAGTGAAAGTGAGAAAATGGGCGAGAGAATACTAGTTGACACAGATATTTTTATTGACTATTATAAGAGCAGACTAGATCTTCCTCTAGGAAACATCTACTTTATTTCAGTAATATCGCTTTACGAGTATATTAGAGGCACCAAGAATCCTCAGTTAGCAAAAAAGCTTCTTGAAGAATCTTTTACTATAATACCCCTGACTAACAGTATTTTAGTAAAGGCTTCTGAAATATGGCGTGATTTAAGGAAGAAAGCTATGATTATAGATGATAGAGACTTAATTATTGGAACTACGGCAATTGTTTTTGATTTAAAGCTTTTAACAAAAAATGTTAAGCATTTTAGTAGGCTAAAGGACTACGGCCTAGAATTTTACTACTTATAACGGAAGTATTATATTTTCATCGATGTAGTCTGCTCTGTGAAGTACTCTAAATTTAAGCTACTTTTCGGAGATATTCATTGTCATTCAAATCTCTCGCTGTGTGGTGTTTGCAGAGGTAAAAAAGACTTGCTGGAAAAAGACTTCTATTTTCACGGCAGCATACTAAGAGATTACTTTGAGGAAAAAGATGCATACGAGTCTGTCGACTTACTATATGAGTATGCTAGAGATAAAGCTAAACTAGATTTCGCGGCGATAACAGACCATGATTTCTCTATGACCGACGAAATGTGGGCTTTTATTAGAAGGAAGGCTTCAGAATGGTATTCTCCAGGAAAATTCACTACTTTCAGCGCATACGAGTGGACTTCGTATGCCTACGGACACAGAAACGTCTATTTCCTTACGGACGACAAACCTATATTCAGGTGCGTTAACTATGGCAAATATCCTTCAAGCACGAAAGGCTATAGTCCAGCCGATCTATGGAGCTTCTTGAGGAAAGTTGAAGCTAAAGCAATTACGATACCTCATCATCCATCTATAACTCAGTTTCCAGTAGACTGGAGCTACTATGACCCAGAGTTCGATCGACTAGTTGAAATAGCTTCAATATGGGGTGTCTTCGAGTACTATGGAAACCCCGTGTACTGTATGTCTTCAGATAATCTGCCCCGCTTCTTCGTAGTAGACGCACTTGAAAAAGGATATAGGCTAGGCATTATAGGAGGCGGCGACACCCACGACTGCTACCCTGGGTCTCCATTTAGACCAGTTATCATTAAAAACAGGCCCCCTCAAATGAAGTACTTGAACTCACTTACAACAGGTTTCGTAGAGTACTTTCTATACAATCCTTTTGGAGCAGGACTAGCGGCAGTATATGCCGAGCACAATACTAGAGAAGACATATTTAGAGCGCTCTACGAGAGAAGAGCATACGCGGTCCTAGGAACAAGACTGAGACTAGAGTTCAGCATTGATGACTACTTAATGGGCTCCGAGATAAAAGTCTCAGATCCAAACTACAAGCCCGAAATTAGCGTCAGAGTAGAGAGCGATGAGCCCATAGATAAAGTAGAGTTAATACGCAACGGCAAAGCAATTTACCGTGAATACGGGCCTAGAAGAGCGATTTCATTTAAGTATATTGATGAAGAAAAGCCTTGCCGGAGACTCAACTACTATTATGTGAGAGTACTTGAGCGCACAGGAGGCAGAGCTTGGTCTAGTCCAATATGGATCTACTATACAGGGCTCCGAGACCTGATAGCAGAAGTAAAGTTAAGGAAACTAGTACTGAGGCTCGGTGACATGAGAGAAGTGGAAGTATTCTTCAGCAAAACAAAGCCCATTAGAACCATGAAGCCTCCTAACTTAAGCAACTATAGTAGAGGCAGTTTTTTCTGGATAGAAGAAACCAAAGACTATAGTGTAGTTCTTAAAGCACGATTCAAGAGCTATGAGCCTGTGAACTTCAAGGGTAGGCTAAAGATAAGTGGCTTCGACACATATACAGTTGAGCCAGTAAACTTCGCTATATGGAAGTACGGAGGAGACCTATTCAGAGATAACTACGCTGGCATAATAGAATGGGATGTCACTCCATCATCTAACCTAAATCTACTAGATACTAGTAGCGTAAAGGGACTAGACATCCATATTCAGTTAAACTACAGAGAAGACTGCATAGCAGAAGTAGAAGCTTATCAAAACGGACTAAAAGTACCCGGTGAAACACATGTTAACGGCATAAAAGTACCTAAAATACCCTTCAAAATAGTAATATACAGTAGAAAAGACTTAAAGACTCATAAAATATATCTCACTAACGAAAAAACAATAAAAATACCAGCTGACACAAAATACTGCATAATTTATCCAGCATACTTCACTAAAACAAAACTAAAAGAAGCAATACTATCTATCCAGTAAACAGATAAACTTCTCATCATCTATTAAGCCGCTGGCTGCTAGAGGTGAAAAGTCATGTAATTTTAAAACAAGAGAGGAAAAATAATATAACTACTATTAGAAATTGCGCAGAGAATATAGAAAATAGAATGTTGGAGTATTATTAAATGTGCTTGCATTTTCATAGCTAGTGGCTTTCTTGCTTTTTTACTTAAATATAGCACCAAGGATATAAGACCTCTCTTAGTGAACTACCTTAAAGTTCTCTCAGATACATACTCAATAGGACTTATATGGACACTCAATGAAGTAATAAAACTTTTAAAATACCCATAGTTTTCAAAAGATAAAGCGAAGACAACTATCTCTATAAGGATATTAGGTAAGTGCTCAGTCTAACTAGGAGCCTCAGTAGACAAGCGTACTTGGTGAAGCTTTAGCTCGTACTAGTTTCAGCTAGGAGTCATAGTGAAGAGCTTAGCTTCTGAATGGGTTATAGGGTAAGTGGGTGTAGTACAGTCTAGAGCTAGGTCACTGTATAGATGGTACTAGTATCTACTAGTACCATTCTAGTACGCTCCCTCCTTTAGGTGTCTTTCTGAATCTTTGAGAAAAAGATCCATTCTTCTATCCTTGCATAACTTTCTAGTGTTTATTCCTAGTTTTCTTTATACAAGCTTAGTAATTCTTCGATTGCCGAAGGAGCTAGTAGTAAATCGACAAGACCTTGACTATTTCCAGTAGACTATTAAGGAGACGAAAGTTAGCCTTTCAACTCTGGTAAATCTCCTCTCTAACATCGATTTCAACAAATTCTTTTGTAGAGAAAATATTTTTAGAAATTTAGCTCGATAAACCCTGGCTTTTAAGTTTTTTGTAAGCGTTTAATGCTGCAGTTATTATTGGATATGCTATTGGTGAGGGTGTGAGAAATGGATGAGTTCCATATTGCATTGTGTAAAGATCATAAAGGGTCATATGTCTCTGAATAGCCAAAGCTATTAAGTTTATAAACTCTCCTACACAGCTACCACCGCAGGCTTCTCCACCTAAAAGGTAACCGCCATCTTTACTGAAGATTAATTTAACCTCAATTTTTCTAGCTCCGGGTAGTGTTCCAGGATGCTTATCTACAGTTTCGGCTTTTCCTGTAATAACATCGAATCCCATTCTTTTAGCTGCAGATTCCGTTAACCCTGCAACTCCAAAAGCTTCTCCTCCTATCTTCGTTAAAAATACTCCTACAACTCCAAGAACTGTTCGAGGAAGTCTAAGTCCAGCTATATTTGCTGCTACTATTCTGGCTTCAAAGGCCGCTACAGAGGCAAGTAATGTAGGAGTTGGTGTACCTGTGAAAAAGCTATGTTTTTCTGCACAGTCTCCAATCGCATAGATATTTGGATCGCTTGTTCTCATGTATTCATCTACGGCAATACCTCTTTCACCAATTTTCAAACCCGCTTTTTCAGCTAGACTGGTATTTGGTCTGACTCCAACAGTTACAATTACAACATCCGCAGGAATAGTTCTACCATCTGAGAGTCTAACAGCTTCGACTTTTTCTTTACCTAAGATAGCCTCAACCTTACAATTGGTCATAATTTTTACTCCTTTACTTTTAAGGATTTCTTCAACCTTAACGGCAAATTCTTCATCGAAGTTTAAAAGTAAGCAGTGAGACAGAATTTCAATAATAGTTACATCCTTTTTTAGGTTACTTAGGTCGTCTGCAAGTTCTACGCCTATAAATCCTCCACCAATAATAACAATTTTTTCAGCTTTCCTAACAGCTTTTTGTAGTTCTTGAAGAATCTCCCATTTCTTTATAATTTTATAAACGCCCTTAAGATTTATTCCCTTTATCGGTGGAGTAGAGGGTGTCGAACCTGTAGCCAGGATAAGTTTTCTATATTTAAACTTTAAGCCTTTAGCAGTTTCAATAGTTTTAGCTTCTCTATTTATATTTAAAACTTCATCTACAACAATTTCAACTCCAAGTTTTTTCAAAGGTTCATCTGGAAGGATATTTTTATCACAAGTTTCAAGTGTTGCAGCTAAATAAGGGATTGCACAGGGTACCTGAACTCTCTCGTCAGCTCTAATTAAGAGGACGTCCAGATCACTACGTAGTGTTCTTAAGGTTAAAGCTGCGGTATATCCTGCAGCACCACCACCAATTATTATCACGTCATATGTATCTTTCATTTTCGGTCACTAAACAGTGTTCTTAATGTATTTATTAACATTTCTCAATAAATCTCTATAAGACCTAGGAGCTGCCCTCATATTAGGAAATTAATACTTCAAAGGAGATTAAATTTAGATTATAGTTTCTTTGGAGATACTAGGAGTTATGTTACGCTTTGTTAGGGGAATCACGTGGCTAGTCTTTATACATTTTTCACCTTAACGTATGTTTCGCTCAACACTCTTACTTTATTTTGGTGAACTTCTACTTCTGCTATGCAGTCTTCTCTGTAGTTTAACTGAATGTAAATACCTAACCCTTAGTAAAGTGCGGTAACATAACTCCTAGTATCTCCAAAGAAACTATTCTCATTCTTTGAACCATCCATACATGTGTTTTCCTGCTCAGCATTTGTGTATGCTTTTTCTTTACTAACATGTAGTTTAATTTATTGAATTCTTTAGAGCATCAAAAACAAGCTTGAAGACTATTTCACAGTCTCTTCTTTCTACAATGAGCACATCTCCGGGTTTAAGTCCTTCTCTAAGCTCAGTTGGTATTATTACGTTCCACTTACTATCTATCTTAACTTTTCTTACTCTCACGCCCACTCCTACTTTTCGACTATGTAAAGCTGTACTCTCTTAAAGAATGAAATTTAAGCCAGAATTGAGAAATAGTTATGTGAGTAAAATAACTATAGCTGTAGTTATTGTCGCTATAGTGGCGATTATAGGCATTGCTCTGGTCTATATGTTTAGCCAAGCCGGACCCAAATACGACCTGAAGGGAAAGAAAGTACTAATAGTAATCTTCACAGGGTACAACGACATAGAGTACTCTACTACTAAATCCTATTTAGCTAAATGCGGCGCCGAAGTAACAGTTCTCGCTATGCATAAAGGAGTAGGCACAAAGTACGATATCTACGTAGGAGACATCAAAGACATAAATAGGCTAGCTGACCAGTATGACGCTGTAGTTTTCATAGGAGGCCCTGGCGTCTACAGTAGAGTTATAGGTGAAATAAAAGACGGGAGCGTAGAAAAAGCACAGAAATAGCTACAGCTTTTTACAGCAAAGGCAAGTTAGTTGTAGCAATATGCGCCGCGCCAGGAATTCTAGCTAAAGCAGGAATAATCAAAGGAGTAAAAGTAACATGCTTCAGCGACTCTACGCTAATAAATATCATTAAGGCAAGCGGAGTACAGTACACAGGACAACAAGTAGTAAAAGACAAAAATATTATAACAGCAAACGGCCCCAATGCTGCTAAAGCTTTCGCAGAAGAGATAGCTAAAACACTTTCAGGTAAAACTTAATCAGTTAACTCTACTCTAATTTTTTCTCCCTCTTTAACCTTTTTAAATACCTTAGGATCCCCTTCAATTTTACCGAAGACATTCACTGGGCTAGCAGGCCTTATCTCATTCTCGCTGGGACTTATCGGCGTAGGACCAAAGAAAATACATATGCTTTGACCAGGAGGCCAATAAGCAACATCACCTATTTCAACAACCTCTTGGGCATTTTCTTCTTCTATTTCAACGGGAGTACTGAAGTATACTTCATCGCCCCACAGCATAGCAGTGCTCTCAATAGGCAGAGCCTTCACTATAGCCTCGACAGTCTTAGGATTCTTGTTTAAAAGCCTAACGTAGACTTCACCTACCGAAGGAGAAATAATCTTTATTCTCTTAACCATAATATTAAGCCTTAAGCCAAGTATTTAAAACTAAACTCGGAAGTAAAGCTGTATTTACAGCAAAAAGTAAAAACTTAAATAAAGTTGTTTACTAGGAAATAGTAGCAATGGCTAATATTAAGACGAGCTTGGTCATACCAGAGGATATTTACCGAGAATTAAAGAAACGAGCAGCTGAAGAAAATAGGTCAATTAAAAGCATAGTAATAGAAGCGCTAATAGAATATTTATCTAAAAGTCAAAGTAGCAGAGAAACAAGACGTAAATTAATTGAAATCATTACGTCTCCAGTAGAAGGAGCAGGACCCGAAGACTACAAAGAATATGATTACGAGGACTTGGACTAACTATGATTAACGCAGTAATAGACACCGAGATATGGGCTTTGGCTAAGAAAAAGCCTGTAGCAGCTAGATTCAAGTCGAATGAAGAGTACAAAAGGTATCTTCGAATGCATAGCAAGGCTGTAGAATTCTTTAGAGAAAAAGTACCCGAAATTAGAATATATATGTCGCTACATCAGCTACTAGAAATATTTCATGTATTAGCATTCAGAGGAACAAGGATTTCTTTAGCTGAGGCTCGAAAAGTAGTAGAAATAATACTTCAAGACAAAAACATAGTAAAAGTACCTGTACTACAATCTCATGTTAGGAAGGCAGTCGAAGATAGCTCTAAGATAGGAATACACGTATGGGACTTCTTATGTATAATCCCTGTAGTAGACTTCATTGATGTCGCGTACTCGTGTGATAAACATTTCGTAAAAATTTGCGAAGAATATGGGATCAAGTTAGTTAATCCTGTGGAAGAATGGATAGAAATTTAGCGGTAGCTAAAATTTATTTGGGGTCTATGTTATACTATTGAGTTCATGAAAGTTTGTGTACTCTACTCAGGCGGAAAGGACTCCAATTTGGCATTACTTAAAGCCAGCAGAGTATTCGATGTAGTGTGCTTAGTAACGCTCATACCTAGATCAGAAGCAAGCTATCTTTTTCACTATCCTGCAGTAAACCTAGTTGAACTACAGGCAAAGGCTCTTGAACTACCTTTAGTAAAGGAACTTACTCCTGATGAAGAAGAAGGGGGTTTAATAGCGCTGAAAAATGTTTTAATGAAAGCTAAGAAAATATATGGAGTAGAAGGAGTAGTCACAGGGGCTATTAGGTCTACTTACCAAGCTTCACGTTTCCAGAAAACATGCTGGGATCTCGACTTATGGTGCTTTAATCCGCTTTGGCTGAAAGATGAAGTATCTTTGCTTAGAGAAATGCTTACTGAAGGCTTTAAAGTAGTTTTCACTAGAGTAGCAGGCTATCCCTTAAGAAAATCCCTAGTAGGTAGTCTTCTAGACGAAAATACTGTACGTTTCTTTGAGAAAATAAGGCAATATGTTAATCCGTCAGGTGAAGGAGGGGAGTACGAGACTTTTGTATTAGATATGCCTTTATTTAAAAAGAGGATAGAGTTACTTGAGTATGAAGTAGTAGGCTCAGACTATGACGCGACACTAATAGTTAAAAAAGCGAGGCTTACAAAAAAATGATACTCCTAATATCTACATGTAAATACTCGTTAAGTGAAGAAGAATTTGTCGAGCCGATAGCAGCTATAGTTAGAGAAACAGGCTGCAAGTACTCTATAAGAAGATACTATGAGAAAATAAATTTCAGTGAATTCGATAAAATAATAATATGTGGAACAGCTCTAAAAGACTTCAATTACTTAAAGTACCTAAGCAACTTCAAGCCTCTACTAAATTACTCAGGTAAAGTACTTGGAATATGTGCTGGATACCATATTCTAGCCAAAATACATGGAGCCTCTTTAAGTAAAGTAGAGAAGATAGGAGTCTATGAAGTAAAAGTAGTTAAAGAAAATCCTCTTCTCGATAAGAAAGTTGTTCGAGCATATTTTCTTCACACATTAGCGCTAACAGAAGCCAATAGTTTTCTTGAGCCTATAGCTTTTCAAGACAGAGAAATATGTATGTTTAGAGTCCGCGGAAAAGATTTTTACGGTACTGCATTTTACCCTGAAGTGCTTAATAAAGAGGTTATAGTAAAGTTTATTGAACTCAAATAACCTCAAGAAAATAACTTTATTAAGATTTTACCACTACCTATTTTTGTGAACAAGGAAGAGAGAGAACATGTCTCGGGTTTAGTCTTTGTAGCACTGATGTTTATTGGAGCAGGAATAGGGCTCCTTTTTGGAAGACCTGATGTTGGTGGAGCGATAGGAATGGGTCTAGGGTTCTTAGCGATGGCTATTCTAAGATATCATAGAATTAAAATAGAGGCTGAGAAATGCGTTTCTATAAGAGGAGCCTTCGGATCTATCATTTTAGCATGCATTGGGATAATGTTCATTCTAGGCGGTGTATCACTATTGCTTAACTTAGAGTACTTGATGAAATACGTCGCCGGAATAATAGCTATAGCTATTGGCCTAGTTTTCCTAGCAGCAGCTTTCAAAATAATCTCGAGATAGAGTACTTGTATTTTAAAGTTTCCGATAACTTTAAATTCTTCTCACGTTTCTTGCTGTGATGTCTGAAAACATTGTACTAGAAATGTTCATAGTCTTCATATTGATCCTAGTTTCACCTATACTATCTAGACTACTTAAAATGCCTGTTATAGTTATTGAAACTTTATTTGGAATACTGCTAGGCCCAAGTATTTTAGGAATATTTGAAGAAGAGCACTGGCTTTTAACAATGGCTCTAGTAGGTTTCATTTACTTAATGTTTGTAGTAGGCTTGGAAGTAGAGCTAGGTCTTTTAAAGAAAAAGTTCTCGAAAGTAGTGGCTATAAGTTTAGGATCTTTCTTAGTGCCGCTGACAGTAGGATATATAGTAGGACTATATTATGACTTGCCTCCAGAGTTCATTGGAGTAGCGTTATCGACAACCTCGATGGGTGTAGTCCTGCCGACAGTTAAAGAATATGCTGAAAATAAGCCTGAAATGGCGCAAACTCTTCTAAGCGCAGCAATACTAGTAGACATTATAAGTATGCTTGCATTAGCCTACGTTATTGAAAGAGAGTATCTTTCCCCAGATAAACTAGTATTTTTCTTAGCGTCAGTATTAGGCCTAATCGTAGCCATAGCTATTTTAAAGGAATGGAAGCCTGCTAAAAATAAAATAAAAGCTTTGACAGGAGGCTATCACTTAGACATAAGGCTTTGTATAGCCTTAATTTTCGGATTTGCCGCACTTGCAGAATTTACTGGTGTTCACGCCATAATAGGTGCTTTCGCCGCCGGACTGGTGGTCTCTGAAATAGGAGAAAAAGTAGAGGGGCTTATAGAAAAACTATTAAGCTTTGGTTACGGTTTCTTTATACCAATTTTCTTCATAACAGTAGGCATTAAAACAGACTTGAGGCTAGTTTTCGGAAACATAAGAGGCATAGAGATATTGTTAGCGCTAATAGCAGCAGGGTTCTTAGGAAAAATACTTGGAACATATACTATATCTAGAGCAACAGGATTTACAAAATACGAAAGTTTGTCTATGAGTTTTGCTATGAGCGCTAGACTCAGCTTAATAATAGCGGCAGCCGAGTTAGGATTAGCCTCCGGAATAATAAGTTCCGAAATATATTCAATATTAGTGTTGCTAGCTATAATTAGTGTATTATTGTCACCTACTCTTTCAAAAATAATAATAGGCAAAGAAATACCTAAAGTGCCAGAAGAGATGCCTTTACCTTAATTGCACTTAGGCAACATTGCCTAATTTTATATCAATTTGACGATGCGAGGAATCTTCTTTTTATATTTTTATAATCTTAGCAAAGCATAAATGTCTATGTTTAAAGGATATTCTAAGCCAGCGAGTCTACATTCCGATGGAGACAGTATAAATATAACACGAGAATTTTTAAGTCTATGAATTACCTCTAAATACTTAATTCTGATAATACTTTAGGATCAGATATGTATCCTGCACTATAAAAGCCATAGAAACTATTAACTTAATTTCACGTTTATTATCTGTTTAATTCATAATAAAAGATTTTCTTCAACTTAAAACAAACAGAAGTTAAAGCCTTAATCTAGTATGAGTACTATTTCAGCAATTTTTATTTTCTCTGGAACTTTCAGCTTTATATACGTTTTTCCCTTAAATTCAAGTGTCTCAAAGCATATTTTCTTATTGTTTATTAAAGCTCGACTCACTCCCTTCAATGAACCAGTTATGACTTCGGCTAGCACATAAGGCTTACGAAGAGTTAAATGAATTGTATTTTGCTCTTTTTTGTATTCATAGCTTACTGGCCCATATCTAGTGAAGTAATTTTTTACTGAAAAATAATTCCAGCTTGATGGTATTCTCGGCTTAATAGTAATTTTGTCTCGACTATGAGATATTCCACACATTAAATCCACTATGAAAAGAAAGTAGCTCATGTGAACTAAGTTTCCTGGATTACATGGCCAGCCGGGAAGTTTCTCAGACACACTGGTGTACAGCCATGGGGCTCTCTTTTCGTGCTCTCTTCTAGCTTTCTCATAATCTTCTCTACGAGATTTAAGTACCACTTTCTCTGGAAGCATGTACTTCAGGCTTGTGGATTCCGCGTATTTTAGAATCTCATTTAGAAATCTCCAAGCGTCGTCAACTGCTCCTAAATTTAATAGAGCCGCTACTGTGCCTAGCTGAGCATAGCTGGTGCTTAAGTGTCCTGTTCCTCCAGTTACAGCCCAGGGGTTATTTGGTTCTGTGCATTGATCTTTTATTATCTTCATTGTCTCAGATACGAGATCGTCGAGGCTATGTTCTTCAACCTCAGGATCTAGAAGAAAGCAGCCTGGAGCTGGCATAGAGTATGTAGAGAGCCTCGGTTTTTCTCCATCAATGTATACTAGGTCTCTAAAGTAGCCAATTTCCCGTAAAGTCTTTTAAATCCCTTTAATTGTCTTTTAAAAACTATTTCAGCTCGACGGCTTAATTCTTTCTCTCCGCATTCTTTCAAAGCCTTTGATACTACTCTCAACCCCGCCATACATATACTCTGAGAATATGGGTTTCCCACGAGCCTTTCTGATCGACAGTGGTCAACAGCTTCAGTTTTGTCAAAAAGAAGGCCATTCCAGTGAGTAGAGTAGTCCAGCCACGTTACTGCCTTTTCTATACCTCTCTTGAAATCTTTGTCAAAAAGATCAGGTCTTCGTAGGAGAATTTTGCCTGCCTGAAATAAATAAAATCCTATACCGTCATTAGAAATAGAGACCAGAGGATTAGAGAATACCTCCTGACCATATAGAGAGTATGAGTCAAAGAGAAAACGATATTTCTCTAAAAGATACCCAAATGCTTTAATCATTTTAACACCTATTTCCCGAAAACCAAAGCAGAAGAGATCATAGGCGTAAAGATTTCTAGGCCAGAATCCATGATGATATATCATTTCTCCTCTAGGATCCTCTTCAGGAACCACATTGAAAATTCTTCTTTGAAGTATTGAGCGAATATATTCTACGAAGACTCCGTTAAAACGAGAATCAGAAGACTTGACAACAGTGGGAAGCACTAGGATATCGAAAATAGAAAAGTACAAAAAATCTTTTCCCTCTACTAAAACCAGAAGAGGAACAATACCGGAATACTTTGGCCTAAATTTGACAGTTAACTGGCATTTACCTTGCTTAAAAAGAAGACGACGCTTTAAACTCACAAGTCCATAGAGACTTATTTCTGCAGACTCTATGTCTCTTGGTATACCCTCAACCTTAAGCTTTATTTCAGTTTCTTCATCTTTCTCTAGGTACTGGCCAGGCTGAGTAATATCAGGCTCTAGAGATATTAAAATGCAAGGGTTTCTCTTGATTTTTTCAAAATATTCGCCGAAACAAATAACATATCCGTAGTCCTTGCCTTCGACCGAAAATTTTATCTCATTTTCTTTTTACGCTTACATCGACTGCTGTACTGAATATAATGCATATTTTTTGATCACGTAATTTAAGAATATGGTCCTGTATTTCAATGCATTTAATAGGTTTACTGAACTTCAGTGTCTCTTGAAGTATTTCTGAAAGTCTGTGAAACTTTCGGCGTACTATAATACACGTATAATCACTTGGATGCAGATAGTAGTGAGTTACAGCATTTTTCCTGTAAACTGAGTTCCAGTCTTTTGTTTTAAAAACTCCTCGGCCATGACTTCTAACAAAGTCTAAATCCTCTAGCTCTTCTGCGCTTAGGTCTAGAAACCATCCTTTTGGAAGATTACACTCAATAGTAAGATCTCGATAATTAATCTTCTTTAAAGGAGATCCTGTTTCTATGCCTTCAACTCTATAATAGCATTTTAGTGAAAAATTACTTATTAAGGCTTCAGCGGATATTTTCTTGGGAATACAGCCTTCAACAAACTTTTTAATCATTATTCTGCGCCCCCTGCAGTATTTTGTGCACATAAGCTTTAAATAACAAATTTCTTTAAACTTCGCTAATCTAGTATCCTTACTGAAATATTGCCTCTATTAAAGATATATTTGTAATGCAAGGATAATTGTAAAACACCAAGAGATTTCTGTAAAGTTAACAGTTCTAAGAAAGTCTTCACGATTCACAAAGACTTCTATGCAAAGCCTGAACCCGACTTTAGTTGTAGAGTATTTAATCTGGCAAAGTATAATATATTTTCCTTTCAAATTAAGATTTATGGGCTATTGCTTAAAAATAATAGTACTAGTAGACAATGAGCCTGGCCCGCAGCTTTTTGGAGAATGGGGATTAAGCATGTACACAGAGAAAGAAAACGTGAAAATACTTTTTGACGCAGATACTAACCCGGCTATACTAGATCATAACGCTAAGAAACTAGAAGTAGACTTAAGTAAACTTGATTTCGCGGTACTCAGCCATTATCACTACGATCACTCAAACGGCTTTAGGCTTGTAGGAAAACTAAAGCACGGCCTACCAATATATGTTCCGCCAGGCCCTAGCTACCAGCTAGAAGAAATAGGCCTAAAGCCTATAGTAGTTAAAAAGACTACAGAAGTCTGTGAAGGAGTATACGTAGTGGGGCCTCTTGAAGCATGGGAAAACTTCTACGAAATAGCCTTAGCAATAAAAATAAAGGATAGAGGACTCGTTCTGCTTGTAGGCTGCAGCCACCCCGGGGTAGATAAAATAGCTCTGAAGGCTCGTGAAGACTTAGGTATCAATGTATATCACGTAATCGGCGGATTCCACGGACCATCAAAAGAAATTCTAGATAATTTAGCAAAAATAGCGACGTATATTTCGCCTTCACATTGCACTGGAAACACTGCTAAAAACTACTTGAATCAAAAGTATCCTGAAAAATATCGTGAAGTAAGAACAGGAACAGTGATAGAATATTAGGTAAATTGAAGTCAATATTTTATATTTCCTTAGGTACTTTTCTTCTGTGAGAAAACCTCGAGTAGGATTAATTTTCTCAGCTGTTCCATCTGAGCGTAGAACATGGCCTTACGTAGGATATAACTACAAGAAGAGAGCAGAAGAACTCGAGAAACTAGTTAAGGAAAATCTCCCTGAAATAGAGTTTGTAGCAAAATTAGTTCAAAGTAGAGAAGACGTAGAGAAAGCTTTAAAGGAAATAGGTGAGGTTGACGGCTACGTAGTATACTATATTGGCATATGGCTTGGAGCAACTGAAATAATACTAAAGAAAAATAAGCCGACTATACTTGTGGACGATCTATACGCAGGATCAGGAGAATTTCTACTAGAATATTCAAGAGCTAAAAAGAAGGGGTATCCTGTCCTAGGAGTTGCTGCATCTAATATAAAAGATATCGTTAAGTACATAAGACTTCTTGGTGTAGTCTATAAATTCAAGAGCTCGAAAATAGTAGTAATTACTGACCGAAAAATAAGCGACGAGTACAAGAGAATGCTTAAAGAAACCTACGGGTTAACATTAATACAGTATCTGTCAAGCGACTTAAATAAAATATATGAAGAAACAAGCGATAAAGAAGCAGAGTACTGGAAAGAACAGTGGATTAGCGAAGCCGAGAGAGTACTTGAGGTAAGCGAAGAAGAGATTTTCAAATCTGCTAAAATGTACTTAGCACTTAAGAAAATTATTGAAAAGGAGAAGGCAGATGCTATTACAGTAGATTGTCTAACACTAGTTTACGGTGGAAAAATACCAGCTTATCCCTGTTTAGCTTTCTTCCAGCTTAATAACGAGGGATATGTAGCCACATGTGAAGCAGATATAGACTCTACAGCTACCATGCTTCTTGTAAAATATTTGACTGAAAGACCAAGCTTCGTATCTGACCCCGTAGTAGACTTAAGCTCAGATCAAGTAATTTATGCTCACTGTGTAGCTCCATCTAAAGTCTACGGGCCGGAAGGCCCCAGCGCCAAGTACATTCTGAGAACTCATGCTGAGGACAGGTCAGGAGCATCTATTCAAGTACTAATGCCTCTCGGAGAAAAAGTCACTACAGTTAAGCTGAATTTGAGGGAAAAAGCATTGAGTATTCACAGCGGCAGAATAGTGGCAAACGTTGAAGAAGAAAAAGCCTGTAGAACGAAAGTGGCTGTAGAAACAAACGCATACAGTATTCTAGAAAACTGGAATAGGAAAGTCGACTTCGGTTGGCATAGAGTAACTGTTGTCGGTGACTACCGCAGAGAGTTCATTAGTGTTGCTAGACTACTTGGACTCAAAGTAATTGAAGAAGATAAAGAGCAGTACTTGTAGCACTAGGCCTCCAGTAAATCCTTTAATTAGTTTTTCTAGAAATTTTATAATGTTCTCTATAATCGAGATAAGTACTCTAGGTATCTGAACTATTATATCCCATATCGACTGAAGAGGACTACTTGGCTTAGATGGCTGAGAAGGAGATTTCTTTGAAGGACTAGAGCTCCCACTGCTCTGTGTTACTGTACGTTTGTGTTTTTCTTTAATAAGCGAGAGAAGAGCCTTAGAGTACATTGAGGCAAGCTTATAGTAAAGTATTTTCCGGGCGTAGTTACTTGAGTACTCGGCGTACTCGAAGTACGCGTAGGCGAGAGCAGGGTCTACGTAGCACTTTACTTCAGCAATAGACTTCAAGGCAAGTATCTTTGAGTAGTTTAAGTATTGGCTTAAAGCACCGCTAATTTGAATAGACATTAAGTTGAGGTCTGTAGTAGCATAGGCTACTGCTCTCAGCGCACGTTCGCATGTGAGTAAGTAGTGTTGATCCATGTAGGCGCTTCTAGCTAACTCAAATAAGGCTTCAGCTTCTGATAGGAAATCTGAGCCCGATGTAAGAGTCATAGCATAGGCTATTGCAGACTTAGCTTCGCTCAGCAAGAGAGCAGCCTGCTTTTCTAAGTCAAGTACGCTAATATTAGCTGAAAGAATCCCTGCAACTACTTCGGCGCACTTAATGTGAGCTCTAGCTTCACTCAACTTATATAAGAACTGCTGTAGTGTACTGAGGAAAGGTATTTCTTCAAAAGACTTGTAATACTGGAAAGCCTTATCTAAAGCTCTCTGAGAATTCGTTACTTCCTGACAGAGTAGTAGCGCGTAAGGTATATCACTTGAGTAAACTCTGTCGGCTAGAGAAGAAAGCTCGCTTATTTTATTGCGAATAGAGTCTATAATTTTCTTTACGTCACTTACCTCTCTCTTACTCCACTTTCCAGATATTTCATCGTAATACATTTTAATTAAAGCTGTTTTGAGAGTTAGGTAAGCCAAGTAGGGCTTATTATCTTTAATTAACTTTAATGCATCACTGATAATCTTATTGACCGCTTTTCTGGTACTATTACCTACTATTCCGGATTTTTCTTCAAGTAGTGCCTGTACTTCTGTTAGCACTTTCTCAGCGATACTTTCCATTTTACTCAAGTATTCTTTAGAAGGCTTTTCCTCGTATACAGTCTTTGGGAAAGTTTTACCTGTAAAGTACTCTATTGCTTGCTCCAAGTTCCATACTTCGACTACCTTAATACTCCATTTCTCGCGAGCTACTTCAGCTACATTAACTTTCTCTCTAACAACAGTCGAGAGTGTGAAGGGGCCTACTTTCCTAGTAACTATTTTCAGCTGATAGTCTACTGTCTGGCCCACTGGAACAAGAAATGTTTCAACGCCAATACTTGCCGCCGCCTCTATCTTCTCGAGTATTCCGCCTACAGGTCCTATGCTTCCATCAGGAGCAATAAAGCCAGTCATAGAGACGTCTTTCCGTAGAGTCAAGTTAGCTAAAAGCGCGTAGATTGCCACAGCTACGTACGCTGAGGCAGAAGGTCCTCCAACAATTACTGCTGGCGACTTAATATAAATCAAGTAATCGTACTCAGAGAAAGGTATTCCTGCGAGCTCGTGAGCCACTTTAGCTGCCGTGTAAAGCGAAGCCTGCATATTTACTTCTGTTAGAGGCATTGTCGAGACATACACTCTACCCGAGCCAGGATGCAGAAGCGTTATAGTAATTTCGATAAGTACTCCTTTTTCACCTAAACTCGTTCTAGCTACGGCAGGAGCATATATCTTAACAGTTTTTGCTTCAAGATGCTGGTAAGGTGCAGCTTCACAGAGAGTAAACAAGAGTAATAATGTTAGGAGAACAACAGCTCTAGTTCTCATCAACTATACTCACTGCTTGCCTAACTTAAGCTTTCCGGACACAGAATACATGTTTAGCCACAAAAAGCAAAAGAATAGTAAAATACTAAGTAGATCCACCTACTTTCACAATAGTACCCACATGAGCCTCCAAGTAGTGCTCAGAGTACTTTGATTCAAGAACCTCTCTAATAGTATCGCCGCTGCAGTGTATAGGAGCAATAAACTTTACGTTTCTCTTAAGCAGCTCTTCAGTAACTTTAATGCAGGTATCCCTAGAGCAAGAAACCATATGAAATCCACCTATCACCAAATAGGGAGTACTCTTAATTTCCTTAACAGCCTTGTCAACAATACTAACTACACCGGGGTGACTACAGCCAACAAGCACTACAAGGCCTTTTGCAGTATTTACTACAAGCGCTTGTTCCCAAGGAGGCCCATAAAGCTCACCTAAAATAACAACACCTTTCGTTATAACAGTAGTCTCTTTTACTTCAATCAAAGTCAAGTTAAGGCTCTTAATCCAGTTCTTAGTAAAAGAATTCATTCCAGAAGGCACATAAACTCTACACCCTGGCTTAACTTTCGCTAAATAAGGCAGCCCACCTACATGATCACCGTGCTCGTGAGAAATAACAACAAAATCTACTTCACTTAAATCTATGCCCAAAACTCTACAATTATACTCGAGGACTTCAGGAGACGGACCGGTATCAAATAGTATAGTTATATTACTTGCCTTAACTAGCATTGAAATACCCCAAGCAGGCTTAAGATTAGGCTTCAAGGGATTAGGATAATTATCCACCAGAACTATAATTTCCACTAAGTTAACGTAACTGCACTTAACTTCCGTGTACTTCATCTCCTGTTTCTGGCTAAACATGAAGTAAAATAAAGTAGCCGTCAGCAAAATTCCCAGCATTAAGATAGCTAGCTTTAAGCGCATGTTTCCCACTAATAAGTTACTCACTCCTGTATTAATGCTATTGTGTCTGCTGGATATGAAATTAAGTTTTATAGCTGTATGTTTAATAATGCTTGTTTGTTTATTTTTCTCCAGTAGTAGTTGAAAAAGGGATTTAGTATGAATCCTTTTTCAGTTATCTTGTCGTACCTATCTATTATTTTGTAAGCATAATCGAATGCAGTATTTGTTACTTCGAATAATTCTTTAAGAGATACTTCTCCTTTAACGTATTTGTCTCTAAGTTCTTTAGCTAGTTTTTCTAGTTTCTCTTCGAGTTCTTCTACTTCTTTCCTTATTTTTGGTGCATAGGTGCTGTATCGTGATAGTAGTTTGCGGTGAAGTTTTTCGTGTTTCCACCAGAGTGTCTTGGGATCGTATGTTCCTTTGGGCTTGCCTATGTTTGGTAGTCCTGCGGATATGAATACTGGCTTATATAGGCTTATGCAAGGTGTTGAGGTAGCTGTTACCCAAGATAATTATAGGTCTTCGTAGAGTAGGACTATTAGTGAGCCTGCTGTCTGCGAGGGTCTTGTTAAGCCGCCTGCGTGCATGCATATGTCTTTCATTGAGCCTCTGACTGGATCGTAGTTTGAACCTGTGTAGTGGCTTCTCATTATTTTCTTTATGTAAGCGAAGTCTATTTCGCCTATTTTTTCTTCGAGCATTCGTTGAGTATATTTTTGTCTTATTCTGCCTTTAGCGAAGAATATGTAGAATCGATCTGAAGCCCAGTATTTGCCAGCTGTTTCGAGAACCCATGCTTCCCGCGGATCAGCTATAATGCTTTCCTCAATATAGTATTTTTCAGCTTCTCTGAAAGACTGTTTGCCTTTTATGAGTGCGCACCACTCTGGTATGGTTGTGTTTGTGAGGTGTTTTGGGCTTAGGAGGCTCTGGTGCTTGTTTGGCTTTTAGAGGCTTTTTGAGTAATAGGAGTTCTGGCTCAGGCCTTTTCTTAAGCTTTAGCCCTTTTCTGATTGCTTCACGGATTCTTTTAACGCCTCTTTTCTCTAGTTCTTTGGCGACTTGTCTCTGGGCTCTAGGCCTAGAGGAATAGAGATATATTGCTTCAAGTATTATGTTGTATGGGGTTCGCTGTCTGTAGAATGGCTTATTTGCTGTCTTGTTCATAAGCTAGAGACAGCGAACTCCCACAAAACTTTAACCGTACAGTCTCTAGCCAAAAGTAAAGCTTATATCTTTCTGATTAAATAAAAACTATGGAGGAAAATGTGAAAAAATATTTGCCTATTATTCTGCTAATAACTCTATTGATATTAGGCTACGTCTATATTAGTGCAAGTACAAGCAGTTATCCGAAAGGAGTAGAAAAAATAGTTCTACGCTTTGATCATCCAATAATAATAGAAACGTATTATTCTGAAAGCTGGGGTCCATGGCTCGATGAATTAACATTAGTTATTAAACTACTTAAACCTAGAATAGAAAAGGAACTACTATTTTACATTAGAGTATATAATTTAACCGAAAATGGTGCAGTAAAAATAGCTGAAATATGTACTCTAAAGGATACTGCAACTATACAAATAAAAATGTGGAAAAAGCTCCTAAGAATAGATAAGAAAGAAGAAAAAATAACTAAACAAGTGAAAATACATGGAGTAACAGTAAATCAGACTATAGGCGAGAGGATAATATATCTCCCAGTTTTCCAGAAATACGGAATATTCGTATATGCTATAGCATATGACGAAAACTTAAAGAAAATATATACTGCTTCGTGGAGCGCGAGTCTAGATCCATATTATAATAAAACAACCTATGTTTCACTACATATTAAGGTATTAGGTTCAAGATATGTTTACGGGGAAAATGTACCCGAGCCTGGGCAAACAAAAACAGAATATAAGACAGGGCCGAACATATGCGCTATTAATATACCAGAATATGTAAAATACCTCTACAATATTCCAGTTGGAATGTCTGTTTACTGTAGCGTAAAGAAAAAGAGCTGGTATATGGTAGAGGGCGAGGATCCAACCGATCCTAATTCTCTATGGGAGGAAGAGGACTGGGAGAATTCGGGAACAACGATAGTCACTATAGATCATAGTGCATCTAGTGGTTGGACGAGTGGCCCAGTATCTCTAACTTGGTATGTACACAACGTGAAAGTGGTTCACTCTACAGTAGCTGAGACTACACCATTATATCACGTAATGCTACTATCATACGCCGTTGACAGACCTAACGATGATAGAGTGAGTAGCAGAATAGGATTTCCTTCGGGCTCGAAGTCTCTCATAAATACTATTGCTAAAGGCGATTCAGGTGAATATCCCTATGATTTTGCAACTGTTTACTATGTAAGAGTAGGTCCATTTACTATAACACTAGGAGCAATAATAGGCGGAGGTGCCAAAGTATCTATATCAGGAAGTGTGTCGTTTGATATAAAAGTTGATAGAGGATACTTTAAGATAAAAGTACCTGATTGGAGTCAGGTACCATCTCAGTATAATTGCCTAAAAGTATATGAAGTTGGAGGCAAAAAGTCACAAATAAAAGCCGAATTCTCTGGTTAAATTTTCCTTCTATTTTTTCTTCGAGCATTCGTTGAGTATATTTTTGTCTTATTCTGCCTTTAGCGAAGAATATGTAAAATCGATCTGAGTAACATTTAGCGAAACTGAAGTCTTTTTCGTCTCTGCACCAGCCTTTTTCGACTGCATAGTCTATTAGCCCAGGTGAGGCTTTATCCCATTCTCGTTCGGTTGAAAGCGCGTTTGAAATACTTCTAACGATTTCTACTCTTTTCGCGGCCCAGTATTTGCCAGCTGTTTCGAGAACCCATGCTTCCCGCGGATCAGCTATAATGAAAGAGTTGTGATAGTGCATTTCTTTCATGAATCCACAGTTTCCGCCCTACCCATATTTCTCTAAGAGACCTATAATGAAGTTTAGTGCTTCTTCAGCAGTCTTGCAGCACTCAAGAGCTAGTCTGAGCATATTCATTCCAGTTAATCCTGTTTTAGAGTAGGGTTCTTTTGTGAATACTGCTTCATTGCCTATAGCTAACCCATACTCATTTACGCCCATTTCGGCGCCCACATCCAGAAAGGCCTACAGATAAGAATAGCGCATGTTTCTTTTGCCTGCGGGACTTCGATGTATGTGCATTTAACTGTTTTTTCATCATGTTTTAGTCGAGGATATATTTCTACTAACTGTGCCTCGTTTGGTTCACGGTCGCTGTTTTTAGCGAAAATACTACAGTTTTCTTTAGTAGAGTTTCGTAAAGCAACTAGTGTATCACACAAAAATAAGGGGGTAGAGAAACTAAAAATACTTTATTAAATTGAAGTGAATTCTTTTACTTTTTCTTCATCTAGTCTCTTAATTATTTCGGCTATTAGTCTGACAGCGTTTTCTAAGTCGTCTCTGTGGAATACTCCTACGTGGCTGTGTATGTGGCGTGTCGGTACGCCTATGACTATGCTTGGTCTACCTTCTTTATATAAGTGGAGTCTGCCAGCATCTGTTCCTCCACCTGGTACTACTGAGAGCTGGTAAGGTATTTTGGCTTCTTCGGCTACTTGTATAACGAATTCTTTTAGCTTCTGGTTTGGTATCATTGAGGCATCGAAAGTAACTATACTTGGTCCTTTGCCTAGTTTAGTTGGGGCTTCTTGTGGCTTTATTCCGGGTACGTCTCCAGCGATATCTACTTCGACTATTATGGCTATGTCGTGTTCAGCTACCCAGCCTACTGTAGTAGCCCCTCTTAAGCCTACTTCTTCTTGTACAGTCGCGGCAGCATAGTAAGTGTTCGGGTGATCTATATTAGCTTCCTTAAGGTACCTTAATACTTCTACTGCTACGAAAGCGCCGAGTCTGTCGTCAAATGCTTTACCCATATATGTTTTGCCCTGGCTAGACTTCATGAAAGGTGACCAAGGCGCAATAGGGTCTCCTATCCTAATGCCCATTTCTTTTACTTCTTTCTCGCTTGTAGCGCCGACGTCTATGAACATATCTCTTATCTTGATTACTTTGTCTCTTTCTTCGGGTCTAAGTAAGTGTGGTGGCTTAGACGCAATAACACCTATTACTGGCCCCTTGTTGCCCATAATTACTACTCTTTGGCCTAATAGTACTTGGCTAAACCAGCCTCCGAGCGGGTGGAATGTAATGTAGCCTTCTTTAGTAATGCTAGTGGCTATGAATCCTACTTCGTCTACGTGCCCGGCTACAAGTATTTTAGGAGACTCTTTTGAGCCCTTTTTAACGAATATAAAGGAACCCAGTTGGTCTCGCTTAATTTCGTCAGCATAGGGTTTAGCGTATTCATAGATTTTCCTGAGAACACGGGTCTCGAAGCCCGGTGGACCGAATTCTTCACATATCTCTTTCAGAAACTCTATTCGGGATTCGTCTAGTGTGTACACTTTTACATTTTTCTAATGAGGTTAAAATACTTACTGCTCTAATCATGGTAAAAGTTTATATGGGCGGCGAGCGAGACTTTTCTTTGAGAATATGTTACTCCTGCCTGTATGGGGGATAGTTAGCGGACTAATAGCTATGCTTGCTAGCTTACTGATAGTAATCATTGTATCTACTAGAGCAGGCTCATTCCTCACTTGGAGACCTCGAAGCTTAGGAGGCCTCGCTGCAGGAATGATCTTTACTGCTATAGCGATTGTTGCAGCCTCAATGCTAGTACTCTACTTTATAGCCGAATACTTTGGCCTAGGGCTGACACTTCTACACTACTCTCTCTTTATAGGGGCGTTTATGCTCATTCAGTGGCTTATCTCACCCTATATAATCGAGCTATTTTACGGTGTTAGAGACGCAGACCCATATAGAGAGGGATGGCTAATAGAAAGTGTACACAGACTCGCCGAGAAAGCTGGAATAAAGCCACCTAAAGTCAAAATCGCTGAAATAGATATACCTAATGCTTTCGCCTACGGATCTCCTCTCAGCGGACCTAGAGTAGCTGTAACAAGAGGTCTTCTCGAAATAATGCCTAGAGAAGAAATAGAGGCTGTAATAGGCCACGAGCTAGGTCACTTAAAACACAGAGATGTCCAGACGCTCCTCTTAATAGCCTTCTTGCCCACTCTAATATATTATATAGGAAGAGTGTTAGTTGAAATAGGGTTCTGGGGAGGCTATGACAGAGACAGAGAGGAAGGAGGAGCAGGTGCACTAATGCTTGCTGGGCTAGTGGCACTGGTGGCTGGAGTAATTTTCCAGTTCATTGTAATGCACTTCAATAGACTTAGAGAATACTATGCCGACGCACACAGCGCACTCCTTTTGGGAACAGGTAGACCACTACAGAGAGCTCTAGCTAGATTAGATCTCGCTTATAAGCGTAGACCACGCTTCCTCAGACTACTTTCCAGAAACAGAACTGCAGCTCTGCTCTTTATCTATGCATTCGCCGACGTATTCTATGACCCAATAGATGCTCACATAAGGAGATTAATGAGAGAAAAAGTGCCAGCAATAGTAGAGATTTTCTCAAGTCACCCACCAATACCAAAGCGCCTCCAGTTCCTAGAAGACCTTGAGGCAAGAGCTTTGAGCTCAAGCCCATAAAAACTATCTTCTGTAGATTTTATTAAAAGTATTTTTATCGTATAGTAAAGTAGTATAGACAAAAATACCTTCATATTCTTAAACTTTAGTTATTTTATCTTTAAATCTACTATAATAAGCTGTTAAAATAACTAATATATAGTGTAATGAAAATTGTTTAATTAAAATAATTCGCTTTATGTTCTCTTTAGACTAAGCCTCCAGGGAAGTAAGATATGTTTATATAGGGTAACCATAATTACCGTAACTGTGGTTACCGTAACCAGGGTTATAGATATTCTTAATCTCAAGAAACTAAAGCCGCCTATTTTATTCTATGGTAGAAGAAAGACTGGGAAAACTTTTCTAGTTAAAAGTTTCTATAGAAATGCAGAGTACTTTTTTGTAAAAAGAAATAGAACAATTTTCTGGGAGAATAGGAAAACTACTCTTAATTATGATGAATTAATTAAAATAATGGATGTTGCATTAAAGGACAGACTCATAATAATTGACGAGTTTCATAGGCTGCCGGAAGACTTTTTAGATTACTTGCACTTTAAACAACTCAATAACATTATTTTAGTAACATCTACTCTTTACTTAGTCAAGAATTTACTCACAAGACGGTCTCCTATTTTAGGGCTGTTTCTCGAGTATAGAGTAGACCTTATAGATGAACGAGATATATTAGTAAATCTTTCTGAATTATTTAGCGGAAAAGAATTAATTGAAAAATCTGTTTTCTTAAGAGAACCAATACTACTTCAATGGGCTGACCTCGATTTAATCAATGTACTTGAGAGATTAAAGCTCACTGTTCCTGCATTAGTAGGCGAAGTTTTTATCGAAGAAGATAGAGAGCTTAGTGAAAGATATGAAGGAATTTTGCGGGCAATTGCATCCGGTAAACAAACTATAGGCGAAATAACAGACTACTTGTATGCTAGAAAACTTATAGAGAAGCAGTCGACTTCTCTTGTCAAAAGCTACATAAAGAACCTACTATCTATGGGGCTCCTTAAAAGATACAAGGAATATGGAAGAGAGAAATACTACTACCTCATAGACTCGCCTATAATAGACTTGTACTTTTACTTAGATGAAAAATATAATTTCTCCGAAACAAGGCTTCCTAGAGAATATTTCTTAGAGAAAATACCCTTTTATGTTGAAGACTTTTTTAGAACTCTTTTCGCCAAACTTACAGGATACAGAGTATTTATTGTAAAGAAGCCTGATCTTGAAGTAGATGCTGTATTAGGAAAATTTCAACAGGCCAAGGTAATTATTGAAGTAAAGTGGAGGAAGAGGCTTTCTAAAGGCCAAATAACTAAAATTGAGGAGAAATTATCAAGATTTAAAAATGTTAAAAAAATATTAATTGTTCCAGATAAAAGTGAAATGGAGTATATTTCAAGTAAAATCGAAGTATTAGATGTTAATGATATTTTAGAAAAAGTTCTTAAATCTTATCCGAGGCTCTCTAATTAAATATTTTAAAGATTCCATACTAGCTGTTAACTGCCACTATGCAGTGTTTCGAACTAAGTAATGGACTTAAAGTATATGTCGACAAAAGAGAATCAGAGACAGTAGGCATGGCAATAGCTATTGGAGTAGGGTCACTTTACGAAGATCCTGAGAAGAGAGGTTTAAGCCACTTAATTGAACACATGTTGTTTAAATCAAATGAAAAGTACTCTGCGTTAGAAATATCGAAGATAATAGAGTATTCGGGTGGGGAAGCTAACGCGTTTATAAGCTATGATGCAATAATAATTGTTGCTGAAGTACTGCCTGACGTCTACTCCAGGGTCATAGACGTTTTGTACAGCATGTATGTTAACAATAAGTACCTTGAAAAAGAATTTGAAGACGAAAAGCACGTTGTATTGACTGAAGTCAAAAAGTACATGAATAATCCTGAAGACTGGATAAGCTATCTCGGCTTAATAGCTCTTTTCGGCAAAAGCGACTACGGTGATCCCTGTACAGGATACCCCGAGACTTTGGAGAATATTAGTTTAGATGAAACGCTAGAGTTTAAAGAGAAACACTTTATTGCAGAAAATACTGTAGTTGTTTTAACTGGAGCTGTGTCAAATAAAATAATTGAAGAGACTTTAAAATACTTTAGTAATGTGCCTTCAGGTAAGGTTTATAGGAAGAAACCTGTGCGCAGTGAGAGCAGGGAAATAGTTGAGAAAAGAGACGATATTGATCAAGCATATCTTTCTTTTGCTGCAACTACTCCGGGCTATACTGTGCCAAACTACATTATTTCAGACTACTTGACATTTAATTTGACCGAGGGAGCTACAAGCCTGCTTTACACTAAGCTTAGAGAAGAAAGAGGCCTTGTATACGATTTTTATAGCGAATACGATTTGTTCGCTGATTTAGGCTACTTGCAAGTAACTATTCCGGGAATTCCTTTAAGTAGGCTATATGAAGTAATTTCACTTACTGAAGATATTTTGAATCAAATTAAATTAGGTGAAATAGAGTCAGATTACTTTGAAAAGAGAATAAAGTACTACGAGTACACAATTAGAACTAGCTATAGGTCTATGTTCAGTAGAGCTCTCTTGGAAGCTCACACGGCGATTAAAGGCAGTATCGTAGAGCCAGAATATTTTATAGAAAAACTTTTTCTGGAGAAGCTTTATGACTCAGCTATTACGAGCAACTTTATTAAAGCGCTTATTTTGCCCAACTGACTTCACTTGACAAGACTTTATGTATAAAAGCAAGTATGTCGGCTTGTTCTCTCTGCTTAACTACTGGCGCGGCTCCAGCGTGTCCGCTACATGTTTCTACTCTAAGGTACACTGGCGCTCCTACTTCCTTTAATTTTGCAGCAAACTTCAGTGCATGGCCTGGATGTACTCTATCATCATGTAATCCAGTGTAAATGAGTACTGGAGGATATTTTCTTTTCTTCACGTTGTGGTAAGGCGAGTACGCGGCCAAGTATTTCAAGTCCTCAGGGTTTTCTGGATTTCCGTATTCTGGCACCCATGCTTTACCTATGTAGAGTTTATGGAAGCGGAGCATGTCTGTGAGAGGATACCCTATTATAGCGCAGTCTACTAGCTCGGGGCTTTGAGTGAGTATAGTTGCTACTAGAAGTCCTCCGTTGCTTGAGCCTATCGCCGCTACTCTGTAGCCTTTTTCTTTAAAATACTTTAGTACTGCCTTAAAGTCTTCAAAGACATTCTGCTTATTTTCTTTCATCCCGGCTTTATGCCATTTTTCGCCGTACTCTCTTCCGCCTCTAATATTCGCTATGACATATACTCCTCCTTCATCTATAAAGGGCATTATATGGGGAGAGTAAGCTGGTACAAGTGATATACCGAAGCCGCCGTAGCCGTAGACAATGGCTTTCTTTAAGTAGTTCTTTTTTCTCAGTATGAAGAAATGTACTTTAGTTCCGTCATAGGATTCAGCGTAGTCTTCCTCTACAATATACTTGCCGTCCAGCGCCTTAGAGTCAAGTATCTTTAAACCTTCTTTAGGCCTATATACGTAAAGTCTGTAAGGTACAGTAAATGATGTATAGCAGAAAACTAGCTGCATTCTATTCGAGTTCATCGAGTAAATCCACCCTGGCGGATAGAAGCTTACTTCATTTAAAGGCTCTCCTTCAATAGTATAAAGCTTGATCGAAGAAGAAGCATTCCTAAGGTAATGTACGAGTATCTTCTCTCCTACTACAGCGGCGTTTTCTAAGGGATACTTGTTTTCCTCTACAACTACTTCTTTTTCACCTGATTCATCTACTTTTATCAGAGTCCCATAGCCTTCTCCACTATAAGATATAATGAAGTAGCCTTCTTTAATGCAGTCGACGGGTTTAGCTAAACACTTCTCGTCGTATATTTTAGTCCAAGTTGTGTAATCGTCTAGTTTACCTCCATGAAGTACTGCTTGGCTCCACCCGTAGCTCACAGTTACTAGAATATGCTTGTTATCTGTCGACGGGTGAAGAGATATAAAGTGTGCTGTAGGGAGTTTTTCCCCGAAAACTAGTTTCTCTGACCCGTTTTCTCTGAGAAATACTCTTGAAGTAGGAGGCTCTACTCCATCAGGAGCTTTTTCCCGACGATATGTTCTCACATAGTAGTACTTGTTTTCATCTATCCACACGACATTACCTACAGACCCCTTTACTTCATCTAATATCTTTAGGCTACTGGTGTCAAGTACTCTAAGCACCATTTCATCAGACCCTTTAATTGAGTAAGAGTAAGCTAGTCTAGTTCCCTTGGAATTAACGTAGAAATATGTTAATACAATATTCTCACCCAGCTTATCGGAATCAACCAGTTTCACAGATTTACCGCTACGGCTAAGCAAGACTATTTTCTGACTCTTCTTTTCACGAACCAAAATAAAGTATCCTTTCTCCGTTACCCTAGCTAGTCTTATGCTCGGATAAGAATAGTATTTCTCTAACTTCTTAAAGTAAACTAAAGATGATTCCCTTAGAAATTCTCTCGTTCTTCTATTTTCAGAATTAATCCATTCAATTACATTAGGGTCACTTAGGTTCTCGAGCCATAAATAGGGGTCCACACGAATTTCTCTTAAGCAAGTAAATATTCTTATCGAAGTCTACCCCAGTACTTTCAATTTAAACTCCTTTCTAATACTTTTAATTACTTTAAAATGATTATCGAGAGTCTCGAGCACTAAGTCTCTATTTAAAGCAACTGCCGCAATAACCATGTCTACTGCAGGAAAGAGCAACAGTTGTGCAGCCTTCCAGAGTTCTACAGCCTTCTTTATACTTCTTTATTAAAGTTGATTATCATAGAGAACCTCTTCCATTCTTTCTGTCTTGCTTCTCTATAGTATTTCTCGGCTTTCTCTAAGCTTATTTCACTTAGTTCTTTAGCATAGTCTTCTCCGAGCTCTTTAAGAAGCTCACTTATTTCAGTCACTCCCTCTAATCTACGTAGGTACTCTACTATAGCTTTTCTAGCTACTTTACTCCACTTAACTTCAGGATACTTTTTCATCCTCCTATAGATTTCTTCAGAGTAATATTTATTATACACGAATTATGTGAGTCCACATATACTTACACTTTAGGTTTACTAAAATCTGCTTAAAAAGTACACAGAAATTAATGATAGTGAATAAATTTTTGATGTAAAAAGAAAATTAAAAATCTAGGACTTTACTTCTAGTTTAAGCCACCCTACAGGCTTCCGCTTAGCTACTTTAATATAGTTGTCAGTGTCGGTAGGCTTCATTACTGTATACTCGTCTATGAGTGTACATACGTAAGTGCCATTGTACATAACTACATATATCACGACTATTATCTTATCTCCGGGCTTAAGCTCTATACCCGACTTTTCTCTGCCTATAACTTCACCCAGTCTTGAGTCGTATACGAAGCTATAGCCATAGCCTGCTAAGAAGTCGAACTCACATCTTTCAATGAAATCCTCTATTTCTTTTCTCGAGGGATGAGGAAGATTTAATACATATTTCTTCAATAAGTATTCTTTTGTTACTTTTGGATACTTACTTAAAAGTTTAGTAAACAACATCCATGCCTCAGAGAAATTTGCCTTAACTATTAACTTGTTGGTAGGAGAAGTCTTTAGCGAAATTGTCTCTTGTTTATTTAGAGGTATTTTTGAATAATATTGAAAGTACGCGAAACAGAATATTAATGCAGCAGAAATAATTAGAGCCTGTCTCTTATACACATCTCCGAGCCCACGAGACCTCTCTACATCTCGTATGCCGTCTTCTGCTTGAAA
>CBDUKN010000020.1:0-45392 GCA_965367815.1 uncultured Thermoprotei archaeon
GCTAAGCACTCTGAACTCTATAGTATAGGAGCCAGGTTGCTCTGGTTTAACTATAAAGTCTATGTTAGCTGAGCTCTATACCGTTAGAATACCCAAAGAAATACGGGTAAAAATGAGAAAGTATTTCCATATAAATTGGAGCGAAGTGATAAGGAGAGCTATTATTCAGAAAATCGAAGAAGAAGAGCGTAAAGAAGACATAAGGAAAGCTATACAGATAATGGATTCTATAAGACTTAAAGTGCTCAAAGAGCAGGGGGCAGCTAAAGACTATGATTCAAGCGAGGTGATCAGATATTGGAGAGAAAAGTTAAGCTAGTAGACGCTAGTGTAGCTGTTAAATGGTTTGCTACTAAAAAGTATTCTGAAAAAGCTCTCAAAATACGTGATACCTACTTTAACGGAGATCTTGAACTATTAGCTCCCGACTTAATATACTATGAAGTAGCAAATGCTCTACGATTTCATAGAAAAATAAAATTTAGTAAAGATGATATAGTTAATGCTATTAACTTAATTAAACTTCTCCACATTACTTGTCCTCTAAGCAAATTAGACTGGCTTAAAGCTTCTGAATTATCTTTAGATTTTAATATTAGCATGTATGATGCAATATATATTGCGTTTGCTATAAATAGAGAATGCCGACTAGTTACAAGTGATGAAAAACTCTACAATAAATTGGATAAACTTCAAGATAATGTTATAGTGTTGCTCAAAGACTACAGCATCTAGTTAATACTGTTTTGAGTAGTGCTTTATACGTAGATATACTAAGTATTCTGTGAAAAAGAAAAAGTTAGTCATTATAGGTATTGACTCATTAATGCCTACTGTTCTCGAAAAACTGGTTGAGAGAAATGAGCTTCCCACATTTAAGAAGTTGATGGAAGAAGGAGCTTATAGTAGAGCTTATCCGTTTTATCCCACCGAGACTGGCTGTAATTGGGCTACTATTGCTACTGGAGCTACTCCAGCTAAACATGGCTGCAAATATGTTTTAAGACTTCCTGGAAGACCTTTAGACAAGTCTGTTTGGGGATTTTCCTCAGAGTACTGTAGAGCTGAGCAAATATGGCAAGTAGTAGATAAGCTTGGAGACCTCAGCATTATACTAGACTACCCTCAATCCTATCCCATTAATATCAAGAATGTAGTGCATGTAGGTGAGGACGGGTACCCTGGACCTAATAGCAGGTTCTGTATAGCTAATGCTCATGCATATAAGACAGAGGAGCCTCCGCCAGATGTACCCGAGTATCTTAGAGCCTATACTACTCGAATTAAAGTTAAGCCTGCCGAAGGCTGGAAAAATCTGCCTGAAGGAGAGTTTCTTGAAACAGAAATTCCTCTTAAGACAAGATTTGAGGAACTGAAATTCTATTTACTTATAGAGAAAAGAGGAGAAGTTTTTGATAAGGTTTCGCTGTTTACCGAAAAAGACTACGAGAAGAAGCTAGGTGAAGCAGCGAAAGGTTCATGGAGCAACTGGATGAAATACTCATTCAAGCTGTACGACAAAAGAGTTGAAGCCTATTTCAGAATAAAACTGATAGATATTTCTCCTGATGGCCGCCGCCTTCACGTCTACTTTACTCAAATATATCCTGCTGAAGGATGGTCTCATCCACCCGAGTTAGCTAGAGAACTTGTAGAAAAGTTTGGACCCTACTTACATAGACCTACCGAGCAGGCGCTTGTTGTCAGCGGCGCAGAAGACCCTGAAACGTTTATTGAGGAACAAGAGTACCAGGCTGAGTGGTACGCTAAAACGGCTCAGTACTTGCTGAAAAAATATGAGTGGAGGCTCTTCATTATGAAGTGGCATGGACCAGACTTCTTCCAGCACTTTAGCTTACACTTAATAGATCCTACTCACCCACTCTTCAATAAAGATAAAGAAGAAGATGGATGGAAGCTTTATGCGAGATTCTACAGAATATGCGATAACCTAGTTTCCAGCATACTTGAGGCTGTCGATGAAGAAAATACTGTAGTCTGCGTAGTATCTGACCACGGCCATGTCGCTAACGTAGTAACACACGTGTGGAACGATGTTTTAGAAAAGGCAGGACTTTTCTCAAGGAAACCTGATGGCTCAATAGACTGGTCGAAGACTAAAGCATTTATTGGCGGCGAAGGAGTCTGGATAAATCTCAAGGGAAGATATCCTCATGGCATAGTTGAGCCAGGAGAAGAGTATGAGGAAGTCCGCGAGCAAGTAATAAAACTTCTATCTGAGCTAAAAGACCCTCTCTCAGGTGCTCCAATATTCTCCCTTGTTTGTAGAAAAGAAGACACAGGAATACTGGGTATGGGAGGCGACAGAGACCCCGATATAGTAATATGTTACCATGTGCCTTTGAAGCCTAAAGTAGCTAAGAAAACGATACTAGAGAGCCCACCATGGGGCAAAGTTACGGGAACTCATGGACCCTTCCTTCCTTCAGCTCGAACGCTTGTAGGAACAATTGAATCAGTGTTCCTCATAAAAGGCCCCAGCGTTAAAAGAGGCTACAGAAGGAAATATCCGATAAGCTTAGCTGATGTAGCTCCAACACTCTGCTACTTAGCAGGACTTCCTATTCCGCGAGACGCCGACGGTAAAATACTTTACGATATAATTGAATATTTATAATTGTTTTTGACTAAAATAAACTTTTTCTAAGTCTTTTAAATCAAATAAAAGTACATTAGAGATCGCGCCGCTAATACTATCTTTATTTTCTATTTCTTTAGCAATAATGCAGTAGTAAAGCTTTCCGCTTATATTTAGCTTAGTAGCCTTATTAATTAAAGCTTTGTATATTCTTTTTACATCGGAAAATTTAAGTCTACTCCACTTTACTTCGACTATAATGTATTCCTTTTTATTTTTATTAAATCCTAGTAAATCTATTTCAAGTGATTCTCCTTTACTTGTTTTCCACCAATGTCTTCCAATTTTATGTATTTTTATAGGTAAACTTATTTTTAGCACAAAGTCTTTAGCTATTTTTTCGAAAACTATGCTCATGTAGTTATTGTAGTCTGCTATTATTTCTTCTAGCACTATTTTTCCTCTTTTCTCTTCTATTAAGTCTTTGTTCGGATATATATAGCGGAACCAGAAATTGAAGTAATTGTCTTTAATATAATACAGTCGTTTTTTCGTTTTAGGTTTCTCTAAGACAGGAGTTTCATAGGAGACTATGTCGAGAAGCTCTAGTGTGTCCATATATCTAGAAACAGCTGCTTTGTCTAAGCCTGTAGTATTAGCTATTTCAGATATTCTTCTTTTTCCTTCAGCTAGTGCTTCCAAAATAAGCTTGTAGTTGCGAGGCTCTCTCAACTCTTGTCTTAGTAGGTTTTCCGCTTCTTCATAGAGCTCTGCTCCCTTTCTTAAGAAAAGCTTCTCTATATTTTCGAATACTTTCAGCTTCGGGTCTAGTTTACATAAGTAAGCGGGTACTCCGCCTAGAGCTCCATAAAGATAGAGTAGTTCCGTAAAAGTGTATGAGGGAACAAAGCTCTTTATGTAAGGTAGCTTCAGTTCAGTTACTTTCCACTGACCGGTTCTTCTTCCGTAAAGCGGACTCTTGTAGCCTAGAACATCGGTTTCCATCATACCTATGCTAGATCCACAGAGGATTAACACTATGTCAGTTCTTTTAGACAAGTATTCGTCCCATATTTTCTGAAAAACTGATACCACTCCTTTGTCTATTTCAATTAAATAAGGGAACTCATCTAATATAATTACTACTTTTTCGTCTCCTGTTTTCCATTCTAAAAACTCTCTGAATAAGTCTTCCCAGTCGGCGAACTGTATGCGAGCAAAACTTTTCTTACCTAAGTACTCTGCCATTTTCCTAGCCATTTTCAATATATTTAATTGAGGACTAGTTTTTTCACATAGAAAATAAATATAATTCTTATTTTTAACAAACTTTAAAAGTAGTTCAGTTTTTCCTATTCTCCTTCTACCATAGATTACTATAAGCTGAGCTCTATTTTCTTTATATTTTTCTTCAAGAAAAGCGAGTTCCTCTGTCCTATCTACAAAAAGTTGATTCACAATTATTATAATCTACTGTCATCTATAAATTGATTCCTATTGCAACAAATGCTTACAGGGTTGCCCGGGTACTGAAGTAATAAATAGCGTTTAAACGCAAATATTCTGTGAAGAAAATTCACATAATTTCGCAGTCACATATCGATGTAGCCTGGTTCTGGCCATGGAATCCTGAAACTATACACGATTGCTGCCGTCTAACTTTTCTTAGAGCTCTCTTTATACTGAGTAGGGTAAAGAGCTATAAGTATGTTCAAGACCAAGTCCCATTCTACGAAGCCATGAAAAAATACTATCCCGAAATCTTTGAGTCTATTAAAAAGTATGTCAGTGAAGGAAGATGGATAGTAACTGGCTGCATGTATGTTGAAGCAGACATTGAGGGACTGTGTGGAGAATCTCTTATAAGACAGTGTCTCTATGGCAAGAAATACTTTCTCGAAGAATTCGGTGTAGACATTAAGGTATGCTGGATACCCGACAACTGGACTCATTCACCTCAGTTACCTCAAATACTGCTTAAGAGTGGAGTAAAGTACCTAGTTTACAAGAGAGGATTCAAAGAAGAAACTGTCTTCTGGTGGGAAGGAATAGACGGCTCAAGAGTTCTAGCTTGCAGACCACCTTTCATACCCTCATTCATGACACGGCCATATCCAAATCTACGTGAAGTCGCAAGCCTTTACGAGAAATACGGACTAGAGAACGCTATGGTGCTTGTTGGTAAAGGAGACCACGGCGGAGGGCTAACATACCAAGAAGTAATGAATGTTGAGAAGCTATCGAGAGAGCAGAAAGGCCTTCAAGTATTCTTCTCTACTCCTGAAGACTTCTTCGCAGCCATTGAAAAAGAAATCGAAGAAAAGGGAATTAAACTGCCTGTACTTCGAGGAGAATTAGGCTGGGAGCTCGTAGGCTGCTTAACTAATCGCTTCGAACTAAAGAAATTGAACAGACTATGTGAAAACAGCCTGCTTTCAGCAGAAAAATTCTCTGCAATAGCCTACGCCTACAATTTACTAGAATATCCTGAAAAAGAATTGAGAAAACTGTGGAAAACACTTCTATTTAATCAGTTTCATGACATTATAGGTGGAACAGTAGTAGAAGAGGCTTATGAGGCAGCAGTCAGCGACTTAAATAGAGTTTTAAGTGAATCAAAGCAGCTGCTCATTAAAGCCCTTAAAGCTATTTCTTCTCAAATAGATACAAGCAAATACGATGTAAACATTATTGTATTTAATCCACTATCATGGGAGAGAACAGACGCTGTAGAAGTAGAGCTCGCACTGCCCTCCACATGGAGTAAAATTAGAGTAGTTGATTACAGCGGAAAAGAAGCTCCACTACAAGTATTGAGTACAGTCAAGCAGTCGCCTTCAAAGAAAATAGTTAAAGTAATTTTCATAGCTGAAAACGTACCTCCTTTGGGCTATAAAGTCTATGGAATAGAAGGAGGAGAAGCGAAAGAGAAAAGCGAGCTTAAAGCCTCAGACAAAGTTATTGAAAATACTTCATATAAAGTATCATTAAATGAAAAAGGCTTTATTGAAAGCATCTACGACAAGGAACTAGAAGTCGAGTTGCTGAAAGAACCTATTAAACTCCAGCTAATAGAGGACCTAGGGGACTCTGAGGGAAGACTTCTTCCCGGTAAAAACGACTTCAACATATACACTGGCAACATAGCTGAAGTAGACTCAGAACCTACTATAAAGCTAGTAGAGAAAGGACCTGTGAGAACTAAACTCAGAGTACTTAGAAACCATATGTCCTCGAAGTATGCTCAAGAAATAGTGCTGTACTCGAAGATAAAGCGAGTAGAATTCAGATTCCTTGTAGACTGGCACGAGAAACAGAATGTACTGAAAGCAGTATTCTCGTTCAACATACAGCAACCCAAGCTGACATGTGGAACACAGTTTGGAGCAATACCAAGAGAGTTTAGTGAAGAAGAAAGCCCGTTCTATAGATGGATAGACATATCAGAGGAAAGAGAGGCGCGTGGAGTAACAGTAATAGCTCCATTTAACTGCAGCTACGACACAAGAAACACTTCAATTAGACTATCGCTCTTAAGGAGTACTGTTAAGCCAATGCTCGTGACAGACGAAGGACTCCACGAAATAGTCTATGCACTATACTCACATGAAGAAGACTGGAGGCAAGCAGTAAAACCGAGCTTCGAACTAGACAATAAGCTCATTCCAATAATAGAGAATAAACATAAAGGAAAACTGCCGTCCACATACTCCTTTTTAAAAATAGATCCACCTAACGCAATACTAACAGCACTCAAGAAAGCAGAAAACAGTGAAGAAATAATACTCAGGCTAAATGAACCCTACGGCAAAGAAACAACAGTATCAGTTTCAACAAACCTACCTTACAGAAAAGTACACAAAGTAAACCTACTTGAAAAACCATTAAATACGCTAACTTCCCTTAATTTACACTTAAAGCCGTTCGAAATACTATCGCTGAAACTCGCCAAATAAATGGCAATCAAATCAATGTAGCAGACAGTATAAGTATACGAGGAATTATGAATAGATGTGAGGCTCTCAGAAAGACTTCATGAAGATGTCAAGGAAATATGGTCTAAGATATTATCGCATCCCTTTGTAGTAGAGCTTTATGAAGGTAAGCTCCCTTTATATAAGTTCAAGTACTACGTAATACAAGACTACAACTACTTAGTAACCTTAATGAAAAGCTATTCCATTATAGCAGCTAAAGCAGACCCCACGACAGCAGCAATAGCCCTCAAAATAGCATACCTCGACGCAACTATTGAAATAGAAAACTACAAGAAAATATTAGAGAAACTAGGATTAAGTTTAAACGAAGTAATTGAGACAGAACCCGCGCCAACAGCACTAGCATACATGAACTTCCTCTACACTACTTGTAGCCAAGGAACTTCTCTAGAAGGACTAATAGCAACACTACCGTGCTTCTGGACATATCTCGAAATAGCAGAAAAACATAAAAACAAATTAGACAGAAATCCCGTAGAGCTTTACCGTTCATGGTGTCAAGCATATTTAAGTAAAGAATATAGAGAGCTTTTAAACGAATTAAGAATAATAATAGATAATTTATGGAATGGAGAAAACTACAAAAAATATTTAAAGATATTCAGAATAGCGTCAAAATACGAATACATGTTCTGGACTATGGCATATAACATGGAAAAATGGCCGATATAATACTCCTAATCCTTACTCAGCAATGCAGTCGCTAAGTTGGTAAAAAATAATAAATCAGTAAAAATGAGCCATAATATGAGTACAGCAGACAGTTTAGAGAAAGGATACTCTATAGCTTCATGGAAAGATAATCCCTGGTCACCTGAAGGTAAAGAAAGATATGAAACAGCTTTAAAAGAGTTTAGTATTCTTTTAGACCATCCCTGGTTTTAAAGACATACTTGAGAAAAATAAAGTCAGCATTCTAGATATTGGAGCAGGTAGAGGAATAGGTGGCTTTAGCTAAAGTACTCAAGGAGACTAAAGATGTTAGTGAAGTAAAGCTCACGATAATTGATTTAAGAGAAGCTGCTCTCAAAGATGCTCTTCGCTTCGCTAAAGAAGAAATACACTCAGCTGAAGTACACAAACTAGATGCTATTAAAGCACACACTGTAGGAAGATTTGACATAGTCTTAATGTATGGAGCAATACTCGTTCACTTTGATTCATGGAACCTCATGAGACTATTTTCCTCAGCTACTCAAGCACTAGAAGAGAAAGGCGTAATTATTGTAGAAGAAATGGATAGAACACACATTCTTTTCACCAGGGGCTATAGTAGTATACTTGTCGAAAACTCTGATCCACGTAACTTAAGCATATCGGTTCACACAGACTACAACTTAATCACTGGCTCATATACCAGAAGCTTCATTAGGCTCAGAACATGGGACGCTGTCTCTCTACCGCTTAACTTCAGAAGCATATTGACTATTACTTCGACACTATGGCTTTTCGTAAAAATATTGATATAACCCCTACATTAAAGCCGCAAATCTACTTTGTTTTAGGAAAAACTCTCAGAAAGAAGATACTTCCTTTTGACTTAGAAAAAGACCCGGAAGTAGTTCTGAGAAAAACTTTATGGACTTCAGACTGATGCTCACACTAACTAACATAGCGAGAAAAATATATGATGTTTTAATTATTGGCGGAGGAGGAGCAGGCGTCACAGCTGCAATATATTCTGTGAGAAGAGGCTTGAAGACAGCACTAGTAGAAAGAAAAGATATAGGAGGACAGCTGCTTGAAGCAAGCACAATAGAAAACTATCCGGGACTCTACGGGGAGTCATGGGGCCGGAATTAGCTCAGTTATTTAAAATGCATTTACTTGAATTTGATGTAGATTTAATATACGATGAGGTAATAGATATACATATAAAAGAGAATATTTTTGAAGTAATTCTTAAAAGCGGTGAAGTAGCAAGAGCTAGAACTGTTATAATAGCTAGTGGAATGGAACCTAGAAGACTCAATATTCCTGGCGAAAAAGAATACTTAGGCAAAGGAGTAAGCTACTGTGCTGTATGTGATGGAGCTCTTTACAAAAATAAAGTCGTAGCAGTAATAGGTGGAGGAAGTACTGCCGTAAGCTATGCTCTCTACCTCTCTGACATATGTAAAAAAGTTTACTTAATTCATAGACGTAAGCAATTTAGAGCAGAAGACATACTAGTTAAACAACTTAGAGAAAGAAGTAACATCGAAATACTAGTTCCATATGTAGCAGTAGAGATCATTGGTGAAAATAGTGTTAAAAAACTCAAAATAGTGAATAGAGAAACTATTACCGAAAAAATTATTGATGTAGATGGAGTATTTATCGCAATAGGTCATGAGCCAAACGTGTCTTTCTTAAAGTCTATTAACCCGGAATTTAATAAGAAAGGATTTATTAAAGTAGATGCTAGAATGAGAACAAGCATTGAAGGACTCTTTGCTGCAGGAGACATAACCGGTATAGAAAATCAGCTCGTGGTAGCATGCGCCCAAGGAGCAATAGCCGCACTTACTGCCGCAAAATACTTAAAGGAAAAAGAGCCGTGGTCATTCAAGCTAATTAACTAAAAGAATAAACTAAAGTCACTTAGTGCTAAATACTTTAGATATGGTATAATTAACGGTGATTAGTTGACTAAACTCGCAATTCACGGTGGAGAACCTGTTAGAAAGGAGCCTTTTCCCCTCTATAGAGACATTGGTGAAGAAGAACTAAAAGAACTGAAAGAAGTAATCGAGTCAAAACAGCTCTTTAGGTACGGTGGAACTAAAGTCAAGAAATTTGAGGAAGAATTCGCGAAATTCTATGGAGTAAAGCACGCTGTAGCCTGTACTTCTGGAACTGCTGCCATACATATTGCTCTAGGCGCACTAGAACTAGATGCCGGCTCCGAGGTAATTACATCGCCTATAACCGATATGGGAACAATAATCCCTATTCTAGCTCAAAACTGCATACCTATTTTCGCGGACCTAGACCCCTACACATACACACTTGACCCACGCGACATAGAGAAACGAGTATCTGAGAAAACTAAGGCAATTATAGCAGTACATTTGTTTGGATATCCCTGCGACATGGATCCAATAATGGAAATAGCAGAAAAACACGGCCTATATGTTATAGAAGACTGCTGCCAAGCATACCTAGCCGAGTACAAGGGCAGGCGAGTAGGAACAATAGGCCATATAAACGCGTTTAGCCTACAAATGTCGAAACACATGACTACAGGTGACGGCGGAATAACTGTAACAAACGACGATGAACTAGGAAGAAAAGCCCGCCTATTTATGGACAAGGGCTGGGTAAGAGACGCACCCTCTTTTGCAAGAACATACGTTATGTTCGGATTCAACTACAGAATGAACGAGCTAACAGGCGCTGTAGCACTAGCGCAGCTCAAGAAACTACCAAAAGTTGTTGAGAAAAGACGCATGCTTGGAGAAAAACTCACTAAACTGCTAGAAGATCTCGAGAACAGCGGCTATCTATATTTACCGAAGTCAACTAAAGAAAGAAAACACTCCTTCTGGCTATACCCTATCAAAGTAAACACTGAGAAGCTAAAAGTATCAAATATAGATTTTGCTAAAGCACTCAGCGCTGAAGGAATACCTGCTAGCGCGGGCTACATAGGCAAACCGCTCTACACAGTACCCTATCTCATGGAAAAAAGAGTTTACGGTAAAACACGCTGTCCATTTGAGTGCCCCTACTATGGCAAAAAAATAGAATACAAGCCAGGACTATGCCCAAACGTCGAGAAAATACTGGCCGAAATAATAACAGTTCCAATAAATGAACACTTCTCAGACAAAGACGTAGAAGACATAGCTGAAGCAGTAAGAAAAGTAACAGAATACTACGCTAAACAGCAACAACCTTAACTCTACACAAGTCATTTGTAGTAATCACTTCAGCCAGCCTAGTATCCGCTGTAATTAATTCTCCACCTACTATTTTAGCTAAAGCTACATAGAGAGCATCATAGAAAGTAAGCTTATACTTAACTGCAGTCGCAAACGCTTCATTAAATAGCTTAGCAGTTGACACTACCTTTAGCCTATACCACAAGTTCAGTAAGTCTTCGACAGCATCCCATGCTTTCTTTAACGAAAGATCTTTAGTGAGTACTACATGCTTCCACAGAGCATTAAAGGCCTCTGATAGAGCAATATCAACAGTATAAGGTTCATACCCACGACTAACATTTTTTCTAAAAATTTTTCTAGACTCTTCTGATCCAGGCTCCTCTATAACAAGTTTAACTAATACACTTGCATCTAATACAAAACTCATTTCTCTCTATCCTCTCTAATAAATTTACTAGAATCATACTTAACTACTCTGTTTTTGGCATTTTTCTCTATCTTATTTAAAAGTTCTAACAACTCGTACTCTCTTATTTTTTTCTCAATAAATTTTCTTATTTCATCACTCCAATTTATAGGAATTTTCTTCATCTTAAACTTAATCTCTCTCGACACACGTATACTGATTACCTCAGACATATGTATACAAATGTAATACAGAATATAAACTTTATGTAATACTTTAGAATACTTTGCTCACAGCACCTGGCTCAAACTATAGGGTAGAATTAGATACTATACTACTCGATTAAACTTTAAGAGTCTCTAACCCTTATTTCTTTAATGAAGCTTGCTCTGCTTAGTATGAAGAATTTGCTAATATGTTTTGGTATCTCTATTATTTTACAGTTTATTATTCTAAGTACTTTTTTATCAATATCTTTTTCAGTAACATCGTCTTCAAAAATAAGCTCATTTATTCCAAAGAATATTATTGGAGACTTTACTGAATAAAGATCTGCTCTACTTACTCTAAGCTTGTCTACATGTTTAATAACATAGGGAGCTATACTTTTAAGAGTCTCTGGCATAAGTCCTCTAACTCTCCTAGCCAATTCTAATGGAACTAAGAGAAATCTACATCTACCGTCGAGAAGAGCTACTAGAAGTCTAAATGATTCAGAGGCAAGATAACCTGTACTTACACGCATTCTTTTCGCTAAATCAGTTAAGCTGCGGTAGGCTTCCTCGTCTACGCCTCTAATTAATACATCCTTCTTGCCCTTCTTTTCACTCATTCTCTTCACCAATTCCTAGACATGATTTCAGTCTCTCTATTCTTTCTGTAATTTCATCTATTTCTTCAACTAATTCCCTGTAGCTTTCTTTTCTTATATTCTTTAAGCCTGCTTTAGCTAATAAAGCTAGGGGAGCTATTGCGGCAAGCAATATTAGTAGATAATAGTTAAATCCGCTGCTTTTCTTACCCGTGTTCAGCTCTGGCTGGATACTGAAGCTTCGAGGCTCCTTAACCATTATGTTAAAAGTCTTTATTTCCACAATATCTGCTAGAATTTTTCCTTCTGCTTCTACACCACACTTAATCAAGGGCTTTTCACTTAAGTACACTTTATTTAACTTCAATAAAGCACTATACTGTCTCTTCAAACTCTCTAGTCTTTTTTCGAGACTTTTTCTCGCTTTACTTAACTCTGATAAATTCTCTTTAATAAGAACTATTTTCGAGTCTAGTTCTTCGGCCTGCTCCGTAGCATTTAAAGCCATTTCTTTAGCATATTCACTAGCGTTACGTAGTCCCTGTGCAAGCTGTGCCATATATCCTGCTGAAATCTCTAAATTCTCACCCAGTTCTTCCACTAGCTTAATACTTTCGCTTACACCCTGAGCTATTTTATCTAGATTATCGATAAGTTCTTTTATCTCAATTATAGTTTCTTGCAGATCCTCTTTCGTTAAGTCAACTTCATTCAAAATAGTCTTTATCTCTTCAGTAATTTCATTTAAAGAGGGCGGTATTGTCGAAGAGTTTTCTTTAATATTATCTAAGAGATTTTCAATTTCATTGGAATAACTGTTTCCTATTTTAAAGAATTCAATATAGTATTCTAGCTTGTTCCTAATTTCAATTAACTTATTAATAGTTCTGCTGAGCTCTTTTAGTTTCTCAGAAAATTCATAGGATATCTGAGCTCCTTCAGCTAAGCTCTTTGAAGCTTCACTAGACTTATTTGCACAGACTTCGAGTAGCTCAGCGTATGTCTCTAGACTATTACTTAAATTCTTTAAAATAGCTGACATTAGCTTTAGTCCACTGATAGTATTTTTAGTTAAATTGTCAATTAAGTCGAGCATTTTAAGTGAATTCTCAAGCTGACTTATAGTTTCCTCTATATTCTTTAGCATAGATGATGTGTCGAGAACTACATTTACTTGAGGAGATGTAATGCAGGCATCTCCCCACATGCTAGTTTTCCTTACTTTGAAAGTCATTTCTATTACTAGAGAGTCGTTTAGCATAGTAGACCAAGTGTACATGCGTGTTTCACCGAGCTCTGTAACAATAGCTGGGGCAGGACTACAATTAATTACACTGAATTTAGTTGAATCGATACTCCAAGTAACTAGCACGAGTAACAATGGTTTAGCTCCGTTTACTGTAAAGCAGTTTTCGACTACAAGCCTGTATACTATAACATCGCCTTTAGATGCTTCAACTAAATAAAATCTATCAGAGTACTTTAATGAAACCTTCTTCCCGTTTACAAATAGCTCAAAGCTCATTTTTACGGGAATCTTAACTAAAGGAGCAGTATACTTTACTACAAGTCTATCAGAAACTTTCAGAGACCTCCACTGAACTTCAACTAGCTCTCCATCTACGGAAACTTCACTAGGTCTAATAGAGTGAGTCTTTATGCTTGGCTGAATAAAAGCTGTTTTATCAATTAAGTCTGCTTCTCCCTCGCCTTCAATGGTCAAAGTAACGTAAGTCGATGCCTTGACTACTTCTCCTTGAGGACTAACTACTATCTCTCTAGAGATAACCTTCTCTGCTATAAGCTGAGGCTCAGCTAAAGCAACTTCTACAGCAACCATTAGTATTAGTAGCAATACAATATATATCCTCATAATCTCTGCTTAAGATGTATATCAGGTATATAAATTTTTCTATCATTAGTTTACTTAGAAACCAGGGATTCTAGCTTACTTACGCGAAGCCTCAAGTACTCTAGCTCTTCTCGCAGCCTGCTCTCAGAAATACTCCCTGTTAAAGCAAGTCTTTTCAGAGCTTGTGCCTTAATTTCGAGAAGCTTGAGCTGAGCTTCTCGTACAGTACTAGATTTCTCCATTTTAGCTAGCTCTTCTTTTAGCTTAACGGCCAGCAGCTGCTTAGGAGGATTCCCGTAGATTCTGCCGTCTCGAATATAGAGCACGCGAGTGGCTACTTCAACTAGCTCAGGGTTATGAGTCACGATAAGGAAGGTTTGGCCGTAGACTTCGTTCAGCCACTTAATCAGTGAAACTACCTGTGCAGAAGACTTTAAGTCTAGGTTTCCTGTAGGCTCGTCCATTAGAATTAAGTCGGGGTCTGTGGCTAGAGCCCTAGCGATAGCTACTCTCTGCTGCTGACCGCCCGACATCTGCTTAGGAAACTTATGGGCGTGTTTACCTAGGCCCACGAGCTTCAGTAACTCTAAAGCCTTCTTCTCGGCTTCTTTAACATCGTACAACCTCGAGAGAATCATAGGGAGCATTACGTTCTCGAGAGCTGTGAGATTCTTTATGAGGTTGTATGACTGGAAAACAAAGCCTATTCTACGGCTCCTGAACAACACTAGCTCGTCTTCGTTAAGTGAAGTTACGTTTACTCCGCCGATATAGACTTTTCCTTTTGTAGGGCGGTCTAAAGTCCCTATTATGCTTAGCAGTGTGGATTTGCCACTGCCGCTAGGCCCCATTATTATGACTAGCTCTCCTCTCTTAATAGAGAGATTTATGCCCTTGAGTACTGCTATCTTGTTTCCTCCACTACCATATATTTTCCAAATATCGACTAATTTGAGTACTTCACTCATTTTTAAGCACCTCAATCGGCTTTACTTTAACTGCCTTAAAAACAGGGTAAATCGAGCTAGCTACACTCACTACTACAGCTGAAATAACTCCCGTTGCAATAACTTCAGGTGTTATAATGAGCGGTATCTTGAATAAACCAGCAGACTCGACTAGCTTTCGAGCAGCATTAGCTCCTATTAGTCCTAAACCCGCGCCAATAACTCCTCCCAGCAGCCCAAAGATAAAGGCTTCTAGCATGAAAACTAAAGCCACGTCACTGGCTTTAGCGCCAATAGACCTCAATATAGCTATTTCTCTGGCGTGCTCTCTTACACTAGACATGATTGTATTAGATGTACTGAAAATAGCTACTGTAACGCCTATAATTGCTACAGCGAAGAGAAGGCCGTCAATTACACCCAGTATCTTGGAAACACCGCTCAAAAGCTCTTCTCTACAGTAAACTTGAGCACTCGGATACTCGGCTAAAATAGCTCTACGGACATTCTCCACGCTCTTATCCTTATCCTTAGTTTTAATAAGAATCATCGAAACATAGCCTTCTTTACCCAGTATTTCCTGGGCTTCTCTCATAGGAACTACTAGGTATGCTCCTCTACCCAACATTCCTTGAATCTTAATGCCTATGCTAACAACGCCGACTACTCTGAAAAAGTAGTCAGATGAGCCTATCTGAGGCTTAACAATAATCCAGTCTCCAGGCTTAATGCCGTTTTCTTCCGCGAAACTCTCTTCAACTAAGCATACTCTACTCTCGTTTGCATAGAATCCTCTCCCGTCTACTACCGAGGAAACAACGTATTTCAAGTCCTCTGCTCTAATACCGAAAATGAATGCTAGAGACCCTTTAGTGTAGCCTAGAGTCCATACGACAGGAATCACTTTTTCGACGCCAAGTATTCGAGATAAATCATTAACAGCTGTTTCTGGTATATCGCAGAGACCCTCACCGTACACTACAAGCTCTCCCGAGAAAAGCCCCTCGATAATATTCGAGACGGCGACTCTGGCTCCAATACTGATTATTCTGAGCGCTATTAAAGCAGCTACGCCACTAGCTACAGCTAAAATAGTCAGCGCAGTAGTGAACTTCTTAAACTTCATGTCTCTCGAAATAAATTTCACAGCAAACCAGAATATGCTCATATTGCTATAGCAAGCATGTATATCAAATATATAAATTTTACTCTCATAAAATTACAATAAATGGAACCTTTTTCGCGTTAAGCAGAATTTTCACTTACTTCTCTTACTTCAGCACTTTGCAAATACTCTATTGAAAAGTTCTGCTGCCAAGAATTCTCAGATACAACTGTCTTCAGTACTACCATGATCTTTAGGCTCAGTTACTTCAAGCAGTAAGCATGCCGTTATGTATATTAGAGTTAAAAACAGAAGTTTAGCTAGTGTTTTCTTCGCCGACATGCTTCTTCTCGACTTCTTCTTCACCTAGCTCTCTAGTAGGCTTACTTAAGAGCGAGAGTTTGCCTTCAGCAAGTTTCTCGATGCACTCTCGGAGAGTTCTGCAGTCTGCTGAATAAATTTCGATTAAGTGATCTCTGAGCGTGTGAAAAGTTATTTCGCCTATATGTTTAGTAACTACTGCTTCTACCTTGTTTTCAACTAGCCAGTGAGCTAAAGTCAGTCCTGCTCTCATTTTCCTGACCTTATAGGGGTTTTCTACTATAGTTACTTCTTCTATACCCTTGCTACTTATTTTTACTAAAGTAATGTAGGGTGCTCGCGCCAAGTGGTCTGATATAGGTGAATCGAGTCCGCTGCTTGCGCTCAATGGAACAGCGATAAGTGATGGATGCTTCTTAGCTGGCTCTATGTGTACAGTCAAGTACTCTATTTTAGGCACATTTTCTTTAATCGCTTTTTCAACCATTTCAGCAATTTGGTGAGCACGCTTTATATCTAGAAAGCCTTTAACGAGTATAGTTACCTCGCCGAAGATAACTGGACCGGAGACTCTGAGCTTGAGGTCTTTATACCCTTCTATGCCTTCTATGCTTTCGAGGACTTTCCTTACTTTATCTTCTATTTCTTTTGAAGGACTTATATCCATTAGTGCTAAGAGAGCTTTATGGGCGTTTACTAGGCCTGTTTTAAGAATAAAGACTGCAATAGCTACTGTAACTATGCTCTCGACGTAAGGGACTTTAAGTGTAGACGAGAGCACTGCTATGAATACTCCAAGCGACGCCAAGAAGTCTGTGAAAGACTCGTCTCCTAGAGCTTTAACTGAGTATACTTCGAGCTCTCTGCCTCTTCTAGTGAGAACTCTCCAAAGGATGAGTGAGATTAAACAAGATACAGCTGCGACAACTAGCGCGTACTCTCCCATATTTATTTCAGGAACCCTTCCTGCAGAAGCAATGCCCTCTGATATAAACTCGATGCCTGCGTAGACTATCGCTGCGCTCACTAGCAGCGAAGCAATGCTTTCTGCTCTATAGTAGCCGTAGGGAAATTTTTCTGTAGGCTTCCGCTGAGCTATTTTCAGCCCTATCCAGCATACAGCAGCCACAATAAAATCTGATAGTCCGTGAAAAGCGTCAGCAACCATAGCTAAACTACCTGAAATCAAGCCTACAGCGCCTTTAGCTACCGACATAAAGAAAGCTGAGAAAGCCCAATACCTAGTTAAAACTAATCCTTCACTAATACGCTTTCTAGTACTTTCAGCCACAGTAAACTATCCTGTTTTCAGAATATATTTCTGACTTAGTTTTCTTCAGCGACAAGACTTCAGCGAAACTGAGTTAGCTGCTTTTAGCGAGCCCTTTAGCTATTTCTAGCTTCGTCTTAACTTCCTCGCTCTGTGGATTCAAGCTTAAGGCTTTAGAAAATGCTTCCACGGACTCCTTGTAGTCGTTTTTCTCATAAAGTATTTCTCCTAAAAGACACCATGCTTTCCAGCTATCTGGCTTTAGCTCTACGGCCCTGCGACAAGCTCTTTTCGCTTCATCAAACCTGTTTTCTCTCTTCAAGCTAAGTGCTAGAAGATACCATGTATCATAGTCTTCTCTAGAAAGCTTGGCAGCTTCAGCTAAGACGCGAGAAGCTTCGCTAAAAGCTCCTTTCTCGAGCATAAGTCGCCCGTATTCTTTTAAAATAAGTGGAGACTTAGGGCAGTACTTTAATGCCTCTCTAGCTATTCTCCCAGCTTCATCAAATCGCGCTAGAAACATTACTGATTTAATTAAGTTAATCCATGCCGAACAGTACTGTTTATCGAGCTCCAGTACTTTCCGGAAAATCTTTTCTGCTTCAGAAAACTTCGCTTGATAAAAAAGTATTTCTCCCAAGAACTCCCAGGCTCTAGGGGACTGAGAGTATTTTTCTACAGCCTGTCTGAAGACTTCCTCCGCCTCGCTGTAGTCTTTTTTACAGAATAGAGTAAAGCCTAGCTCAATAAATGCCTTAAGACTAGGCTTAAGCTCTACTGCCCGCCTGTAAGCTTCATGAGCTTCCTCGAGTTTGCCGTAAAGACGTAGCAAATACCCTATTTTCATCCATACTTCGCTTTCACGTACATCTAGCTCACACGCCTTGCGGTAAAAGTCGACTACATCTAGCTGAGGATATTCTTCGACGAGAGACAAGCACTTAAGCCATACAGATGTATTGTCTTTAAAGCGTTCAAGAGTTCCTGAAATAATTTCAAAGACCTCTCTTCCTCTATACTGTCTAAGCAAACATATAGCTAAATTAATCCATGCTTCACTGTTACTTGGATTTATTTCGACTATTTTTCTATAAATCTCCTCCGCTTTACTGAATTCTAGACAGCTCATATAGACTAGTGCTAAGAACTCTAAGAGATTTTCATCACGAGGATTTTTCTCGAGCTCTTCTCTAATTAATGAAATCGCTTTACTGCATATTTCCTCGGACTCCTCTTCTTTACCTAAACTCCTCATAACTATGCATAAATTCCCGGCGATAATAGGGTCGCTGGAATTAAGCCTGTAGGCTTCTTTAAAACATTTTTCTGCTTCAGTGAGCTCACCTTTATTGAAGAATATTATGCCGAGCTCATTCCAGGCTGTAGCATCCACTGGGTTGAGCTCAAGGTACTTCCTATAGTATTTGATTGCCTCGTCTACTCTTCCTTCTTCACGGTACAGGTAGCCTAAATTATACCAGAGATCGGGGTCTTTTGAGCCTAGCTCAATAGCTTTCTTAAAGCACTTTTCTGCTTCTCTCCATTTTCTTAAATAGTAGTACGCTACACCTAAGTTTCCCCAAGCTTCAGGGTCTTCAGGGGCTTTACTTAAGTACTCTTTAAGAACTATAACAGCCTCATGATACTTGCCAGAATCAAGTAGCCTTTCTGCCTCAATAAGCTTGCTGCGAGTATTTTCCATTGAGGAAAATACATCTACAGGTAAATATTCTTAGCGACGCTCAAGATATATAGCTGTTTTGAGAAAAAGCCTTATGGAACACTATAGAGCTGAAGTTGAGCTGAAGAAATTTATGGAAGTAGTCAGTACTGAAGGCGAGAAAATAGGTTTTCTCTTAGGCTTCTACTGGAGAGATAATCGTCTTTACATAAAAATCGTTGACGAGAGAATTAATGTAGACGATTTACTCAACTATATTTTAGAGGACTACGCTCATGCCTATGGAGAATGGCCTCACGTTAGACTTTCTCGAGATATTTCTATTGAACTTAGAGTTCCTAGGGAAGAAGCTTTCCGTGAAGAAAATGTACTTAAATTCGCTTACATGAAAAAGTACTTAAAGAAAAAAATAAGCGTATTCCTTTATCCCGCTGACAGAATTCATGGCGCTAACAGGTACGGGCTAATTGTTGAGAAAAGCTACTTAGTAAAACTATAGTTTTAAAATTTTTTCAAGAGCCTTTCTATAGGCTGGTATTTGCCAAGCATAGTATTTCCCTACGCCGAGCTCTAAGTCAATTGGAGGCGTATACCCTAGACAAGGTCTACTTATTGGCGTAACTAGATTAGCTTTAATAAGCGCTTCTTCAAGCTCTGTCCAATTAACTAAGCTATCCACATTTTCAACAACCTCAGCTAGCTGACTCCTATACTTAAATACAATGCTTCTCGTAGCTAAAACAATATTCCTTGCTACTTCCCTAAACCATATATCTAAATTCCAGTTTCTAGCAGAAATAGCTAATATTGCTCTCGGATTTCCCCCACTCATAAGCCATATCTCCTCAAAAAGATGCTTCGGCGCACCCAAAGTACTTAGAAGTTCCTCAGCGGCCTCTCTACTCAAGTTCCATACTTCACTTAAACTAACATAACTATGTCTAGCAAGAAGACTTAGAGAAAGACCTTCACTTGTAGTAGCTACAATAAAAGCGGATTCAGCGCCCTTATCAACAATCCATTCAAGTAAATTTAGCATAGTTTTGACGTAGCTTTCAATAACATCTACTCCAAGAGGTCTCGCAACATCATCTACCGCTATAATAACATGCTTATTTCTAAGCCGTTTTTCAAAAAATTTCTTAAACACATAAGGTAGCATTCTAGCAGAAAATTTTCCTACTGGCTCTGAAATAGATTCTACTAAACTACTAAAAGCTTCTAAAAGTAGGGGAGGAGCATAAACAGCGTCTTTTAGTGAGCCAACGTTTTGAGCATCAACATATACTATGATATAGTCACTTGTTTCTTCAATGCTTTTTATAAACTCTTTAAGAAGTCTAGTCTTACCACATCCTTCAGGACCATAAATAAGTAGAATAGGATAAAAACCTCTTTCAGCATATTCTCTTAGAACTTTTAATTCCTCTTCACGATTAATGAAAGGAACTTTAAACACATCTATTTTTAGATTAAGCCATATTTATTGCTGTCCTTAGAGACCATTAAGCCTTATAGTTCAAGTATAGAGCTTAGAAATTAGTACGTAAGTACTTAGAAACTTTAACCAAAAAATATAATATTGTTTTAAATTAAAATAAACTATGGTTAGAAAAATAGCTGTAGGAAGTGGATTTGAGCTAGAAATACCTTCAACTTACTTAAAGCTAAAAAATGATGCAGAGCAAACAATTTCAAGTATTCTCGCAAAGTATCCTAAAGCTATGAAGATGTGGGAGCTACTTAGATATGATCCCGAGGTTAACGCTGACTGGGATATGGCTAATTACATAGCTGTAGCTAAGCTCAAATACAATGATCACGGAGAGGTCCACGCTAAAGTAGTGGCAGCTAATGCTCTTAAAATGCTTCAGATTTTACTTAAGTACGGTATTTTACCCGATATAATGAAAGAATATGCAGGAGATGAAGACGATGTACATTTAGTAGTCTTAACAGGAGCTCTTTTACATGACATAGGGAACCAAGTTCACCGCAAAGACCACAATGTATCAGGAGTGTATCTAGCAATACCTCTGTTAAACAGACTTCTACCTAAAGTATATGAAGACTCTGAACTAATGTATGAAGTAAGGGGTCATATACTTCACTGTATTTATGCACATGAAGCCGACGTACGTGATTTAACTGTTGAGGCAGCTTTAGTTGGTATAGCTGACGGAACAGACATGACTAAGGGCAGAGGAAGACTAGCTTTCAGTGAAGGGAACGTAAATATACATACTGTCTCTGCACTGTCCATTGAAAACGTCGAAATAGTTGAAGGAGACTCAAGGCCTGTTAAAATAGTTATCGAAATGAGTAATAGTGCAGGAATATTTCAAGTACAAGAGACATTAGCTAAGAAAATTTTAAATAGCCCTATTAAAGACTACATTGAAATAGAAGCTTACACGCTTCCTCCTGGAGCAACTTCAGACAATAGAATAGTACATAGACTTGTAATAAAAGAAGGAAAATTCGTTGCAAAGTAACTACCTGCAGAGCACTCCATTCTTTAGTATAAAATTTCATAACTTTATTTAAATCAAAATAAAAGTGAATTTATTAAGCATGCAAGTAACCAAAGTGGCTTTAATAGTAGCCATGAACTACACCCTGATCTTAAGGCCATAGCACTTTGATGACATGCACTCCTATGCTTAAAGACAAGCATTGCCTTAGTTAAATTAACGTCTTGTAGAGAGAATAAACGCGTAGGTACAGGTTACGACTAGTGGTATGTGAAGCACAGCATTCCATACCGATGCTCCGAAGAAAACTGAAAATTATAATGTGTGCCGAATATTAGGTCTGTGAAAGCTATAAACCTCATGACGGCTTTATTTCGTTTGAGTAGCAGAGTATCGTGATGAAAAGTATTACTGGCGTTGTTAAGCAGTAGGCGACAGCGTAGTACCTCGTTAGAAGTCACTTAAGTCGTAGCAAGGGTCTAAGGCAGGCTCTACAGGGGACCCAGAAAGCGAGAATAGCGAAAGGTAGCGGCCAGAGCCTTCGCTTGTCAGCTCTAATAGTAACTTAAAGCTCTCCAAAAGTCTTCTACACCACAAACATTGACAGCGCTACTAAAGTTGTTACTAAGAATACTGTTTTTCTGAATACATGAAAGTAAAGACTGCTAGCAAAGTATAAAAACTTTCTTTCACTAGCATTAAGTAAAACAGCAGTCAATACTGTTACCAATAGTTTTAATACACATTTCGGCATAAACTAGTTTCAAAGAGAGAATATAAAACTACATTTATTGATAAAAGAGATTAAAACTATTCCTTCTCTTCACTGCGATAATATTGGTATTTTTGAAGCAAATTTCCTGTATAGTCTAGCTATGTGTCTAGGATAAGATATCAGTGAGTACATAAGCGCTAGTATAAATGCTGGAGGAAACAGTGCTATAAAAAGAACAATCAAGTAAACAATCGCGTTTACTAGAGTATCTGCCATAATCACTTGAAGAATAAAAGAGTAGCCTACGCTGAGTCCAATAAAGTCTTCGAGTAGAGGATTAACTTGAACTTCAGTTACAGTTTTCTGCTCATAGTCGACTATCCTGAAGTCACTCCCTTCAAAAAGACTCTTAACTGGAACAACGAATATTGAGAAAAAGGGCCACAGGAAGAGGGATAATAAGAAAACATCGACTATAAGGTTTAAAGCCGAGTCAGGTTTCCGTAAAAACAAGTAATGCAGAGTATTCGTATAGTCTAAAATAGATAAAACTAAAGTCGATGAGCTGAATAGAAAGAATAAAGCGAATATTGAAAGCTTAAGCAGAGACTTAAGACTAACTTCCCTTATCTGAGGATTCTCGGTGAGAAAACAAAGCTCCTGTTTTTTAGCATGCTTTCTGAGAATAAAATCAGCTATTTTTATAGCAAATATATGCCACATGAACCACGTGAATAAAGCTACTAAAAAGGAAAGAAATGCTATGAAAGCTGTTGCTCCGCTAATCGAAAGCATAATTAACAGCAAAGGAACTACTACAGTCACTGTAAATAATATTATCTTATTTCTACTTCTCTTAGATAACATAGATCTGCGAGGAGGATTATATGAAGTATTATACATGCTTATTAATCACAAATATCCTCTTAAATAGTTTTGCACAATACTTAAAGTATATATAAACATTAAGCACTTCTTCTAACAACATTTAAAGGATTCTTCTCATGCCTCCAAAGACCCTTACCAAAAACTAATTACTTTTATTCCCAAGGCATCTATAGTCACATCAGTTATTAGAGGTTCTGTTAAACCAATTTGGATAACTAAGTCAGCAGTAATCTTAGACAAAACATTACCGTGTTCATCTAATAACTCTAACTCAACAGCACTTGGGATTAAGTAGGCACTGCTCGTAGACACCCAAAGCCTCAGCTACAGAAGTATCTACAACAAGACACGGCCTAAGACTTTCAGCTCCTCCATTGACTAACACAACTAGCTCAGCTACTTTGTTAGTCTTTTTAAGTCTAGCTCTCAGCTTTACTCTTACAGCCAATGAAGACACCTATCTTCTCTTTTAAAACTCATCTACCCAACTTAATTTTCTTCACTACAGGATATTTTACCTTAATACGTTTATTCTTTATATCTTTTTCAATAACCTCGCTCATACTTCACTAAATACTATTTAACACACATCTAAATATCTTGTGCTATAAGCAAATCTGCTAAAGTCTTATTTAATAAAACTATTCTCCAAAAATATCGGTCCATAAATTATAAATACTTTACAATAATTTAGTAAAAATATTTGTAATTTATTCAAAAATACTAATGGAGTCGCTTTAGCAGCTTCATACCTTTACCTCTTGCAGCTTTATAACTTATTTCGATCATTTATATTTTATTAAAAGACTTGCTTCTCTCATATAAGAAGATAACAAAGAATCAAGGTAGTTCAGCCAAACTGTACTATATTTGATTATTGTAAAGTCACTTGAGAAAAATTGTTGCTGTAAATTACTCTAGATGACCAGTTAATAGCATTAAGTGTTCTTTTACTGAATGCATTTATATAGTGTACTCTGTACTTTAAGTCTTTTACTTTAATTTCGCTAGAAATATGTTCTATTTGTTCACAGCTTTTTAAATTCCATTATCTGACAATTATTCTTCTCCTAGCAATATTTATTTCGCCCTTAAACTTCCTGGATAAGTATACAAGCAAACCTGTTTTGCCACTAAAATCTAGGCTAGCATATTCACTTAAGAGAAAACCTGTACTAGACCATGTGCTCTCGCCTTTTACTTCAAGGCTCTTCTCTACAAGTATACTATCTCTACAAACTAAAGCAAAGCAGCCTCTGTAGCCAACGCAAAACACTACACGGTCACTAAGACATATGTCGGTAAGCTCTGAAGCACATTCTACAAGCCGTAAAGCCTCGCCTACATCTGAGTCGAAAAAGCCTAGGAATTTTTCTCCGCAAACCGCCAACTCATTATCGATAAAAACATAGTTTATGAGCAGATACTCCTTTTTCAATTAATCTATACCACTTTAACATACCTTCACTAAAACATCCTATAAATCCTCCGTCCTTACCATCAAAGCTCTCTGTTTCTCCACAAAAATATACTTTATTATCGACAAGAAAAACGTAATAGATAAGTTCTCGCCTACTGTTGCCAATAAAACAGGCCCACGGCTCAGACACATAAATTGAAGTAAATAAAAATATAAATACTTTCACTCTCGGGTAATACAAATACTTTATCAGTATTTAAATAAGACTAAATAGATAATAATATATACTATTGTATAATCATGCATTTTATTCGGTGAGCACCTGCCCGCTCACCGATGTTTTCTATTCAAGACTCCTGGTCTTAGACAATTGTCGAAGATAGAGGATCATTCAGAGGCTTACTGACTTATCTATATACTTTTATGTGTCAGCTATATAGCCAACACATAATATATATTGATATTAAATTACTATCGTTAAGAGGAAGATTACTATTCTTTAAATTTGCTTTACAGATTAGAGTCTTGTATAGGCGAAAAGTATATTTTATATTACTACATATAGGAGGGGGGAGTATATCAGCGGGCCGAATTTCGGCCGTTAGGATTACTTCCTAGCTCCTGTCCACTATTTATCATTTCCTTCGATGACATTTATTCTTTCTAGATTTATTTAAAGCTAATTGCACGGTATCCTCTACAATTTATATACTTCACTTATGTGAATTAAATTTATAAATGTTTCATGAAATAGATAGGATTAACAGAGTTTTTATAAGTAGTACTGGCATAAGGCGGAAGTACTTAATGGAAGTTATTGATATTAATCTATTGATAATAGCTTTTCCTTTTTCTTTTCTTCAGTCATTTTTCTTATGTTTATTCCCATCCACATCCTAGCGTACCATAGGAGTTTCCATGCTTCGAGGTACTCGCCGTACTCTTCTACTATTTTGTCTGCTATCTTGTATAGTTCTTCTGCTTCCTCGTAAGTTAATGTATCTTTATCTAAAAGTTCTTTAAGTTTCTGCTTTTCATACTTTGTTAGTGGATTTGCTTCAATGAGTGCTAGTATTCGATAAATTTCTTTTTAATCATGGTTGCGGACTCTACTTTAATTGCTCCTTCGAGGCTAAGGGAATCTATCATAAATTCATTAATACTTCTTATTGCGTGAGAAAATCTAGAGACTCTAGAGTCAAGTCTATCGAGCTTATATGTAGTTTCATCTAGTTTCTGTTCAATATAACTAAGCCTATGTTCAATTTTCTCAACCCTCTGGTTCAATTCACTCAAATTGTTTTCAATTCTATTAAGCCTATTTTCTATTCTTTCAAATCTATCATCAATTTGTCTAAATCTTTCATCATTTTGCTTAAATCTCTCGTCTATTTGCTGGAATCTTTCGTCGATTTGATTGAATCTTTCATTTATTTTTTCGAATCTTTTGTCTATTTCAGAGAATTTTCTGCCTAACCAGTAGGCTACACTAATAATTAAAGCTAGTCCACCTAGTCCTCCGATAGCTGATAGTAGATCTAAGATATCTATCATGTCTTACTACTGTAGTAGTGTTTTTCACTCTATTATCTTTTATGTAACTAGCACTATAGCACTATTAAGCCGCCTACTAACTATCACTAAGTGATATTCGTCTCAAGTCGATTAGAATAACTGGTGTTTTAAGGCAGTATGTTTTCACTGCTCTACCGCTCTTAGATACTACGGCTTCTTCCTGAAGAACACCTAATTTCTTTAGCTCACCTAGAATCCTTCTAACAACTTCTTCTCTACAGCCTGTTTCATAGGCTATTTCATGTACACAAGCCTTCCTAGATGCAAGTATCTTTAGTATCTTCCAGCGCTCAACACTTTTAAAGAAAGTTCTCAAAGTACTGTAATCAGTTACTGCGTAAACTCCTCTATTCTTCAAATAATCAAGTATCTTTAATTTAAATTCCCTGAAAACACTTGACAGTATATTTGAAACATCGTGCAACGATATAGTGGATTTTCTTTTAGCGAGCTCATAGAGCTTACTGCTAATAGCTCTCTTAACACTATTTATTAGGAGGCTTGGCTGAACATAAGGGTAATTTAATACAATATAGTCTGTGAATACAGCTAACATAAATTCTCCTATGGAAGACAGGTCGATAAGCCCACTAATCGATAATTCTTCTACATTAAATTGTTCTCTCCACTTAAGGCAAACATACTCTTCTAGTGAGACTAATTCAGTCATATAGTGTAACTAGACTGGTCACATAGATAAAACTACTGCTGATGTGACTACCTATAGGTATGTTTTACTGAATACTATAGCTGACTAGTATACACATAAAGGTACTTAAACACTATAATGTAAGTTAAAGCGAGAATATGGTAGATGCAGAGGAAATAGTGAAGCTGCTAGAAGAACTGATTTCAGTTAAACTACAAGCAACAGAAGTATGTACAAGGTGCCTAGGATGCAGATCATATCTGAGCACAGATAGAACACTAGCAGTTGCTCCTGAAGGAACATGGGAAGAAAAGAAGAGCAGAGGACAGTATACCGAGATAGATCTAGCAGACTTAGAGCCAGAAATCGTTAAGTACGGTACTGAGACAGAACACAAGGTTCTGTACTTAAAGTATAGGTACCGGAAGCCAGTCTACAATCCCTTAAGCAAGAATACTGTAACTGAAGTTAGCTATAAGGCTGAACTAGTGTTAGCGGCAGCATACATAATTAAAAAGCTATACAATAGACTACATGTATACGTGAATACTGAAGAAGTAGCACCACTAATAATACGTCCGAATAAGCTAGGAGAAAACAAAGACTACGAAATAATAGTAGCGCCAAGAATAGCATAGCACTATAAAATGCTCTAAGTTGATAAAACTTAGCTCAGCATTAAGTATAATTAAATGAGAAACTAGTAGAAAGAACCTTAGCCTACTCTTCTAGATCTAGAAACGCTCTTATTTTCTTCTGTACGTAGTGAGATATCGTATTTAGTGATTCTTTAGAGCAGAAATGTAGATAGCATTAGTAGCTGAGCCGAAGGGATTCGTGATGAGTGATACATCAACTATATTTCAAGTACTTTTCCTCTACACTCTATTTTCAGTTTGTCTGCTAGTTCTTTAGCTCTTTTTCTTATTGCAGGAGATACTATTAGGAGTCTTGGCTTTACTTTAGTTATTTTCTCGTACAATTTGCCTATTCTATAGAGTTCTGCTATATCGCTTTTGTCTACTGATGCTTTGTACTCTACTATAACATGCTCTTTATCTCTTATTAATACATCGACATCTATGACTGCCGGATGAGCGTATACTAGTCCTTCTTCATCGTAGTAGGTCCACTTAATTACATTATATTCTTTTAAAAGGTCTTGAACTAAATACTTTATAGACTCTCTAAATGCTTCTTCTGTAAGTACGCCGTATTTAGTGCCAATAGCATTTACTGTCGCCGTTAATTTCTCGATAGCATGCGTGTGTTTCTCTAAAATTTCACCATGTCTTTTTACTTCTACTTGAAGATTCTTGACTTGCTCTTGAAGAATTTTAACTTGTTCTTGAAGCGCCTTTACTTGTTCTTGAAGACTTCTTATGGCTTTACTGTGTTCAGCTACCTGTTTCTGTAGTGCAAGTATTTCTTTTTGAAATTCCTTAAATTGTCTCTGTAGACTTTCAATCGACTTTACTATAGTATCGAGCCCTAAATAGCCTAGTACAGCATACCTAAACTCAATATCTTCTTTTAATAATTTTAGGAATTCCTGCTTGAGTCTCATTCTCTTATTTACTCACAGTACTCATATTTAATATTGTTTACGAAAATACTTTACTATACTTAAGCTTCAATTTACTGCATTAAAGCTATTTAGGTGAACCAAGTGGCTTATATTCTCTAGATAACTCTTCTAAAGCTTTGTGCAGTGCTTGTCTTAGTTGCTGGGCTCTTTCTTCGGGTAGTCCGTCGTATGTGAAAGTCCACGTGCCCCACTCTATTCCGGCTGCGTACTTTATTTTCTTGGCGTCTCGGTGTAGTGGATAGAATTCTATGTGAAAATGGTAGTAGGGGTATTCTTTTCCGTCTGTTGGGCTCTGGTGTATCGCCATTATGTAGGGTAAGTCAAATCCGAATAATGAATTGTACATTTTAGTGCATACTTTTAGAACATCCGCTAGACTGTAGCGTTCTTTTTCTGTGAGCTGGAGTATGTTCTGTAGATGGCGTTTAGAGTATATGTGTGTCTCGTAGGGCCACATGGCGAAGAAAGGCATGAATAGTATGAAATCTTCGTTTTCATAGAGTAAACGTACTTCGGCTTTTTTCTCGAGGTCTATTATGTGGCAGAATAAGCACTTTTTCCTCCTCTTGTAGAATTTCTTAGCTTGTACTAGCTCTCTTCTAATGCGAGGTGGAATAAACGGCAGAGCATATAGCTGTGAGTGAGGATGAGTTAAAGACACTCCAATTAAAGCTCCCTTATTTCTAAACTCGAAGACATACTTTATTTTAGGGTCGCTTCCAAGTTTCTCGTAGCGCTCAGCGTAAAGATCTATTACTTTCTTTAAGTTTTCTAGCGTCAAGTCACAGAGATCTCCTTCGTGTTTAGGTGTCTCTACTATTACCTCACAATACCCGTAGCCAGGCCTCACCTTGTATATGTCTTCTGATTTGAGAGACGGCTTAGCGTCGGGCCGCAGCGCAGGGAACTTATTGGGTAGTGCTAGTACTTCCCAGCCGTAGCCTGTTTCCTCTGCTCCTGGACAGAAGGGACAATAGTCTTTAGGCCTCCAAGGCCTCTTCTGTCTTTTAGCGGCGACAATAATCCATGCTCCTAGCACCGGATTCCAGCGCAGTTCGTTGCTCACACGCTACTATTATGCTAGCAGTGTATAAAAGTATCGAACTGCTGTAAACAGTACCTAAACGAGCTTAGAAGCATCAGTACTGATAAAAACTTTTTCACCTGTAATAGAAAATTTTCCTTCAAAACGCGCTCTAGCAACCCTTGTAATATAGCTTCAGCGCTGCTGACTAAATACTGTTAAATACTTTAATTATTTCAGGGTAAAATTCCCTGAACGACGAATACTCTACTCTATTATAGTTCAGTAATGTTCTATAGACAGGTTTTATGTAAACTAGTCCTCTTTTCTCATAGAATGATAGAAACTTCTCTAGCCTATTTGAGTCAATGTAACCTAGCTGCTCTGCAATTCTAAGAACAATAGCCGTTACAACATGCTCATTAACAAAAGTCTTCCAATCTCTAAATGCTTCCTCTCTAATCGATTTACTTAAGAAGCCTAAGAGCCTGCTAAATAATCTCTTCATTTTACTTTCAGCACACTTAAGTAGCTTATCGGTATTCCTAAACTCTGACTCAAATTCCTCTGTAAGAGGATTAACAAAGCTGTGGCTAAATTCATGTATTATCGTATCCCAGCTTCTATACTCCGGCAATCCTTCTTCGTCAATCTTTGTAGGCTGAATAAACGCGTAGACTTCTTTACCGTTAATACTATGTCCGTAGCTGAACTTCGATAGAGTTAAAAGCACTACAAAGTATTTATCTTTCTTTAATCCAAAGTAATCTTCAATAATACCTACTATCTTATTTAAATCAATATATTTTCCAGTATTTTCCCTTACTCTCCTATAGAAATCAGTATTTCTCTTCCAGAAATCTTCGAAATTTGTGTCATCATAGTAGTTTTTGATCTTTTCAGCGAACTCCATTAAAGTATCTAGAGACCCTGCTCTTTCAACAAGATCTTCTGTAAGAGGCTTAATTAAAGCGATATTAGGTGGCTCAGATAAGTGTACAGCAAAAGCATGCAGTGCATCAAAAACAAAACCCTTTCTAATAAGTTCCTCGCATAGAACAACAGCATCATGTTCTTTAAAGGCTTTCGAAAACTCTAATAACTTAAGCTTATAGGGATAATCTCTTTTCACAATACCTATGTCTCTCCAACTAGTATTCAGTAAGATAGAGTAAAGAAGCTCAACTCTCTTATCGACTGCTAGTACCGCTTTCTGCGACACAGTTACTTATGACTATAAGGCTAAATTTCTTTCTCAAACTCACTTAAGTCTAGTATTTGACCAGAAACCGACTCTACTTTATTCAATATTATTTTGTGTAGCGCTCGAGGAGCATAAATTTCGCCATAAGAATCTATCGAGAAAACTGTCTCATCAAAAAGCTGCGGAGTAACATCGCGCTCTATTATCAAACGGCCATAGTTCTCTATCCTGTACTTAAAGCCTTCTCTTTTAACTTTCTCTAGCCTCTCTTTAGTTAAAATAAAGTCCCCGCCATATATGTCCAAGTGTTTTACGGGTTTCTTTTCCTCAAGCCATTTTTGAGGCAACTCGCCTTCATAGCTCACTACATCTCCACAGTATTTCTCCATGCGACTGTAAGCTGCTTTAACAAGTTTCTTCGAGACAACTATTGTATTCACTTTTCTGAAGAAAAGAACTTTATCTCTGAATAATTTAGGGCTTACATCTTCTGCAAATATCACTGTATCTATGTATTTAAATCCCACTTTACTGTATCTCTCTAAAAGACTTCTATCAACAACTATTTTTTCTAAATGCTTGAATATTTTTACTTCCTCAATGCTGAGTTTTTCTTCCTCTATTTTAGCTACTCTTCCTTCTTTTGCATATTTAATTATGTTGTAAGCTACTAGACCTAAGTCAGATAACTTGTATTTACCGTCATCTGTTTTCTCAAGTAGATCCTCCATTCTCTTTATGTGAAAACCAAAGGTTCCTGTCTCGCTTATGCCAACTCTGTTCATTATTTCAGTAAAGTTTAAGGGACCTTCTTTAGCTAAAAGCTCCACTATTTTCCTTCTAGTCTCATGCGCTAATGCCTGGAAAATATAGCTTAGATCTTCTTCACTCAACATATCCTCACAACAAATTAGATTTCTTCGATAGATTTAAAAGTATTGTAGACGACAATCGATAAAAACGTTATCTAGTACACTCGACAAAATGTCGACTACACTCGACACTATACTTTAAGCACGACTAAAATACACATTATTAGCGATATAAAGAGCGCTATTGACGCGAGTACAATAAAGTAGGGAGTGAATACTGAAAATAGAACAAATATTGTTAAAATAATGTATACTTTGAAGAGATTTCTAACAGCTTTTGATGGATGCTTACTGAAACCTATCTTAGTTATTAGTTTTAATCCCAGTGTACCTAAACCAATTTCTTTAGCCAATTCTTTGAATGCTTTTTTACCCCGCCTAGTTAGGATCAAATAGTCTCCTTGAGTTCTAAAGAGAGCTGTACTTCCTATTAGGTAGGGCTTTATTAAGTAGTTGATAGTGCTTCTATTTGTTTTAAAGTATTTACATAAATAACTATAGCTTACTTTTTCTCTGAAACTAGATCCAGCTATGAGTACTATGTCTTTAACAATGTCTGTTAAAGGCATATCTGAAGCCAGTACTTTTCCTCGACTCAATTGAGCTAGCTTACTGTAGAGAGTTAGCCCGAGTGTTGTTGGACAGTATTCAGATCTACTAGTGCTCGCTATTAGTCCCTTTCTTTTGAGCTTATATAAAATATCATAAAGCTTATCTTTCTCTATAGAAAGCTCGTCAGAAAGTTCGTTGAGTGAAACTTTTCCCTTCTGAACAATAGTTAAGAATACTTTAAATTGCTGTGAACCTTTAGAAAAATCTATAATAGAATCTATTTCACTTAACTTTTTTATAAACGGCCAGAGTCTGTATACTTTCATCATCCTCAGCCTATCTGTTAAAATATTCAGCCTAAAGCTAAATACTCTATTTCCTCACAGTCCCCTCAACTCCCCATTTACTGTACGAGGATGGACTTTTATGTGTAGTACCCATGTTTTTTCGCCGAGCGAGCGAAAAAACTCTAGTTTTCCGCCACGTACCCTTACGGCGGTCACTAATCACTAATACTGAGCCCATAATTTTGCCTCAGGCCTATAGACCTCCTAACTCTGTTATTTTCAATGAACAGCTCAAAAACATCTAAGCTTATATTGAAGAACACGATAAATAATTTGATGAAAAGAGGTATTTCTTCTCTACTAGCACTGCTACTTATCATAGTTTTGTTACTAGTTGGAGCATATATTATCTACAAGATATTTTTCGCAATAAAGGGTGAGGGATCCCTTTTAGTTTCTAGAGTATACTGGCTTATAGGAAAGAAGAGTGTAGACGAAGTAAATTCAGATACAGTGGTTACAGCTGTTGTAGTGCTCTACTCTCCTACAGGTTACTCTGGCTGGATAGAAGTTAAAGTGAAAAAAGACATAATTCTATTTCCTGACGAAACCGTAGCTGCAGTTAAGCAGTACTATGCTATAGGTAAGGGAGCCGAAGTAGAAGTAAGGCTTACTTTTAGAGCTGAGTACTCTCTGTTAACGAGAGGCTATCATATTGAAGTAGTGTGGAGTGGCGGAAAATACACTATGGAGTCAAATTACCCTCCTAGACTAAAAGTTAAACATTAGTTTACTCTTCTTCCTCCTCGTGTTTCATTTTAGATTCATGGAAAGCTGTTTTCGCGGAAAAATTCTTGGAGACGCTGAGAAAAATTGTAAATCCTAGGGATATAGACTACATTGTTGTTCACCATATGGAGCCTGATCACAGTGCCTCTTGCACCTTACTTCATTAGAGTTTCAGTGAACTTAGCTATTGTATTCTCGCTAGTGAGCGCGGCGTTCGCGCTAGCTTTTACTGGCTTCATAATAGCGGTTTCAGCTAAACTATCTATTAAGAAAAAGACCCTTGAAATGATTTTAGCGGGCTTAGGATCAGCTACAATAACTTTCGTTATAGGCAGAGCTGCATCTATAGTTCTAGGAATAGAAGTCAGCTAGCCTTAAAGAAGTCTTATTAAATACTTTAGATTCTCCCTAGAGTTATGTACTGTACTTAATTGTTTTTAAAGGGCATTTGCTTAAGCACTTTCCGCATAAAATGTGGTCGTTTTCTCCTGCTCGAGTACACTGCATAGGGCATTCTTTGAGATATTTTTTGCGGTTAGTGCACTTGTCTTTAGGTACTCTGAGCTTCCGTATGCTTATCTTCTGAAGTATTGCTAGAAGTGCTCCTAGCGGGCATAAGTACCTGCACCAGAATCTCTCTACTACAAGCGATAAGAAGTCGAGTTTATATAGTCTACTGAAGACTCTCAGTTAATAAAGCTTATATAAGTCTGCATACCTCACTTTACGATGAAAAAGTATCGTCACTATATTGTATTCATTATTTTGATATTATATTTATCTGAAGTATCTTCAATTATCATTAAAGCTGATCCTGTTCAAACTAGTAAATTAGGCGACTTAGTAGTTTACATAGATAATGTTCACGGGCGCTCCGACATACATGCAAGCCTAGCACAGTTAGGTATTAAGAAAATAACGTTTATGAATGTTTTCTCTAAATTAGATAAAAATGTATACTATCTATCAGATGTAATAGTGCTACATAATGTGTTCAGAGACTTTGAGCCAGAAGAGCTTCAAGATTTACGCGAGTGGGTTGAAGAAGGTGGAAGGTTAATTATTATTTGTACTGAAGTCTCAGAGCCCTTGAAGGTACTTTTAAGTGAATTTAATGTAAGTATCTCAGAAAAACCCTATAGTGGTGTTTTAAAACTAAAGGGCTTTTTAGAGCAATTAGGTCAAGTCAGTGGTCAAGGATATGTTCTGAAGGGACTATCTCCTTTAGCGGAAAGTAGAGAAGGAGCAATAGCTGTTTACGGGAAAATAGGTAAAGGAAAAATATTCATATCTACATCCTCCGTACTTCTAGCGACTACTTATCTTGAAAAAATTTTCATGTGGTTAGCCGAAAATATAGAGAAAAACAAAGGACTAGGTCAGGTTACATTTAGAATAAAAACCGTGAATGTTCCATTTAATCAGATGATATTTAAGGTGGTGTATTCTGATGGCAATGAAGAATATTTACTTGCTGAAAATTCGCTGAAAATTACTACAAGGAACATCGAGTATATTTCTTTAGAAAATCTCTGTTTCTCAACATCAACACTTTTTATTCCTCAGAAAACAGTTTTCTTAAAGCCTGTTGACAGAAATCTCGAAGTAGGTATTAAAGTATACGCAATTTCCAGGTTGATAATTACTACTTACAATAGTAAGCCAGTAGTTGAAAGCCTATTTCCTGTAGAGGTTTGGTCGACAAAGAATATGTATTACATTAGTTTATTAACGTTCTATGATTATGGAAAAGAATTATCGTTTAAAATAAGGCTTAATGATAAAACATATAATTTTACAGTAAAATTATACGCAAATACTACATTTATAGCTATTGGTAGCTTACAAAGAAAGAAAATAAGAGTTAAAGTTGTAGATGAAAATGGAAAACCTGTCAGAAATGCTGTAGTATACTGCTATACGCATACCCCTAGACTAGATTTTTATTCAACCTACAACTTATTTAACGTATTTAGTATTAGCGACTCAAATGGTATTGTTGAGCTTCCTTACAGTAGTAATGGAATATACATTGTGGCTTTCAAGGATTACGAAAATACACCTTGCATAGATCTACTTGGATTAAAATACATTGATATTCCTAGCACAAATATTCTATATACTGTTGAATTAAAGAAAGTAGGAGTACTCTACTTGGCGAATGTTGACCGAAAGAAGTATTCAGTAATATACGTTAGTTCTTTATCGGGAAAAGCTCCCTGGCTTGTAGCTAGGGGAAGTAGAATATATGAAGCAGGACACATGAAAACTATGTACGCTATTCTGCCCGTAGGTAGATACAAGATTACTCTGCAGTACAGGAGGAGGCCCTTTATGATGTTAACTAATAAGAATAAAGGCTATAGTGTTCACGAAGGGCATATTACCTTTATTGACTTCAGATTCGAGAAAATTAAGCAGAAGAGACAAGATATACTTAATGCTATTAAAAGATTGGAAAGTTTGAAAGAAGAACTATATTACGGTAAAATAGAGGGAATTAATTTAATAGAGTTGGAATCGTTTTTAAAAGAAGCTGAGTTTCATTTAAAGCTTGCTCTATACTATTTAGACAAAAATATGTTTTATGATTGTTTAAAAGAATATGAAATAGGACTATCCTACTTGAGTGATGTAGAATATGGAGTGTCGCTTTACATAAGACCTCTCTTTGTTTTCTCGCTAGTCCTGCTGATAATAATAGTGCTTAGTGGACTAGCGTGCGCAAATATGATTGGCGGAGAAAGGTCTTTGGCTGTGAAAATTACTTTGAGCATAGCGATTATTTTAGTTTATGTTGCTGTGCTAAGTATTTATCATCCCGGCTTTAAGTCACTTTTCAATCCTAGCCTTCCTTATTTCAGGGAAAAAGTGCTTTTATTGAGTTTAATAATTGCTTCAGTATGCTATCTTGTTTACTGGGACATACCCAGGTACTTTGCCCGAGAATATTTTCCTGAGAAGCCTTCGAAGCTAAGTATAGCTGCTTCGGCTTTTAACATAGGATTAAGAAACCTGCGGCGCAGGAAATTGAGGACTGCGCTTTCTCTTCTAACAGTATTCTTTATGATTTTCTCGCTTGTTGCTTTCACTTCAGTTCAGCCTCAAGCGACTTTGTCTAGGAGTTTTGTTACATATGAAACTAATGCTCTTGGAAACGGCTTAGTCTACCAAGTTAGGTATTTGAGTGAAGGAGAAAAATCGGAGATACTTAGTCTTATTAAAAGCGTTGTCGGTAATGAGAGCAAGATAGTTCTCAGAGTAATGTCTCTGAAAGGAGGCTTTGAAGGCCGGGCGATGGCTCTCTTTATGAAAACAGGTGAAGAAGAATTCTACTTTACCACAGTTAGCAAGAACGGTAAAGTAGTTAAAGTTAGAGGTATTTTGGGGGTAGAGCCTTCTAAGGAAAAGAAGCTGACTTTACTTCCTTCTACTGTAGTCGAAGGAAGATTTCTGCTAGATAATGATACTCGAGGAGTTTTAATCAGCAGAAAGTACACAGAGATACTTGGAGTAAGTGTAGGCGATACTATAAGTGTTCTCGGCTACAAGCTTAGAATAGTCGGCATATTTGATGAAAAATTGTACAGTGAGGTAAGGGACTTAGATGGATCTTTCTTAAGGCCGTGGAATGTCTTCGTTAAAGCTGAAATACCTACATACTCTAGGCTCACTAGCCCCGAAGGAGTTTTAATAGTTCATATAGACTTCGCTAAAATGCTTGAAAAATACTGCTACTTAGATAAAATACTGATTATAACAGACAGCCCTGAGGAAGCTGAAAAGCTAGCTGCTGTACTTGTAAGAGCAATAAGCGATCTTCCGCCTTATCTCTGCGAGAACGGCATAGCATACATTGTTTCAAGTAGAGTGTCTTTTGAAATAAGAGGTCTAGATACCTTAATAGTGATTATTATAGGCTCACTAATTACAGCCAACTTAATGATAGCTGAAGTATACGAAAGAAGAAGAGAAATATCTACGTATACTGCTGTCGGCATGACTCCCTCTCATGTCAAGAACTTTTTCCTCGCTCAAGCCTTCTTGCTTACCTTCACAGGAGGAGGCCTCGGATACTTAGCTGCGACATTTTTCATAAACTATCTCAGCACGCTACCTGCCTTCGCCGCCATCAACATTAGTATTACGCCTATGTGGGCTATACTTGCATTCGTAGTAGTAATTGCAGTTAATCTCATCGCGTCGTCTCTCCCTGCGCGTAAAGCTTCTCTTCAAGTAGTGCCGAGCTTTAAGCGAAAATGGGAACTCAAGTTGGGCAGAAAGGGCGTATATGAGGAAAACTTGCCGTTTAGAGTACATGAAAGTAAAATAAAGGCTTTTGTAAGTAGTGTCGATAAGAAGATACGAGTGTACTACCCTGATCAAGGTCTTGAGAGAACGGAGTGGCGTAGAGAATATAAACGTACTTTAGGAGACGGCACTCAGGTAAGAGAAATTCAGTACCTGATATGGAGTGCTATGGGTGGAGCTACTTCTCAGTCTGCTTTGGTTAAATTAATGTTTACTAAAGCTCCTGGAGGAAAATACTACTCTCTAGTGATCAGAGTAGAGCCTAAGGTTAAGGGATATAAGTACAAAGATTTTGTTTACAGAATAGTTGATAGAGTTAGAAAAATCTGTTTAGAGACTAATGTTTCTTTAAGGTGATTTTATGAAGAAGATTAAGCTAGATTTCCGCTTAGAAAAACACTTCTACTGGGGAGCAATTATTTCAGGCTTTATCCTCTGGTACAGCTTAAGCTTCACGGAACTCAGTTTAGCTGAAAGAAGTACTTTCATAGTGTTGGGCATATTAGCTGGAATAGCCTGTGTTTACGGTAGAGCTAAAAGTGTGCTTGCCGCACTTCTGCTTTACTTTACTTCCTACTACTACTTGAAACTAGCTGCAGCAGTAGGCTTCATAGATTTCTTTAGAACATTTTTCGAAACTTTTTATGAATCTATGCTACCGGCCTTTATTTTATTCTGGACAGTAGTTTTAATATCAGGTATAGTGGGCACCAATTTTTCTCCTGAAAGAAGCTTTTTCTGGACATTTGTTACGCTAATTGCAGGCTACACTATTGTGAATCTTTTTGAAAACAGTGTAGAGTATGTACTGCTGAGTATTTTACCTGCAAATATCTACTACTTAATAGAAGCGTCTATTATAGCTTTAGTTTCTTCGACAATAATAGCTATTATTGAAAAATATACTAGTATGCTAAAATATTCAGCGTACATAGCAGTGTTTTCCTCACTAGCTGTAGCTGCTTTAGCCTATATAGCGGTACACGACTATGTTTTAGCCAGCATTATTTCTCTTCCAGCATTAGTAAACACCATTTCGTGTGTGCGGCGCAAGTAGGTCAAATAGGAGTCTAGTAGATTTTATTTCTTTTTTGATTCAGAAAATATGGTGAATATATGTTTGCTTTGACTACTAAGGCTGAAGTAGAGAAGTTAGTCTGGGGAGCTACTGTAATGGGTACTGGCGGTGGAGGTAGTCCTCGCTATGGCTTGAGACTTCTGGAAGAAGCGTTAAGTCTCAGAGGCGAGATAAAGGTCGTCGATATAAATGAGCTTTCTGAGAACTCTATTGTTGTTTCACTTTACTACGTGGGTACTATTGCTCCTTCCGCTGAGAGAAGAAAACCTGTCAAGATAGGTGATCCTATTAGAACTGCTTTTGAAGAGCTTGAGAGAGTTCTAGGTAAACGTGTTTCTGCCGTAGTGGCGTGCGAGCTCGGGGGCTCTAATACTGCTGTCGACTGTATATTGCGGCTAAACTGAACTTACCTGTTGTAGATGGAGATCTCTTAGGCAGAGCTGCTCCAGAAATACATCAGTGTACAGCAAATATCTTCGGGTATCCTATGTATCCTGCTGTAATAGTTACTGAGTCAGGAAACATTGTTGTCGTTAAACAGTACAGCGATATTAACGACTACGAGGCTTTAGCTAGATACATATCTGTTATTGCGGGCTGCTCGGCAGCCGTAGTAGATACTCCTCTTTCCGCAGAAAACGCCCGAAAAGCTGTAGTCAAGAAAACTATCAGCTTGTGCCTCTCTATAGGAAAAGCTTTAAGAGAAGCTTGGAGCACAGGAAAAGATCCTGTCGAGGAAGTTAGGAGGATTCTTGGTGGCTGGAAGATTTTTGAAGGTGAAGTTACTAAGTATAACTGGAGAGACGAAGGAGGCTTTCTGCGAGGAGAAACCTACTTAAAGGGTACCGGTGAGTGGCGCGGACACAGCTTCAGAACATGGATAAAGAACAAGCACATTATGGCCTGGAGGGACAACAAGCCTATTGTTATGCCCCCTGACCTCATAATATTTTTCTCTGATAAAGGAAAACCTGTAACAAATGCTGAGCTAGGAGAGGGAATGAAAATCAGTGTTATTGCGGCTAAAGCACCTGAAATCTGGAGAACCCCCAGGGGACTAGAGCTCTTCGGGCCGAGACACTTTGGTTTAGACTACGATTATATTCCAGTAGAAGAACTAGTTAAAGAAAGCTAGCTCATTGAGCCCTTGTTTAGAAAAACCGCAACTACTTTTCTTCTTCCTCTTCTTTAGGGCTCTCATCCCATGTTAAAATACTATGCGTATACTCATCGTTGTCCTTTATTCCTCTCTCTATTTCAGTTATGTGCGCGTGCTCTGCTCCAATTTCCTTGAGAATATACTCTAGTGTTTTCTCTGGCTCGGATTTAGTCCCACAAATATAGACGTCTATGGCCGCATAGCCTTCCTCGGGCCAAGTATGTATTGAGACATGCGACCCTGATACTACAACCATTCCGCTTACACCGGTAGGTGAAAACTTGTAGAAGTGCACTATCCGTATATCCATTTTACCTATTTTAGCTGCTTTAAGCAGTATCTCCTTAAGTTTAGCTGGGTCTCCAAGAACCTTGGAGTCGCATCCCGAAGCCTCAACTATGTAGTGGTAACCTATTGTACCTACTTTACTCATAGACTAATATTAGCAGGCCCCGAGATATTTATTTCCGCCAACATAAGTCTTCAGAAAAGTAAGATTTAAGTAAGACAAATATCTTACTTTACTTAGCATGTGGGAAACAAGGCTTTCAAGTAAAGGTCAAGTAGTAATTCCCGCTGAAGTCAGATTAAAGCTTGGATTAAAAAAGGGAGATGTTTTCTTAGTCAAAATAGAGGATAAGAAGATTATTCTTGAGCCGCTGACTCAGCCTCCTGAAGAAATATTCGTTGAAGCAGGCTCTGAACTAACAGACAAAATTCTACGCGAAGCTAAAGCGAGCTCAGATAAAGCAGAAAAACTATTGAGGGACCTCGGTGTCGAGTAAAGTTGCACTAGATACTAGCGTAATAGTAGAGTACATAGATAAGAGAGGAGAACTACACAAGCAAGCCGAGCTAGTAATCAGTGCTATTAATTCAGGCAAGTTAACGGCCATAGTACCGCACGTAGTTTTAGCTGAAGTATTTTACGTGGCGAGCAGAATCTACAGTAAACTTGGATTTAAAGACCCTCTCGATAAAGCAGAAAAACTAGTTAAGTGGCTTAATTATCACCCTTACGTAGAGACAATAAGTGGTCTTACTTTAGATATCGAGGCAGGGAAAATTAAGTACAGCTATAGAATAGCTTTAACAGACTGCTACGTACTAGCAGCCTCAAAAATATACAATGCTACAGCAGTATTTAAGAAAAGAGAAAAAGAAATACTACCATTAGAAAACAAGCTAAAAAGAAGCTATAGAATAATTTTCCTAGAAGACTATAAATGAAACTCATATATTTGCTCAAACAGACCATAGTAAGAGAAAGTGAGTATTAGCGAAAACCTTTACGTAATATTCACTATGGACTGTGAGCGAATAAGAAAGTATTCCCCTCCAGGAGGACCTGAAACATGGGAACTCAGCGAAAAAGCCATTAAAGGATACACAAAAATACTCGCAGACCACGGATACACTGGAACACTATTCATAGTTCCAAATACAGCTGAATATCATAGAGAACTATTTCTCGAAATAAAAGACCAGGGATTTGAATTAGGCATGCATTATCATCCGCAAAGCTTTCTCGACGGAAGGTACACGAGATACTTAGGAGAGTACTCTTATGAAGAACAACTAGAGCAGTTAAGCTTAGCCGTCGAGTACTGGAGCAGAGCACTTGGATTCAAGCCAGAAAGCTTTAGGCCAGGAAACTTTTCAGCAAACAAATACACTTACTCCGTTTTAGTGAAACTAGGATTCAGGCAGGGAAGCGACTATCTTCCAAATAGGAATATTCCAGAATATCACGCAGTATGGGTTAACGCTATTCCTTATCCTCATCACGTGAAGGAGGGAGACTACTTAGAGATACCTGCTACAGCTGCTGTATGGGAGCCGATTAAAGTAGGTGATCCAACACATTTGAGAATAGAAGGTTATTCTGGAGAAAAACTCTGCGACCTAGTAGGTAGGTGGGTGAGATATCTTGTTGAGAAAAATATTATGCTGAAGACTATAGTAGTGTTTACACATAACTTTATAGATTATTCAAATCCATTTAATAAGCATAGAAGAAGACTAGAGAAGCTAGTTGGGTATTTAGAGAAAACAGCGTGTGAGAATAATTTAAGTATAGCGCCAGTCACTCTTAGAGAGCTACATAAGGTAGTAGACGAGCGGATAACTGGAGTCTGACATAACACAATTATACCTCTTTTTCGAGTTTTATGTGTGTCTGAAGCATGGTTATGTTTAATTGGGGGTAGTAGGAATGACTGTATTTATGATGTTTTGAGCCTTGGCGATAGAGTATATTTCTGTGGCACTACTACTAGTTTTGACGATAAGAAGAGAGGGGTTGTGGGCTGTTTGAAGAGAAGTAGGCTTGAGTGGTGTAGAGTGCTTAAGGGATCTGATGCTGTTTATAAAATGTGCTCTGCTGACGGACTGGCAGTCTGCGGGAACTTCGCGGGGTTTATTGAGTTTAGTAGTGGCAGATTTAAGTGGCTTAAGGGTAGTGAGCAGCGGTTGTATGGTATCTGTTTTAGTGGAAGTAGTGTTGCTGTATGTGGTGAAAACGGTTCTTTCGTAAAGATTTCAGGGAGCCATTTATACGAGAAGCACTTAGTTGTTAGAGATAAGCGTGGAAAACAGCATGGTCCTTTGTTAAGAGATATGTGTTGTCTAAGAAGAGGCTATGTAGTGGCTGGAAGTGACTCCTTTTTAGTCTCCAAAGACAGCGACTTAGACTGCTGTCTGTGTTTTATTGGGGAAAGAAGAGAGCTTGGGTGGTGTATTGACTTTGGTAGTAGTGAGCGCGACGAAGTTCTTGGAGTGTGCTGTGATGGTGAGAATGTTTATGTCTGTGGTTATACTGAGGGAGCTGGTTTTGAGTGGAAAGATATCATAGTAGCCTGCTTTAGTGGAAAAGGAGAGCTTAAGTGGTGTAGAGTGTATGGTACTGAGAGAAACGATGTAGCCAATGATATCACTGTCTGTGGAGACTACTTAGTTGTCGTCGGGTATACTTGGGGTGGAGGTCTAGGTGCTCGAGACGGCTTTATCTTAACACTTAGTAAAGAAAATGGTGAAGTCACGGAGGGCCGTGTTGTAGGCTATAGTAGACAAGAGTTTAGCTTTAATTCTGTAGAACTGCTAGAGGACAGCTTAGTGATCGGCGGGTGGAGTACTGTAGGCTATGGTGGCTCAACTGGTATAGTCTGCTACTTGCCGAGAAACTATGTAGGTAGAATTAGTATTGCTGATAGAAACATTGATGTAGGTGAATGGGTTCCTGAGGCCAGGGATTGGAGTCCCTCTGTTTCGCAGATAAGTGTAGGTTTCGCGTGTGAGAAAATCTTGGATACTCGTAGTGTCTCTAGTCTCTACTGGTCTCCTGAAATAACATGTAGTGGGAAAAGTCTACTGACTCAGTATCTTGAGGTATATGAGAGAAAAGAAGCCTTAGTGCTGCCGAGAGATACTGTAGACTATAGTGATTTACTGCATATTCCTCTGAGTGTAGAAAAGAGACCTGCTGTTCGGGGAGAAGTATATGTGGCTGAAGTAAGTTTGAGGAAGAACTCGGGGAGTTGGAGCTGTATTAAGCTCGGGTGCGGGGGCTGGGGCTGTGCCTACTTAGCCTCCCGTAATGGTAGTAGAGTCGTCTTTAAGGTGCCTCGAGGCTATGAAGATATTATTGAAAAGAAAGTAAGACCAACTGTTAGCCGTAATCTAATGGAGAGAATTATAAGAGAAGCTGAGACTATAGAGAAGCTCGATCACCCGAATATCTTAAAGCTACTAGACTACAGTGAAGACTACCCCCTGCTCGTATACGAGTTTGCCGACTACGGTAGTCTCTGGTTCCAGCTCAGTTCTGGCTGGAAACCTTCATTGAGAGACGTTGTTTTAATTGGTATTCAAATAGGTGATGCCTTAAGATACATTCATAGTCGAGGACTAGTACACTGTGATATTAAGCCATCAAACATATTCCTAGTAAACAAAACAGCCAAGTTAGGAGACTTCTCGGCGCTAGTAAGACTACTTTCTAGAACAAGCAGGTATAGTAGGTTTGCTTATACGCCTGGTTTTGCTGCACCTGAGCAGAAGTACTTAGATTTGCGTGAAAAAGTAGTTAAGCTTGGCTACGAGAACCGTATAGATGTTTATCAGCTGGGAAACCTCCTCCTATATCTGCTTACAGGAGAGTCAGTAGACGGAGAAGATGTTTTCGACGAAAAACTAGTCAAAGAGACAACAGGTATTGTTGAAGACGATGACCTAAGAAAACTTATTCTCAGCACTCTAAGTAAGTGTGCTTGGAGGAGACCTACAGCAGACGAAGTAGTGAGATACCTCGCAAACATCTATAGGGAACGCTTTCAATAAATGGGCGACATCTATAAAGAAATTACCCCGAGTAAAGTTTTACGAGTGTTCTTCTATTCTTTAATTTAAGGATAACATGAGAGAAATAGTTTAGAAAACTTTGATCGGAGCGGTCTCTTCTAGAATATTGGTTTAGATAGGGGGAGAGCTAGCTGTCAGAGCACTTAAGGATGTTGACTTAGAGATTTCTGAGGGAGAGTTTTGTGTATCATGGGTCCTTCCGGAAGCGGCAAAACCACTTTACTTAATATCATTGCGGTGCTCGATAAGCCTACTTCAGGTGAAGTAGAAGTATATGGCGTTAAATTAGCGGAACTCTCTGAAGAAAAAGTAGCTAGATTTAGGCTAAAAACATCGGCGTAGTCTTTCAGTTCCATAATCTTCTACCTGATTTAACTGCGCTAGACAATGTAGCTTTACCGGCTATAATAGCCACAGGAGATGTTGAGGAGAGCAGAAAAAGGCTTTAGAGCTTTTAGAGTGGCTGGGCTTGAGACACAGAGCTTTCCATAAACCTTTTCAGCTAAGTGGCGGTGAGAGACAGCGTGTAGCTGTAGCTAGAGCAATAGTCAATAGCCCAAAGCTCCTCCTATGCGATGAGCCTACTGGAAGCCTTGACTACGAGTCTAAGCTAAAGGTTCTCGAATTGCTCAGAAGAATTAACTTAGAGAAAAGAACTACTGTAATAGTAGCTACTCACGACGAGTTAATAGCAAAGTACTCTACTAGAGTACTAAGACTAGTTGACGGGCGAATAGTAGAGTCTATTTAGCTAGTTCTTGAAATATTTTCCCTGCTCTTTCTTCTAGCTCAGCTATCTCGAGCACTATTCTCGAGGCTTCTTCCAGATTCTTTTCATCTATTTTCTTCAGCGCAGTAGAGTAGAGGCTAGAAGCCTCCTCCATAAGCTCTGAGAAAACTTCTCCCTGCTCTTCTTCAATAAATTCTCTTAGAAACACAGAGTTTCTCCTCCTAGAGTCTACTGCGTGACATAGCCAGGACTTGATTACGTTAGACTCAAGCATCTTTTTCTTACTCGCTACTTCTCTCAAGGCCTTAGCTCCTAAGTAGACCCATCCTCCGTACACATTTCCGATGAGTAGCTCACCGAGTCTCTTGTAAACAGGCTTATAGTTTCTAAGTACACCTTCTCTGCGCTTATCGAGAACATGTAAGTGGTATTTCCACGGCATCATCATTTGCTTGTACCCACGTGTAAGTTCATCCTACGCGAAGTTTATGTACCCTAAATTAATCCATTTTTCTCCATAATAGTGACACGCCATTTGCGGCGCTGATGCAAAAAAGTAAGACTCTTTATAATATATCCGTGGGGCATCCTCTATGAAATATTCTTTCTTAGAAATAGTAGGTAGTTTTGGAAGTTTCTCCGACCTGTAGGCCTCTCTCATATATTTTCTTAAAAAAATTCTGCTATAAGGACACAATACGTTAAATATTACGAGTAATGTAAGCTTAATTTAGCATTAAAGTAAATCAATGCTCTACAATAAATATTGCTCGATATAAGAATCTGTCTCTTATACAAATCTCCGAGCCCACGAGACCTCTCTACATCTCGTATGCCGTCTTCTGCTTGAAAAAAAAAA
>CBDUKN010000021.1:0-44182 GCA_965367815.1 uncultured Thermoprotei archaeon
AATAAATAAATAAATAAATAAATAAATAAATAAATAAATAAATAAATAAATAAATAAATAAATAAATAAATAAATAAATAAGCGTTAGTTTTAAATATTATGAATACATACTCTTAACGATATGGAGATAGAAGAAAAAAGAATAATGTTACCTCGCTATATTCCTTGGATGTTTCACTCAAGAAACCGCAACTTGTGTGAATTATCCTTTGTAGTCGATATGAATAAAATGTTAAAAGTGCTTGAAGTTTTATCTAGATACCATGTTAAAGTACTTTACATAGCTGGGTATTCTTTTTCTAAAGAAGATAAAATAAATATACTTCTCTTTGTTGATGTCTCTGAAGTATCTTTAGATATTTTTCAGAAAATAGTAAGCGAGCTAAAGAAATTAACTAAATCTCCTATTCAATATACTAGAAGTAGAAGTAATGATGAAGTATTTATTGAAGAATTAAGCTTCCCGCTTTACGCAGATCCGGAAACAAGAGTGCTTCTTCTTTCAGCAGATTTTCTGGCCAATATTATTAGGGGGCTTTATGAAAAATATGGAGATGTAGCGTCAACTATTCTGTATAATTTTGCTTACTGTGGTGGAGAATATATAGTAAAGAATTTTTCGAGAAGATACCGTTTCGAAAGAAAAGAGAAGTTAATATGTGAGATGACTAAGCTTTGTCAGGCTACAGGATGGTGTAGAGTAGAGATAGAGGAGTTAGACTTAGATAACTATTATGTTGTTCTTAAAGTGTATAATAGTTTTGAGTGTGAAGCCCTTAAGTACAGGAAAAAGCCTTCAAGTCACTTACTTAGAGGACTCTTTAGCGGGGTTTTTTCAGCTATACTTGAAAAAGACGTATATTTTGAAGAAAAAGCTTGTATAGCTAAAGATGATCCATATTGTTTATTTTACTTAAAGATTTAATTGTATAGTTTTAGAGCGGACTATATGGGTCTGTTTAACAGGTCTAGTAGTTTGTCCCAAAGTCTTATGAATTTATCTGTTTTCTCGAGAACGTATTCTAGAGCCGCTTTTATGTCGTGAGTATATGCGGGGCAGCATCCTACGAATACTCCTTCACCAGCATACTTCTTTAAGCATTCTCCGACAATGATATTTGTTTTTCCGGGTACTGGTTTAGCTTCAGGTCCTACTATGATAGCTATTTCTGGAGCATTCTCGAAGTCTTCTGGCTTGAATGTGGACAGTACTTTAGCAACGTTTCTTTCGCATGTTGGACAAGGGTTTCCCGAAACTACTTCTACTTTACCTAGCTTTGCTGCAACTTCTTCGGGTTTAGGCCATGTTGGCTCAAAGTAGACACCATATTTCTCGGCGTACTCTGATACATCTTTCCAGGAAATTCCCTCTAGCTCTATTTTCTCAGGGTCTGCTTCACCGAGTTTTTCTTGATAAGCATACTTTATTGTCTCTAGTTTCATGGGATCCCAGCCGAGTATTTTTGCTGCTACTGTGTCGAGAGCCACGAAGTCTATGCTAGATAGAACTAAGCCTATTGGCGCTAGTACACCATTTGTTGTAGCCAGTATACCGTCCATTACTGTTAGTTTGAGTTTTTCCTTGACCGCCTTAGCTATGTCAATTAAGCCCCAGTAGAGGCTCCTAGAGTGCATGATATATCTCTGTCTAAGAGAAACGAGACCATAGAGGTTTTTAATAGAGAGAGTAAGACCCGATAAACCGTGTTTTCTCATAGTTGGGACATTTATTAAAACATCCGCTTCTACAACATATTTACTTAGTTCTATTTCTCCGTAGAGTTTTGCTTCAGGTACACGGACTTTAACGAACTCGTCGAATCTAAAGTTAACTACTTTTACTCCAGCTTTTTCAGCCACTCTCTTAAGTTCCTCGGACTCGTAGAGTTTTCTTGAAGGAGTATCTATTACAGGGTTTTCACCAATTATTACTTCGCAGCCCGCGTTACTAAATAAGACTGCTAGAGCATAGTATACTCTTCTATCAGCAGTAATCCAGAGATTATCTGAGCAAATATTTGGCTTAATTAAAACTTTATCACCGGGCCCTGCAAAAGCCTCGGGTCCGCCGAAGGGCTTGAGAACATTTTCCACAGCTTTTAGTACTTCTTCGTCAAAAGGCTTTGGAGAAACTCTTGAAGCTACTACTTTAGATCCCATAAGGTTCCCTCATACTAATCTCTCTGTGGCTATATATTCTTAAACAATAGTTAAAACAAAGTATAGAGAATGAAATGAAAGAGAAGTGACTACAAAGGAGTCAACAAATCTCTCCCATCCCCACTTATATCCTATAACAGCGGATACTACTGTAATTAAAAATATGCCTTCTAGAATATAGTTAGTCAAACCTAAGAAAACGAGTACACATAGAAAAGGAATAATAACTCCCAGGATATTTAAAACCATTCTAGATGCTTTAGGAAACACTACGAAACAGGTTCTATCGCCAGCACACATATCGTACTCAACGTCGTCTCTTAGGTTTCTTAGCTGTAGGAAAGCAGAATAGAGCATTATTAGAGCTACTTTATACCAGTAACTACTCTGTAAAGCAGCCTTCGTGTAGAAAAAGCCATAAAGATACAGTAAAGCACCAAAGAAAAGAGTATGCGATAAAACATCTAGCAGAGGTTTTCCTTTAAGCCTTAATGGAGGAACACTGTAGGCAATGCCTAAGAAACATAGAGCTAAATACATAGAAAATACTTCTCTTTTCAGAAGAAGCAGTAGTAAAAGAGCAATAGCTTGATTTACTAAAAGAGCGTACACATGGATTTTCTTGCAGCAACCTGATACAAGGGGATTGCTTTTAGCCTTGTTTAAAAAGTCGCTTTTGATGTCAAATAAATTGTTTACAGCAAAAGCTGTAGCTAAGTAAGATATTAGAGCATATATGAAGAGCGTGTCGAAAACAAAGTTTTTGGCACCATCAATATATCCGAGAAAACTCATCCATAAGTATGCTCTCCAGCCCTTTGGTCTAGACACTTTTACAATACTTAAAATATTTTGCAGAACCTTGACTAAAAGATTCTGGAACATAAGCATACTGGTTCAAAAATATACCAGAATATAATTTATAGTTTTCTAACGGGCCTTAACTTCCTTAAAGGAGATCTTATTTATTGACCCGCCTAAATTAAAATGTGGAAGAATATTTAAAGGAATTTAAAAAGCGAGAAGCAGAAGCTCGTGAGATTAGGCGTAAGTGTGCTGACTGGAATTTTATTGAAAAACAGCCAGAACCAATTAAAACAGCACTAAAAATACTAATAGAAACAGGAGACCTTTGGTATGCCGCAAAAATAGCTGGAGTACCTTTAGGTAAATTAAATGAAATCAGAAGAAAGGCTAAGATACCGTTAGTCGTGATATAAATGAGCGCTGTAGTCGATGCATGCTTTTTTATCAATTGGTCTTATTTCAGACAAAGAGACGATCTTTTCAAGCTATTTCATACACTAATAGTTCCTGAAATAATCCTAAATGAAATAAGAGATTCCTCTGCCAGAGACTATTTAAATCTACTAGCTTACCGCAGAAAGCTATCAATAGCCCCGAGAGTAAGCTTTGTTGACACTCAAGCACTTAAATTATTTACACTCATAAACGCTAGCTCCGTTTTACCTAAAATAGATGAACCAGAATCTTATGGACTAGCACTAGCATTATTACTCAAAGTACCTTTTCTCACAGATAATGCTGCTCCCAGACTAGCAACAAAATATATTGAAGAACTACAACAAGTAGCCGTTTATGACTCCCTGATAGTCTTAAAGAAACTCTACACAGGCACAAAACTTAAAATAAAAATTAAGGAATTTTCACAAGACACAGGCACAATCTTTTCTAAAGAAAGACTAAGTGAAGAGGGAATCGACTATGACTGATAATGAACTACTGAAACGAGTTGCAAAAGAATATAGTGTAAAAATTAAATGGAGCGAATACGATAAAGTAGTACGAGAATATATTCGCCGCGAAAATAAAGCTCGTGAGATTAGGCGTAAGTGTGCTGACTGGAATTTTATTGAAAAACAGCCAGAACCAATTAAAACAGCACTAAAAATACTAATAGAAACAGGAGACATTAAGCTAGCATCTATAGTAAGCGGACTTAAAGTAGGTCTACTTGACCAGTATAGAAGAAAGGCGAAAATTCCAATTGTGCTTTTGTAGCAACTGCCGTTATCATAGCGCCTTGGTTTAGGGAAACGAATATATATCCTATACGACTAGCAATTTAATGTGAGCTATATTAAACTAGATACTTCTGTAGAAGAAAAGTTAAGAAACTATTTAACTAGCCGCATGAGTCCCGATAAAATATATCTCCTATATCAGATTCGAAAATTATTAAAAGAATTCATTAAGAAGGAGAATTTTATACCAAAATATGGTAATTCAGAAGAACTTCTAATATCAAAACTCATTAATTTAGCCGAAGAAAAGAAAATTATCGAAAGAGTTGTTTTTGATCACTCAGTAGGATTTATACCTTTAGCTGAAGATTGGTATAAATTAGTATCAAATTAAAGCATTTTACAAAGAAACTAAGTAATAGATTTTACTTATTGTCTATCTGTTGATCTCAAAGCCAGCTGACACTAGTAAAGGGTTTTGAAATGCTTTATCTAAGTACATGTATATTGTTACAACAGCAGTATTAAAAGATAATAATGGAACATCGAATTCCTTTGAGAAAAAACATTTAGCTTCTATTTCTTTTTCACTATATTCTTTTATTTCTTCTATTTTAGGTAAATATACTTCTATGCCATGTGCTGACATAAAACCTATGTTAGTAAAATTGATTTTCTTTAATCCTTTATTAACTATTTTTAATTTGAAGCGAGCTTCTCTCCTAGTAGGATATTTTGTTCTTCTTTAACTACTATGTTTAAGTGTACTTTACTATACTTTACGCAGACTCCAGCTATTCTCGCCATAGTTCCTCTAGGTGTTTGGCTGGACTGACCCTCAAAGTATAGCGATAAATAGTTGTCTGAAATAATGTTCCCTAAGATTACTCTGTACAGTTTTCTTTCCTCAAAGCATACTCTATTTTTGGAAAATACTTTCTCTGCAAAAGGATATTTAACAAAAACTCTTCTACAAAAGTATTTTTCGAGAATCTATGAAGCCACATGTCTCTGCTCAAACTTCTTTTCCTTAAAATGATGGCTGGAATAAAGCCGTATTTTACGTAGAGGCGACGCGCTATTTTATTTTCAATACTTGTCATAAGGTACCGTATGCAGTACACGACGCCTTAGACCTCTTATCAATATATTTTCACGAACTAGTACCACTATCAATTATAACACTAAGGCTTCTTCACGAAGACATCTGGGTAATCATACTACTAGCAATAATACACTTCGCTCACACCACTATCACAAAAGAATATAAACACCTATTGAGCCACTGCAACATAGTACTCACTTAATAGAACATGCCAAGGATTTTCTGCAATACTCCTCCTCAACAAAACTTCTGCAAGACTTAAGTAGCAAAGCTACTGAAACTCCCTAAGGTACTGGTATAGGTGTCATAAATCAGAGTACTAGCACGGCTGCGCGATAAAAAGCACTATAATAGCTAAGTACTCCCACGACATATTCTTCTCCTTAAACTCATTACTCACACAGTCGCCGAGAAAAATAGACAATTGAATCATTTAAGTATAGTGCCTCTAGTCTTCTTCAAGTTCTTTTTCAATTTTCTGTGCTAGTTCTCTGTAGTAGCCTAGTGCTTCCTCAAGCTCCCTGTGCTCTTTAACTAAGTCTTCTAGCACTGCGACAAGCTCTTTTACTTCAGCTAAAGCATTTCTCAAAGAATCTTCTCTACTAACTCCCTTAGCTTCCTCAAAATACTCTTAAATTTTCTCGGTAAATAGACTACAAGATAGTATATCGTTAAACATATTTACTCTGAGAAATAAAATTATTTAGATGAACTAGAGCAAGCCTAGGCTTGCTCTAGGGAAACAGACCGATGGCGAGGGATGAAGCTTATAGGGTTTCCCAAGCTAGTCTACGAAAGGGAGGCCCCGAAATGTTTAGTTTCTTTACCTCTTCTCTCATCCCCCGCTACCGTTTCTTCTGGAGCGATGGGGGTGTCTATGGGGCGGGGAGAGTTTGTTGAGATAATAAGAAGTAATGTTTTGAGAATTGAGGCTAGTAGTGAAGTAGAGGAGTTGTTGAAGAGTCTTCAAAGAGGGTTTAAGAAGTACTTTGATGTAGCGAATAATTTCATTAAACAGTATTATCGAATAAATCACAGGCTTCCGAGGCAAATAGATGTTTATAGGATTCTCAGGGAATATGGTGTATCTAGTACTGCTGCTAACGAGGTTTCAAAAAAGGTTCTTGAGGCATGGAAAAGCTACTTTGAGCTTGAGAAAAGAGGATTTAAGGCTAAGCCACCAATATTTAGGAATATTCCAGTGATTCTTCATAATCAGCAGTACAGGGTTTACGCTAGGGGAAAGGACAATGAGTGGATTGCTGAGAAAATTGAGTTTTCTTTAAACGGGAAATGGGTTTCACTTAAAGTTAAAGGGAAGCTTAGGTGGATTCCGAGGCTCAATGAAGGACTAGTGTTTTATATTAGTGGATTAAAGTGCCCTAGTATAAAGTTAAGATATTGTTTAATAGAAAATTACTTAGTTTTAGGAGAGAGATGTCTTAGTAAAAATAAGGCAGAGATTTTTCAGCAAAACAATAAGTGGTATTTTGTTTTCAGTGTTTCTTTGAAGATTCCATTGCTGATGCTGAAAGGAAGTGGTGTAGTAGGGATTGATGTTGGTGTAAGGAATCTTGTAGCGCTGGTCGGAGTCAGTAATAGTGGCGAGGCTTTTTCAATGCTTTTTAAAAGCGGTACTCTTAGAGCTTACTGGCTTAAATGTGAGAAGCTTGCAAGAAGAAGGCAAAAGATTGCTTATCGGTATTTCTGGAGAGCGGTACATTGTGCTGAAAACGGTGATAGGGAGAAGGAAAGAGAATGTTTTTGGGAATATAGGAGGTTTTTGGAGAAAGCTGGACGGTTTAAGAGGAAAGCTAGAGAAGTAAGGAAGAAGGCTGTTAACCAGATGGCTAAACTGGTAGCAGAGTACTTGGCTTCTAGAGGTGTTTCGGTTGTTTATGTTGGTAATAGTGTTTGTAGAGCTGTTTCTGATGTAGATTTAATTGAAAGAATAGTATCAAAGCCTACTAAAGAGCTTCTTAGAGGATTCTTTGCTCCAAGACAGATTATTAAGGCTCTTCAGAGGCACTGTGAGGTTAGAGGAATTAGAGTAATTGAGATTGATGAAATGGGGACTTCTAGTGTTTGTCCAGTATGTGAGAGTAGGGTTGAGAGGAGGTATCGTGGACTAGTTGTTTGTAGAGAACACGGATGCTTTAATGCTGACTTAGTGGCAGCGTTCAATATTCTTAAAAGAAATACTAGTGTAGAGCTGAGGAAAGAAGATTTGAAGGAATTACTTAATTATCCTAAGACATATGTTTACTTAGTTAAAGAACAGAAGTGGGTTGAAAGAAAATATTTAGTTTCTTTACCTCCCGAAAGGGAGATACCTCACTAGCCCCACATAGGGGTAACTTGCCTGACCCCCAGGCAGGCAATGAAAGGCCAGCTGGCCTAGAGCCGAAAGAGGGGTCCTGAAGTCTGGATGACCATTAAATTCGCTATTTCAGCATAAGGCTTGTAAGCTAAGTCTAGCGTGACTTTTCCTAAGACTCTATCTTCCTCATCGATTGCTATTAAAACTTTAACATACTTTCTTGCTTTAAGCCAGTAGCCAACAAGTTTCTCTGAGAGTTTTCTCCGTATGCCTCGTATAGTTTAGTCATTTTACTAGCATATTCGCGCTTGAACTCAACTATATTTATCACGTTTTAGCTTACAGAAAACTGATTTAAATTTCAGATAGACTATTTTTATTGATGAAAATAACTGTCACAGTATATAGTTTTAGCAAACTTTTCTCCAGAAAAGTGGTTAAAGTAAAAGACTTCGTGGACTTCTGCCATAAGCTGGGTACAGATGCTGTTGACTTAGGCTACTACTGGGAGAGCCGAGATGAAATGAGTGAAGTTAAGAAAATTTTAAAAGAATATGGTATGCCCGTGGCCTGCTACATTACTTCAAATGATTTCGCTAAATTGAGTAAAGCTGAAAGAGTTTCTGAAATAGAGAAAGTAAAGAAAGCTATAGATGATGCTGTTTTCATGGAGTCTACCAAAGTTAGAATATTTGCCGGAGACTATAAGCCTGGCTTAAGCTATGAGGCAGCTAAACCGCTTGTAATAGAGTGTCTAAGAAAAGTAGCTGAGTACGCGGAGTCGAACGACATAACACTAGTTCTCGAGAACCATGGAAGACTTTTCGGTAAAGTATATCAAATAAGAGAACTCCTCGAAGGAGTATCTTCACCTTACCTTAAACTGAATTTCGATATAGGTAACTGGATGATTGTCGGCGAAGACCCAGTGGAAGCTGCTGAAGAATTATACAATAGTATTGGTCATGTGCATGTTAAGGACTGGCGTATTGTCGGCGGAGGATACCGTGGAACAACCATTGGTGAAGGTGTTGTACCATTAAGAGAAGTACTTCAAGTGCTTAAAAACAAGAAATACGAAGGATACTTATGTATTGAGTATGAAGGAGAAGAAGACCCCAGGCTTGGTGTTAGAAAAAGCTTTAATAATCTTAAAAACATACTACAGCAGCTAAACTAATCTATCTACAGTTATTTTATTTTATCTTATTTTCAAATATAGATTTAATAGTGTTATTAAGTATTCTCATTCTACACTAGATCTTTAGTGATAGAAAAGAAAAGATATTTCTGCAAAAGTGCTTAAAGTAGATTAAAAGAATGACAACCAATCTCCCTGCCGGATAGGTGAGAACCTTGCTTAAAATTCTCGGCGTAGAAAGTCTAGGCGTAAGAGGCTTCTCATGTTTTATAAGCTCTGAGAGCATTCTTCTGGACCCAGGCATTGCGCTAGGTTATACTAGATATGGTCTTCATCCCCATCCACTACAGGCTATGAGAGGCTACTTTATTAGAAAAGAGATTATCAATTTATGGCGTATATCGCGGATAGTAGTAATTAGCCATTTTCACGGAGACCATGTTCCTTTACCTAATGCGAATCCTTTTCAGTTAAGTTTACAGGCACTCGGTTTTTCACTAAATCTTGAGAAAATATATGTTCCTTCAGCTAAATATCTCCAAGGAAGATCTCTTCGAAGGTTTAACGCTATTAAAAAACTATTTGGTGACAAAGTAGTCGAAATAGAAGGAGGATATAGTGAAGGAATACTATCGTTTTATGGCCCTGTTCCACATGGCTTAAATAGAACTGTTCCCGTGATAGCCACATTAACAGACGCAGGGTCTATTCGCATACTTCATGCTCCTGACATTCAGCTACTACCTCAAAAGCTAGTAGAAATAGTCTTAGAAATTAAGCCCGAAGTCATTCTTACAGATGGCCCCCCTATCTATAGATATTTGTCTGACCTAGAGACGGTAAAAGAACTTCTCTCACATGCAGAAAAGAATCTCTGTAAACTATGTAGAGTTGCTAATAAAATAATAGTAGATCACCATTTATTGAGATGTAATGAAGGATATGAGTGGCTTAAAGAACAGAAGAAAAGATTTATGAAAATAGGCTGTGAAGTATGCAGTGCTGCCGAGTACATGGGCCAGAAACCCTTATTGCTAGAGGCTTGGAGAAAAACACTCTATGAAATAATGCCTTTTGATAACAAGTGGTTCACTCCAGAACACAAGTATAAAGAAACATTAATAAGCTGTATGAGGGTTTACAAGCTGTTCATGAATGAACTTAGGAAATATAGCGAAGAAATAAATGAAAAAGCTATTGCCTGTATTCTTAACAAAATAGTTAATAAATCAAGTGACATAGTCGATCCGAAACAGTAAAGAAACTAATACCTTCATGTAGCTGCAACATTAGGTGCTTTGACATTATCTCTGATAATTTTTAAGATAATGTCAGGTCTATCTGTCACTATTCCATCTACGTCCATTTCAATGAACTGTTTTGCTTGGTTTTTATCATTTATTGTCCACGTTAATACCTTAAATCCTGCATTGTGGAGCTGGTCTATTATCCTTCTGTTTAAAAGAGATAAATGTATTGATACCATGTCGGCGTCGGCCTTCGAGGCAATATCTACTATGTCTATTGGTAGTATATTTATAGAGGCTATTGTCACGATGTCTCTGCGGCGCTCTTTAATCTCTTTTATAACTGGATGCAGTTCAGATGTTACATAGATTTTTCCTTTAAAGCCGCTGACATCAAGAAGACTTAGCAGTTTATCAACTATGCCTAATTGCTTGATGTCTATCATTATGTCAGCTTTACCATTTATCATTTCCAATATGCGGCTTAGCTTAAGTGGTTTTACGAGAGGATCTCGGTAGAAGAAATGATAGTCTATCCAAGCCATGATTTTACCGAAAATACTGGCTCTCCGTATAGGGCTCGGCCCGTGTACTGCATAAAAATCATCGTTAATGAACCTTGTGTCAACTTCTATAATGGGTGTGCCGACATGTAGATACCACCATAGGATTCTGAGAGTATTACCACGGTGACCTATAACTAACACCACTATATACCACTGGTGTAGCACTATTTTCTCTTAGAATAAATACATTACTCTTCTAGAAGCCGAAAGAAACTTGATGATAAATAAAGACCTATATGTGATCTAGTGAAGTAAAGTGCATTGGCAGAGGCAGTATTGATGCTAAAGCCGCGGGCACTTTAACTGGCACTTCGTATACTCCGTTGAAAAGAAGTTTTACAGCATCTCTCTCGCTTAAAACTACAATAGGCTTCTTCTCTTTACTCTCGATAGCTACACTTCCTTTACTTAGTTCTAAATGAACTGCTTCACCTGACTCTTTGATTTTAAGCGTGACTTCTACTTCTATTTCTTCACATCTCTTTTCAAGTAACGGCCTGTATGCTTCAAGCAGTTTCTTTAAGTCTAGTATCTTTGCCATCGCCTCGTAGCCTATTCTCATTCCAGTAGACACCTTGAGGAGTTCGTGAAAAGTAGCATACGGGTAATATGGTGCGGCCACGACAGTACCGGATACACCAAATTCCTTTGACAAATCTGTTAGAAGAGAGTAGAGTAAATTGAGCAGTGATTCTGGTGAACCACCGTACTCAACTATGTCGCCGTAGCGTTCACCGAAGTGTACTACGTAAGCTGAGTTGTCTTCAGCGATGTATGTTATTAAGCCGGGCATTTTAAAGACTCTTTCGTAGAAATCGTCGCTGCGCTCTAGTCGAAGAGGCTCTTTTTTATGAAGCTGCTTAATCACATTTAGTTTAGAGTAATCTACGTCGAGCCTATCGTAGTCTATTTTCTTGACCTTCGCTTCTATTTTAAGTGATCTAAGGGAAACGGTAATGTAGGCTAGTTTACCGGCGTTCTCGTAGCCGAAGTGCCCGTAGCGCTGACGGTCGCCCCAAAGTACTGAAAGAGGATAGCCGTCTTTCTTCATTTTCTCAATAGCAGCGTTCATTAGCTTCGTCATGTAGCCTCGTCCACGGTACTCTTGTAGAGTAGCTACACCTCCTATTCCTCCGACAGGTATAGTACAGTCTTCTACAATAAGCTTGAGAGGAAATATGCCGACATGAGAAACTATTTTTCCGTCAATTTTCAAAATAAGCCTGTTCTCGTAATCAACTGTATCCTTGCACCATACATGAGGATATCTTCTCGGAAAATAGTCTCTCGTATGCCTATAACACTTCTCCAAGAACCGCATAAACCCGTCGTATTCCTCAGGCTTAAGATAACTAACACTCACATCTGATACTGCCATTAAGAAAATAAATAAGTTAGGAATCTTCCTCACAAGGGTTCACTAAACTAAGCTATCTGAACTAATCTCAGTTATAGCTACAGAAGATAAATCTCCTTCATAAGCATCACTATTTTAGTTAAAATGATAAAACTTTGAAAATAATTAAATAAAGTGTATCTAATGTTAATAAAGATAGTATTGTTAAATTAATAGTGTGCTATGCACTTTTCTTTAATCTCATCCTTCTCCATAGAATCACAATAATTGCTATGATCAATGGAATAACCGCGACTACTATACCTATAAACCTTGGCAGAAACAGAGAAATACTCCTCCAAACCACAGGAGGCCCTATATCAACATTCGTATCAACCAGCCACATGGGCCACAGAAAAGCCTTTATCCCTACAGCTAAAAACACAGGCTCTGGCATGGGAATCCCCCATATAAGTAAACCTGTATCAGTATCATAAAAGTTGACTCCCTTTGCACTATATCTCCTACCTTCTACAGTCCATAGAGTAGCATTAAAGTATACTATATAAACCCACTGGTCTTGAGGCTTAAAATGAAGAAGAGAAGCTTCTATTGATTCTTTACTCACAACTCCCTCAAAAACCTTGTCATATATTCCTACTAAAGTTATCTTTTTACCTACTTGTGGGAGCGGCCATATAAATAACCCAGTTATTCCAACTTTTTTACCTTTATAGTAAACTTCTCTCGTTTCTAAAACTACCTCAATATAGCCTGTTTTCATAAATGAGGGAGACATAAACTCCTTACCATAAAATCTAGCTCTGTAGCCCACTGCTGTAAAGTTTACGAAGAGAAGTGCTCTTGATCCAGATATATTTATGTATTTCCACGAAAAGTATACAGTCCAGTTTCCATGAATAGCTGTATTGTTTTCAAGTAGAATAGAGGGTACACCCGGACTCCAGTATACTGCATATGTACCTTTTTTAAACCATAGTGGTTTACAAGCTATACGTGGTACTGGTAAAAGAGTTCCCAGAATAATAGCTATTAATAGTGCTGCAAGAACACGTCTTTTAATCACGTTCAAAATGTAAAGACTACAGCCCACTATTATTGCTATTAATCCGTGAATAAACAAGTCTTTTTCGATACCATAAAATTCCGCCTTAAGATTTATAGTATATTCCTTTTTAGGATTAAGTGGTGTGAAAACAAGATATGAGTATGCTCTTTTCTCTATTTTAACTCTGTATATAAAACCTCTAGTATTACTCCATTTCTTTAAAAGAACACCGTTACAATATAGTGAAACATTCATTTCACCGCCTTCAATAATTACATTTAAGTAGACTTCTCTAGGAGCCCATATGCCTTCTAAGGCCCTAATAGTCGCACCACCTGCAGTACCATAGACACATGTCAGTTTATTAGTGAAGTATCCCCTTACAATTGCTGCAGTAAGTAGTCCTATTCCACACGCAATTAATATTATAGCTAGAGTCCTAATATTCATAGATTTCACCTAATCTAAATCCATTCTCCTAAAAACAATAAGAGATAATATTAAACATATGACAGAAAAACTAATGTAAAGCACTAATGTGTAAAGTGCTCCTGACTCAATTAGTACCCTAAGCGGAGCTCGAGAAAGAAAAGCTCCATAAAAGCTGAGAGCCAGTCTATTCAAGTTAACTATATTTGCTAATTCCCAGAGTCTTAGTGCTCTAAAGAAATCTGTGATAGATTCTACTATATATAGTGAAAAGAGAGTTCCGGCAAAAGATAGTAATGGTTCTCTCATTATTAAGCATAAAAGAGTCGCTAAACTAGAGTAAGAAAGCAACTTTAATACAAAAGTGACTATTACTGAAGTTACTGCTCTACTATCCACCGAGAAAACAATTTTCGCATAGAATATTGGTAGAAAGCATGCAGTAAGTAGAACTAAGAAATTGAGTACTACTTTCGCAGATAATACGTAGTCTCTTTTAATAGGATGACTTAGAAGAGACTTCATGAGACCTGAAGAAATACAGTCAGCTATACTCTTAGAGTAAATATAGCTAATAATAACAACTAGAAAAATAGGTAAGTATAAACTTCCTGCTAATGCTTCGAGGATATATGTTTGATTATAATTCGTGCTTACTACGGCCTTAGACCCTCCTAAGCTACACAAATGAAGAACAAAGAAAGCTCCAAATACCGCTCCCAAAACAGATGGTTTCCATGTTAAATTATATTCTAGCTCAAGAAATTTGAGAAAAGTCTTCATTTTCTCACCAATTTTTTAAATACTTCTTCTAGGCTCGCGCCCACAGTCTCTATTTTATAAATGTTGATGTTGTAGTCCGTTAGGAGTGCTAATGTCTTGTATAAATTCCATGCTTCACTAGCTTTTACCAGAATATAGTTTTCTTCAACTTCGATTTCATATCCATAGTCTTTTAATAAGTTTGCTAAAGTATAGTTATCTGAGGAAAATATTTTAAATTCACTGTACTTTTGAGGAGAAATTATATCGCTTAGTTTGCCTTCAGCTACTATTTTACCCTCGTTTATTATTGATACCCAGTTTACGATTTTTTCTAATTCAGGCAAAATATGCGATGATAATAGGAAACTGATGTTTCGATCTTTATTTAATTCAACTATTTTTTCTAGTATTTCTATTCTACCTAAAGGATCTAAGTTGGCTGTGGGCTCATCTAGTATGATTAATTCTGATTCACCTAGTAGTGTTTGAGCAAACCTAAGTCTTTGCATCATTCCAGCAGAAAGACTCCCAATAAGTCTATGTCTAAACTTCTCTAATCCCACTATTTTAAGAGCTTTGTTAATTTCTCTGAAATCAGCGTTATAGAGAAAAGCAATATATTTCATATATTTTTCTATAGTTAAGTGGGATGGTAAAGTTTGATTCTCTAACATAAATCTCGCTCTTCTTCTTATTTCAAGACTTTCTTTCACAACATCTAGATCCAAAACTCTTGCAGAACCTTTATCGGGTTTAACAAGACCAGCTAAAATATTAATGGTAGTTGTTTTTCCAGCGCCGTTAGGGCCAATAAAACCCGAAATCCCTTTAGGAACATGCATAGTTAAACCTCTAAGAGCCTCGATTCTCTCGAAAAACTTAACTAAATTCTCTGTTTCTACCGTGTACACAATTTTATAGAGTAAAGACCGATATATATATAGCGATTTGTACAGATATAATTAATGCTAGGTAAGAATGAAGTTTTAATAGTATTTTTAGCGTTTGCATTATCAGTTATATTAGCGACGATAACTTATTGTAGCTATCCTGGACCAGATTCAGAAACAAAAAGTGTAGGCGATGTACTTCCCTACGGTTCATGGATCTTAAGAGCAAGCATTACTGCTTACTATATTACAGATGACCCATATCACTATGGAAAAGCAGTTCACAGTGCAGGCTCTAGTGCGACAGGCTACGTTGTATACAAGGATTGGCTTACCATGTATATGTATACAGAGAATTATGAAGATTGGACTTACACTGGTGGAGACTCCATTAGTGTATCGTACAGTGGTCTATACACTCGATTTGCTAAGACTAAGGCTATGAGAACATTTGAAGACACTAGGCTAGGATACTTTTGGACTGCTTCAGTAGAGGCAGACGTGGTTGCTTCTCCCTAATATTTAAATTTATTTTTTACCCTCTCTTCTTTTGTGTTTCAGTGATAGTTTAAATATACTTTGGAAACTATTTTTATGAAAACTTCTATTATAGTCAACTTACATCTTAATTACTAAAAACTTTTATTTACCGTAGTTCATGTAATATTAGGAATTTGGCTATGATGACCGCTTCTGATAAGGATTTGCGGTGACATAAAACCGCGGGTCTGAGCTCTTCTAATTTTCTGCATACTGCCCTAATGATATTGTCTTTGAGCCTACTCTTCTTTAACTATTGTTTAGTAAGCTTGGAAAACTTCAAATAACTTAGAAAATGTCTTCATTCTGTTAATTGAGATTCAGAAAACTTAGTCTTCTAAGGGAGGAAAGTAGGAGGTAAAAAAGCTAAGAATATTTAAACGAAAAGGTGCCTTTAAGTAGTATGCGAAACTTAACTGTAGACTTCTCTCATAAAATAATCTTTATTTACTTGTAAACAAGTATTACTTGGTGTCTGTTGTTTCAATAAGGGGTATTGATACGAAAATATATAGGAAAGTCAAGGCTATCGCTGCCTTAAGGGGAATTAGGATAGCCGATGCTGTAAACGAGGCTCTGAAGATATGGCTTTCAATAAAGCCTCCTCTTTTAACTGAATTAGAGGAAATAGAAGAAGAAGCTAAAAAGAACATAAAGGCGTATGAAGCTATGAAAAACGAACTTTTTTCCAAATATAAGGGATACTATGTTGCCTTCAGTAGAGGTAAATTTCTCGGAGCTTACAAGACTTTAGAAGAAGCTGCTGAAGTAGTAGAAAAAGCTGGAGGAAAACATGGTTTAATCGAGTTAATAGGAGAAGAAAAAGTAGAAGAGGTGGAGCTAGGTTGGAGTTTAGTGGAAATAGAGTAGTTAAAGGAGAATATAGTTTTGAAGAAGATCCTCCTGTACCTGTGGTATCTATTAAAGTATATTCTCCTACTAAACGGAAGTGCATAAATGTTAAAGCAAAAATAGATACAGGTTTTTCGGGGAGTCTACTTCTTTCACTAGAGAATTATCTTAAACTTGGGCTACACTTATATGAGAGTAGAAAGGTGCATGGAGTATTTGCAGGAGGCTATGGAGTAGAGTTGAGAAAATCTAGAGGTTTTGTAGAACTGAACAACACTTTAATGTTATGCGATATTTATACAACCATTTTAGCTAAGAAAATATTCTCAGTAGAGCTATTTTAAATAAGTTTAAGCTAGTTTTATGGCCAAGGAATAATATAGTTGAAATACATCTAGTCTAGAAGACTATCCACTAGCTAAGTTGCTGTTAAATTAAGTTAATTTACAAACTTAGTCTACTGGAAAGGGCTGTGGTGTTTTAGGTACTCTTTCTAGTATCATGAATGTTTCTGTTGAAGCTATTTCATCTAGTTTAGCTAGGTAGTATATAAGGAAATTTGTTAAGTGGTCCCATGACTTTATCCATATTTTTAGGGCTATATCGTAGACTCCCGTAACTATGTAGGCTTCTTCTACAAAAGGCATGTTTTTCTTTTTCCTGCAGTCTTCTATTATTTTCTTGGCGATTTCGATTTGATTGTATTTAGCTACTCCAACTCCTCTTTTTACTTTAATCATTACGATAGCTGAGTAATTGAAGCCTATCTTAGCGGGGTCGACTACTGCTCTATAGCCTACAATATAGCCTTCTCTTTCAAGACGGGCGACACGGTCATTTATTGTTGTGCGAGCTCTTCTTAGTTTTTTAGCTATTTGTGTTAACGGTATTCGTCCATCTTTTTGTAGTATTTCGAGTATTTTCTTATCTACGTTATCGAGCATTGGGAAAGAAAAATAGAAGAGATTAATTAATGTAGTGTCCCACTTTAAGGCGAGGGAGCTATTCCGGGAACTTTAGGGAAAGGTACTGCTTCCCAAATGTACTTTAGCTTCATTACGTAGCGTGTTAGTCTCTCTATACCAAGACCGAAGCCCGCGCTGGGCGGTATTCCGAGATCGACTAGCTCTAGGAACCAAGAGTATTTTTCTAGAGGCTCTCCTAGCATTTTAATGCGTTCACGTATTTCACGCGGCCTATATTCGCGTTCGCCTCCATCTATGACTTCTCCGTAGCCTTCAGGCAGAAGTAGGTTGAAATCTCTGTTGTACTCTGGTTCATCTGGATCTGGCAGGTAGTAAAATCCTCTAGAGGTGACAGGGTAGTGCGTTATCCAGACGAAGTCTCCCACTATTTTGCTGAGAACAGTTTCTCCTTCTTGAGTAAACTCTTTGCCCTCTGGAGTCGTGTACCCGTGTTTTTCTAGTAGTTTAACTGCCTCAGTGTAGCGTAGCCTTTTAAAAGGCTTGCTTGGTACACGTAGCTCTACTCCATATTTCTCTAAAATACCGCCGCACTTCTCTTTGAGCTTTGTAAACGCATAAATTATCATGTCTTCGGCTAAGCTTATTACATCGTCTATTGTAGCGTAAGCCCACTCAACGTCGAGTTGAGTAAATTCGCAGAGATGTCTTCCTGTCTTCAAGTTTTCTGGGGGCTCTTCTCTAATGTTTCTCGCGACAAAGAATACTTTCCCTAATCCAGCTACACTAGCTTGCTTATACATTATTACGCTTGAAGTAAGCTCGTATTCGACACCATAGAGTCTCGTTTTCAGTTTGCGCGCGCCTCTCAAACCGGGGTCACTACATGGGCTCGCCATAGGTGCCAGCAGTTCAGTAAAGCCTTTCCCGTACAGGAACTCTCTGAGGTAGTACAGTAGCCACTGCTGTACTTTTAACACATCTTTGTACTTAGGCTCTCTTAAGGCAAGATAGCTATATTTTACGAACTCTTCTACTCGGCCGGGGTCTAGTTTTATAGTAGCCGACTTCATGTGCGAATGGAAGGCTTTAAGGAATAAAAATATTGCCTTCGCTTAGACGTTTTTTAAATAAAAAATAACTTATTTAAACGATTTTTATCCAAAAAATATTATATTTAGACGGAAAAATTCTCTAAAATCGTCTACTGTACGACATGGTATTGGTGAAGGTAAAGGCTATTATACTGCTTTACCTCATAATTTATGTGCACAAGCTGGAGTTCTTAGTAGCAGGTCTCCCAGACGATGTAAGAAGATTAATTGAACTAGGAGAATTCAAGCAGGCTTTAGCCTGTATTGATAGATGGATTCATGATAAAAGAACACCTAAGTTAATGAAGTTGAGGCTAGAGTATGAGAAAGAGAGGCTCGCGAGAATAGAATACGATTACTCTTTCTCGAGAGAAGAAGCTTTCAATAAGCTTAAAGGAGAAATTCCTGATTTAAGTGAAGAGGACTTCGAGAAGTGGATTAAAGAAGGCTACATTGACTGTAGACTAATAAACGGCGAATTAAGGTTCTTTAGAACATTTATACCCAATTTGTTTAGATTCTGTGAGGAGGCTGAAAAAAGAAGAATTAAGAAAGTAGACGAAAAGCGTGAAAAAGCTCGAAAAGCTCTCCACGAACACGTAGATAAGCTTATAGAGTTAGGGCAGAAAACTGGACAAAGATTCCTCCTTCCTGTCAAGAACACTATTAGAATGAAAATCACTGTTAAGCCCAGAATAGTACCTGTCGGCGAGAAAATTAGAGTATGGATGCCTCTTCCACGCAGAGATCCTCTGCAACCCGAAGTAAAAATTATCTCAGCTAAACCTGAGCCTAATCACATTGCCCCCGAAAACCATATCCACAGAACAATCTACTTCGAGCAAACAGTTGAAAACGAAGATAAGAGCCTAGAGTTCGAGGTAGTCTACGAGTATACTGTAAGAGGATTTTATCTTAAAGTAGATCCCTCCAAAGTAGAGCCTTACGACGAAAGCGAAGAAATATACTCAAAGTACATTATAGAAGAACCCCCTCACATAGTGTTCACACCTTACTTAAGGAAATTAGCTGAAGAAATAGTTGGCGGCGAGAAAAACCCGTACCTCAAAGCGAAGAAAATTTACTACTGGATAACAACGCACGTAAAATACGCTTCAGCCTACGAGTACTCTACTTACGAGTGTATAAGCGAGTATGTTGCTAGAAATCTTAAAGGAGACTGCGGAATGCAGGCACTACTTTTTATAACATTGTGTAGAATAGCAGGTATACCTGCGCGCTGGCAGTCAGGCTGGTACATTAACCCATATCTGCAGTCTCCTCACGACTGGGCCCAATTCTACATTAGACCTTACGGCTGGCTATACGCAGACTGCAGCTTTGGCGGAGCGAGAATAAAGGAGCCTAAGTACCATGAGTTCTACTTCGGCAACATAGATCGCTGCAGACTAGTAGCAAACATAGCTATCTCAGAACAATTTGAGCCACCCAAACAGCACATAAGATCTGATCCAGTAGACAATCAGCGCGGCGAAGTAGAGTGGCGGGGAGGAAACCTCTACTACGATAAGTGGAGCTATAAACTCGAGTTAATTAAATACGAAGAAGTAGCTTAGGAAAATATAAAAATGTGGAATGATAAATTCCACTAGGTGTATAGAGTGGAGTGGACTGTCAGCATAGATAAGCAAGGGCGCTTGACTATTCCTGCTCCTATACGCGAGCTACTAGGACTAAAGCAGGGAGGAAAAGCTATAGTAAGGCTAGAAGATAACCGAATAATAATTGAAGTAATTAAGGAGGATTTAGAAGAGAAAGTAGATAAGTGGGCTAGCGAAGTATTGGCAACAGAAATAGAAGCTAAGGGCCTTGATCTTTCTATAAAAAAAGATAAGTGGGGTATCGATGTAGACTATGTTTTACGCAAACTCGGGCTTTATTGAAGGAGTAGTCGATGTGAGCATAATTATTCCGGTATGCTTTAAGAACCCGCTTAAAAAGTATGCAGTAGACTTCCTCTCAAATATTCTAAAACTCAAAAGAGTATGCATTATACCAGTTTCAGCCATAATAGGTGCATATCACATTGTTACAAAGTACTTAGGTGTTCCTCGACTTCATGCAAAGAAAACTCTTGTAGGCTTGCTGGAAACAAGATCTCCTGTACTCTATCCACCAATAGAAATCGGCGTAGCAATAAATGCTCTAGACTATGCTTCAGCTTATAATATTGAGTCATGGGACGGCTATCTTGTAGCACTAGCTAAAAGTCTTAAAACTAATGTAATTTATTCTCTTGACAAAAAACTTGCTTCAGTAGTTGAAGACTTAATAGTAATAAACCCTTTCCCAGAAAAAGCTACTAAAGAATATCACTCCTATTTAAAGAGTATAGTGAAAAGGCCCTGAACTTTAAATACCTTTTCTGAAAACTGTTTTCATGTCCTCGAGTGCTCTTGATACTATCTATAGAGATTCTTTTCCAGCGAAAACGTTTGCTGAAGAGACAGTGAAGTACTGGAAAGCACAGGGTATAGAGGCTGTCTTAGTTGTAGCTACAGATGAAGACGCTGAGGCTTGCGGATGGAGTAACATAGATGAGTATATACAATATCTTTCTGAGAAAGGCTTTGAAGTAATGCATTTACCGGTAGAAGACCACCGTGCTCCAAGCAACGTGGATATACTGCTTCAAGCACTTGAATGGCTTAAAAATAAGGTTAATTTCGGTAAGAAAATTGTAGTACATTGCTATGCTGGTATAGGGCGGACAAGTACTGTTCTTGTGTGCTTTCTAATTAAGTACTATGGACTGAGTCCTAAAGAAGCTCTAGCCGAGGTCTTCGAGAAATATGGAATAGAGCCCGATGCTTATAGTCAATACAGGTTTATTCACTGGTTTTACGAAAACTTCGCGAAAAAAGTAGTCAAAAAGAAACTTAAGCAAAAAAAGTATTAGCGAGAAAAGCGAAAAGAAAAGCGTGGAAGTAAAGCTTACTCCTCTCGGACTCTACGTTTTAGACTACTCGGAGGACGAGCTTTCATACTCATTTATAGTTAATTCTGCGCGCAAATACTTGAGAAAACGAGACTTCCTGCACTATGCAAGCCAGTTTGTACCATGTAGAATTGGGTCAGAGACGTGGTCTCTGGCGTGGGCCTATATAAGAGAAGTCGACGACGTAATAGACTCTCCCCTCAACGCCTTTAAGAGACTAGAGATTATTGAAAAAGAGTGGGAAATAGTAGAAGATATTAGGAGAAATACATTTGTCGAAAAACCACCCCTGCCTTTTAGGTATTTCTGGTTAAACCAGTTTATAGAAAATATTGAGCTATATTACTCTAGTTCTGAGAGGCAGAAAATATGGAGTACGGTACACGGGCTCTACGAAAGCGCTGTACTCGACGCAAAAAGATACATGAAAGTAGTCCCCCGCAAACTGATGTATAAGCTCCTCGAAAAGAAAGCAGTATGTTTCTTTAGACTATACTTCCTCGTAGGAAAACTGAATTTAGAAAAATACTTAGATGATATAGCTGAATGCTTAGGATTGGCTCTAGGAATGCTCGACGATATACTCGATATCCTCTACGACTGGAGAAGCGGCTACATAAACATCACAGCCGAAGACTTAGAGGAAATAGGATTAAAGTATGATCCAAGAGACAGAAACTTCATAGAGAAAATTCTCGAAAAGAAAGTGATACATAAAAAGAGCCTTGAAATACTAAAGCTTCTATTTAAAGCGAGAGCCTTAGCATGGAAACTTAGAGACAATATAGTTAAGAAGCTTGTTTTAAGGCTAACAGAAGTTTTCGCAGCACCAATACTCGAGGGAAGATTCCTTCCCGGAGAAAAATACTTCTTCAAAGGAGGTCACTTACTCCTAAAAATTCTTCCTGAAAACGAAGAAGCAGCCTACGAAATAGGCCATCGCTTTATAAGTTTTATTCTATCAGTGCCTCAGATATCGCCTCTACTGATTAAAACATGGATTAGACTTATTGAAAAATATTGAAAAGGACTGTAAGATTCTAAACATTAGTATATTATTTTTACTTGAAATAATCTACTCTTCATTATTCGTAAAGCGTTTTAAGCTACTGCAAAAGGGATATATAAATATTTCTGCTATTCAAACAAAAATTATATATTTGCTAGCCGCGCGGGTGGTTCTTGGGATAATGGATACAAGTTTGATAGCCGTATCATACTACCCCTTCGGCAAAAAGGTCGTAGAAAAAGCCCGAGAAATTCTCCTAACTAAACGCGACCCAATAGAAGCTGTAGTCGAGGGTATAAAAGTCATAGAAGAAGACCCCAGCATAGGTAGCGTAGGCATTGGAGGACTACCGAACATAGAGGGAGAACTAGAGCTAGACGCAGCCATAATGGATGGTAAAACACTACGATGCGGTGCAGTAGCCGCAGTCAAGAGAGTAAAGCACCCAATTTCACTAGCAAAGAAAGTCATGGAGTGCACTCCTCACGTAATGATTGTAGGTGAAGGAGCACTAAAGCTAGCTAAGCTAGTCAAAGAAGAAATATCCGACGTACCTGCCGAAGAAGGCTACGTCAAGTTCATTCAGCGAAGGAAGAAGGCTAAAAAGAAAAAGGGTAACAGTAGTATTTTCGATGAAGTAAAAGAAGTAGCCGGTTTACCAGAGTCGCACGATACTATCGGCGCAATAGCTGTAGTAGGCAACTGGTTTGTAGCAGGAACTTCTACAAGTGGCCTCGCCTGCAAATTCCCTGGCCGAGTAGGAGACACACCTATAATTGGTGCAGGACTCTACGCAGACAACAACTTGGGAGCAGCCATATGCACAGGCTACGGCGAAGCAATAATAAGAGTAGTTGCCGCTAAATCAGCCTTAGACTTAATCGAGAAAGGATACACTCCCGAAGAAGCAGTAGTAGAAATAGTTGAGAAAGTAAACAAGCTGGCTAAAGAAGAAAACATAAATTATCACCTAGGAATTGTTGCAGTAAGCAAAGACCTCACTATAGCGTCTGCAGCAAACTTCAACTTCAAGTATGTTTACTGGACAAATGAAGAAGACCAAGTAGTCATGAAAAACGCCATTGTTATTAAGCCTTAAACTTCTCTAGTAAACTGCTTATTGTTTTAATAGATTTTATAAAAACTATTTTCTGTCTCAAAGTAGATAATGCTTCTTTGACTTCACTATCACTTAAGGAACTCAAATCTAGGCAAAAGACCATACCGTAATAGTATGCTAGCAGGTAAGGATCTATTCTTAGAATAAAGTCTACTTTATCAGCGAGCTTTAAGAAGTCTTCAAGAGACTCTACTTCAAATACTTCTCTCGCCACGTTTTTCTAACATTAGTAGCGCTAATATCCTTAACTAAATCGATGATTCAATATTTTTAAGTACCTGCGAATAACATTAGGCGCTGATAGCATGCTAATAGAGTCACTAGTAGTCTTCACGGTGTCTTTCATAGTCACTTTCATTGCGACAAAACATGTAATAGAGTTTCTTAAGAAGAGAAACTTAGTTGCTCCGGATGCGCATAAGCCAGATAAACCACTTGTTCCAAGAATAGGGGGAATAGCTATATTCATTGGAGTCTCATCCGGAGTAATAGCTACTCTACTGCTCTTCCTTCTAGGCTACTTGAAGTACCTGACATTAGAGAGAATACTCGTATTCTACTCTGTTTTCATACTAACAGCTATTATAGGGCTAGTAGACGACCTTAAGGTTCTAAAAGCTAAAGTAAAGACCGCGCTCACTATTCTGGGAGTCCTGCCTCTACTTGCGGCAGGATACTTCGGTATAATCACAATAGGCAGACCCGAGCTACCTATTATCGGCAGACTACGCATGACTCTCATCTACTGGCTTCTACTTCCTCTCGCTGTAGCCGCTCCAGCAAACGCAGTCAATATGCTCGAGATAATGAACGGAATAATGCCCGCCACGTGTTCACTAGCCCTAGTAGCAGCCATTTTATCCGCCCTCATACTCGGCGGAAGAATAGACGCTATATATATTTCGCTGATTATGCTAGGTACCCTACTAGCCTACTATCGCTACAACAAGTACCCCGCCAGAATATTTAGCGGAGACATGGGCAGCCTATCTGTAGGTGCAGCTCTTGGAGCACTCGCAGTAATAGGGAGAATAGAGTTCATCGTAATGGTAACACTGTTCCCCCACATTATGAACGCTTTCTACGTAATCTCTTCAGTCAGAGGACTCAAAGAAAGAAGAGAAATAGCTAGACCAACTATAGTTAAAGAAAACGGACTAATAGAAGCTTCAAGAAACCCTAAAGCCCCCTTGACTCTAGCTAGACTCATATTAGCTAAGGGTCCTCTAAGAGAAAAAGAAATAGTAGACGCAATAATACTCCTCGAACTGGTAGCCAGCATACTTGCAGTACTCTCAGCAATACTAATGAAAATTTAGTCCATAAAATCAGCTTAGATAGCTGAAATCACCCCTTCACATATGCTATATAGGCGTGTCTAAGATCTATGTACTTTATTTTTTCTGGTGGGTAGGGTGGAATTATTACTAGTGCTATAGCTTTAACTCTCTCTGGGTACTTGCCTCTACTTCCTCCTCCTGTTCGTAGAATAGAAGAATCTAAGTTGAAGGTAAATATTTTTGATGTGGGCTGAATATCGTTGAAGCCGTCAGCTAACCCGATCCAAGTATAGGCCATATAAGCGATCATATAGGATGTTTTCCCACCAGCAACAACAGGTATAGCTGTTATAGGCTCATTAGCTAAGAAGCCGAGAGCTACTGAATCAGAAATTCTTTTCTCTAAAGGCCACTTAGAGTAAACAATAGACACATTCATTAACACCAGCCTAGAACCATTCTTGACGAATAGAAGAGGCTTCTTAAAGAAAACAAAATACCCCGAAACAGTCAAATTAACCTTACAGCCCCGACACACAATAGTATAATTCCTATAATACCTACTAATATTAGACATATAGATTACCAGATTCTTTTCAGCAATAACATTATCTATTGGAATAATTTCTGCTACTTTCGGCTTTTTGCTACCTGAAAAATAGTAGTAAGTAGCCCATGTCATTAAAATAGCCTCAGCTATTACTAAAATAAGTAAAACTTTTTTAGAAAAATTCATAGATATCACCTCATACAAATCCATAGAAGAAAAACAAGATTCCATATTAGCGCTATTGTAAAAGCATAAAAATGAGATTTCCAGTCTCTAGTTAAAAGAAGCTTTGCTTTAGTCTCCTTATATACTAAAGGAGAACAAATCAGCATCAAAGCTTCTATAATGAAAATGAGTATTCCAATTAATGAAAATAACTTTATTTTAAGAACCCTGAAAAAGTAGAGGAGAGCACCATAAATAAGAAAGATCCATACAAAAACTCCATAAAGAGAAACAAGCTCATACTTATACTTACTTAATTTAACTCTCATTAAATTTATTAAACTTAACTTGTTCTTTAACGACACCATAGACATCACCTTTATATTAAACACGATTTAAAAACAAATCCTTAACACAGCTACAGTAACTATATGTAAACAGAAAAATAAATAATATTTGTCTCCTCAGTATCCTATTAAGCACTGTTCAGCACCTCAATAATAGCTTACTATGTAGTAGTACATACATAGCCTGATCCACGTGATAAGCAATAGTTTTTGAGACAGCCAGCCCTTTCAGCAATGCAGTCAGCACACTGTGGACAATCATTCTTAATAGCAAAATAAATACAGTTAGCAGCTCGTCCTACAATCTGGATAATCACTGGAATCTGACCACTCTTATATAAAACGTATTATTGCACCTACTGTGAGTGGAGTCACCACGTAAATTGCGAGAAAACAGTTATCGCATTCTGGACAGGGATATGTTGATAAACAGTCTTGGACACACTCTGGTTTCCAGTCTGTGCAGTATTGGCATGTATAGCACTCTGGCTGTACTTCTGCTGTAAGAGATATTGATTGTGGCTGGGCTACTGCAGGAAGTATGTTAGCCGCTATTATGGCTAAAATTACTGTTATTGCTGTTAATATAGTATTCTTCTTATTCTTATTTATAATTTTCCTCATGTATCCCACAAATAATTGAAAGAAAATAGAAATATTTATTTGTTTTTAAAAAAGTAAAAAATTTTACTTAAGATTAGTACTCCATAGATATTTAGTTAAAGAATTATTTTACTTAGTTTAATGTTTTCATGGTATGTATAAGTAAGTAGAGGCGATGAAAATATACTAGAGTAACTGGAATAATATGTACGGTGATGATGAACCGGGTTCTGAGCGATGACGATGTGTGGCATCGCTGATAAAATTGAGTTACTTTACTCGTATTCGCTGGATTTATTTTCTTATTTAGTGAATAGATTTTGATGCCGCGTGTAGAGAGATATTCTTTCAGAGAAATAGTAATTGATGGAAAGCTTTACACAAAAGACTTGATTATTACGCCTACTCGAATTAAGCTGAATTGGTGGACCCCCTCTTTCGGCTCTAGGCCAGCTGGCCTTTCATTGCCTGCCTGGGGGTCAGGCAAGTTACCCCTATGCGGGGCTAGTGGGGTATCTCCCTTTCGGGTAAAAAGTATTTAATTTAATTTTTAGGCACCCATTTCTGTTCTCTAATTAAGTAAACATATGTTGTAGGACTGTTAAGTAGGTTCTTTAATTCTTTTTCACTCAATTTAACATTAGTATTTCCTCGTAAAATATTATATGCCGCTGCTAAATCCGCGTTAAAGCTTCCACATTTTTCGCACACAAAATAAGCCTACTTCGATTAATCCCTAGAGAACAAAGCATTTAGGAGGGAAAAACTCCAAGTATTTTATACGAATTCTCCTATTGTACATTACCTACTGGTATGCTCGGTAAATAACAGTATATATTTCTTTTAAATGAAATAAGTAGTGGGGATATCGGTGATTAAAGGAGGATTTGAATTGTTTAAAAACACTCTTAAGGAAAATGAATTCGTATTCACTTACCTCGAGTACTCTTCAGTTATTTTCAAAATAGGAGACTACTTAATAAGTATAGATCCAGCAGTTTTTCCACCAGACATATTTAATAAGATAAGTAAATTACACTTCGTTTTGTACACTCACAGCCACAGTGACCACTTTAACTTAGATACAGCTCTGAAAATCTACGAGACTTGGGCTTCTATAATCTTCGCTCCAGAAGACGTTCATAAAGAACTTTATCCCTACTTGCCTTCAAGCCACTTAATTAAGCTAAAGCCCCGCATTAAAGCCAGAGTAAAGAACTTGACTATAGCTACAATAGAGGGAAAACACGTGTGTCCTATTCTACTTTACTTAATTTCACTAGGAAGTCTCTCTGTTTTCCATGGAGGAGACTCAGGTCACGTAGATCTATCTAAGCTGTCTGCAAAAATAGCTTTCGTGCCAGTAGGCTATCCCTCGCCAACAGCTTCTCCCGAAGATGCTGTACGTATGGTAGAAGACCTAAAACCTAAGTACACAATACCTATACACGGAAGGCAACCCGACTTCAAGGAATTTATCGAGATCATTAAGAAAAAGAAAATAGACACAACAGTTATTGAAGCAAAGCCCGGAGAAGTGTACTTACTGTCTTAAATCTAGCTACGTGAACTGGAGTTCACATAACAGCTAATAGTGTCTCTTATTAATGAGGTAAGGAACTGTGATAACGATGAAGAAAACTATAGGAGTTCCCTTAGCAATAGTATTAAGCATAATACTCGTGCTAGGATACTCTATACCACCGAATGTGGCTCAGAAAATGATAACGCTAGCAGAAGAAGCCAGAGAACAACTTATTATCAGAATACAGCTTATTAACGAAAGCACCGTAAACGCCACTATATTAGAGCAAGTGAATCAGAGCCTCGCACAGGGAGACCTCCTCTTAGAGCAAGCTAAAAGCGCTTACAGCGCAGGCAACTACACTGAAGCAGCTAAACTAGCACTAGAAGCTATGAAAACTTACAGGCAGGCAGTATGTCTACTCTGCGACTATATTGAAAACGCCTCACTGAAAATAAGAGAAAGAATACAGCAGCAAAACGCCACAAAGTGCCCAGGCTTACTTGTAGCAATTGAACGACACTTAGCAGTAATTGAGCACTTAAGAGACGTCTTAGCACACCTAGCTACCAAGGGATTCAATGTCACTGAAGCATACCAAGTGCTCTCTCAGGCTGAAAACTTACTGCTTCAAGCAAAAGAGCTAGCTTTAAGCGGTGGAAACTGCAGCGAAGTAGCAAAACTAGATGCACAAGCAATGTCTCTTATAGGCAAAGCAATGAGCTGCGTAAAGAAAGATGTAGCTGAGCAAGCTAGAGAAAAGAGAGTAGAAAAAGTCCTTGAAGCACTTAGTAGAAAGCTTCAAGCAATGAAGAAGAAACAGTTCAACAGTACTGAAGTCAAAAAGCTGCGCAAAGTACTAGAACACATATCAAATATGACCAAGAAGCATAAGGAAAAAGCAAAACAGATGCTTAAAGAAGTAAACAAGATGGCTAAAGGGGCAAAAGAAAAAAGTAAGCCCGGTGTAGGAGAAAAGGAGAAACATGCACCAAGTCATTCAAGTCGTGGAAACAGTGAAAAGAAACCTTGGTGTTCAGGTGGTAAGAAACCTTAAGTATTTTATCATATTTTCACTATTAAGCATAATTTTTATTCAAGTTATTTTTACTCAGCCTTATACCCCTCTAAAACTATCTTTTAGAATCTACAGTACTGGACTTGTCGAAGTAAATTACGTTGTTGAACTAAAAAGCAACGAAACTTTGACTACTGAAATTACTTTAATAGGAGCCCCCTTTATTGAAGATAAAACAGCCTACGTAATAATTTTAGATGAAAACGGAGTTCCAGTGCCATTCAATTTAACTGAAAACAAAATTACTGCAGACACACTTGGAGTCTCATTGCTCAACATCACTTACTTTACTTATGACCTTACAGAGAAAAAGAAAGCTTTATGGAGATTCGAAGTATTTTCTCCAATAAACTTTACAGTAATACTTCCCGAGAACACTACTATAGTAGGACTTTCTGCAGTACCTATTAAAATAGACACAGTAAACGGAAAAGTTGTAGTAGTCATGCCAGCAGGAAAACAGTGCATCGAATATGTTCCTTCGTTACCGAAGACTATTATTCCATCTAAGTCTTCACAGAAACCTTCTCAAGAACAGTCCACTGTAAAAGAACAAAAGAAATATCCTTTTGAACTGACTATAGTTATTTTAAGTGCTGCAGCTATAGCAGCTATTGCAGTAGCTCTCCTATTCTTTAAAGGAAGAAAGAAAGTTATCTTAACTGAAGAAGAGGAAGCCATAGTGAAAGCACTTAAGCGTCACGGTGGAGAAGCTTACCAGTTTGAAATAGCTAGGGAGTTACCTTTCCCTAAGACAACTCTATGGAAGTATGTAAGAAAACTAGAGGAAAAAGGTATTCTAGTTATAGAGAAGAGAGGCCCTCAAAACTACTTAATTCTAAAGAAAAGTTAGCTCTCTTCATTAAATTAAATAACATATTCTTTATTTCTTTTCCTCTAGTGGACGCCCACAGAATGTATGCTTCATCAATATTGTTGCACTTAAATAAATACTCTTCAATGAACTTTACATATTCTTTAACAAGGAAAATTATTTCTTTTTCTGAGAGAAGCTTGTTTACGCAGATAAGGACTTCTATAGGCATAGGAATATAGTCTTTAGGAACAATAATTCTAGCTCCAGTCTTCTTCAAATATTTTAAAACACTCTTGTTGCAGTATTCAACTAGTATAATAGCTTTATCAAGTGTAAGCTTGTTAAATACACTAAAATCGGCCTCAAGTTCTGAGGAACTTACTTCGCTTAAAAACTCTTTCCAGTATTCAACATCTATTTTTCTGCTTACAATGACTCTAGCCACTAAAGCTAGTAGTTTTTCAATGTAATTTACTTCAGCTAGCTCAGTGTCTAAGCTCTTGTAACACACTAGCTTAATTTCTTTTATCTTTATAATTATTTTTAATGTATTATAAATAGGCTCAATATAATGGTATCTTTTTCTATAGACTTCAGATAATCCTAAAAAATTCAGCATTTCTTTTAAAAACTCTTCAAAAGACTTATTTTCTGAAAGAAACTCGCTCAAAAGATTTTCTATTTCTATAGGGAGAGGTAAGGCAATATAGCTGAAGTCTTTTTCAAAAAGCTTCTCGCAGATCCTGCTGGAGAAAATCTTTATTCTAGGAATAACATAAACTAATAGACTGTTCATTCCTAATATAGATGACTATTGGAGTGAGATTAATGGCTTACTTTATTTACACTCATGAGTACATGAAATACAATTTCGGCGAAAATCACCCGCTTTCACCTAAGAGATATTATTTAACTTATACTCTCCTAAAATCATATGATATTGAGGACTCAATTAGAGTACTCGAACCCGCTGACTACAGTGAAAATATACTTGAGTTAGCTCATAGCAAAAAGTACATAGAGTTTGTTAAAGAGAATTCGCGGCAAGGATATGGTTACTTAGATTACGGCGATACTCCGGCTTTTAAGGGATGCTTTGAGGCAGCATTTCTTCACGTAAAAGGAACTCTTACTGCAGTCGAGAAAGCTCTAGAGACAGGAGATCCCTCTTTTAATATAGCTGGTGGATACCATCACGCTAAAGAAAATAGCGCCAGAGGATTCTGCATATTTAATGATGTCGCTATAGCTGTTAAATACTTAGAAGAAAAAGGCTTCAATAAAGTAGCTGTAGTAGATACAGACGCTCATCACGGAGATGGAACACAGGAAATACTCTACAGAGACCCTGTACTGAAAATAGATATTCATGAAAGCGGCGAGTACTTGTATCCTGGAACAGGATTTGAGCATGAGCTTGGCGAAGGCGATGGATACGGCTTTATGATAAATATTCCTTTACTGCCTTATACAGGTGACAAAGAATACCTTAAGATAATAGATGAACTAGTTTTACCTTTACTAAACTGGTATAAGCCTCGCGCTATTATACACCAGCTAGGTATAGATACTTATAGAGCAGATCCATTAACTCATCTAGCCTTATCAATCAATGTTTATGAAAAAATAGTTGAGAAAATTATGCTAACTGCAGAAAAAATAGGATCCTTTTACATAATAGTGGGAGGAGGAGGCTACAACTTATACGCTGTTCCTAGAGTATATGTTCTAGTCTTGGCGAAAATAGCTAAAAAATATTTAAGTGAAGAAATTCCTTTAGAGTGGATTGAACTATATGAAAAGAATGTAGGAAAACCAGCACCAAGACTTCTTCATGAAGACAATATCTCGGGAAGACAGCCTTCCGAAGACTTCACTGGAACCTATGTACTTAGTCTTATAAACAGGATTAAAGATAAGCTTGAGGAAATTCATGGAACAATTTTTCACAGTTAAATTATTCCATACTTTTACTTAATTAGTTGCAAAAAAGAATACATCAAATAACCAATTAATCTGTAAAAGCTGTAATATTTATGTATATAAGAAAGCTTATATTTTTCTTTCAGCATATTTTATTGTGAAGAGTTTAATGGAAATAAAAGAATACATTGAAAGATTCACAGAAGAAGTATTTGACGAGAAGAATATTAAAATATTGCATTATCTTCCTGAGAATCCAAGGAACTTCGCTAAAATTTCTCGCTTAGCTAAGCTTCCATATGAAACTACTAGATCTAGATTAATTAAATTAATTAAAGAAGAAAAGGTTCTTAGAATAACAGCTAATGTAGACTACTATAGGCTAGGATTAAGTATATACACGGTTATCGCTTCAGCTCAGCCTTATCTTATTTCAGAAGCAAAAGATCTTCTTAAAACAAAGTATACTCTTAGCATAGTTAGATGCTATGGTGAATGTAATGGATATCTCGTAGATTTTTGTTTCCCTGTAGGTAGGGAGGAAATTTTACTAAATTACTTGTCAAAGCTAAGAGAATCAGAAGTATTTACACGAATGCTTATTTTCAAGAGAACCCCCTTTAAAATAAATAGAGTAAACTTTCTAGAGTACTACGACTTAGCTTCACATAAGTGGAAGGTAAATTACCTTGATTGGGCTGAAGAAGTTCTTTCGGCAAGTATTTCAAGCGAAAAAGTTCCTTTCGAGGGGCCCCGTATAGCATTTTTTGATTCAACAGATCTAGTTATTTTAAGAGAGCTTGAGGTAGACGGTACTAAAGACTTCGTAGATTTGGCTAAAATCGTCGGAATAACTCCGCAAGGCGTAAGGTATCACTACTATAGACACGTAGTAGGTAAAAACCTCATAGACGGCTACGATATATCGATTTACCCCTATCCTCCGCTACTTACTACAAATTTAGCTGGAATAATAAGCTTTAATGGATTCGATGAAATGTGCCGCTACATAAACGCTACTTATGGAAAACCCTTCTTACACGCCTATGCTAAAATTTTCGGCGAAAACAAACTATTAGTTTACATGCGAATACCCTCTGTTAGCATAAATGAATTTTATGAAGCACTAGATTATTTATGTGCTAATAAAATTATTCAAGGATACTTTTTAGCACGAGTAAATGAAAGAGGTCTTCAAAAATACATTGACTTATATAGAAACTATAGTGAAGGAGAATGGCTTATAGATGAAAACGAATTCTTAAGTAAAATAGAAAAAGCGAGAAGTCTTACAGGAATACGAATACTTTAATTATCTTCTTGAAAAATAATACAGCTTCTACAACAACTACTACCATAAATAAACATACACTAGCTATATATGCATTAAAGTAAAAAACTTTCTCTTCTTCAAGCTTAGGTAACTCTACTTTAAGCTCATATATTCCATTTTCTAAATAATTAATTCTTTTCTTTAAGTACTCGTTCTCATCTAAGATCTTTCCTATACTTTCATTGATATTCGCAACGTCAGCTTCTAGTAATATAACAGTGTTATTTAATTTGCTAACAATTTTTCTTAATTTTTTAATAGTTTCATTAAGATATGATATCTGACTAGAAAATAAAATATTTTTGCTTCTAAGACACCTAATGCAAAATACATCACTGAAATTAAATAGTTTCATAAAGCTATGAAATAAATCTCCTTTGAAACTATAAATAAGTACTATAACCGAATATTCTTCAAAAGATTGTACACTACTTAAATTAAAGTCTATTTTCAGTAAGTAGCTGCACTCTTCTTCAAAAGGTATTCGTGAATCATAGTTTTCTGACTTTAAAAATAAGCCTTCTACGTAATATTTTTCTCTAGTTAAACAGGTATAAGAGAATTCACCTACCCAGCCTAACCCTGTTTTATCTACTCTGAACAAGTAGTCTATTCCACTTAATGAAATATTCTCGTTAACTAAGAATACTGCCTTACACAATACATGGATATTTTTATTCAATTTTGTAGTGACTTCAAGTTTCCATATAGCAGAAGTCACAGTAACGAATGAATTAGATTGAGGGAAAGTTAATTGAGGAAGAAGTAAAATCACTAATATAGCTAGTTTTCTGCATCTATATTTTATTGAACCTGCTATGAGTAATAAACTGGCTAGGAGAAATATAGCTGTCTTTAACTTATAGCTATTTACTTCTTTAACAATATTTTCTTTCTTTGAATAAAGTTTTTTGTATTCTTTCTCAACTTCACTTAAATTGTTTTTAAGGTAAACATTTATTTTATTTAATGTATCTAATTTTTCTAGCAAACTTCTTCTAGTATTGTTTAACTCTACTATCTTATTTTCAAGAATTTCTATTTCTTTTTTCAGCGCTGAAGACTCGTTAAGTAAGCTTTCAAAAATACTTTTATAATGTCTATTTTTGTACAGGAGTTTTTCATAATATTTTACTTCATTTAATGCCCTATTATAGTTTTCTTCATAGAATCCTATTTCCTTAGAATAGTTTACAATAACTGAAAAAACATACATTCTTGAAATGAGGTTTTCTGAAGATAAGTGTTTTCCATAAAGCTCTACTACCAGTACTAGTATTCCATTACTCTGAGGGAGCTTTACTTTGAATGTTTTCTTGAAATTTGTTTCGTTAGCCAGTATTTGGGCAAAAAACTTTCTTGAACTATCTAAAAACCAGCTGTTTCTGTATGTATCACTGAATCCTATTAATATTAAGTAAGTTGGTGCAGGTTCTCCTAGGTATTCTTCTACTCCGTTCCATGAATATTCTACTGTAATGTTAATCTGTGCTCCTGGTTTTCCGTATACTGGATACCATAGGATTATGTTTCCGAAGGGTATTCGCATGTAATCTGCTTTTATTTCATGTCTCCAAAAGAGACTTCCATTAATGAAGTAAAGTTCGCGCAGTGCCCACGGGCTTTCAATTAGCTTAAGTGGACGAGGCTTAGAGAGTACACTAGGCAAAATAATTAGCAGAGTAAGTAGCAGCAGTGTTTTTCTCATTTATTATTTACTGCTGGCTAAAAGCTATTAGAATGTTTGCTTCGCTAGTAGTTCTACTAACTCCTCTTTATGGCGCCGCACTAGCTCTAGTAAAGCTTTAGAGAGCTCAGTATAAGATGCTTTTATTCCTGTTAGCTTCTTTACTTCAGCAAAAAAGTCTTCTTTCTCGGCTTTACTATACTTCATTAATAGCTCGGATACTTCGGCTAGTTTTTCTGAAGAAAAACCTATGTTTTCGAATACTATTAAACCCATTTCCTCTATTTCGCTTTTTATGTTAGGAGGTACTTTTGTTCTGGTTACTAGAATCATTTCATCGGGATTATAGAAGTTTTTATAGAGCTGTACAAGCCTATATTCTTTGACTCTCCAGCCCTTCCTAGTCTCGCTTTTAGTCTCATCGACTGTTTTCTTTAAGCCCATCGCTTCCCCTAATCCCTCAAGAAGTCCTTTAAGCCAGAGAAAACGCCACTCTTCAGCAGACATTGCTTTAGCCCACCATCCCCTAAGGTCTCTGCTGCGCTTATACCAGTCTTTTAGTTCTTTGCACTCAATTATTACGTCAGGTTTCTTTACTGGAGGCATTTTGTCTAAATCAAGTATGTTCATTACACTGCCGCCGTAGACCATGAAGTCTGGTCTAAGGCATACATAGAGCTTCCATATTTTCTTCAAGTCTCCTGAGTCTTCCCAAGCAATGGGCCTCGGAGCTTCGATAAAGAAACTCAGTCTACCTCCACTTCTGGTTTCGACAATACAGTTGGGCGGTATAATTCTTATTTTCTGTCTAGCGTTTCTTTCTAAGTAAAGGTATCCGTGCTCAGGGTACACTATTCTGCCTTCCTTAGCTAAATACTCTATGAGACTTAGGAAAACCCATGTCTGGTAAATAGTCCTCATATTTGTTCTAAGAGAAGTCCTAATAGCCGCTGATGCTTTAGCAATAAACTCTTCTAATGTAAGATTCCCTGCAAACAAGTCGAAAGTATACACAAAAATCTTTTTCTTCAAGTGTTCTAAGGGGTCTTCAATAAAACTTCTTAATTCGCGTGTAAATGTAACTCCTTCTAACTTTAGCTCCTCCTTTACTTCATCTACTTTAAGCAGCAAGTATTTAACCCATTCCTCCGCCTCTTTTACTGCCTCAGTACTTACAACGCTGTAAAGAAACTTTTCTCTGAAAACATCAGTTTGCATTAAGAAATACTGTTGCTCCAGCTTGCTCATTTTTAATATGTGTCTTTCACCTATTTTGAGCCGCTCCTTTAAGTCTTCGTAAATACTGATCCACGAATCATCCATTCTAGGAAAATTTTAAAGAAAACCTAAATTAATTTAATCTCTTAGCTCTCTTCTGGGCTTTTCTAGGCCTAGAGCTAGAGCAACTGCGCCGTAGAGCACTATATCTCCTCCTAGGGGAGTAGCTTTGATTTCAGGCGGCCTGTTAATAATATAGTCTTTTACGGCTTCCTGCAGAGGATCTATTATGTAATCCTTATTGTTTAAAGCAACACTACCTCCTACTGTTATTAGGCTGGGGTCATACATGTCAATTATGTTAGCAAAGCCTATGGCGTTGAACTTCTGTATTAGCTTAAGAGCTCTTAAAGCAAACTCGTCACCCTGCCTTACTGCATCAAAAAAGTCTTTGGCAGTGAAATCTCCGCTTAGAACTGTTTCTTTGACACCCCACTCTTCTTTAAGTAGCTTAACGAAACGCGGAATACATCTGCCTGAACAATAGGCTTCCCAGTGTCCTCTTTTGCCGCAGCTACATTCTAGCTTGCCGTACGGATCTATTACTGTGTGTCCTGGTTCGCAGAAATTGCCGTCTTTTCCTAAAAGCAAGTACCCGTCGACATATGCTCCTCCGCCAATACCAGTACTTATTGTCACGTATACTATATTGTCTTTGCCTTTACCTGCGCCAAAATGCTTTTCGCCTACAACGGCTGTAGTACAGTCATTAAGCATTCTAACAGGCTTACCAAACTCTTTTTCAAGAGGCTCTACAATAGGTATTTCCTCAAAAGGAAGATTAGGTGTCTTCAGAATTACTCCTCTCCTTAAGTCAAGAGGCCCTATTGCTCCAACACCTATTCCTGCAACCTCTCTTAAATCAACTCCACTTTTAGTGAGAGCTTCTTTAATCATTCTAATAATCTGAGCTGTAACATTCCATCCTGTGCCCTCATGGACAGTATGTTCACTTATTTTTACTAGAAATTCACCATTCTCATCAGCTACTACTACCCTAAGATTTGTAGCGCCTAAATCAACGCCCACTGCATACATCAACCAAAATAACCAGATGTTCTAAAAATAACTTTGCTTTCATCTAAGTAGACCTACATACAGATCTTTCCATATTCTAGTTGAAAATATTGCAGGAGTAAATTACTAGAATCTCTGTCTGAAAATGAGCGAAAGCATGTACAGAGTCTAATAGACTCTGTTTTTAGGTGAACTTAAGTAGATTTCTGTTTAATTTTCTTGCTTTTATTTTGTTTAAGATGATTTATACTCTCTTTTATTGCTATTTCAACTGCTTTCTGGCTTAAATGTAGACACATGCTTGGAGCATTTTTCTCTACTGCCTGCTGCGGCGTGTAAGGTATATGAATGAATCCTGAAATAGTTTCTAGTTTATGTGTAGCTATTGTATGTAAGGAAATATACATTGCGCAGTTACAGAGAAATGTTCCAGCAAAATATGATAAGGCTGCCGGTATTCCCTCTTTTTTCAGTCTCTTCACTATTCTTCTAGTAGGTATTGTAGCGAAGTACGCCGCAGGCCCTCCTGGTACTATTGGCTCGTCTCTCGGCTTAAATCCATCTACATCTCCTTTCTCAGTGTCCATGAGGTTTAACGCTACTCTCTCTACGTATACTTGATGAGAGCGAGGAGCTAGTCCTAGATGTATTGCTATGGTCGGCCTATGTTTAAGTAGTATTTCAGGCAGCTCTTTTATTACTCTTCTAAAAGATACTGGTAAAACAACTCCTATTACTCGATAGCCTTCTATTACGACATTATTTAGCTTTAAGGCTATTTCAGCTGAAGGATTATATTTCTCGCTTCCCCATAGACTAAAACCTGTTACAAGTACTTTCGTCATGTAGCCTCAGCCCTATAGAGAAGTTCCCTGTACTCAGGGTGCTTGTCAATATAGTGTTTTGCAAAGGAGCACAGAGGATGTACTTTAAGGTTTATTGACTTAGCGTATTCTAAGACATGCTTCATTAATGTTGAAGCTATTCCACGTCCTCTCAGCTCAGGCGGAGTATATGTTTCCATAATCATTAAAACTCCGCGTCCTCTGTGAATATAGTACTTGAGGAACGCTTTTTTGCCTTCTAGCTCAATATAGAATTCTCCTCCATCTCCGCTTACACTATGATTTACTTGATACACTACAGTAGCCCCACTGACTAGTATATAACACTACTCTATTAATTACAGTGTAGGAAAACTTATTTTACGGTCTACGTTGTAGGCTACGTGAAGAGAATACATGCTTATGTAAGCGGAATTGTTCAGGGTGTAGGATTCCGGTACTTTGTTTACCGCCACGCTAAAATGCTAGGACTTAAAGGATTTGTACGAAATCTGCCTGACGGTAGAGTAGAAGTAGTAGCTGAAGGAGAAGAAGAAAACTTACGTAGACTAGTATCGCTTTTATGGCAAGGACCTGTAGGAGCATATGTTAAAAACGTTGAAGTAGAGTGGAGCGAAGCAAAAAATGAGTACAGCGACTTCGAGATAATATGGTAAATAAATCAGTTAGCCGCCACCTCATCACTACTCAGCATCGGAGTTGTCTTAGTTCATCATCTTAAGTTCTCTGCTATATTTATGTTAGTCTCTTAAATTTACTAACCATGAAGATATATATGTTTAGTAGATTTAAGAAAATAAAACAAAAATATTTCTATCCAGACAAATTTGATACTTTATTTGACTTAACTATTTTATGTTTAAGCTGTGTTCGGATAAATATCTGAATGTTTTTAGTAGAAGTTGAATATTTTTTCAAAAATATTTTGAAAACATACTAGAAAAACTATGGAATAAATACATTCACTTAAATCGCGTAGATCATTTTGTAGAAAAACATAGTCAGAGTGATTTAATAAAAAATAGGTGTGCTATTATCGTGTTTCAAAACTAAAATAATGATTCTATTACAATATTTTTCAAATAATTCTCTCTAGGAAATAACATTTAATTGGTCTTGGCGAGAAATATTGCGTGGATATTTTAGCAGAGTGAAGTTACTAGTATTTTTAAAAATAATTATAATGGTTTATTTATTTTATAGTCTAGCACTTAAAGAATGTGACTGATAAATTCAATATATTTTAAGGAGTTTATTTTAAAAATGTAGGAGGCTTAGTCTGTGAAGAGTGAGCGTATTTGATTCCATATGCTTATTTTGGGTTCTTCTATCCACCATCCGCCTATAACAGTAAGTATTCCGTGAAACGAGTCCACGATAACTCTTCTCGCTTGATACCTGCGGTTTTCGAGTTCAATTGATTAAAGATTAGTAGAAAATACTGCTTTGTGCAAAATTCTGATATAGAATATATGCTAAAATATCGTGATGAGAAAAAGAACTCTACTCCATTATTAGAGAAAAGTTCGAAGAACTCTTTAAACTGAAAGGTTTTAAGGAAGTATATCTTGAAGAAACTCATACTGGAAAATTCAGCAATAAACTTAAAGAAAAATACCTGATTACATGCACATAGTATTTGTTTTTCTCAATGAAATAGCACCAGATATAACAGGCTTTGTTGAAAAGAGTACCAGGGATTTACTTCAACAGAATTTGTTGTAATTGAAGTCAAAACAAGAAAATAAAACTTGACCACATATACCAGGTCAAAAAGTACGCCGAACTACTTAATGCAACCTATGCATTTCTAGTATCAACAGAGAAAATACCAGTAGAAATAAAAAGGCTATGTAAAAAAGTTTACTCGATCTTCTTGGCAAATGGACTACAAGAGAGTACACAATAAAGTATTTATTTTTGATAATATATAAATTATTTAGATGAACCGAGGGTAGCTGAGCTATCCTCGGGGAAACAGACCAATGTAAGGGATGAAGCTTATAGGGCTTCCCTAGCCTGTCGAGTAAAAGGGAGGCCCCGAAATGTTTATTTTCTTTACTTCTCCTCTCATCCCCCGCTACCGTGTTTTTCTGGAGCGATGGGGGATGGGAGGAGAGGAGCCCCGCGACCAAAATGAGCGGGGACTAGGGGAAACGGCTATAGCCGAATGCTCCCCTGCTCCTAAGGCATTTAGCTGATGAAGGGGTGATTCCGGGGGCCTTACAGTACACAAGTATACAGTGTACGGTGCGCTGGGGGTCGTCACGGGGGTTTAGTAAACAGTGTTCATTGATGTTTAGCCTATATACCGATATTTGATTGACTATATTGGTTTATTGTATGCAGTGTTTTTGAGTAATGTTTCAGAGGTACTAGAGCTCTCTGGGGGAGTGGAGCTTTCTCCCAGGGCTCCCGCCACCGTTTCTTTTGGGGCGATGGGGGCTCTGGGGGAGGCGATGAAACTCCCCCAGAGAGGTGAAAATATGAAAAAAGAAGTATTTGCAGCTTTTAGATTTAGAGTAAAGGTAAGAAAAGAGGAGGCGAGGAAGATATACGAGGTAATGAAAAGGTACCGAGAGAATATTAAGAAAATTAAGGTTCTAGTGAAGCTTCTGACAAAGCAGGGTTATAGCGAAGAAGAAGCGCTTAGGATTGCTGTTCAACGCTATAGGATGAAGAATTTGATTATACGTAATAGAGAGAAGTTGGTTGAAGCGTATATTAAGTCGAAGTGTTATCGAGCGGATTCATTAATTCTATTTAACAGATATGGCTACAAGTATACCTGCTATATAGGTTTGAAAAACAAGGCTTTCCTTAGAATTGGAGGCGAAATTAACACATGGCTCCCAGTAAAGAGAAGCATATTCAAAGCTGTTAAGAAGAGGGAAGAGTGGGGCTGGAAACCAGTATTCATTATACTGAAGTTTCTTGGCTTTAGTAAGAGGAATGGATTATTTGAAGTCGCTTTGATATTCAAGGTTCCAGCGAAGAAGATTTCTTTAAGTGATGTTAAGAGTGCGTTAAGTGAGAATAGGCTTTCGGTAATTAGTATTGATATTAATGCTATTCATGGTACTTATACTGGTTTATTTAGAGTTCAGGGTAGTGAATTGAAGTTAATTAATGTTAGAAAAACTAATACTAGCTGGCGTCTAGTGGAAAGACATATTGAAAGAATTTCAGAGCTTAAGAGTAAGCTTAGGAAGAAAGGATTGTCTCCAAGAGAGTTCAGAGAACTAAGGCAACTTGAAAGAAGGATAAGAAACCTTATTCAGTATCCTAAGAGAAAGGGTCTCGGAGTTCTAAGAGAATTGATTAGGAGAGAACAGAAATTAGGTAGGGTTGTGGTTATTGCAGTAGAGAATATTGATAAAAGGGATATTGAAAAAATGTACAACAATACTAGTAGTGTTAATAGGGCTATTCACTTATTTATGCAGGGATGGTTTAAGAAAGTAAAGTTCTTAGCTAGAATAGAGGGGGCGTTCTTCATGGTTGTCGATAAAAGTTGTTCTTCGAAACAGTGCCCAGTATGCGGTAAATTAATGAAGTTTATTGACAATAGATGGCTTTACTGTAGTCAATGTAGTAAAAGTTATCATAGAGACTTAGCTGCTTTGAGAAATTTAGCGAAAAGAGCATTAGAGAAAATAAAGGAAACATAAGACTTTTTACCTTAAAGAGCCTTCTAGGGACAATTGTCCCTAGAAGGGACGATATCTAGTCAGAACTGACCCCGTGACGACCCCCAGCCCCCGCGATGAAGGCGGGTGCTCCTCCTCTCGATTAGGGGGAGATGACCCCCTTAAAGGAGCTCCGCCCAACACGCGGGGAAACAGAACATCGGAGTTGATCATCACTCAATTTCAAATATACGTTCTAACAAATTAGTATTTAATTATAGTTTTTCTAGTCTTTTTCGCATCTCTAAGTATACTTCAGTAGACAGCCTAAATCCACTTACTACAAGTCTATTTAGCAGCTCTAATGCTTTTGTCGATGAAATAAGTCCTTTTCTTACAGCCATGGTAATAATGTATAAAGTACCATGAACTTCAATACCCAGCATACGCGCAGCGATCCGCCCTAGTTTGTCGTCAATAATTACATGGCAAGGCTTGTAGGCTAAAGCTAACGCTAAAACTTCTGCCTCTCCTCTATCAAGACACGGAAAAAGACGTAGTATACGCTCGACTTCTCGAGAAGAAACCTCTAAAATAGATAATTGTCTACTATCAACAGCTTTCTTTACGGCTATAGCGTCTTTGAATCCTTTTTCTAAGCCTTTAATTACAACCTCTCTATACACTTCTAGTGGAATGAGTACCTCTGTGTAAATGGATAAAAGAAGATTTAGGGCACAGGCTTTCGCTAAATAAATCAGAGGAGAAGAGTTAACTACTGCTCTCTTCACTTAAAGCCGCCTCAAAGTCTTCTTTAAGATCTCTTAGAGTATACTGAATAGTTACTCCATACTTTTCAAGCATATCTACTAACTCCCATAGACTAACACCAGCCAACCGTGCCGCTTTCCAGAGCGTAACTTTACCTTCAGAGTATAACTTTAAGGCAATCTTAATTTTTCGTTCTCTAACTCCTTCTTCAAGTATTTCTCTAATCACCTCTGCTTTATCTCTTCCCTCAAGTTCAGCTAGTTCCTCTAACTCTTTCCTAATTTTCTTTGGTACCCTAACAGACAGCACTTCCATTAATGTCTCCTTGTATACGAGTGTATACTAGTATTTAAACTCATTTCACTGAAATACCAACGCAGTCGAGCTGGTCGCTTTTTACACTAAGAGGCTCCTTATTAAGCTCTTTTAGTAGCTACTTTGCTTTGAAGAGACTCCTCTAATGCTTTCTTAATTGATATATAAGCTGGTATTAGAAAGAAGAGTGCTGGAAGTAAGAAAAGCCATATTCCTGTCGAGTGGAAGCCAAAGAAACATAATCCTGGTATCAGGCACATTATACCGAATACTTGAGAAAGAAACAGTTCATAATTCTTTTTAGCAACAAGTAAACTATGTAAGGTACCGCGAATCCTACTATAAACAGCGGCGAATATACAGTAGCAGGAAAATCCTGCAAAGGATGCGAAAACGCAGATTATGCATATAACTATGCTATTCCAGTATATTCTCCTTTCATGAAAATCAATTCTTTTTCTAACAATATATATTTTTCTTAATAACTTTAAGTAAGTGGGTCTCTGCCCTTTCAAAATTTTTAGCTGAACATACTTCAATAACTATTTTAAGTTTGCTGAAGACTTTACTTAAAAATACACTTAATTTTTATAATTCCTTATTGTCTGAAAAATTCTTTTGTCCTCAAATAGCTTGTACGGCTATTAACTCCCTTAAACACAACCTTAGCAATATTAAATAGCTTTAATATATCTACTTAATTTTTATCAATATCTTTATAGAACATGCTATTACCTTATGTAATATTTTTAGCTATATTAGCTAATTATATATTTATGAATATATTTTAATTAACTAAAAAATATAGGAAGTTCATTAAAATTCATTATATCTAACTACTGCAAGAAAATGTAACTCTACCATTAGAAATTTTTTGTACAAATACAAAATATAAAATATTAACTTAGTGCTTTAAAAATCAAACAAAACGTTCTTTTGACCCTTACCTTTAGTATCTAAAACTATTATTCATAAACTAGCGCATGCCAATTATTAAAATTAGTCTAGTACAAATGTACTTCAAGATTAAATTATAAATAAAAACTATAGTAAATGTTTTCCACAGCTTGCTTGTGTAATTAAAGGTTTAACTCTTTTTTAATTATTTCAAGTACTAAGTAAGCAATATCTCTATCTGCTATAATAAATATCTCATTATCTCCTCTTCTGTACATCACTATAGCCTTACCCTCTTTTGTTTCTAGAATAATCTTAGATGCTTTTACTTTCTTAAAATAATCGTGAAGTTTGTATGCTATCTTAGTGGTACTAGGATCACCGCCTTCAATTATTTTCCTGTGTTTGCTAATAATAGCTAAGTAGGACAAATTATATCTTCTTAAAATAGCTTTTGTTTTATTTATTTTACTACTATTTATATTAATCATACTATCACTTTAAGAATGATTTAAAGAATGCGGTCAAAAATAAGACTACTCTGGATATATTTTTATTCTGCATGTTGTGTATCCTGTTGCCCAGCAGTGTGTTTCTATTGCGTGGTGTTGT
>CBDUKN010000022.1:0-40232 GCA_965367815.1 uncultured Thermoprotei archaeon
ATGATACGGCGACCACCGAGATCTACACCGTCTAATTCGTCGGCAGCGTCAGATGTGTATAAGAGACAGGGTGATATTGTCCGAGACTGTCCTGTTGGCTTGTTTGCTGCGTGTTTGTTAGCTGTATGTGTGCTTATAGTAGCATGTAGACCAACTACTATTCCCCCCTTTCCCGTCTAAATCATTCTCATGCTGTGTTAAACATGTAGCTAACTAGTAATTAGTATTCAAGCTGACGAACACTCCACCCTAATATACATTAAGCTAAATATAGGTAAACATGTCTAACACTTACTTCTACACCACAACACAGCTAAACTACAGCCAGCGAGAAGCAGCAAAAGAAAAACAACAGCACCTTCACAAAACTTTAACCAGATAGTCTCGTATTGCCCGTAAGGTTATTTTATGTGTTTTTGGTTATCCTATATTAGTTACTCGGTTCCGGGCTTATTGCTTATGGTTTTGTGGCTGTAGTTTAGTTTATTAAAGCCTATTAGGAGCAGTATACTTGTGTGTTGATGTGTGTTTTAATGTGTGAGCCTTATAGGCGTTTAAAGAAGTAAGCATCAAAATAGTAGGCTCACTAAACTCTAAAACATGCACAAGCTAGTTCACAGAGTAATAGCACTTTTGTTTGAGATTGCTAGTGTCTATGTAGTATATAGTTTTATTTAGGGTTTTGGTGTTTTAAGGTTCTTTCATTAAATTAAGTAGTTTTAAAGGATCTTTTCATGTTTAGTTATTGGCTTTAGCTAAGGGATTTTGATAAAGTGTTTAACTAAGGAAGTAATGCTGTGGTATTAAACTATCTTTCGTAAGATGCTATTGTGTAAAATCCGTGTTTCTGAGCCTGTTTTCGAGCTGATGGGTGAATAAGGTAACCGAATAGTACTCCTATTAGCTTATCTCTGGGAAGCACTTTCCTTAGTTTAGAGTATTTTCTGTAAAACTGTTCTACGTCGTGCCTGTATATTCTTGACTTGACTTCGCCTACAACAAATACTTTTTTCTTGTCTTTTAAGCCTTCGCCGAATAAATCGACTTCTATTTCCTCTCCATTAACCGTGAAGAACTCTCTCCGAAGCTCTTCTACGTAAATCCCTGTATGTCTTTGAAGCCAGCCAGGTAAAACTACTCTAGCAATATCCTCTAAACCAAAACCCACAGTCTCACTAAGCCTACCAACCTCTACTTTCAACATTTTAACACTATCAGAAAGCTCGCCCACAGCCAAAACCAGAGAACCGACAACCCCAGCCAACTTATCAACACGCTCCTCAGTACGCTTCTGAGCCACAGCAAGTTCATTAACTCTTTCCTCAGTACGCTTCTGCGCTTCAGCAAGCTCACTTAATCTCATTTCAGTGCTCTTCTGAGCTTCAGCAAGTGCTTCTAAAGCCTTCGAAAGCTCATCGACTCTTTCTTCTGTGCGTTTCTGCGCCTCAGCAAGCTCATTAACTCTTTCCTCAGTACGTTTTTGAGCCTCTGCAAGCTCGTTTAAAGCCTCCGAAAGCCTATTAACACGCTCCTCTGTACGTCTCTGAGCCACAGCAAGCTCATTCAAAGCCTTAATAAGCTCATCAACTCTCACTTCAGTACGCTTTTGTGCTTCCGCAAGCTCATTAAGCCTTTCTTCTGTGCGTTTTTGAGCTTCAGTCAACTTACCGATACTTTCGGCTAGCCGCCTCACTTCTCTAATCAGCTTATCAAATTCCTCACGAGTCACTTTAATTTCCTTGACTCTCTCGTCTACTACTTTAATTATAAATTCGTATAGCTCAGTGCTAATTGAAGGCATCCAAGTAACTTGTTGTTTAAAATATTTAACTTTATCTCAATGAGCTAAGTGGACTTGACTTCTATTTAGTATTTCAGAGTTGTATTATCAATATTTATATGTTTTAGTGATGGTACTGTATTAACGAAGTGCAATACGAGGTATAAACGTATGTCTGTAGTTATAAGTATTAGGGTACCGAAGAAGCTTAAAGAGAAAATGAATAAGTTTAAGGACGTTAATTGGAGTGAGGAAATAAGAAAGTTTATTGAGGAAAGGATCTCTCAATACGAGGTTGACATGATTCTTAAGAGGACTGAGGAGCATTTAAGGGATGTTCCTGAATTGCCTTCTGGAACTGTTTGTAAGTGGTTGAGGGGTGATAGAGGGAGTCATTGATTCTTCGATATTGGCGAAGTATTTGTTGAAAGAATATGCCTAACTGTGGATATAGTTGGAGTTAATTTTGGAAGGAAGTAGTTAAGTGTATAAAGTTTTGTAGATAGTATGTTTTGTGGGTTTGTTTGAGATTGCTGTTGAGTGTGTTAAAAGAATGGTTGTGGAGAATAGGTTTGTAGCTGGGGTTATTTTGTTTGGTTCTGTTGCTAGAGGTGAGGAGAGTGAGAGGAGTGATGTGGATTTGCTTGTTTTGTGGGAGGGGCTTGATGTTGATGAGAAGAAGAGGCATGTATATGTGTATAGAGCGGTGTCTCAGTATTTTCCTTCTTCTGTGAGGCTTACTGTGCTTGATATGGAGTATTCTAGTTTTTTGAAAGTGAGGAAGCTTACTCCTCTTCTTCTCAATATTATTTATGACGGAGTCGTCCTTTACGATAAGTATGGGTTATTGGAGAAGTTTCTTTCTAGGGTTCGTGGAGAGCTTGAGGCTAAGGGATTAAAAAGAGTGAAGATAGGGAAGTACTACTACTGGAAGTTGCCTAAGCCGGGTGCTAAAGTTGAGTTAGAGGTGTGAGCATGGAGGTAGAGTCAGTAAAGAAGAGACTGCGGTAAGCAGTATTTTTGGTCTTCTCTTCTTAACGGCTACTGTAGTTGTCTTAGTGCTGGTAATTGTGGCTGCATACTATTTTTGCTAAGCGTGTAAAGAGAAGTCCTGAGCGTAAATAAGTTAGTCTGTTTTGAAGTATTTTAGTTTGTTTTAGGAGTTGTTTGCGAATTTATTATAATATTTTTCTTAGTGCGTGAATAATGTGTTTTCGCTATTTTATTTTAATATTCTCTAATAATTACTATTGGTATTTTGGCTTTTTTCACTAGTTCGTAGAATTCTTCAATATTCATTTTAGCTATTTTTTGGGCTAATCTTAGGTCTCCTGTTTCTATGTAGTATTTTAGTGCTGCTTTTATTCTAGGGGGCTGTTTTTCTATGAAATTCCAGTCGGCGTACTTACGTCTAATACTACGCTCAAACTCGTCTTCGAGTATATGTTTTTCTTTATATCCTGCTTTTTTAGCTAAATCTTTTCTTAGGGAAAACATGGCCTGTATCCCTACTGTAATTTTCTAACTCCTTTTCAAAGTCTTCTATTAAGCCTTTAGAGTACAAGTATTTAAAGAGTTCTAGGCTTCTCCAAACTTTTACTTTCTTGAACTCATTATAGTACTCAACAAGCCTCAATACGCCCTTGTTTTCTGTTAAGCATATGCAGTTTTCTTTATATGCTATTGCTAGAGCATATGCTTCAGGAGGATCTAGAGAAGGTATTCTGGGATCAGAGACGGAGATTTCGAGTGCCTTTCTAACGATTGGTGATAGCTCTGTTTTAAATGGGTAGATTACTAGAAATCCTTTGATCATGAGATTTAATACGTATTCGAGGGTATTTTCTGAAGATACTTCATTTAATACTTCTTCTGTAGTAAAAACGTAGTCGAATATTTTTTCTAAAAGATGCCTTTTCCTGTACTTAGACCAGTCTATGATAAAGCAAGTGTCGATACTCGCGGTCAACTTAATTCTCCCTTACAATTACTTTTGGTATTTTTGCCTTAATACGTATTTCTTCGAATTCATCGATAGTTAAACCTGCTAGCTTAGCAGCTTTATAGGAGTCTCCTGTTTCGATGAATAGTTTTAGCGCCATTTTTATTTTAGTTGGCTGTTTTTCTATGAAATTCCAGTCAGCATACTTACGCCTGATACTACGCTCAAACTCGTCTTCAGGTAAAAATTCTCTTGACATCTCTACGTCAAATAAGGGACCTGTATATTAAATCTTTTCTATGGTATCTTGTTACGTATAGTAGCTTGTAGCTATGTTTTAGGTCTTTCGGCCTATAGATGTTTTGTAGCAGTTTTTGTGTAGTGGAGAAGGGCTATTATTGTTATTTAGTGTTAAAGTTTAGGTGTTTTAGTTGAGTGGTGAGTATGCTTGTCTTCTTAAGAAGAGGGCGTTGAATGCTTTTAAATGGGCTAAGAGGGCTTTTGAGGAAGGTGACTACGATACTGCTGCTCGTGAAGCTGGGTATGCTGCTCGATTGTATATTGAGTCTTTTATTTACCGTGTTCTTGGCGAAGAGAGGAGGGGGCATGATATTAGAGGTCTTTTAGGTATTCTTGCTGCTGCTCTCATAGAGCAGGGTTTGAGTAGGGAAGCTGAAAGAATTTTTGACTTTATTAGGACTCATAGGAGGGAGTTAGCTGAGCTCGCAGAGGCTCATACTCGGGCGGTTTACGGGTTGTTTGAGTATGGTGAGAGGGAGGCAGGTTTAATTCTTAGGGTGGCGGAGGAAGTAATAGGGCTCTTGGAGTCGCTTGAGGTGGAGATATTTGGGGAGAAGGCTTGAGAGCAGGCTTCAGATGCTTAAGAGGTGGAGGGAGGTTGTTAGAGAAGTAGTTAAAGTAGTTGAGGAGCTTTATCCTGATGCTGAATTATACTTGATTGGCGGTGCTGCTGAGGGTAGATTGACTGTAAATAGTGATATAGATGTTGTAATAGTGTTTAGGGAACTGGAGGATAGCAGGGGCGAGGTGTTAGCTAAGATTTGGGAGGCTTTAGAGGGGAAAATTCCGGTTTATTATCCTCTTGAGATACATGTACTTTGTTCCAGTGAATTGAGTAAAATAAGAGGGAAGAAGATAAAGTTGAGTGGAGAGCTTTAATTTTAATGTGAATTTACTATATGTGTGATTTATGAAGGTTTTAGTAAAATTGATTTAGGATCTGGTTTAACTGGTGAAGAGAGACGGCTTCTTGGTAGGGAACATAATTTACTGTTTATTTGTGTTTAAGATCGTGTAGCAGGAGATGTTGTGTTGGGTTTTCTGATGTGCTTGTTTTACTTGGTACTGTACTGTATAGTGGTACAATTTTTATAAAAATTGTACTGTATGGGTGCCGGTACTGTTCAAATAGTTTGGTTCTGTTTTTGTCTACTGGGATATGATGTTATTGGTGGTATTTGAGGAGCTGAAAGTAGTTGATGAAAATATTGTTGATGCATTTATTTTATTTGCTAGGATTGTGCGAATAGGAGTTGTGTTGAACGCTATTTTGCTGTGTGGTTATGGATGGTGGCCTATTTTGTGTACTGTTGTTCCCTGTTTTTGCTATTTGTGTGGTGTATGTTATGCCTCCTGCTTTTTGGTATTGCTTTGGCTATTTTTGAATGTTTTCTGGCGGGCATAGTGCGATCATACATTCTCCTCCGCCTGATCCGCTTAGTTTTGCTCCTAGTGCTTCTGTGCCTATTGTTGCGGGTATTGCTGCTCTCCGACACCAGTCCATGGTTCTTCGAATAAACAGATTCTGCCGGGCGCGGTGACTAATAGCGTTGCATCTGAAATAAATATGCGGAAAATTAAAGTGTTTATAGCAGGATCTTATGTTCGTGTGGCTTCTGAAGAATATCTGTCTGATATTTCTCAATGATTTGAAGTGTTTGAAGAAAGATGGAAATACATGGGTGTTTATTTTAGGTTTTGTTTCGATAATGAATATGATTATTGCTTGCTATTTGATTCAGCTTCGTAGTTTCGTGAAGCTAGAGTGATTTAAGGTATTTAGCGAGTGTTTACTATGTTGTTTAGGCTTATTGTTTTGATTATTTTGTTTGCTTTTTCTTTTAATTTTTTGTCTTCGGTTACTAGTATGAGGTTATGTTTTTCTGCTAGTGCTACGTAGGATGCGTCATATGCTGTTAAGTGTAGTTTTTTCGCGTATTCGAGTATTTTGTGTTCGAGATTACGTGGACTTAATATCTTCATGAAGTCTATGGTTTCTGTAAATATGTTTACCAGTTTGTTTGCTTCGTTTATAGTAATGCTTTTGACTAAGTAGGCTTCTTTCCATATGGCGTTGAGAGCTTCATATATTGTTAGCCACTGAAGGTAGTTGCCGTAGAGTAGTTCGATTTTACTGAGTTTTATTGCATATATTAGTGAAGAAGCGTCAAAAAGCAGCCGCATAGTTATCTGCCTTCCCTAGTCTCTCTAATGTGTTTTACTATGCGGTCTATATCTATTTTTTCGAGAATATAGTTGATTTCATTTATTTTCTTTTTTAGTTCTTCTAGTTTTCGTCTTTTTACTTCTTCTTCGAGAGCTTTTCTGAGAACTTCGGAGATATTTATGCCGAGTTTTTCGGCTTCTTCTTTAAGTTCCCTACGGACTTTTGTGGAGACTGTAATATACCTACTCATAGAGATTACCCTGAGGGTAGTAACAGGCAGTAGTAAATAAGTTTTTGTTATTTATGTCCTGATTTTCTGAGTGTAGTTTTTAAAATATTTAATGGGAGGTTATGTGTTTGAGTGCGTATTGGAGGACTGGGTCTGTTATTTTGTATTTGTTGTTTTCTTTTGTGATGAAGTTTGCTTCTAGGAGTTTTCTTAAGAGCTGGTTGAATGTTGGTTTAGGGATTTTTCCTATTTCGGCTTGCGTGAGTTTGTAGAGTTTGCTCCAAGAGGCTTTTTCTAGGAGTGCTATTTCCTTGAGTAGTGTGATGTATCTTTTTCTTGCTAGTGGTCTTAGTGCTAGGAATCTTTCTAGTTCTGCTAATGCTATTTTACTGGCTTCTTGTAGCACTTCTTCTATAATTTTTTGACTGAATTTTCTTTGCCGTGATGCGTAGTAGCCTAGATATGATAGCCATCCTATTACGCCGTCTAGTTTTTCTACGGCTGCTTCAATGAACCAGTCGGGAGGATCTAGGTCTTTCTGCTTAAATCCCTTAATTAAGAAGTCTTTTGACTGTTCCTTGGTTAAGGGTTTTAGTATTATTTCGTGGTATGCTCTACCGTAGAGTGGTGCTTCTGGGTCTCCTTTACGTATAAGTTTGTAGAGTAAACCTATTTCTGATCCTGTTAATACTACTGTTATATTAGATAGATGATCGTAAATATATGCTAATAGCGAGTCAAAACGGTATCGAGCTAGTCTTCTTAATTCTTGAGCTTCGTCGATTACTACTACTATGTGTTCATCCAGCTCGTTGATACTTTCGATTATTTCTACTACGGTTTGATATCCTGCTTTTGATGCTTTGACGCGAATTTCAAAGCCGGCTACAGAGATTTCTTCGATTTTTTCTAGTAGTTCTTTAATTCTCTTGAAATATTTTTCTCTTCTTTTTAGAAATTTATTAAAGCTTTCAGCTAATAGTAAAGCAAGGTCTTTAGGACTTATAGGGCCTAGTGATGGCAAAAGTCTGCAGTTCAGATATACATACGGTATTTTATACTCTTCTAAGCAAGTTAAAACTAGTGAAGTTTTGCCGTAGCGTCTTAGTCCGAGAACTAATATTAACGGATCTTTTTCCTCGATACCTCTTCTTAATTCCTTTAATTCTTCTTCTCTATCATAGAAGTCTTTTAGTCTTGTTTTAGGCCTTAAATCGAAATACATAGTGGATACCCTCCTAACCTGGATACCCCCCTATCCTATTTATTTTTTCTAGTAGATTCTTGTTAAAGGAGGCTAGGGAGTTTATGAAGCTGATGTTGTTTATGTTATTTAATTTATGTAAGGGAATAGAATTTAAGTATGGATTGTGTTTATTTAATGGGAGTTGAGGGGAGACTTTTTTATTTTATATGCTGATTGTGAAATTTTCAGTGATTTGCTTTAATGGAGTTTAGTTGTAGTTATGAGAATATTTTGATGTATTATTTTATGTTGTTTTTCTATTGTGTTTGTATATGTATGTATCTGTTTATATGTGTCTGTTTGTAGGAGAGGTATATTGTGTATTGTTGAGAGGAGGGGACATGGGCTTGGAGAATGTTTAGTTTATGATAGTGAGTGGAGTTCGTAGAGTATTTCTTTTTCCTTGATTATTTTGCTTGCTGGTATTTTAACGGCTATTGTGGCGTCGTATGCTTTTTCTCCACTGGTTGTTTCTGTTTTTACTATGATTTTAAGTACTTGGTCCTTTATGTTTTCTATAGATATTTTGAGAGTCCATTCGCTCCATAGGTCGCTCCATGTTTTCTTCATTTTGATCCATTCGCTGTCGTTTATTTTTAATAGTACTTCTTTTATTGACGAGTTTTCTGAGTATGCTTTAGCTGCTACTTCTACTGTATTCGATACTTCTATTACTTTGACTTGGGGTCTTGGCCCTAATGTGTGTTTTCTGTTGATGTGGGTGATGTATACTTGTGTTGTGCAGTATAGGTCTCGCCAGAAGCTTTTGATTGTTCGGTTTTCTAGTTTTATTATCCGGTAGCCTGGTCTTACTGGGTATCCATGGAAGGGCGGGATTCCTGTCCACTGCCATCCGCAGAGAGGACCTGTGTTTACTACTTTTACTCCCTGTGTTGTCCACTCGCCGTTTCTGTGCCAGTGTCCTGTGATTAATGCTATTACGTTGTGTTTTCTCAGTATTGAGAGGAATTTATGTGGGTTTGTGTCTCGCCACTGGTCTAAGAAGACTCCATTTACTTCCTTTGGAGGCGGGTGTACTGCTACTAGAGTCTTCTCAGATCCCTCTAGTTCTTTTACTAGCCATTTTTCTGTTTCAGGAGATAGCTCGGCTACCCATCTTCCTTCGCTAGTCTTTTTATTAACATCTAGGCATACTATTTTGTAGCCTTTTGTTTCGAAGGCAAAGTTTCTTTCTCCGAGTAGCTTCTCCCAGGGCTCGGGACCATTCCATACGTCGTGTGAGCCTGGGAGAGTGTATACTGGTACAGGGAATTTTTCTGCTAGCTCTAAGTACTTCTTGAGTTCTTTTTCAGTGCCTTGTAGTGCTACGTCTCCTGTACACAGTACAAAATCTACTGGCAGGTTTTCTATGTCTTGGGCGCACGCGAGGACATTTTGCTCGATGTCTTCTGGGAAAACGCGCGCTATGTTAGATAGTACGTGGATGTCTGTAATTTGGGCGAAATAGAGTGCCACAAATATTTTATTTTGGAGAAATACTAGATATTAAACCTCTGATTCGATTAAGACTGAGGTCTTTGTCACTGATATGTCAGTGATATTTGATTTATTAGTAACCGTTATATACTGGATGTATTTTTACTGATTGTGCACTGGAAGTATGCTCTCTACTGTGGTCGCTTTCAGCCACCTCATCAAGGACACTTGAATAGCGTTAAATACGGACTGAAGCTCGCTGAGAAAGTATTAATTGGTATTAGGGACACGCCTATTACGCTGAAAAATCCTCTGACTGTTGATGAGAGAATTGAGGCTTGGAGAAGACTTCTCGTATCAGAAGGCTTGTGGGACAGAGTTGTTGTTAAGAAAATTCCCGATTTCGGCAAAGAAACTCCGCTACCTAAGGAGGATAAAGTTGTTTTAAAGGGTCATCCTCTGCTAGACTGGGCTCGCGAAGTCGAGTGTATTTTCGGCATATCGCCCGAAGAAGCTGTCTTTATAGGGAATAAGCCTTCTATGGTTCTTGCATTTAATCTTTTAGGCTATATTGTAGTACCTGGGCATAGGAATGTTCATCGTTTAATAGAGGTTTCTGCTTCAGAACTTAGGAAAATGATTTTGAGTAAGAATGAGAAATGGGCTAGTTTGCTACCTAAGCCTGTAGCAGACTACTTGAAGGAAATAGACATTTATAGTAGGCTGAAGTCGCTAGAAGGTACTGACGAGATTTCTACGGGCTAGCCTTCAGATTTTTATTTTCTGTGAGTGTATTAAGTGATAGATATGTGTGCTAAGTCGTCGCGTAAAAGGAAAGTAGAGTATGTGAATATTCCTATTCCTAGGCCTCTTTACGAGAGGCTTGCGAAGGCTTTAGAGGGCTCTGGGTACAGGAGTCCCACAGAGTACATTATTTTCCTTATAAGGAAGAATTTGCCCGACCTGGAGTCAGAGGATGTTAAGAGGAGGCTTAGGGCGCTAGGTTATATTCCATGAAATATCACTGATATATACGTGATAATTAACTGTGTTCTCTAGGAAAGCTTATATAGTTAAGATTCTTAGGGAAATCAATGTCTGAGGAGAAAGTAGCTATCTATATTCCTAAGAGCCTCTACGAGAAAGTTAAGAAGCAAGTAGAGGAGTCTGGGGGAGAGTTCAAGAGTGTTGAAGAGTACATAGTATTTGTTCTAGAGGAGCTAGTGAAGGAGGAAGAGGAGGAAGCAGTCTATTCTCCTGAGGAAGAAGAGGAAATTAAGAAGAGGCTCAGGGCTCTCGGCTACCTTTAGGTGTCTTAAATGAAGGTTTTTGTTTTAGGTATAGATAGCGCTGAACCTGAGCTAGTTTTCGGCAAGTGGTTTAACGAGCTTCCTACTATCAAGCAGCTAGCTGAAGATGGTGCATGGGGTAAAATAGCTAGCACAGTGCCTCCGATAACTTGTCCGGCATGGGTTTCAGGTTTATCAGGCTTTAATCCCGGCTATTTTGGTCTCTACGATTTGAGATACAGGAAGAAAGGTAGCTATACTGACTTCGGTATAGTGAATTCGCGCATGGTTACTAAGCCTAGAGTATGGGATATTTTAAGTGAGCGCAGAAAGAAGTGCGGCGTAGTATTTGTTCCTGTAACTTATCCGCCTAGCAAAGTTAACGGCTTTATGGTCTCAAGCTTTCTTACTCCTACAACTAAAAGCCCTTTTACTTACCCTAAGAGCCTTAAGGAAGAGATCTTTAAGGTTATTGGAGGCGAAGACAAGTACATTATAGATGTGTACGACTATAGAAGAAAAGACCCAAAGCAGCTTCTAGAAGAGCTTAAAGCTAAAACAGAGCACGACTTCAAGATAATAAGGTATCTGCTGAAGAAGCCGTGGGACTTCTTTATGGCTGTAATAATGTCTATTGACAGAGCTCAGCATACTCTATGGAAGTTCTTTGACGAAGAACATCCGCGGTTTATTGAAGACCTTGAGCTCAAAGACGGTCTCCTCGAGCTACATAAGCAAATAGACGAGGAGTTAGCTAAGACGCTTGAACTTCTACCTAAAGACACAGCTATAGTAATTGTATCTGACCACGGCGCTAAGAGAATGTATTACAGAATAAATGTTAACGAAGTCTTAGTCAATGAAGGTTTCCTCAAGCTTAAAGAAAGGCCGAAGAAAGTAATTAGTTTGAGAGAAGCCGATGAAAAGGGGCTTATTGACTGGGAGAAAACACAGGCTTTTGCTCTAGGAGCCTATATTGCACAAGTCTTCATTAATGTTGAGGGAAGAGAGCCTAAAGGTGTAGTTAAGCCTGGAGAAGAATACGAGAGAGTGCGAGAAGAAGTAGCCGATGTACTGAAGAAAGTTAAGGGGCCTAATGGACAGCCGCTAAACAATATCGTGTACATGAAGGAAGATGTCTATGAGGGAGATAAACTTGATGTAATGCCTGATATCACTGTTTACTTTGATAACCTGCACTATGGCGCTAATGAAGCTCTAGGACACGGCTCAATTTATAGCCTCGAGACAGCCAAAGGGCCCGACGATAGTAATCACGGAGAATACGGAATGCTTGTAGTGTGTGATCCTGAGGGAAGATATAGAGGTAGACTAGAAGGTCTAAAAATGGAGGATCTTGCAGGCATAATACTGAAGCTTGCCAGTAGCTAGCTTCTTACTTTTTCTCTAATCCGCTTTTACTGTACGTTTAGTACATATTTTTAAATAGCGAATACGTGTTTAAGTAAAGGGTCTACATGAGTGCTTCAGTGCTTGCAGCGCTGTCAGGTCTAACAGCAGTTACTGTAGTACTTCCCCGTAGAGCAAGATCTATTAAAATCGTTTTGAGCAAAAGAGGAGTACTTTCTCTAGGGCTTTCTTGTCTGGGAGTATTTTTTATTGCGGCGCTATTTGCTGAATACCTTAAGCTAATGTACTTAGTTTTCGCAGTAGGTTTTTCAGTAGTCCTCCTTATGGGAGTATGTAGAAGTAGTGTATCAGGTAGTATTGCCTTGAGTTTTAGTATAGGCTACTTGCTTTGCTGTATTTTCTACTTGGTGTTTATTCATACTGGTTTTTCTTTGAGATTATCTACATTAACGTTAAGTATGGTCTTTGCTATTGTAGTAGTTTTATTTATTGTCAGAATATTTAGTAGGAAAGAGTTCGCTACAAAAATTAATGTCGAGGATTTTCTCCTAGTAGCTTTTTTAGCCATAGCAGTATATATTATCTTTACGCTGTATCCTCGTGTAGTTTTAGTAAAGTATTTTCCCGCACGCAAGTACTGGGGTCTTACGGCAAGCTTTATTCGCTCTGGCTCAGTGCCTCTCGGCTTCACTTTATACTACTTATTTAGAGAGCTTGCGTTTTTCTCTTCTAGTGACTTATTGACTATGGAGACTAGTTTAGTTATTATTTCTTTGTCAAGTATATTTGCTATATACTTTTTGTCGAAGAAGATTATGGGCAGCAAGGCGGCTTTTTCCGTTTTTCTTTTTGCTTTATCGTCTGGGCTAGGCTGGATTTATGTTTTGAAGGAGTATGGTTTATCTGAGCTAACTAAAGGAACTATTTTGTCTTCATTTGAAGTAACTTTAATGGATATTGGTCAGGGAGTAAGTACTTTTACTTGGATTTGCTTTACTCCTATTTCAGTTGGATTACTTTTAGCTTGTTGTGCACTAGCATTGATTATTTTTAGTGAAAATACTAAGGAAAATGTTGTTGGCGCGCTGTGTTATTTAGGTCTGTTTTTCACGTGTATTGATGTAGCCTTAGCTCTTTCGCTTTTCTTTGGGCTATTTGCTTTAACAGGTTTTTATCGCAGAAAAGCTATGCTAAGTACTGTCATCGTTGAGCTTCTTGTTTTAACTACTTTTATTTTATACGAGGTATCTGCGGCAGTAGTAGTAGGTATTATTGTAGCTAGTTTGCTGCTTAAAAGTCTACGGCTTGTAGTTCGAGATAGTAAAGGGAGACGTGTAGAGTGCTTTTTCTCACTTTTTCTTGCAGCTACTCTTTGCGCTTCTTTAGTGAGTTTTTATGAGTGGATTTATAGAGGAGGAACATGGCCTACTGAAAGCTATTTAGCGGGAGAAGTAGTGCCTGTAAGCTACTACTTAGTTGTAATGGGGATTCTGTTTTTCTTAGGTGTTTTAACATTTTCTTTAAAGGAGTTTGGTTTTATTCAGTTAGAGGATTCTGTTTACTCTGTTTTAGTCTGCTTAGCCTTCTCATCTATCGTTGTAGGTAAAGTTTTTGCTGGAGTAAATTCTTTCATGGACTGTACTTTTCTTTCAGAGAGAAGAGTCTTGGAGCTAGCTTTTCTCGCTTTTGCCCTGTCTTCTACTTATCTACTGTATAGTGCTAAGAGGACTCTTAGAGTGCTATTTAGGAGAAAAGGAGAAGTGGCTGCGGCTATACTAGTTTTCTCTATTACTATGGCTAGTCTTTATTCTACAGTTTTTACTGTAAGGTTCTGGAGAACATTAAGTAAGCTAGACGACTGTGTTCTGAAAGTAGAGGATATCGGCGGGCTACATAACTTGACAGCTCTACTGGACGACTTGAAGACAAGTAGAGTACTAGTCTTTTCTCAGAATAGCTGCTATCTAGTAGAGTCTATTGCAGAGCCCTACGACTATACTTTAGTTCCTTGGAGCTTTGCGCGCTGCGTGTATTTTCCTGAGTTCAGCTATACTATGTCTTGCTGGAAAGGAAAATACTTAGTCCTGAGTAAAAGCGACTACAATTTTATTTGCAGAAAATACAAGTGGAGCTATCTTTACCAGTGTGTTTCTAGTGAAGATAATCTTGTTTTTGAAGATTCGGCTTGGAGAGTATACTTGCTTAAAGCGTACACTTTGCCTTCGCTTTCTTCGAGAACAGCTGTAGTTTTTTGGCCTTCAGTAGGTCTCCGGAGAGTATCTTTTGTACTGGAAGTTTTTTCTAAAGAGGAAATCAACTATACGCTAGTACTGCCAGATGATTTCCTTACAATCGATAGCGCTGACACTGTTATTTTACTAAATGATCCCGCTGACCTATCTTTTTCAATAAGTGGTAAGAGCTTAGTAATTGTAATTAATTTAAAGGGATATGGTTTCTTCGCCAATAACTACGGTTGTCTTTTAGCTGAGAAAAACAGAGTCTACTCGATATACTTTACTAAAGGCCTAGAAATACCTGTTAACAAGAGTGTTTATGTCAAGAGACTTTATTTCTTCAATTCAACTCCAATAGCATACTACATTCGTAAAGAAGAGAGCATAGCCGGAATTTTTGCATGCATGTTTCAGCTCAATGGAACACGTGTACTGTATATTAATGCCTATCCTCTTATTAGAGCAGGAGCATACGATGAGCTGAAATACTGTTTGACAGAAATACTCGACAGTATAGTTAAGTTAAACAGAGTTAAGAGAGATTATTGTTTGAAGAGAGTATTTCTTTCGAGCGAAATTTTGCTAAAAGGCGATGTCTGTATTAAATGTAAGTCTGTTATTTTCAAGAATGTTCCTTTGACTGTATATTATGCTGATGAAGTTAAAATCGTTTCTGAGCAAGCTTATGTAAAAGGAGAACTGTGGATGTATACTCGGATTGTGGCTAAAGCTCCGGTTATCATTATTAAAAATGGTGTTTTCGAATACTCTGACAGAATATGGTGCGAAAAGAGCGCGGCTATAGTTTTAAACCAGTCAGTAGTCTTCTATGCTAGAAGACCTATTATTGAGTGTAAAGGGTACTGTATGCTACGTGACTACATGTACTTTGGGCCAGAGAGCCTTGAATACGGTTTACCCTATAGACACAGTGGAGTAGCCAGTGTAAACGGGTATGTGAGAATGAGAGTTTTGTTGTCTACTTGGTCTCTGCAGATAATTGATGTTTTCGAGTATTCTGGAGTTTTAATGCTCGATAGTAGAGCTAGAGTTCTTTTCGGCGACTGGAATAGCTTTATTAATGTCTTTATTTTTCTACTGCTTTTAGTAGTTATTTATTTATCAATGAATGTTATTAAAGAAAGATATTCTGTTAAAAAGGGTGAGTAATATGGGTGAGCGCTATGTTTTTAAAGAAAAGTCCTCCACTATTTTTGTGAAAAAAGTACTAGTGCCAGTATTTCTACTGGCAGTGAGCATAGCTGCAGTTTTCTTAGCTCCTGTTTCAGAGAAACTCGCCCTATCTATTCTCTACATAGAGGATCCCCGTAAAGTGCTCACTTTGCAAAAATATTCTTGGAATCCTCTTGTTTCAGAAAGCTTTTCGAAAGTAGGAGTGAATGTATATTTATCTGATTTGATTCTGTATGCTATTGAAGCTGTAGTCAGCGGAGTTAATGTCTACTACCTTACTTTAATTATTTTATCTTATTTGGTTTCTTTAGGTGCATATTTTGCTGTAAGCAAGTACTCTAAAGATGTAGTTTACGGTTTTATTGCTGGATGTCTTGCTGTAGCCTGGCTGCTGTATGCGGTAAGGCTTTTCTATAATATTCATGTGCTTATTCATTTGTCTTTATTTCTATTTACTGTAGGTTTTGCGTTAATTATATCTGGAAAAAAGAAGGTTTTTCTCTATTCTTTAATGGGATGTATTGTAGGCTTTGCTTTCGTATATGACAAGTGTACTGGTCTGCTTTACTTAGTGGCTTCTTCGTTGTCTTTGAGGAATATTAGAGAATTGAAGTACTATCTATTTGTTATAGTACCTGTTGTTTTCGCGTTAATTTATAGAGAAAACTACTTGTTTGATCAAAGAACTTTATGTTATATGAGCCCAGGTTTTTCTTCTTTCCCTTACTTCAATTTACTTGTAGTTATTTTCGGCTTATTGATTATATATAAGAAGGCTTCACTAAGGGCTCCCGGATTGGTAGTTGTTGGAGGCTTTTCTCTTCTTTTGTATCTATTATACTTTAAGGAAATTTACTTATGGTATTTCTTCTGTATTTTAATCATAGTCTTTTCTACGTATTTAAGTATTAGTGATGAAAATATATTTTCTAGATTTAAGCTACTGGTTATTATAGGTAAAAGAGTTTCTTCAATTAAATCATTTATATACATTAGGAGAAGTAAAGTTAGTTTTGTTAAAGTAATTGTAGCGTTTTTAGTAGTAATTATTTTCTTTGAGGTCTTTTCAGCTACCGGGAGTTTCCCCGGGAAATCTTTAGCTGCAATTAAAGGTAGGGGTCTTGAAGAAGTGTGTATATGGATTCCGCGAAGCGTATATAGTAGCTACTACTTAAATGCCGCTATTTTGCCTTATGCTCCTGCGCTATCGCCGTCGCTTAGTGTTAATTCTATACGGTACAGTTACTTAGAAGGAGTTGTTTGGGAGAAAAGGTCTAGAAATCTCCCCTACTTGCTTTATGTGAGTGGAATTAAGTGGCTTACTACTGTTGGAGCGGAGTCAGCTTACTTTTCACAGTATTTAGCTGAAACAGGTTTACGTGAAGTAGCGTCTACTAAGAATATTAGTGTATATGAAAATATGCTAAATGTTTCTCGCGTAAGAGTTTCTCCTGAAGCTATTCTTGTCTTCGGAGATGTTAATTTCCTTGAGACTCTGAGCAATATTATTAAGGAAAACAATATTACAGTTAAAAGCGCGCCTCCAGTGATTTTTGTTAAGTCTATTGAGGAGTACAAGATGTTTAATCATTCTCCTATAATATTTTATAATCGTGACTATAGGTCGATGGCTCTGGAACTTTATTTAGAGAAATATAACTTAGTTAAAGAGTATAATGGTGTAGTTGCGGACAGAAAAGTACTTGTTTTGAGGAAGGGTGAGAAAAGAGATTTTCCATGCAATATACGTAAAGGAATTATTTACACTGTGTGGGTTAAAGCATTGTTTAATGCTAGTGGAGGAGCTCTAGTTGTCAAGATAGGCGATAAGACTTTAAGTCTTATTACAGAAAAAGAGCTCTTTAATCCAGTTTTCTTGTGGATTGAGCTAGGTAAAGTAGTGTCTGGCGAAGAAGCCAGTAGTGTAGAAATTGAGTGTACGGTAGGCACATGTGTTTTAGAGAAACTTATTGTAGTTCAGCTCGACACCTTTGATAGAGTATTAGAGCTTGTTAGACAAGATCTTAGTGGGAGAAACTTTGTTTACTTATATGACTTAGAGTTCTTTTTCACAAGTCTAGGGTTTAGGTCAGGTGTCGACGAGGAGTTCTACTGTAGAGCAGCGGTATGCTATCCGTTCAAAAGCTGTAGAGGAGAACTTTACTTCGACTTACCTGAAGAAGGAGTCTATACTCTTACAATAAGGGTGTCGCGAGTAGCAAGAGAAATATTCATTTCTTACGGTGTTTTCGACTCAACATATCTTGCATTCAATATACCTATTGGCTACGGCTACTCTAACTTAACTTATACTATTAAAGCGAAGACTGGGTCGCATATGCTCTTAGTGTATATTTCTAATATTCGTCCTCAGTGCATTTACTTCGACTACCTGTTAGTAGAGCCTCAAGGCTTTTCGTTCATAAAATTCCTCAAATCTATTTTCTCTAAGACTGCTGACTATAAGCTGGTGTCAAGTTCTCCTACGGAAATAGTTTTGAATCTGAATAGAAGCGCCTACATTGTCTTGCATGAAGATTACTCGGAGAAATGGAAGCTAATACTACCTAATGGAACTTCTATTTCGCCAGTACTATGTGACACTGGAGTATGCTGCTTTAAGGCTTCAGCAGGAGACGTTAGAATAGTGTATGCAGAGGGTATGAGAGAGACTAAAGTGTATTTGAGGAATATCTTCTTCGCCGTTTTTCTTTTACTTTCTTTAGTAGTTGATGCGGTGGTAAGTTATGTCGGAAGAAAAAGAAGATAGAGTAAAAGAGCTTTTAATTAAGTCTGCTGATGAACTAAAAGCTGCTAAAATTCTCTCAGCAGTAGGGCTAGAAAAGTATTCTCTCATACACATTAAAAGATCGCTGAATTTTCTATTACAGTGTATAGCCGAACTATACGGAGTACCTCCTTCAATAGACCTTTTAGAGAATTTAAATAGACTCAAAGAAATTATTGTTAGTAAATATTGCGAAGAATGGGTTAATGAGCTTTATTCAGAGCTTGATAAAGAAAGCATCGATGTGAATTTCTGGAATAAAAAACTACTGGATTTAATTAGTTTAATCGAGGAGAAAAAAGATGCTGCAGGAGTAGAAGAAGGCTTGACTTATCTGTGGAATGAGGGAATTGACCTCAAAGCAGTTTCAGCGCTTACTTTAATTCGAGAATCTGTAGTAGGATTACTTAGTGCGCTGAGAAAAGATCCTGTGAAAATACTTATTCTAGGAGCAGTTGTGACCTGTATAGCTGCTATTGTCAACGACTATGTTCTACATAGTCCTAGTGCACAGAAACTCTACAGCTATACACTATACTTAATTGCACTAGCTGTTTTAGGTAGAATAGCGCAGGCAGCTTTTGCTAAATTTAAAGAGAAGAAAGGTGCGCCGGCCGGGATTTGAACCCGGGTCACCGGCGTTCTTCGCGCCGAGAGGCACATGGAAGGCCGACGTCCTACCAGGCTAGACTACCGGCGCAGTCTATCTAACGCGCGACCCATTAATTAACTTTCCGTCTTTAATTCTAGTTGCCCTGAAAGAGGATTGTAGCGGATTTTAAGTATACTTAACGCCGTCTTACCTATAATGGCTTCATCTACTTCGGAGGAAATTACTGCAGGAACTGTTCTCTCTAGCGAAAAGAGCTTTACTTTAACTTCAGTTTCGCCTAAAGCATCTAGCTTAATTTGTTTTGCTAGAATATATGGTAGAATTAAGAAGTCTTCGGATAAATCTACTCTGCACTTGACTTCAATTTTTGCTGAAGGGTCTTGGGGATTCGCTATTTCTAGTTCAATGTACTTTGCTTCTGTGTCTTCTCTAGCGACTTCTATTTCTACTTCTAAGTCTTTTCTGCCGAAAATGATACAGGAGGCAGCTTTAAGGCAGAGTGACATTAAGGCAGCGATTAAGCCTAAACCGATATTCTCTACCCCGTAGGTCAGTATGTTTTGAGTTATTCCTACTCCAAGTAGTATTGCCGATATAGCTGCTGAAACAAGTGAGCCAGCAACTATACTGTAGGCTGAAAGAAGACCTGCAATAAGCGGTGCTAGAGATGCTGATAGCAGGGGTATTTTTTCTCGAAGTAACAGTATGTATGCGCCTAAGTACTCTACGTTAATGGTTGAGGAGAAAGTCCAGGGGAATACTAGGGCGAGAGCGTCTAAGACTATTGAGAGAAGAAGTAGGACAGAATATAGTGGAATTTTGTATACTGCTATTGTTTTTTCTAAAGGAGTCTTGAATTCAACGGTAGAGAATGGAATTAGCTTCACTATTTTGCTGTATATTTTAATTATTTTCTTTACTTCGCCTATATATGTTTTAAGGAAATCTTTATCTAATGTAGATACTCTAGACAATTCGAGCAGTTTTTTGAATTCTTTGCTGTATGGATACTTGCTTTCAGATAGTTTTTTAAGTATTTCAGAGAGTGGTAAGTTCTTTAATCCTTCTTTTTCAGCTATGGCTGTCACAGAGTCTATTAACGCTGAATTTATGTGCAGTACTGCTTGTTCACATAGCCCGGCGTTAACTAAGAGTTCGGCTGCTTTGAGTCTATCTTTGATATTTTCTCTAGGCATTACTCTTCAATTTACGTTTAAAACAATTTATTCTTTATGTCTCTTAAAGATGTTTAGATTATTGAAGTAAAATAAAGGCTATTTACTACGGGTAAGGAGGGACTCTTATTTTCTCTGAATCTCTTTTAACTACTATTCCGCAGTCAATGTGTCTTAGCAGTATGGTGTTTTCAGGGAAAATATCTGGTCCCAGTTCGACTTCAGAGGGGTCGACGAGACCTAGTCCTAGCGCCGTATAGACATACGATAAGTTGTAGCGCCAGTCTAGCTTCAAGGCTTTTATAGCGATGTAGCTCCAAAGAGCTAGTGTAGTATGTGCCTTAATGTTTACTTCAGTTACTTTTATTTCTCCATCGGCGTTTTCCTTTAAGTCTATACAAAAGAATCCTGTAGCATTAGGGTCTATTGTTTTAACTGCTTCAATACAGACTTTGTTTACTTTTTCGTCTACAATTATTTTCGCTACAGTAGGTGTTCCAGTGATTCTTGATGGAGATAAGTGAGGGAAAATATAGCGTAGTCTTTCTCTAGTGAAAGAGGCTACGAGTTTTCCTTTGTACCATAAGCTGTCCCAAGCAATATCTCTTCCAGGCAAGTACTCCTGTACTATAAAGAAGTCTTCTTTTATTCCTTGCCTTAATTTCCATAAGTTGACCCATGTTTCAAGTTCCTTGAGAGAGGATACGGGCAGACTTAATTTTCCTCCTGCTCCTTTCCGTGCTCTTACCCAGAGTTTACCGTATTTTTTGAGCATTTCTTCTAACTCGCTTCTATTTGTCTCAGAAAGCAGTTTTGTGTCGGGAACAAGGTTCTTTTCTCTTAAAGTTAGGTATGTGAAATACTTGTCTCGGCCAATGCGGAAAGTTTCTTTAGGAGGTAGGAGAGTTTTACAGGGGATTTTCTCAATATTGTTGGCTATAGTTTCGGCGTCGACTTCAGGCTGTGGGTGGAGGAAATCTATTTTATGTTTCTTTATGACATCAAGTATGAATGGAATGTATTCTGGGCTATCGTGTCTGGGCTGCCTGTAGACTACGTCGCAGAAGGGGAAGTCCAGGTAGTATTGTACGTAGTCTGAGCCTACTATGAAGAACTCTATTGGAGCTACTCGAAGAGCTCTAGTGAAGTTTACTCCACCTACACCGCCGGCTCCAGTAACAAAGATTCGGGGCCTCATTTTCTAGCCTCTTCTGCAACCTCAATACACTTTTTAACACTATATTCTTTTTCGTGTAGATACTCTAGGAGCTTAAAGTATAGTCTTCCTCCGCGCATGCGGAGAGCTTCTTGGTGGAAGAGCAATGTAAAGTATTTTGCGTTGTCTTTCTCGGCCTGTGATAGCTTCCATAAGATGTACTTGAAGGCTTTTTCTTCGTTCTGTATCATGAGTCTGCCGAAAACGTCTGCGTCCATTAATGCTACAGGGATTTCAACTATGTCTTTTAGCTTAACTGTATTGTATGTACCTAGTTCTTCTGCTCTCATGCTTGAGTCGTATATTAAGCCTAGTTTCGAGTAGTATTCGAGAAGCTTCTGGCTTGTAATCAAGTAGTGTGCCCTTACTCCCTTAATGTGTAAGCCTAGATAATTTAGGTACTCGAGGCCCATTTTAAGTAAACTAAATGTTTGGTTACTTGAGATCACTGGGTGGTAGCCTATTTCCCAGCCGTCTTTCTGTAGTGTCTTGAGCAAGTCGACAATATCGTCTAGGCTAAATAGCCCTACTGGAATAAAGATTGTGCTCCTATACCCTAGCTTTTCTTCAGCTTCAGCCATTAAAGTGAAGTTGTTGTAGAGATTTGTTACGCCAATAGCATGTTTAACTATGTCTACTAGTCTGAACCGCTTTTTTCTAGCTAGTACATGTGATAGAGGTTTGTGTATGCTGTCTGAGTCATGTGTTAAGACTATGGTAGGCTTCATAGCTGTGGGCAATAGGGTTCAAGCGAATATAATGTTTTGTACAGAAGACTTTAATTCTCGTATTCTCTATGTACCTTGAGCTCTATGAAAGCCATGGTTTTGGAGAAACAGGAGCCTATTGAAAATAAGCCTCTCAAGCTAAAGGATGTCCCTATACCGAGTATTGATGAAGGAAAAGTGCTGGTTAAAATAAAGGCTTGTGGCATATGTAGGACAGATCTACATATAGTTGAAGGAGATCTGCCTCCCGTAAAGCTCCCCTTGATTCCCGGACATCAGGCAGTAGGCGTAGTAGAAGAAGTAGGTGAGAAGGTATCTAGCTTGAAGAAAGGCGATAGAGTCGGTGTTGCTTGGCTCTACTGGACTTGCGGTGAATGTAAGTACTGCAAGAGAGGTCTCGAAAACTTATGTGAAAGAGCTCTGTTCACGGGATATAGTGTTGACGGAGGATACGCCGAATATATTGCTGTGCCTGAAAAATACGCGTTTAAGCTTCCTGGAGAATACTCTGATGTAGAGGTAGCTCCTCTTCTCTGCGGCGGAGTAATAGGCTATAGAGCACTCAAGTTAGCTGAAGTTCCTCCAGGCGGAAAACTCGGGCTTTTCGGCTTCGGGTCTTCAGCACACATAGTGCTTCAAATAGCCAAGTACTTGGGCTATGAAGTATATGTTTTCACGAGAAATCCTGCTAGACAGGAGCTAGCCTGGAAGCTTGGAGCAGTATGGGCTGGGCATCCCAAAGAAAGACCGCCTGTTAAACTTGATTCAGCAATAGTTTTTGCTCCAGCAGGATGGGTTGCTGTAGAAGCGCTGAAGACTTTAGATAAAGGAGGGAGACTTATTTTAGCTGAAATATACATGACTCCTATTGGGAAACTCGACTACAATCTACTTTACTACGAGCGCACAGTAAGAAGTGTAGCGAACTTTACGCGAAAAGATGCTGAAGAGCTATTGGCTATAGCTCCTAAAGCTGAAGTGAAAACATCAGTAGAAGTCTTTGACTTAGAGGAAGCTAATGAGGCTTTACTTAAGCTCAAAACTAAGGGTCTAAAAGCCTCCGGTGTTCTCAAAATACAGTAGCGAACAGTTAGTCTTGCCGGGAATTTATGGAAGATTCAAGTGAAGCAACTACTTTTGAAGCTTTTTCGAGGTCTTTTATCGTGTTTACTGGAATCCAAACATCTTTGGGAATTATTAAAGCATAAAGCTGTTTCTTTTTAGCTAGAATAGGAAGTATAAGATTTTCTAAGTCTACTGCTTTTTCTGCATTCATGTCTACTGTCTCTACGACTAAGTCAAAGACTTCTGGTTCTATTGCATAGAGACCTGTTGACGTTAAGATCTTTATTACAGGCTTTTCTTTAAACGACAGTACTATATTGTTTTCGTCTACTTCGCCTACACCGTAGGGGTAATCTATTGCTGAAGCAAATACCGCTGTCGCCTTTATTCTACGCAACTTTACTCCTTCAAGGTGATGTAAAAGAAGTTTTAGCGGAAGCATTGGATCTAGGAAGATATCGTCCGGATAGGTGACTACCGCTCTCTGTTTTCTATCAACTATGCCTGTTTCGACAGCGTGTTTAAGGGCTTTTCCTCTCCCGACTTTAGGTAAAGGAGGATCTACTGAATACTTTACTTTAATTCCATATTTGCTTCCGTCTCCTACATATTCTTCTATTAGCTCGTGCTTATATCCCACAAGCAAAATAAAGTTCTTAAAGCCGCAGCTCTTAAAGTAGTTTAAACATATATCTATTAGAGGTTTTCCGTTTACTTCAAGAAGAGGTTTCGGTTTATTTATAAGTCCCATTCTCTTGCCGAGGCCTCCCGCAAAAACAAGTACTTGTGTTTCCTCTACTTCCCTGCGCAGCTCATCGAGTCTGTTCACAGGTAAATAGACCTATTTGTATTATTTAATTTTTGTTTATTAACTAGGGATGACGGCTTTTGTTTTCTGAGTTTTTCTAACTACGAGCCACACTACTAGAGTTTCAAAGGCTGCTACAAGAGTATATATCGCCATTAAGGCATACATTAGCTCCATTCTACATTTAATAGAAAAGGCTCTGTATTTAAAAATTACTTTTAACTCTCTGAGTGAAAACACTTGGAAAGCATGTTGCTATACATGTCGAAAAAATTAGCTTAAGCTTAATATAAATTGAGGAAATCTACATTACGTGCAACTTAGGGGAGTCTTTATTGCATTTGAAGGAATAGATGGAGCGGGGCTTACAACGCAGGCTCTTCTACTAGAGAAGTATTTGCGTGAAAAAGGCTACAGAGTAGTGTTGACTAAAGAGCCTACTGACGGACTTTTAGGCGGTATTATTAAGGCGGCTCTTAGAGGTGAGTGGAAAACAGATCCTGCTACACTCCAACTTCTTTTTGCTGCAGATAGATCTCACCATGTTAGGCACTGTATTTTACCAGCGTTGAGTGAAGGAAAAATTGTTGTCTGTGACCGGTATGTGCTGTCTAGTCTCGCTTACGGGTCGGTAGACTTAGACTATGAATGGCTTTTAGAAATAAATAAGGTTTTTCCAGTGCCTGACATTACTTTTATACTGGACTTAGAGCCTAAAATTGCTTTAGAGAGAATAAGAGTGTCTCGTTTTAGCTACGAGTTGTTTGAAAACTCATTTAAGCTCAATGCTGTGCGAGAAAATTATTTGCGTTTAGCGAACAAATATGATAATTCAGTAATAATCGATGCCAGTAAGTCGATTGAAGAAGTACATAGTACTGTGTGTAGGTATGTTAAGAAAATACTTGCAGAGAAGAAATTGATTCAGAGCTAGAGATTGTAGCTTATTTGTAGTGCTTTCCAGTAGTTCTGCGGAGTTCCTATATCGAGCCATATTTGGTTTTTAGGAGGCTTTATTGCGTAAACTTTGAATTTCCACTCAATTATTTTCTGAATAGCGTCTGTTAGCTCTATTTCTCCTCGCTTACCTGGCTCCGTTTTTTCTAGAGCTTTGAGAATGACAGGGTCAAATGCGTATATTGGGATTACAGCTAAATTCGATGGAGGCGTCTCTGGCTTTTCTACTATTCTTTTCACTTCGACTATGTCTCCTTCTTCTTCACCTGGCTCTATTACTCCATATATTCTCGGGTTTTCTACTTCCTTGAGCAAGAATACTGCCTCAGCTTTCTTTTTCTGGAAAACTTCCATTACTTTCTTTATATGCTGATTATTTTCTGAGAAGATTACTGCATCTCCTGCGTGAACTATGAAGGGCTCGTTTCCTACAAAGGCTTTTGCTTTTAGTACTGCGTCGCCGAAGCCTCTAGGCTGCGGCTGGTTAACGAAAACTATGACAGAGTTCTCTATACGTTCATAGAATTCTTTAAGATCCTTCGCTACGACCTCTTTGCCTTTTTCCCTTAAGTACTCTAGGAAATTGTAGTCTGGAGTGAAGTGGTCTTCTATGGCTCTTTTACCTCTTCCTACAATGAAGCAGAATTCTCTAATACCTGAGTCGTATAGTTCTTCAAAAATTATCTGCAGTGTAGGCTTGAGTATTATTTCGTCGTCTCTCTTAAAGAAGATCGGCATCATTTCTTTAGGTAACTCTTTTGTAGTCGGGAGAAGTCGCGTACCCAGTCCAGCTGCTGGGATAACAGCTTTAGTGATCACATTTGTAACACTTTCGCTGAAGTTATATTTCTTCTGTCTTAGCACCTTCTTTTGAAAGCTTAAAGAAGTAGACTTTGCTGGATGCTAAGCCAAGTGACTTCATGTAGTTTTCTAGTTTTTCTGCAAGAACTTTTTCTTTGTCTGGCTCAGTTAAAATTATCACGCTTCCACCGCCTCCCGCGCCGCTAAGCTTTGCTCCTAGTGCTCCGTTTCTGAGAGCGTAGTTTATTACAGAGTTATTGTAGTACCCTGCTCCGTGCTCAAAGCCGGCAAGCTTCATGGCTATGTTGACCCACTTGTGGTTAATGTTCATGAGTCTGCCGAACTCTTCCCAGTTTTCTTCAAGTAAAGCGTACTTGCCTTTCACTGCGGTTAAGCCGACTATCCTCATTGCCCTAAGTATTTTCGCTTTCTTCGGGTCAAGCTTGCCTTCTTTCACGAGCTTTAGCTCAGCCATGTACGCTGACCTAAATTTTTTGTGAACACTGCCTGAATCTCTTCTTACACCTAGATACGCTATTATTAGTGGAATGTAATCAACGTATTGGTCAAGTCTCTCGTATGTAGCTAAAGGTTCTTTGCGGAGCGGTTTATGGTATAGTTTTCCGCGAAAATCCATGTACGCTAAGCCGCCCATAGTGCATACATAGCGGTCTGCGTAGCCGCAAGTTATGCCAGCTGCTTCTTCTGCTCTCTGGACTAGCTCTGCTAATATATAGTCGTTTAATTTCTTTTTACTTAAATTGAAGTATTCTCTAATTCCATGCATGAAAGCTACCATTAGTGCTGTTGAGCTAGCTAAACCTGCTTCTCGAGGAATCTCTGTCCAGTATTCAGTTTCAAGAGAGTCTTCTTTAACGTGAGAATATTCTTCAGGGAAATATGTTTTAAGCACTTGGAGGCAGCTTTCAAAAAGAGGTAGCAGGTTTTTCTTTCCTTCTTTTACTTTAACATAAGCTCTTAGCGAGATTGCTGCTGATATTACAGCGTACGCTCCTTCCAGAGCGTCAGTTGGGTTTCCTAGAATATTTACTCTGCCGGGAGCAGAAACAATCACATAAGTTACATGCAGGGAAATGTTAAATAGTTTAATGGGTAATGGTACTGTGTCCTGGAGGCTTAAGTACATAGGTAAAGCAGTTAAAGCTGGTATTGGAGAGAAATTTAAAGCAAGTTTCGTAATTGAGTCAGAGGAAGAAACTTCTGTTGAAGTCAGGCTTGTAGAGAAGAATGCTTTATTCAAAGTAGATGTGCCTTCTAGGCTAGACTTAAAGAAGGGACTAAACGAGCTGTACGTGAATGTAGAGATTCCCGAAAAAACTGTGTTTAAGCCGCTGTGGATCGCAGTAATTAGTGTTCAGGATAGTGAGAAGTCAGAGAATGCGTACTTGGGAATTCTTCCAGTGTCAGAGAAGTCTTCTAGAAAAGTGATTAAAGAGGCTGTTGAAGACGATAAAAGCTATTCTGTCGGCGCACTTGGTTTTACTAGAAAAGATTTCTTTTACTTGTCGTATAGGTGGCGCAACGGAAACAAAGCGAGAGGAGAGAAGCTAGAGATAGCTAAAAGCTCTGATGGCTTAAACTACGAGACGGTTAAAACATTCAATAAAAATGACTACGGTTACTTGAGCTTTGAGCAGTCTGACTTAACTACTACGCCTGAAGGAAGCTTTGTTTTCCTATACAGTGCTGATGTAGAGAGACTATGGAAAATATTCAAAGTTGAGGCCAATGAAGTATCTGATATAGAGTTGCCAGGAGAACCTCTCGTAGATAAAGCGAAAGATCCATCTATACTATATGATGCAGCTTCTGAGAGGTACATTATAGTGTACAGTGATTGCAGTAAGCCTGGACATGATTTAGCGGTAGTTTCAACTAAAGACTTTAAACAGCTTGAAGTACTGGCAGAATCTATTGCGTACACTCAGTTTACGAAACAGGGAAATGAGTGGTCTCGCACACATATTCATGCAGGAAGTCTGCTTTTTGACGGAAAATACTATGTACTTTTCTACGACGCTTTACCAAAACAGCCGTCTTGCTTCGGTAGTGGATGGTTAGGAGTAGCTATTTCAAAAGACTTGAAGAAATGGATAGACTTAACGCCAGATAAGCCTCTGTGGAAAGGAAATGGTGTAGACTATACTTTCAGGTATGTAGCAGTATATTGTGATGAAAAACAGTACCTCCTCTATGCTGAAGAAGAGACAAGTCCAAGAGGGAAAAAGGATACTGTAGTCTACTATAGTAAGACTTAAGGTAGTCTTGTGTTCAGCTATTTTCATAGACATATTATATCACCAGATATTAAACACTTTCCTATGCTTATACTTTAATGTAGTGGATAAATATTGAAAGAGATTATTTTATTAGCTATGAAAAGAAATAATAAAAATAGATAAACAATTTATTTTAGTTTTCTCGAGTACTTGAGGAATCACTTTGTATTTTAATGAAAAATACTAAACATAAGATCAGTGTATGGAAGTAGTTTAGAAGGGAAGCTCTGATAGCTCATATTTTTCTTGAAGCATTCTTTGTATCTCTATGGATCTACGGCTCGCGTAAAGGTAGCAGTATCTGGAGAGATAAGAAGCCATTTTCTTAGCTACATCAGGGCACTCGTCTATTAGGTTTTTAGTTTCTCCGGGGTCATTCTCTAAGTCGTAAAGCTCGTCTTTGGCATCTGGTCTAAATATGAAGCTCCATTTTTCTGTCCTAACGCAGCGGTGAGCTGACTCGTGATATCCTGTGACAATGAAGTCTCTCAATTTCTCTACTTTCTCTTCAAGTAGTGGAAGTAGACTCCTGCCATGCATGTATCTGTTCTCTCTGCTTAGGCCTATTATGTCGAGAATTGTAGCTGGTACGTCTATATTTTCGACGAGCTGTTTGACTCTTTTGCCAGCGTACTGGTTTTCAGGGAACTTGATTATTAGAGTCATTCTGACTAGCTCGCTCCACAGTGTATGTGGGTGCTTTAGTATCCATCCGTGTTCACCTAGAGGGACACTATGGTCTGATAGGAGTACTATGAGTGCGTCGTCGTAGTAATTTAGTTCTTTTAGTTTTTCGAGAAGTACACCGACCCACTTGTCGACAAAGGTTACTTCTCCCGCGTAGAGGCCTCTTATGTACTTTAGTTCTTCTTCGGTGAGCCAGTCGATTTTACCGTACTTGGGGTGAATTATCTTTTTGCCTCTATACTTGGGGTCAGTGTATATTTTCTCGTATTTGGGTGGAGGATCCCATGGTTCGTGGGGATCAAAGCAGTCTACCCAAAGGAAGAATGGTTCCCGTGCTTCTCTTTCAAGCCAGTCTACAGCTTCTCTAATTACCTTTGCTACGAAGTAGTCTTCTTCAGTTTCTCTGTCTATAATGTTTCTTAAGTACTGTATTAAGAGTTTTTCGACATTTGTTCCCTTCATTTCTGGCTTCATGAATTCTTCTGGAATATATTTGGGTGGGCCTGAACGATAGGTGTCTCCTTCTTGTCCTCTAATCCACCTCCAGACGTGGAATCCTCTATGGAAGTTCATTCCTGGCTTGAATAAGTGGTAAGTGTCTGTAATGAGGGCGTTTGTATAGCCGTAGGCTCCAAGTATTTCGGCGATAGTTATGTCTTCTGAAGTTAGAGGCTGCCATGGTCTGAAAGGCAGAGTATATTGTCCTGTAAAGAGTGCTGTTCGAGCAGGAATAGTTGGAAGGCCTTCTGGATACGCGTTCTCAAATATAACTCCGTCTTTAGCTAAACTATCAATATTAGGAGTCTTAATTTTCTCGTTTCCATAGCAGTGTACATGGTCTGGTCTTAGGCTGTCAAGCATTATGACAATAATGTTTGTTTCGGGTTTCACGTAGCTTAGAATTCTTTATTTAAATAAATAACTTTTTTAAAGAGTTTTCTTTAGATGGAGTCGAGTAAACCGAGTTAAGAGTTTTATATTTTGCTACGTTATCTCGTTACGTGAGCTTAGCTGTAATTCCCTTAGCTAGCAGAATTCACGGAGTCGAGTACTGCGAAAACTTAGTTGAGAAGTTTAAGAAAGTAATTAAGGGGGTCGAGTTTACTAACATTGTTTTCTCGGAAGGAGATATTGATACTAGCAAGTTTAAGGAGAGTAAAGCAATAATTTTGCTTTTCTTGACGGGGGGTACTTCTAAATTGGGGTATAAGATTGCTTCAGAGATCTTTGTTCCAACTTTTCTAGTATCTCATGGATATCATAATAGCTTAGGTTCTGCTCTCTCGTGTAGGGCTAGGCTCAAGAAGCGGGGGCTTTTGCCTTGGCTTGTGCACGTAGATCAGCCTGAAGGAGCTGACTTAAACTACATTGCTAAAGCTGTCGAAGCCTGTGCTAGTTTAACTAAGGCGAAGTTTGGAGTAGTTACTCCTGAAGGAGAGCTGACGCCTAAGGCCATAGATTTTTCATCAAAATCAGGTATTAAAGTAGTCGGAATAGACTTAAATGAAGTTTTAGCGGAGGCCGATGCTGTTTCAGAAGAAGAAGCAACTAAAATAGCTGAAGAAGAGCTCGGAGTAGAGTACCCTGACTCGGACTTAATTAAGTGCATTAACCTATTTATTGCGTTGAAGAAAATTGTTGAAAAGAGGAAAATAGATGCTATTACTATGGAGTGCTTTGAGTTTATACTAGAGCACGGATACACTCCGTGTATAGCTGTAGCTCTTATGAATAAATATAGAATTCCTTTTGCCTGTGAAGAAGACTACTACAGCTTAGCATTAATGTATCTATCGAAGCAACTTATCTGCTACCCCGGCTGGATAGCTAATCCGAGCGGAATCGAAGGAAATAGGCTTGTTTTAGCACACTGCACTGTAGACCTTTCTCTAGTAGATAGATTTGAGCTAGTAAACCACTTTGAATCAGGAAAACCTTATGCAGTAAAGGGAGAGCTTCTTCAAATAGAGTACACTATGGCTAGAATGAGTGAAAAAGGTATCGAGAGATACTCAGTTAAAGTATATCCGGTTAAAAAATGGAGTAATGAGAGATGTAGAACACAGTGTTCAGTTGAACTAGAGGGTATGACGGCTCTAGAGTTTTTAGAAAATGCTTCAGGTAATCATCACGTACTTATCCCAGGTAAAGTAGAAAAACACCTTAGGGTTATTGACTGGATGATGTATGGTAGATGGAAGGTGAGCGGAAATGAAGGTCGCGGAGAGACTCTTCAATAAAATAGATTCTCTAAGAGAGTATGCGGTAAACTGCTTGTGTAGAATAATAGGGCTTAATGCAGTAAACCCAGCTTACGGCGGGCCCGGAGAATTGAGGAGAGCAGAATACATTGAAAAGCAGTTAGAGGAAATAGGTGTAAGTGAAATCAAGCGCTATGATTTTCCCGACGAGAGAGCAGAAGGAGGTATTAGACCCAATATTGTGGCGAAAATTCCGGGGAAGAGTAAGAAGATTCTCTGGATTATATCACATATGGACACCGTTCCTCCAGGAGATTTATCGAAGTGGCAGAGTGACCCGTTTAAGCCTCTAGTGGCTGGAGACAAGATATATGGGCGAGGAGCAGAAGACAACGGCCAGGCTATCGTGTCTTCTCTGTTGGCGGCTAAGGCTATTTTAGAAGAAAACTTAGAGCCTGAGATTACACTAGGGCTTGTTTTTGCTGCAGACGAAGAAGCGGGAAGCCGCTATGGTGTAGTAGAGCTCTTAAAGAAGGGTATTTTCTCTAGGGAAGATTTAATACTAGTACCCGACGCAGGTTCTCCTAAAGGAGACTTTATCGAAATAGCTGAAAAAAGCATTCTATGGCTGAAAATAACTACGAGAGGTGTTCAGTCTCATTCAAGTATGCCTCATAGAGGACTTAACGCACACCGTATTGGAATGAAATACGCGTTAATGCTAGATGAAATTCTGCACCAAAAGTATTCGGATAGAGACGAGTTCTTCGATCCACCTTACTCAACTTTTGAGCCTACACGTAAAGAAGAAAATCAGCAGAATGTAAACACAGTGCCGGGTAGAGACGTGATATATTTTGACTGCAGAGTACTTCCGAAATACAGTTTAGACGACATAATTAACGATGCTCTTAAGCTTAAAGAGCTTTTTGAAAACACTTACTATGCTGTATTAGACGATAAGAAAATTAATGTTAAAATAGATGTAGAAGTTGTCGCTAGATCTGATGCTCCTCCTCCAACTAGCCCTGATAGCGAGATAATTGTTAAGCTAAAAAGGGCGATAAAAATAGCTAGAGGCATTGACGCTAAAGTAGGTGGAATAGGTGGAGGAACTTATGCGGCTATTTTCCGGAGAAAAGGTATTCCAGCAGCAGTCTGGGCTACAGTAGACGAGACTGCACATAATCCCAACGAATACGCTAGAGTAAGCAATATTGTCGAAGACGCCAAAGTATTTGCCCTATTAGCGTTCTTATGAGAAAGAAAAGAAATATTTATGATATTTGTGCAGATGTACTTAAAGTTATTAAAGCTCTTGGCAGTGCTTCAATAACTAAAATATCTTATGGAGCAGAGCTCCCTGTCGATAGGGCTAAAAAGATAATTAATATTTTAGTTAAAGCAGGATTAGTAGAAAAAATAGTTAAAAACAATAGGGTTTTTTATATAGTTACAGAGAGAGGTATAGGATACTTAGAGACCTACTTTAGGCTTAGACAGTTTTTGTCTGAAGAAATGCTTGGTGAGTACTAAAAGTAGTCACATACTGTGACTTATCTTTAAAATGGCTGACAGTGTAATACTTTCATGAGCGTGAATGTAGTTGTAGGTGAAGGTGAAGTAAGAGAACTCTCGGAAGTAAAGGGTTCGCTAGAACTAAGAGATGGAGCTGAAGTAAAGTCTCCTACAGGTGTACTTGTTGTCGAGAGAGACGTCGTTTGTGAAGGGGATGTCGTAATTAAAGCTAGTCTGAAGACACGGAGACTGAGAGCTGAGGACGGAGAAGTAGTTATTGAAGGGGATCTTGAGGTCAGTAGGTATATTCGAGTAAAAGATGGTAGTTTGAGAGTAGAAGGGGCTCTCAAGGCGCCTGAAGTTGACGTAGATAAGAGACTAGAAGTGGGAAAAGACTGCATAGTAGACGATCTGTCTGTTGGAGGAACTGTAAGAATATATGGAAACTACAAAGGAAAGGAAGTAAATGTCGGGGGAAGATTCTATGTTAAGGGAACTGCTGAAATAGAGGCTCTAAGTGTAGGTGGAGTTGCTGAGCTAGGAGACTTTGCTCGAGTAGATAGAGTAAGTGTAGGTGGAACTTTTAAGGCTACTAAAGGAGAATTCGGAGACGTAAGTGTTGGAGGGAGCCTTTACGCATACGATTTTGTGGCATTTACTTCAATTGAAGTAGGAGGAGTAGCTACCTTCTACGGCGGCTGTAAGGGTGAGAGTGCCAGTATTGGAGGGAGCCTTAGATCAGATAAAAGTGTCGAAATAGGTGATATTGATGTAGGAGGAACTATTGATGTAAAGGAGAACTTAAAGTGCAAGAATCTAGACGTAGGTGGAACAGTAATTGTTGGCGGGAACTTAGAGGCAGAGATAATTGAGGTTGGAGGAACTATTAGAGTATCGGAGACTATTAAAGCCCGGTCTATTGACATCGGAGGAACTATTGAAGCACGTAGAATTGAGTGCGAAGAAATTGAGGTAGGAGGCTTACTTGACGTAGAGAAGCTTAAGGCAGAGAAAGTAGTCTTAGGAAAAGAAAGCGAGGCTAGAGGAGAAATAGTGGCAGAGGAAGTAGAAGTAGGAGAGAAGGCCAAAGCCGATATAATTTACGCCGACTACGTTATTGTTTGTGAAAAAGCTAGAGTCAAGAAAATTATTGCAAGAGAAGTAGTCGTTGAGAGAAAGGCTCGAGTAGGTCTAGTGAAATACGTGTCTCGTCTCGAAGTAGAAGAGGGAGCAATCATTAGAGAACAGGAACAGATCAGCGAACTAGAAAAACCAGGTAGCGATTAAGGCAAGCTTATATAAGGCGAACACAGAATCTTTATGGGGCCGTAGTCTAGCTTGGACTAGGATGCCAGGCTCGGGCCCTGGTGAACCCGGGTTCAAATCCCGGCGGCCCCATTTCAAACCACATAAAACCTTTCTCTTGGTTTTCGAATACTCTAAAGATAGGATTCTTGCTGTGGACTGAGGGTCTGTTTTCCATGAGGGCAAAGCTTAAATAGAGTTAAAGAGTAGTCTATAACGCCCCCGGTAGCTCAGCCTGGAAGAGCGTCCGGCTGTAGCCCCGTGCGTGGGGCACACCCCCAACAGCCTGTTAAGTAGGATGAGGGGGTGGCAGCAGAAACCGGATGGTCGCCGGTTCAAATCCGGCCCGGGGGACTTGCCTCTATTTTTCATAAATTCAAAATAATTTTATTTTTTAACAGAATAATTTAGCTTCTATTTACGTAGCACTCTGTACTAGTAATCCAGACTTCTACTCTCATTAGTGTGTTGTTTCCTAGTATGCGGTAAGTGTATGCTTTTCCGAGAACTACTTGTGGTTTAACGCCTATAGTGTAATGGCGTGATATAGTGCCGTTAGGTAGAATCAATGTAACTATGATGTACGCGTTAGTGTCTATATTTCTGTTTCCTTTAAGCAAGTTAGCCGCTTTCTCTGCCAGCATCCATGCAAAGTTATCGTAATTTACTATCCAGTGCTGGGCTTCAGTATATGAGTATAGTATTAGGAGTGAAACTAGTGTAAAGGAGAGTATTGAGACCATTAAGTCTATTCTCATTATATCACCTTATTAGAGATGGTAAAAGATATGTTAGTGTAATATATTTGCAAATTAAAGCTATTATTAGGAGTAATGGGAAGTAAAGGGCAAAATACAGCGGATTTCCTTCTCTAAGCATTGCACACATTAGGCTGAATGCGAGGACATTTACTGTGATTGCGAAGTCTAAAGTTACTTTAATTTCGTTCAGTTGAGTCGGTGTAGGGAGTCGAATGAAAGAGTATCCTATCACTAATGTTCCTCTAGGTATTCTCTGCGAGAATTCTCCTATTGAGAATACTGTCAAGTATAGTGTTGAAACCGATATAGCTATCATTATGGCTGAATATAATAATATAGCATTAAACTTACTTCTTATTCTCTTAACAGTTGTTACGTAAATTCTAGTATATTCTGTTAGTTTATCATATGCTTCAGTACAGGGCGCATACGCTGAAATTAAGTAAAGCGTAGCTACAACAGCTTTCATTACTCCGTAATCAAATTTCTCGAAAAGTTTCTGCGGAGTCTCTTTTATTACTTTAAACACATTTTTTGAAGATACTTGGGAAGCAGTTTTGACTATATTAAGTAGTTGAGCCCTCAATTTAGTTTCTTTTAAGACATTTATTCCCGAAAAAATTGATGCTGGAACTGATGCTACAATCAAAGAAATTACGATGTCCTTGAGTACTAGATACAGAGGAATGGCTGCTAAAAGCGATAAAAGTACTTCAGGCTTTCTGAACTTGTAGGAGTATATTGATATTACTACAGGTAAGTTTAGTGCAAGTATAACTAGAAGTGAAACTATTGATAAGAGAATTAGAATTAAAGGAGCTATTTCGGGTGAAGTGACAAGCATTAGAGTTGTAAGAAGGGTAGGCACTACTATTGCTAAAGAGTTCATGAGCGACGCGTTTGACAGAGTTTTCATTTCGGCTATTTCAGCTGAAGTCTTAAATTCTGCCAGTTTTTCTTCGATAAAACTTTTAAGTCCTCTTCTAGAGCCTGTGGTCTGAGATCTCAGTGCTTCTTCGTAGAGCTCGATGAAGTCTTTTGAAAATCCTTTTTTCTTAAGTTCTTTGCTACTACTGGGGCGTATAGGCAAGTAGCTGTAGAAGCCTAGTTTCTTTAAGTGAAAAAATGTTGAAAGTGGAGGGAGAGGCGATACTGAAAGAATTATACTGAGAGGTAGTGTATCACGTTTGCTTTTAAAATGTAAAGAAATATTATTAAACATATTTAATTCCCTAGTAGACTGTTATCCTCTTGTAACTGTTGCAGTAAACTCTAGAGTTCCTCCGCTATACTCTATGACTATTTTTACTGAGCCTACGTTAGAGGGTATAGTGACTGTCGTTAAATCTAGCTCGAATTTAGTTGTCTGTCCAGCTGGGATATTTAGGTTAGTTTCTATGGGCCCCTGTGTAGTCGACTCGACAATTATCCATATTTTAACGTTTTCATCGAGATCAGCTCTTCCAATATTTTCGAGTACTGCTACTAGCTTAGGTGGAGTAGAGGAAGCTAAGATAACAGGAACTGGTCTTACATTCAGAATGGGCCTTGATGTCGCTGAAGTTACTAGAGAGATGAGCCACCATGCTATAAGCATTCCTACAATTAGTGCGGCTACTATTATGAATAAGTAAGATATTGTTACGTCTCCCTTTTTATTTAATATTTTCCTTATTCTTGTCTTCACGAGAGTTTTGAAGAAGGTAGGGGTATATAAATTATTCTACTCTGTTGCAAAAGACTATATATTTTTCAATATATATGAGTAAACTTCTTCCGCATCTCCATCTACTATTATTGAGTCTATAAACTTGAGGAATTTTTTATCTAGTATGTTTGGAGGATAAATTTTATTGAATTTATTGCCATCGCTTATATAAATTTCCGATACTGTGTAGTTGAATCCTTTAGGGGATACTTTTCGTTCAGTTTTTATGAATACATCAAATAGTCTAGGTATTTCGCTGGGCTCTATTTTCTCGATACTGCTTCTAATGAGTATTGCTAGAGACTCTACAGCTTTCTTAACTGAAGGGCTGTGATATGTTGTTATTGACGGAATTCCGGCCCTGCATACTTCAATCCAGCTTAAGATTTCTTCTCCTCGAAGCTCGCCTAGAACTAGAATATCGGGTCGCATCAGATAGAAGGCATCTCTTATCAACTGAGTTAAGTTTTCTCCTCTGCTTCTAGATATTAGAGGACTTGAAGGCAGCTGTAGCTCGGCTCTTGCTTCTACGATGCATATTCGTAGATAGGGAAAGAGTCTGTGCAGAGTAAAGAGCATGCTATTAAGTAAAGTTGTTTTTCCTGAACCTGATGGACCTGTTATAGTTATTCCTGTCTTGCTTAACATTAGTAGAATTAATCTCGCTGCTAGTTCTCTATCAACTATTTCTGTGAGTTGAGGAATTCTCTGTAGCCTTACTGCTACCAATTCAGGTTCAATGGAGACTTCAGGTAGCGATAGAAGTATTCTCCAGCCGTCGTAGTCAGCTTCAGCATGGGGCTTTGATATACTTAATTGGGCGCCACTGTATATTGCTAGAGACATTATTATTTTTTCGGGTATTAAGTTGTTCTCGGGGAATATTACTTTGAATCTACCTTCAGGCGTTGTTATTCCGATATTCTTTCCTCTAATGAATACTTCTTTTACTTTTGGATGTCTTACAAGAGGATATATTTGTAACCATGGTTCGGTCATAACTTTTGGCCACACATATACTTCTCTAAGATTATATTTCCAGCCGAAAGTACCTTCTTTTAGTTTTTCTACTAAGTCAAAGTTGTCGTAGCGGAGGTCTGGATGTTCTTTAGCTTTATTTTCTTTAAGCTTAGCTATGTATTCGCTTAGATTACTAATGCCTAAGCTAGGTTTTATGGGCTTTTTGGGAAGCGATATTCTAGGAGCTTTTAGCTTTATTTTCGGACCTGCTGTCTTCTGCTTTTTCTTGACCTGTTTTTTACTATTTACTTTACTTATTTTCTTTTGGAGAATTTTTACTGCCTCCGACATATTTTCTACTCAAATAAAGATATAAATAAACTATATTTTTCCTTCTTTGATTTTAGTTCACTTATTTTTTCTTCGTATTTTGATATTTCTTGTTCTATTTCACTAATTCTTTCTTTTACAACAGATATAATATTATTATCTATATTGAATCCTAGGTCCTTTAAGACTTCGAGAACTACTTCGCCCTTTGGCTGTAAATCAACTTGAAAGCTTTCACTTGGCGTTTTCTGATCTAAAGACTCTAAAATTAGGCTTTCTTCAAAATCCTCTTTTTCAACTACTTCTTCTTCCTCTTTCTTTTTAAGGAAGCTCATATAGGCATTCATTGATTGAGTATTTTTATTTTTTTCTGTTTAGTTGCCAAATAATATAAAAATTTCCATATACTGCTAGGTATTTTTGTTCCAATAAATCTTATATTAAAATTACCTATGGAACAAGATATTGATGAAAAGGAGGGCTCTAATAGTTATATTGTGTACTGTAGTAACTGGGCTCAGCTTAATTAAAGCCCCGCCGGATAAATCTCTTGCAAAAATTGAGAGTCCTTGGGCTATACGCGAGCTATACTACATAAATGGTAGCCTCTGGTGGAGACATTTACTGAAAAAGTGTTTGATTATGCACGGCACATTAGAACTATGGTACCCAGTATACGTTAACGTAAGTGATACGATAACTGTGTACATTACTTACAATTGTAATGAGTATAGCAGAAATGTAGTGTGGATAGGGTACATTGGTCATACTTACAAGAATAGAATCTTAGACTTAGGAGTACTGAGGTTCGGTGCTATTGTTATTCCAAGTACTCCTGGAGTGCGCAAGACTACCTTTAAAGTAAAAGCAAATGAGACAGGCATATTTGTGCTCAATGTAATGGTGGGAAGCACTTTAACATCAAGTTTTCACATATTTTCAACAATTATAGGAGAATCTCCTGATCTAGGTTTTAGTTATAGAAATTACGCCAATGTTATTTCAGAATTTAAAAAGATTGAAAAACTTTTAAATGATAAAAAAGAACTTTCAATAAAGTTATATGAACTTAATGCTTCTAAAGAAATTCTCCTAAGGGAAATAGCTGAACTTGAAAAGAAAATTTGTGCACTTAACTCAACTCTAATTGAACTTAAAGCTAACTTGAGTAAATTAAAGCAAATCTATTTAAACAAAAGTAGTGAAATTAATAGATTAGAAACTAAGGTTAATGACATTGCCAAAGAAAATAAAGCTCTACTAAGTGAGATTGCAGAAAGCAGAAACTCCGCATTCATTCTCTTTGCATTTACAGCAGTACTAGCAGCAAGCACAGTAGTCTATAGAAAAAGAAAGCTAGGCTATATTCTATCAATAATGCTTTTGCTAATACCGATGATATATTCTCAGCCTTCAGCACAGACAGTAACTGACGTTATCTACAGTAAAGGACTGAAAATAGAAGTAATTTACCCAGCAGAGCCGGAATTTCCGCTTAAAATAATAGTAAAGTATCCTTATCCACTAGATACACTGCTAAAAGGAGCAGTATTTATGTACAGAGTTGATAAAACAGGCTTATATCTCGTCGGTAAAAGAAGCTGCCTCGAATTTGAGTCTGTTGATAGTAACTTCTTATCTAAAACTGATACTGTATACACAATCTTTGATAAATCCACTATTTTTGATTATAAAATACCAGAAAAATATGACTGCTCGTACTTTGTAGATATTTTTCATAACAAAGGAAATCAAGTAATGTATCGGCGTACAGAACGCAAAGTATTTTACGGCATTTATGCTATAAGTTACTTACTCTATAGCTTAGAAGGAGACTTTTTCCATCGCTTTAAATCAATATTTTCTAGAAGTCTTGTAAATGTTAAGGAATACGAAAACGAAGTCACTATACTAAGAAATCTAACAATTTCTCTTAATGCTAGTATTCAGGAGCTACTAAATTATAAACTACAGCTTAGCAATTTGGCTAAAACCCTAGAAGAAGAAATTATTAACACTAAGAGTGAAATAAGCGAATATAAAACATTAATCTGTGAACTTAATGTACGTGAAAACAAGCTTAGTGAGCAGTTTAATAGTTTAATTGAAGAAAACCTTAGACTTAAAAGCGAGAAAGAGTTCTGGATCACTGTTTATCAAGTATCAATAATTGTATTAGTTTTTTCAATAATAGTTTCAGTACTAATAGTTTGTAAAACAAAATACATGGCAGCGTTTCTAGTATTTCTGATAATTTCTTCAGCGTTATTTGCGGCAGTGAATGTACGTGCAAAAGAAGCAATTATAGCTGAAGACAGAGATCCTCCATGGCCTTCAAAGTATAAAACATATTCAAAAGCAGTGTCAATAAATGCTGGAGTAAATACTAGTATCACTGTAACTATTCGTGTTAGCGTTTCAGCATATGCTTGTTTTCCAGGAAACTATACTAATGTGCCTGAAGGTACTTTAGTTAAGGGATTTGCTTGGGTTTATTTAAAGAGCTATTTAATTGATTATCGAGGAACACGCACTATTGTTGCACATGGAGTAGAAAATGGCGGCGCGTTTAGCGACAGTAATGAAGATAGACCTTTCATTTTAGCTGGCCTTATGTTGTCTTCTAATAGTCGTTCAGGATACTATGAAGGAGTAAAAGTGTACAGAGATCCTGCAGACAATAAGGTTTATGAAGTTAGGTTTAGGACTTACTGGCCTGAAGGCAAGTACGTTGTTTTAAGCAAAAAGCAAGTAAACTTAATTACAACTAATAAGGAATTTACATTAGACTACTATGTTTATAGAGAATATAGAGCAAATAATGGTGAAGTATACTATTGCGGAGACGCTAAAATTACGAGAAGTATTCACATAAACGTACCGATATTCATTACAATTAAAAGCGACTCTTATTATGAGGGAGAATTTAGAGTAGATGTTTTTGCTTGGCTTAAAGTGTGGTACGAGATTAGTAATTCTATGGAAAAGCTTCGTTTTTATGCGATATTGGCTAATACTGGTGCGGGTCTTTCTATTCCTGTAGTTTATCGTTGGCTTACTGTTCCTGAGTGGTTTAGTGGTGTAACGCCTTTCACTACTGTAAAAGAAGCTGGCTATGT
>CBDUKN010000023.1:0-38518 GCA_965367815.1 uncultured Thermoprotei archaeon
TTTCAAGCAGAAGACGGCATACGAGATGTAGAGAGGTCTCGTGGGCTCGGAGATGTGTATAAGAGACAGAACTTACATTTATTTTCGAGATTTTTAAGTTGAACTTGCGTACTAAAGTAATACTTAAATATTTTGGTATTACTTCTGATGATAGGTAGTACCGAATGCAGAGAGAAGTTATTGTAACTAGAAAGGGTCAGATAACCATTCCCGTAGAGCTTAGAAGAAAATATGACATTAAGGAAGGTAGCTTAATATTGGTAGAGGATACAAGTGAAGGAATTCTTTTGAAACCTATTCCAAGATTTGAGGATCTTGCGGGAGTTGATAAAGGTAAATATGATGTTAAGGAGCTTAAAGAAATGCTTGATAAGGTGCGTGAAGAGTGGCGCTAGATGCTATACTAGATACAAGGTTTTATTTTTCATACTACAATCCGGAGGACGAGAACGTTGCTAAATGGACTAAAAGAATAGTTCAACTAGCTTCAAGAGGTGCTATTAGGCTTGGATCTTCTATAGTAACTATTACTGAGCTCTATAGGAGCATGGGAAAACTTATTGGAGTTAAGACTGTTGAAATGCGTATTAAGTCTGCTAGAGCATTTAATATAATTTTCATACCTGTTACAGAGGAAGTAGCTAAGAAAGCTGGCTTAATAAGTCTAAAGGCGCGCGTACCTATAGCTGATGCAATAATAGCAGCTACTGCCTTAATTTATGCTAAAGGAATTGTTATAACAGATGATGAACATTTTGAGTTGATAAAAGGTGTAAAGCTGAAATGGTTAACTGAAATCTAAGATTCATTATTATAGTAAATATTATTGTTCTGAGTGTTTGTAAAATATAATTGGTAAAAATATTTAAGTAAAATATTTTATGATATGCTTTCTAGTTCTTCCGTTTGCGACGGTACTATGCCGGGTATTAGTGCTAGGGCTGCTATTGCTCTTATTGTCATACAGCCTCTAGGAGTTAAAACATACTTGCCTCTTTCTGGGCTTTCAATGTATCCTGCTAGCATTAATTCTTTTAAGTGATGATAAAGTGGTCCACCTTCTAGTCCTGTTTCTTTTGATAGTTCTGAAGCTGTCTTAGGGCCTTTAAGCAGTGATAAAAGTATTTTTACGCGGTTTTCGTTAGCGAGAGAACTTAGTATTCTAACTATTCTACTTGCTGATACTTTATATACGCTTTCTAAATCTACTCCTGAAAAGAAACTATCCACTATCTTTCCTTTTCTTTTCTCGAAGCCTCCTACGAAAACTATGCCTATGTCTGGTTTATCTGCTAGTCCTTTTTCAAGTACTTTAAATATTTCTTGAACAATTTTGTTGCGGCTTGGTGCCTTTATTTCTTCGACTTCTATTTCAACTCTTTCTCTAGATTCTATTTTGCTTTTTATTTTCTTGACTTCTTCTGCTAGTTCTTCAACTATTTTTCTGAGTTCTTTTACTTCTTCTTCTAGGCTCATAGTATCAAAGTATATAGTTTTATAGAAATATATAAGTTTTTCTATTTCTATAGAATTATGTAGTAAGATGGTTTTTTGGCTCTGTAGAAGGAGGGATTTGAGTATCTTATGCTGAGTTGTTTTCTTTTAGTTTTTTGCAGGTTTTTATGAATGTTTTTACTTTAATTATGTTTTCTTTAGTGCACATTAGTGGCTCTACTACTGTGTAGAGTTCTCTGGCTCCTTCTTCATATGACTTGTAGACCCATTTTTCTATGTCGCTTGGAGTCATGTATGGGTACTGGAAGCCTGGTAGTCTCCATGAGAACGGTATTTTAATTGTACTCGATATTATTTTAGGAGTTAGCTTAGGTGAAATTGATGGATCGTAGTGGCTTATGCGTGTTTTCTCAAGGTATTTTAGGTGCTGAGGATAGAGTCCTTCTACGTGTACGTGTCTTTTGCCTTTAGTGAGGTTGCTGAAGTACTTGTTCCAATAGGGTAGAACGAATGTATCCCATAGTCTTGGAGGAATGTATGCTGCGCAGTCGTCGCATAGTCCTGTGGAATCGGGATTTACTTCAGGTTCTCCCATTAGACGTCTGAGGAAATACACGTACTCTATTATGCTGTCTGTTAAGAGGTCTAGGAATTTTTCTGCTTTGCGTGGTGTGCGGTAGAGGTCTGCTAGGAAAGCTTTTCCTCTGAGCATTACTGCTGAGGTTACTGGGCCTTCCCAGCCGAAGCCGTAGATACTGACTTTTTCTCCAGGAAACTCTTTTTTCAAATACTTGTATATTTTATAGAAATGTTTGAATAGCTTAGATTCACTGAAATCTACTTTACGCTGTAATGCCTCTATTCCTTTATCTATACTAGAGAACAGCGGCTTTACACAGGGAGCAGAGTTTTCTGGGAAATCTATGTGTGCGCCTAAGCAGGCTAAGTGCCCATAAGATAGGTGAGGAACACTTATGTCTGGAAGCCTTATGTCTTTTCCGAAGATTTCTACTAGCTTTCTTCTACCGTCCTTAAATGCCTTAGCGCAGGCCTTGGGATTGAAGTAAAAGTCTCTCATTTTTACTCCAGCTAAGTATACGAGTGCCTCATGACCGCAGCCTACCCACCACTTAAGCTTACTCACGGTTAGCTAGTTTCAAAAAACTTTATTTTAATTCTGGTTCTCTACAGTATTCTCTAAGGGGACATATTCGACACTTTTTCTTTTTGCAGTACTCTAAGTAAATTCTAACTAATTTCGATTCATATTTCTTTACTTCAGCTAACCCTATTCTACGCGCCACTTCAAGTGCCTTAGGTGAGGGCTCTGGATCGGCTTTACTCCATATGCCTCTTAGTTCTCTTAGGAAAATATTGACTGCTACTGGTCCTACTCCTTTGAACTCCATTAGTTTTTTCTCGAGGTCTCGTGGATCGGAGGCTTTTTCATGTACTTTGTCGATGTCGCCTCCATATTCTTTGACGAGTTTTTCGGCTATTTGAAGGAGGTTAGTTGCTGTAGAGAAGTCGTATCTTACGTAGCCTCCGGAGTCAAGTACTTCTACTAACCTATTCCATCCAGCTTCAAGGATTTTCTGGGGGGTTGTTAAGTTTGCTTCAATGAATTTCATGAAGGTTCTTTTAGCTATATTAGCTGAGATTCTTCTAGCGAAGAGTATTGAGGCCAAGAACCACTTGAAGCGGTCTTCTTTAAGCCTTAAGTCTAGTCCTAGTTCCTGTGAGTAAGAGGGTATCTTAGACAGTATTTCTTCCACAGATATTACTGTCTTCTATTTCTATTAAATAATTGGCTGGACAGCTGAAAGCACTTAGGATTAAACTAGTAGACTTTACTCTATTTAAGTTTAAGTAGGTATTTAGTTTGAAACTACAGTCTTCACGTCGCTACTAGTAGGCCTAAATATATAGCTAACGGTTTTCTTTATGGGTAGCTTTATTGGAAATGCTGCTTCAAAGAAAATAGAGTCTAAAATGATGGCTGGTGCCATAGTTCAGGTCTGTTTCACGGTGTTTTCTACTATAGTGATATCTTTTTTCTGAAGGAAACTATAGTAAATATGGTTTAACTAGATGCTTCATAGGTCTAGTAGGAAGAGTGGTAGTTTTTCTTCGTCTATTACTGTTACTCCTCTTGGGTATCTGCGGTGTGGTTTTCCTGCTTTTACTTCTATTTTTAGGTTTCCGGCTATGCAGTCTATTTCGTAACTGTTTCTCCAGTAGTATATTTCGCTGTATTTTCGGTATAAGTGTTCTTGGACTATCTATTCGTATAGGTAGTCTTTTCTTGTGTCTACTCCGAGTATCATGGAGAGTGTTTTAGCTAGGTAAGGGTCTCTTAGGAATATTTTCTTTTCTGAAGCTTATTTTATTGCCTTGTTTCCAGTAGGCTATTCCTACTATGAATAGGTCTTCCATTAGCTCTAGGTATTCTCTGACAGTGTTATGTGATATTCCTATTTCTTGTGCTATTGTGTGGTAGCCTATAGGGCTTGAGCTTTTTCTAGTATGGAGTGGAGTATCATTCGGAATATTTTAGGGCTTTTCCCTGTTTTAGCTATGTCTCTTTCTATGCTGAATATTAGGTCTTTGAAGAATTCAGGGTCTTCGTTAATGCTTCTAGGGAATCCTCCTGTATTAAGGTATTTTTCGAAGAGTGTTTTTACTTTAATGTAGTTAGATTTTAGGGGTTTTTCTTCATGTACTTGAACGTATTCTCCGAAGCTTAGTGGGAGTACTTCTATAGTAGTGCCGTATCCTTTTCTGCCAGGGAATGCTTCAGCGAACTTTCTTAGTCTAAATGAAGCTGAGCCTAGTACTATGAGTACATCGTTTCCGAATATGCCGAGATCTATGTATCCTTTGATTATTTTCCACCAGTATTCTACTCCTGTTACTTCATCTAGTATTATGTAGGATGTCTTTATTTTATTTGAATACTTTATTTTTAAATAGAAGTTTATTATTTTCTTTAATTCTTTAGAACTTGATATAAAGTCATAGTTGTAGTAAAATACTGCTTTAGGGACTGTTTGTGAGAGGAGTTTCTTTACTAATATTTTTACTCCAGTAGTCTTACCTACTTGTCTAGATCCTGTAATGAAGTTTAGGGAGAAGGGCTTTAAACTAATATCTTTAATCCAAAGAGGACTCCACTTTATTTTCGCTTTCCTCAGTTTTCTAAGATCACTGTCTTTATCTTCCTAGTTTCTTCACTCCCACCAGGGGTTCAGCATGTAGATAATGTCTTCTACAGCTAGGTCTAGGGAAAGAGATATTTAAGTATTTGTCACTTAACTGACAAATATTATTTAAATATTTGATAGAGAAAAATTAAATTACTTAAGGGGAGGTAACGGCGGGGCATTCTTTCGCTTTTTCAGTAGTAAGTAGGTTGCTTAAGTCTCCCTATATTATTTTGTAAAATTATAGGCTAGTGTTTTTGCTGGTAATTTAACTTAATATAATTATAATTTTACTTATAACTATTTACTCGAATAGACCTGAGGGTATGTGCTTAATGTTTTATTTATTTAAATTGTTTTAAAAATACATAGCATAATGGATATTTTGCTATATTCTCAAAAACTTATTTAAATTCTTTTCATGTAATTCTATTATCTTATTTAAGGGAGTTTCTTTAATTAAATGATATGCGGCTTTAGTTCCAAATAACCACTCGTCTAGGAATTTGCTTATGTGGTATCCGCATACCTTTACTGCGGTTCTCTTAAAGTCTTTAAGAGTAGCTGGAGTATTCTTATGTCTAATTATGAATTCTCTGACGAGTTTTTTAAAGCAATAATCTCCCACTATTTTATGTAGTACATAGAGTGTCCATGTGCCTACTATGTAAGAAGCGTCCGTGACGAGGTATTTGCCGTATTCAGCTACTGGTATTTTGAGAAGTATGGGCTTTTTAGATGCTAGTTCAAGAAATCTCTGTCTCAACGAGCTTATTTTTCTCCGAAATATTTCATCGCCTAGAAACTCTTTTTCTGCTAACAGCTGGAAATAGGAGGCGAATCCTTCGTCGAGAAACCTTGACGGCACTTCTTCCCCCGAGGGTACATTCCATAAGTGCGCTAGCTCGTGGTAGACTCCGCCTACGCTACCTGGATCCGTGAAAGATTCTCTAGCGACCAGCATTCCACACATATCTGCTTGACCACCATAGCCTTCTGGGAGCTCTATTATTGTGAATCCACACCACTGAGGCGGAGGACCGAAGTTCGCTTCATAGAACTGTAGGCACCTCTCTACTTCTCTGAGTATTCTTTTCGCGTGCTCAAAGTCTTCTTCTAGCGCAAATATAGTAATATCCCTTTTTCTAGAACTCTCTACCTTAAACCTGGAGACAGCAATATCTATTCTCCAGCTAGGTTTTTTGCTCACATATCTGTAGAGAACTCTATTGTTTTCCTCTAATACGCCTACTAATTTCCCCGTATTAGCGACGATAAGTCCTTTAGGGACTTCTATCTCTAAATTATAGCTGAAGCGCTGAGATGGAATCGTAGATATCTGTTTTCGTAGCTCTAGTTCTCCTAAAACAGGGTAAGAGTATGCGTCGAGCCTGAGAATTGTATAGTCGTTGCTTATTTTGTCTTTTACATATCGGAAAACATTGTCGTAGCCCTTGATGGTCCCTTGGTACATTATAGTAATCTGAGCGCTAGAGCCCGGAGCTATTGGAGACTTTAGTTTTACTTCAATATAGTTGACTTTAACTTCTCTAATGTCGGTAAAGTGGCGCAGACTCTGAACAAAGTTCAGCGATTTTCTGTCTACCTCTATGCTAGTTACCTTCAAACCCTTATTCAGTAGAAAGTTTATACAGCTGACCGGTTTAGAGCTAGTGTTCCTTAACTTCACTGTACACTTAGCTTTCATTACTCCTCTGTCGGTAAGAACATCTGCATGTAAATTGTACTGTAGGGGCGTAAGCAAAAGACCACCTTGCTCTAATTGACAACTAAACTAATATTAAATTAACTACGAATCTAAGCTGTTTTGGTTAAGTATTAAATACTTTACTCAGCGAGAAAAGTTGAGTAAAAATGAATGTTAAGGGCTTTAAAGAGAGAAAAATCAATGTGAGTCCTAGTAAGAGTGAAGAAGACTTAAATCAAGAAACCTTTACTAAAGGGTATTTCTCTGCTTTTAGTTAGGTAGCTTAATACTTGTACGCGTCCTTTTGAGAACTTTTTCCTTAAGGAGTCTATAGGCTTTTTAAGAGAATATGATCTTTGCTTTGAAAACTACTCTTTCTTCAAGAGCATCAATTATTGTCGGATTATTTTTCAACAGCTTTAGTGCTTCTTCAAGAGTATATGGGTGAGGTTCTGTAGGTAACTTAATGTCTTTAAGTAGCTTTAGTATGTTGTCTATTCGATCTAAATATTTTTCTGAAAATCAGTTATTATCAGTAAACCGTAGTCGTTCCAAGGACCTCGCTCTCTTCTAGCTCTGAATTCAAATAGTACTACGGCATGTAGTCTATATTTTTCTGCAGCCCTTTCACTACTTTTTCGAGAAGTCTTTTTATCAAAATTTTTACTCCAGTAGTTTTTCCTACTTTGTCTAGATTCTACAATAAAGTTTAATGAGAGTGGCTTTAGGCTAATGTTGTTAATTCAGTGCGGCTCTCACTTAATTTCATTTTTCCAGTTTTAGAATCGTTGTCTTTAGTTTTTCAGTTTTCTGTTCTCACTAAGGATATAGCGTGTAAAGCAAGTTTTCTGCAATCAAGTCTAGAGGCTAGGTATTTAAATCTTTGTCTGTAAAAAATCAAGCTATTTGGGTGGTTTAGCTAAGGCGGTGGCGGGATTGGTGGAGGAGGCGGCGGTGGGGGAAGCTTCTTTCTCCTTTTCAGTAGAAATACTGTTGCTCCGGCGGCTGTGGCGAGTGCTAGTGCAGCTGCTATGTAGTATGGTGTATAGTCTTCTTGGACTTCTACTGTGACTGTATTTGAGGAGGCGGCGTAGTTGTTTCTTGTTTCAGGTACTACTGCTACTATAGTCCACTTGCCTGTTTCATCGAGTTTAACTGTGGTAGTAAATGATTTTCCAGTAACTTCTATCTTTTTGCTGAGTATTCTTCCTGTAGGAGAAGTCATATTGATGAAAAGTTCTCCGTAGTACCTAGTAATATTTCCGCTGACGACTAGTTCCTCGCCTTTCTTTACGCTAGTTTTCTCTAATGTAATAGTTACTGAAGGCTTGCTTCTGCTTATTGTCAGTGCTACAGTATTTGACTCGTAGCCTGTAATAGTGTCAGGTATCTCTACTACTGCTACTACGGTGTAGTTTCCTGCAGGCAATTTATCTGTAGAAATACTTGTAGTCTTACTGTATGTAGTAGAGTTTAGCAAAATAAAGCCTTCTTCTAACTCCTTATTATAGGCTAGGACTACTAGCCTGTAGTCAAGCACATTGGTGCTTACTTTTACTCCTACTTTTTCTCCGAAAACAGTTTTGCTAGGTGAAACAGTTAGTTTAACTGAAGGTGTCTGAGCTAAGTTTGCTTCAGAGACCTTAAAGTTCTTAATGTTATACTTTGAGCCCTGAGCTAGTAGCTGCTGGCCTTTACTTAGTACAATTTCTTTATTAGGAGTTTTTACGCGCACGGATCCTTCGTAAATAGATATTGTTACTTTACTTCCGTCAACTTCTACTAGAACTTTGCTCTTAAAGTCACATATTCTGTAAGATGAGCCAGCACGTATTATGAGCCAGCTGGGATGCCCTGTTGTTTGTACGAGAATTCTGCCCTTAACTACCTTTATTTCGTTTCTACTGAACTCTATTTGTGACTGATGAATTGAAAATAGTTTGACTTTTTCGAAGCAGACCATACTCCAGTGATTTAATGTGAGTTTATCTCCTTCGTGTATGACTGCTCCATAAATCTGGCTTTGCTCTAATGGAGTTTTCTTACCGTCTCTAATGTACTCTCCCTTCGACCTAACTATTATGACAATATATTTCCCTGAGACACTTCCTTTAGTTTTTGAGGAAGAAAAGAAGTGCTTAATATTGTACTGGTTGCATAATTCAACGATTTTTCCTCTTAAGTCGGGGTAGTGTTTGTAGGCGAGCGTGTTCCATTCAATAATAGTTCTAACTACGTGGTTTGGCAGAACTTTACTGGCGTCTACAACTGCTAGGAACTGTGAATAGGCTTTAGTAGGGTCGCTGGAAAGCAGGTTAAGTAGGTAGCCTGCTATTCTCCCTTCAACTAGTTCTCCTCTATACTTGCTACCCTTATAGATGTTTCCCGAATACATTTCTACTTTTGGTAAAGGAATGTCGTAGAGAGAAGCCATTTTTGACTTAATGTACTTTAAGACAAGTGAGGCAAAAAACCAGCTATGACCTTCATCAAATGCAACGAACTCTGATGAGCATGGAGCATACGTAGAGCCGTGTTTTCCTCCAAGTTTTCTCCACCTAAAGTAGAGACTCGGGTCGGGCCAAACATTTTCTCTAACAGCGTGGCCATACTCATGGAAAATTCCTTCAAGGTCTCCTACAAGCCCTTTATCTGACCAAAAACTGTAAGTAGTGGATGCATCGTGCTCAAGTTTTATTTGTTGCCAGTAAACTGTAGTATAGTGGCACTGCCCTGTACCGTAGTACAGCGGGATATTTCTGATCGTAGTCGTTACTCTGGAGTCTACTCCGGCATCTAAGAGAAACTTGTAGATAGTATAGCGTATAAGTTTATCCCAAGCATCGATGGTTCTTAGTTTAATTGTAGCGCCTTCAGTAATATCGAGTGGAGATTTCTCAAAAATACTGCTGGAATAGGTGTAGACTCGGGCATTGTATGTTCTTAAGACCTTTATTCTATAGAAGTATTTGCCGCTAGAAGATTTTTCCTTAGATACAGTGTACCAAATTGTGGCTGGAGGAAAGTAGTCCCATGTTTTGTAGTACCAGTAGTACTTAACGTAGCTCGTAGACTTTTCTTCGATAGTAATCTTGTATTTTCCCTCGAGGAAGCCTTTACCAGATTTTATTAAAAGTTCGCTTGCATTAACTATTCCGTCTTTATTTAATTTAATTACTTTCTCCTTCTTTGAATCTAAGTGTATTATCTTTATTTCCTTAGAGCTAAGTGGGACAGTAATGAAGGATCCTTTAGAGTAATCGAGGTCTTTGTCTAAAGTGAACCTAATGTCACCGTAGAAGTCAGGAGTTTTTAAAGTGACTTTTATTTCAAGGGGTCGATACTCCCAGCTACTATCTAGATGAAGCTCGCTTAACGATTTATATCCCGGGCCACTATAATATTTTCCAGAAGAGACTATTTTTGCATAAAGAAGTAGTCCTGTCTCAATATCAACTAAAAGTGTGAATTCATCAAATTTTTCTTCAACATAGCCGTAGTAAAATATATGTGTCTTGCCACCGAATGTGTGGTGTTCTTTAACAATAAATGTTGCTTTACTATTGCTACAAGTCCATATACAAACCCACTGGGAATTGGGGGAGCTAGCAGGATACTTTTTCTCAAGCTTATATGAAGTTAAGGCGAGTTTCCATACTGGGCGCCCGTTATATGTTGTTTTTCCAACAACCTTTAGCCATATAGTATATTCAACATAGTATACTTTTTTGGGTCCTTGAAGTAGTAAGGCTGCACCTCTACCTATTGACTTTACTTGACCTAGTTTAAGTTGACCAAAATAGAGATTAAGTTTACTTACATACAGGTATTTGTTCAAAAAGTAGTCTATGGTAAATTCATCAAGATATTTATTCTTATTATTATATATAGTTTCTAGTTTAATTTTATTACCGCTAATTTCAAGTATTTCGAGAGTACAAAAGTATTTTTCTCCTTGTTTATTTACAGTAACTGTTATTTGGGTCTTGGGTTTAATCCATGAGGGAGCATTAGAAGCATTATTTGTCATTATCACAAGTAGCAGAAGCGCTAGTAAGAGGATTAATGCATGTTTTTTAATATGCATCACCTCTTTGTTGAGAATTTAACAGTTATATATATAAGTTTTTCGTAAAATCATAAACTAATATTTTTTAGTTAAAAACTATCTTTTAGTATCATTATTTTAGCTATTATTGGATTAAAATGGCACTTTAAGTTACAGTATTTAGTATTCTGATTAAATAAGAACTATTTTGAAAACTATATAGTTTTATTAAAGTAGTTTCATTAAATATTGTTAGCAGTAGGGTCAGAATTCATCCATAGTGTTTTTGATAAAACTTCATTAGTTTTTTATTATAGCCTTTAACTAAAATATTGTTTGTTTTTAGCTGAACGATCCAAGATTCTTTAGTTAGATTAAATTTAAGGCTAGTTAAGTACTATTTTTGAAATAATGAGCACATCTATTTTTAACTGTGATTCTACGCTCTTTTACTTTTACCGAGACGTAGATGATTCTCTTGCTTTAAGATATGCTCTCAGAGAATTCACTGAAGGCTGGGACTTATTGGAGTAACTATAGTTTACGGTAATAATTTTGTAGAATTTACTTTTCACGATGCAAAAAGAGTAGTCGAAGTCTTGGAGAGAAATGTTCCTGTATTTAAAGGCGCGGCTTCTCGAAGAAATTTAGGTACTGTAAATGAGGCAGTTAAATTCATTATTGAAGCTAGTAGAGAGTATGGTAAAATACAAATATTGGCGACAGGTCCTCTTACCAATATAGCTAAAGCTACTTTAGTAGATGGAGAGCTTGTAGATAGAGTAGAAAGGATAGTAATTATGGGAGGAGTATTCCACTCGCACGATGTTATTGAGGCAGTCTATTTACTCAGAAATGATCTTTACTCGGCGAAAAAGTTAAAGTAAAAGTGCACACTAATGGCTTAAAGAAAGGAAAGGTTTATGTGAGGCCTGATGGGGATGAAATACTAGTGCTTGAAGACATAGATCAGAAAGCTTTTGCTGAAGAGTATTTTTCTACATTAAGTTAGGTAGCTTAATGCTAGTATAGATTCTTTAAGACCTTTTCCTCTTATTGTTATTAAAACGAAATTCTCTGCTGAGATATGTCACATACTCATTTATATTTTAGCGGTAGACAGCTTTCGGTGCAATAAGTGGTGTCTTTAGAAGATAGTTCTTTTAGTAAAGTCTTGAGTAAAAATTTCTCTAAAGTGATCTTCTATGAAAGAGCTGCGATTTGATTTGAGTCAAGCGAAGACTATTAGGAAAATAAGGCAGCAGACTGATAGCTGGTCGCCTTTAGCTGAAGGACAGATTATTGCGCAGAAGTTCTTCAAGCCTTTTGTTTGTCACGCGGGATACGATGTTGATGGCGTTAAGCAAGTTGTGCTCTGGGCTAATGCAGGGAAGCTTACAGGCTACTTCGAGATAATTGACGTGACTACTAATAAGCAGCCTCCAGGTAAGCCGGCTGTAGTCTATAGAGGAGAGCTGAAGGGGTGGGGTAAGCATATTTGGGGCGGAAACAACTATATCGCGGACTTCACGGACTTCAGGAAAGAGGGCTTGTATTGGATAAGAGTCGTTGTCAGGGAGACTAAAGAGACTTCTGAATCCTATATTTTCAAAATAAAGAGGGGTCTTTACTTAGACTTAGCGAAGAAGGCGGCCAAGTGGTTCTACTACCAGCGCTGCGGTGTAGAAGTGCCTGGATGGCATAAAGCCTGCCACACAGAGGACACGATTATACTTGAAGATGGCACAAAAATAGATGCTACTGGAGGCTGGCACGACGCAGGAGACTACGGCAAGTGGATTGGAAGCGGGTCTCACGGAGTTTGGGCATTAGCTACGCTTGCTGAAGAGCTTTTAAGAGAAGGCTTGGAAAGCGACGCTAAATGGGTATTAGATGAGGCTGCTTGGGAAGGAAAATACTTTTGCAAAATCTACTACAGGAAACTCAAAACATTTCTCCAGGTCTATGCTTCTGCTAAAAACTTCGAGCTCTCAGAAGAATATCCTCCTCTAGAAAATGTCTGCATATGGCTTGGAGCACCCGAAAAAGAGCCTCCACGCATAGTAACGCTTAAGCAGACACTTGAATACTATCCTCCAACACTTTTCTTGAGGTCACATGTAGCTGCCTCCTTAGCTAAACTCGGGCGACTTATTTCACGCTATGACAGAGAATTCGCGGAGAAGTGTGCCAATATAGCGAAAGAAGTTTACGATTACATTACACAGAGCGCTCTTACTGAGCAAGACGAGAGAAATTATCTAGGATTTACTGCTAGAACACTATTACTCAGCTTAGAACTGTATAGAATTACGGGAGACAACAAGTACTTGAGGGATTCTGAGAAACGAGTACAGGAGATACTGTCTTTGCAGGATAAGGAGGGCTTCTTCTACACAAATAGAGAAAAGAAAACAAAGTATTACTTCTGCGACCACCACCTCATAGGGCTATATGAGTACTTGAACTTAAAGCCTAATGAAGACTTATCGAAAGATATTCGAGAAGCTTTTAGGAAATGGGCCGAGTACATAAAGCCTCTCTCAACGTTATCTAGCTTCGGTCAAATAGGCTTTATCGACGAACAAGGCAATGTAAGAAACCTCTTCTCCAGAAAGCCTTCAAATAGATTCTTAGCGGCATATGCTTGGGGCTTCGCTACGGCAGCAATACTATTCGACAGTAGAGAATACTTAGAGATAGCAGAACACCAAATACAGTGGATTCTAGGCTTTAATCCCTGTGATGTTTCTATGATGGCTGGTGTCGGCGCAGGACCTGGCTGCTATCATCACAGATACTGTTTCATAGAAGGCCATGAAGACGGAGTAGTGCCTGGCGGAGTACTTAATGGAATAGTAGGCGGCAACGGCGAAGTCTTCGATATAGGAGACTTTAGGACAGGAAACTTCATCGTATCAGATGGGCTTCCAGTAGACTACCCTATAATAGATACTGACGCCAAGGGATGGACTTACGCCTATATGACTAACGAGTACTGGGTGCTCAATAACGCCTGGTTCATTATGGGCTCGATTCAAGTACATAGAGCCTTAAGAGAGCTGAAAGCAGGTAAATAGGTTACTGTAAACGAGACTTTATGTTCGACTCGATCATACTCAAAATACGCTCAACACTCCACACTTCAATGTTCTCAGGTTTCTCTGGAAGCGCTTCTTCGTAAGGGACTATTAGTATTTTTCTAGTATTTTTAAAGAAATATAGCTTGTTTTCAACTTGTTTTAATTCACTTCTATCAATACTTTTTCTCCACTTAACTTCAGCAACTACTTTAAGCCTATTGAATTCTGCTAAAGCTATATCAACTTCATAGGGCTTAACTACAGCTACTGGAACTAAATTAAAAATCTTCGCTAGCATGTTCCTAAAGAATATTTCGATATGCCGCGGCAGTTTTTCGCGAAAATATTTTTCACTTAAATCTCTTTCCGAGAAATTGTATTTTTCGTCAAGGTAATAGTAAAGATCTACCATAGGCGATGAAACATAGTAGTAGTATCTTCTTCCACCGAATTCGCGGATTCTATCTAAAAGGCCTATTTTGCATAAAGTATCTATAAAAGATGACACGAGTCCATGGTCATTTCTTTTAATTAGTTTTCTCGAGTAAAGGCAATTCGCTATTTCAGTTACTCTAGTTTTACCTGAAGCAATAGCTCTCAGTACTCCTTCGTACTTAGCACTAAATTCTCTTTCTTCTTCGCTAAAGACTTCGCCGAGAAGAGCCGGCACAGTTAATTTAAAGCCTTTAATTAATTCAAAAAGACTAATTCCTTTTTCAAAACTTCTAGCTAAAATAGGTTCTCTTAAATAGACAGAGTACTCTACTAAGCTTTTTAAATCAGATATATGTTTCTTCAAGTTAACTAATATGTCTCGCTCATCTATTAAGTCTACTCTATACTCGTAAAAAAGTCCAATAAGAGGAGAACCGGGTCCAAGAATTTTCTTCACTAAATGTAGAGTAGAAGTAACTAGAATAAGGTTTTTTGGAGACTTAAGGTGAATTAAGTCAAGAAAATCTTCTGGCAATCTATGGAACTCATCTACTACGACTAGCTCATTTTCCTCAAAAAGTCTTTTTAATATAACTATAAAGGACTTGTAGTCTAGAGTTTCTTCTAATTTTTCGCAAAATACTCCGCCATCTCTTTTAACGAAAAAGTAGTGAGAGTCTCTGAAAACATGTTTTACTAGAAAAGTTTTTCCAGTCTTACGCCTACCGTAAACTAGTAGATTTCTAGGAAGATTCTTCAGCTTCTCTTCATCAGTGTGTCTTTCTACGATAACCACAGTTATCCTAACTAAAATTATCCTAATAAGTATTATCCAAAGAGTACTTAGAGAGACTTTATGTAAAGTGCGGCGTAGAAAGCCGATGCTACGAAGCACGTAGCCCAGAGAATAACACTTACTTTAAAGTAAAGCATAGGCTTCTTGTAAGTTCTTGAACTCAGCAGCGGAATTTCGTGTGAAGGTACTTTTGAAGCTAAATCGAGTAGCTCTTCTTCAGTTTTCTTTAAGAGCTTGTAGTAGTAGAGCGCTAAAGCTGGAGGATAAGGATAAGCAGGGTGCTTAATTCGAGGAAATATAGGCATGGCTGATATAAGGAAGAGGCCTGCAATAACTCTTAGATCAAGAGGCATACAATTAGCTAAAAATATTATGAGAGGTAAGCCGAATGAGCAAGAAACTATAATACCTAGGGAACACTCATTGAGATTCATTAAATAGTCGTAGTATTTGATGAAAGACATGTAGTATTTATCTAAAGTTCTAATATTACATGTATCTAGTTTAAATACTTTAAGTTTCTCTATAAGATTAGATAAAGTTAAAGGTACTTCAACATAACTTCTCTCACGTGAATAAAAGTACACAATAATACGTATACAGCCTCGCGGCCTATATTGAGGAGAGTAGTAAAGCCTATAAATAAGTAGCTTAATTCCGCTGCTCGAAAACACTTGAGTAGCTTTATACCGTATTTCGCTTTCAGTTAAAAACTTCTCTACGATTTCTATGACTTGAGAAGGAGGAATATTTAAAAAAGATTTCCAGTACTTCTCGGCTAGCATTCCATTCAATGAATATAGAAAGTAATCCAATATATTGTTTATTTACGTTAAACTATTAGATTGATATTAATATAGTCTTCGAGAACCTACTTAGCGTGTACCCTATTTTCTATAAGATTAGGAGAAAAGTGGCTTGTAGCGCTACTTCCGCGGAGTAAGCCTTTTTCTCCAATAGACTGCAATGATATTATTTCTTTTTAGTAAAACTAAATAATTTTCTAAAAAGGGGTTTAAAGCATACTTAATACTAGAAGAAATAAAAATAGGTGAGAAGACTATACCAGAAGGATTGATAGCACTACCATATGCTGAAGAGCTTGTAGACGAATTACATAGTGTAGGGACTTTGCGCTTAAATGTGAGAGCACTAGAGCTTTGATTACCAGATAATATTTGATGTAGATGGCTTAAGCAAATACGATATACTAGTACTTCCACCTAGCACAGGAATAGGGCTTGCGAAAGCTCTTGGTCCACAAGGATGTTCAGTTGTCAAAAATATGTTAAAGAGGGCGGAGGATGTGTAGGAATATGTGCTGGAGCATATCTTCTCGCGAAAGGATATACTGAAGAAGCATCGATGCTAGAGCTACTTGAAGCTGAAATTAAAAACTGGCCAATATGGTATCTTGGCATAGGCATAGTATATCTCAAAACAGTGACAGAACATCCTGTAGTCTACGGCTTTCAAGGAGAATTTCCTAATTATATATTGGAACGGCCCTATTTTCTACAAAAACAATATTAGAGAAGAGAAAGCGAAAGTTTTAGCAGTGTACTCTGAAATAGCTGAAAAACAGTTTTCGGCAAAGGAACTAAAAGAGAACCTAGATTAAGTAACCGAGGTAATGTACTCTGAGCCAGCTATACTTGCCTCAAACTATGGTAAAGGAAAAATAGTTGCTATAGGGCCTCACCTAGAGCTAACTGATGCCTCAAAAGAAACACTTGGCGCAGTCTTAGAATCAAAGTATAACTGGAGACTTCTGTTCAATGCAATATACTATGTTTCAAGGAAGTCGCGCGTAAAAAATATTGTATTATAGCTACTCTACATACAGATGAAATTCAGTGCATTTACCTTCTTTTATTATAGAAACCCACTTTCCTTTAAGAGACTTTGCTTTAAACAGAGTATAGGCAACACCGCATAAATCTCCACTCGAAGCACCTAAGTGTAGAGCGTAGAGAGTATATGAAATAATTATTAGCACTACGTCAGTGTTCGCTACAGCGTGTAAGAAGACAGCTAAAAAGGCGATAGTTAGAACTTGGGGAAGCAGAGCTACAATAATGTACTCAACGATGCTTATTTCTCTGTAAACAATCATAATACCCAAAGGAATTACCTTAAACATTTTAATCAGCTCTACTTTAGCTAAATCTACTTTAAGAAGCTTAAAGCCGATTAAGTGCAGTATTTCGTGAACAGCAATAGTAATTAGCATTAACGCAAATACAGGCAAGAGGTCTATTTCAGTAGATTCACAGCAGAGTCCAGGTCTAAGAGGTTTAGGCATGAAAATTATTTGAATAAATGCTAATCCAAGGAAGCTCAACGACGCAGCGAGTATAATTAGCTGAGTTCTAGTATCCATTTTAATAACAGCAACCTTTTTCACAAAGTCTTCAAGCTACACAGAATTATAAGCTTTGCTAGCTCAGTCAATTTTCGTTTCCTAATAATCTATTTCGTAAATTTTCATGAATGCCGAATAGACTTTGAGTACATAAGAGGCTTAAATAAGTTACATTCTAGTGTATCAGAGTATGTGTAGTATCAAAGAATATATCTGTAGTAGTACCTCGGAGGATAGAGAGTACTCTACCTTAAGGCAGCTTAAATCACGCAGTATCCTATTTTCTGCTGTGAAGTCGAAAAATCTAAAAAATGTCTTAGCACTAGCACTACTACTGCTACTAGCCGTAGGTCTAGCTCGACAAGTACTGTCTGAGGGTATTTCAGGAACTGTTACAGGATATCTTGTTGACAAAAATGGAGAGCCTATAGTAGGCGCTAGAGTAGAAGCCTGGCAAGGAAGCCTCTTGATAACTACTACTGAAACAGATTCAGTAGGCCACTTTATGCTCGAACTAGACGCTGGCACATATACGCTTAAATTTCTGAAGAAAGGCTATGAAACTAAAACAGTCAGTGTCAAAGTATCTGCTCGCGAAATAAATAGTCTAGGAACTATTACTTTGGGATACGCTGTACAGCTAACTGTAGTATACAAGCACATTAAAGTAGCTCCAGGAAGCACTGTCACTATTCCTGTGCAACTAGAAAATAAAGGAGAGTACTCTGAAGAAGCATCCATAGAAATAGAAGGGCCTTCAGTGTGGTCGTACAAACTCTGTTCAAGTGGAGTAGAAGTAAAGTCTATTACACTGCAGCCTGGAGCCAAGCTGACTCTAAACCTGGAGCTTAAAGTAGGTCTTGAAACAGGCGTCTATACAGTAAACATTAGTGTAGCAGAGTCTGAAGGCTATAACTATACTCAAAGCATAGTAGTTGAAGTTTCTCTCGAAGGAGTAAACGTACTCGAAGCACTAAATGTCTTCATGGAAGCTAGGCCTGGCAACATAGTCTCATACAGCTTTAAATTAACTAACCCGTTTTCAGTCGGCATAATCTACAATTTAACAGTAATTAAGGACGTAGACTGGACTACAATACTTAAAGCGGAAGGAGTTGAAGTCTCCCAAGTATACTTGAAGCCCGAGTCTAGTATACAGCTTACACTTGAAATCTATGTACCGTACACTGTTCCTGAAGGAGACTACAAGTTTGTAGTAAAAGCTGTAAGCGAAGTAGCAAGCGGCTATGCAGAAGTATCTCTTCGAGTTAAAAAAGGTGTTCCAATACTGTTTCTGGAAACAAGCACACCTAGCATTGATGCTGCTTCAGGAGACACAGCCGTATACTCTATTAAAGTAAGTAATAAGGGTACTAGAGATGCTGAAATAAACTTCACTATAGTAGGTCTACCCGAGGAATTTAAGTGGTCTATTAAAGACGCTCAAGGCAATACTATTTCAAGAATATTCCTTAAGGCAGGAGGATCGAGTACTATTAGGCTCGCTATTAAAGTGCCCCCCGGCTACAAGCCACAGTACATAGCTTTCACATTTAAAGCTCTAGCAGACAATAGCACAGCTGAACTAAAACTAGGACTAAATGTGTTAGGGAAATATGAGATCGACTACTATACCGAAAACTTCTACATAGAAGGATATGTTGGAGACACACTCACTTTCGGCCTCGAAGTAGTCAATACAGGTTATAATGACTTAACCGAAGTGAAAGTAGTCTTAATTAAAGTCCCACAAGACTTTAATGTAACAGTAGAGCCGGACGTAGTCAGTGTACTTAAGCCCGGAGAAAAAACAATATTTACTATTAAAATCGAGACTCCTTCTGACGCTAACGCAGGAGACTACTACGTTTTCCTGAAAGCAGTCTCGAATGAAGACGAGGCTCCTCAAGTAAGCCTCCACATATTCTTGAAACAGAGGACAGAAACTACTTTACTAGCTGTAGCTGCTGTGGCTGCTGTTGTAGTCGCTTTGATTATTGTTTACTGGAAGTATGGTAGGAGGTGAAATTATGGAGCTTGTTATTGAAACAAAAAATTTGACGAAAATATATGAAAAGAAAGTAGTAGCAGTAGATGGAGTAAACCTTAAAGTACCTAAGGGAGCCATAGCAGGCCTAATAGGGCACAACGGAGCAGGAAAAACAACACTAATATCGATGCTAACAGGCTTAATACTGCCTACAAAGGGCTCAGGTAAAGTACTAGGCTATGATATTATTAAAGAGAGTCTTGAAATAAGGAAGAGAGTGGGGCTTTTACCTGAAGGCTTCGGCTTTTATGACCACTTGACAGCCTACCAGAACTTAAAGTATATTGCCGAGCTCAACAGTATTGACCGCAAAGAAGCTGACAAGAGAATAATCGAAGTCTTAAAGACGGTGGGACTTGAGAAACACAAAGACTCTAAAGTAAAAGGCTTTTCAAGAGGAATGAAGCAGAGACTCGGTATAGCTCAAGCACTGCTTAAAGACCCTCAGCTACTAATACTAGACGAGCCTACTGTCGGAATAGACCCTGAAGGAGCAATAGGCTTTAGAATACTCATGCGAAAGCTAGTCGAAGAAGGTAGAACAGTAATACTAAGCACACATCTCCTACACGAGCTAGGAGATATCTGCGACTACATTATAGTAATGAAGCAGGGCAAGCTATTAGCCCAAGGATACGTCAAAGACCTCCAGAGAGAATACGAAGAGAAAAAAGGCTATGTCTACGAAATACGTGTAAGAAAGGGCGCTGAGAAGCTATACCAGGAAGTCAAGGAGCTTGGAGAAGCAGTGCTCAAAGACAATGTTATAACAGTTAAGTGTAGCCGCGACACAGTAGAAGACCTTAATTCAGTTTTCAAGAAAACTGAGGGAGTTGTTTTAGAGGAATTCAAGGTAGTTAAGCCTTCTCTCGAAAACCTGTTCCTCTACTACTATTATGAGAGGTGATAGTATGGGGTTTAAAGTAGTTTTAAAGAAAGAGCTCAAAGACATGTTAATGAGCAAAAGGTTCATAATCCTCATAGCAATATTCATACTATTCTATGTAGCAGGCTTCTATTTCCTAGTAACCATAGGCTTGCCGCAGATAAGAAGACCAATAGTATTTCTCCTAAGAAACTACAATTCTATACTAGGGCTTATAGCACCTATACTCGGAATAGCTTTTGGCTACGACGCTATTTCAGGAGAAAGAGAAAGAGGAACACTGCGCATTATACTAGCTCAGCCTATATACAGAGACTCAGTTATCTTAGGAAAACTCCTAGCATTCTTCTTACTGACAGCTACAAGCCTCTACGCGGCAACATTTATTTCACTCGGAATATTTGTCGCAGGCTTCGGTGGAGCACTTACTCTAGACGACATTGCCAGAGCCTCGATAATAACCCTAGCGGCAGTACTGCTGTCGCTAGTATATTACTCAATATCGCTGCTATTCTCAGTTTTCTCTAGAAAGTCTTCACACAGCGCACTACTGGCGATAGCTGTCTGGATAATAATGGCTATAGTACTCCCGCTAGTAGCCACGATGGTAGCATTTTCGATAGCAGGACCCCCGCCACGCATATCTGGTACACAGAGAGGAGCAGCAGCTTTCAGAGAATGGTCTAAGAAATTTAACCAAGTGAGAGAAAGCATTATGAGAATTTCGCCAGACACCTACTTTGGCAAAGTAGCTAACACACTGCTAAGAGAAATCTCTATTGCAGGAAGAAAAACAGTATCACTTACTGACGCACTGTACTCAGTTGCTCCGAGCTTCGCTGTACTAACGATAGTGCCTCTAATACTGCTAATAGCGAGCTTCACAATATTCGTTAGACAAGAAGAAAAGTAGACTTCCGCTTAAATACAAAATAATTTTTTATAGCTTTTTGCAGAACTGTGTACTCTAGATTCATTAAAAACATATTTAACTCCAATTAATGTTAGCTGATGAAGAAATACATCCTTATTCTAGCAGTTGTCATTATTTTAGCTTTATGTATAGTAGCTGTAATTCTAGTAAAAAGACCTCGTGAAATTTCCAAAAAACCTTCTGAAGTAGTTTTCGCTGAAAGAAAAGTAATAAACCTCAACAGAGACTGGTACTACGTAGTTTTCAAGGGAAGCAGTTTTCCAGAGAAACCTCCTTCAAGCGGATGGAAGAAAATAGACATCCCTTACTTGATCTACAGTCAGGGCTACCGAGGAGCCTGGTTTAAGAAAAACATTTACTCGCCTAAACTCGAAGGCGAAAGAAGAATACTTCTCGTATTCTATGGAGTAAAATACAAGTGCAGAATATACATCAACGGAAAGCTCGTCTACGAACACTGCGATGGCTTTACTCCATTTACAGTAGATATAACAGACTACGTTAAGTGGAATACTGAAAACGAAGTACTTGCCTGTGTACTAGACTGGACTAGTGCTCTAGTCAAGAAAGTCAATTTAAGTAATCTCAAACACGACGAGAGACCTGTCGATAGAGCAGTAGACGCCATAACTTATCCAATTGGCTCAAAATACTACCACTTCGGAATATGGGATGACGTAGAGCTATGGATTGTTCCTGCAGTGTGGGTAAAAGATGTGTACATTAAAACATTCTACAGAAACTCTACAATAGCAGTCGAAGTTATTACAAGAAACGACTACAGCAAAGACCTTCAGGTAACAGTCTTGAATAAAGTGCTTGATAAAGGTAAAGAGGTACTAGGGCTTCCTGCGAAACAAGTGCTAGTTAAAGCCGGAGGAGAAGCAAAAATCGTTGTCTGGAGTAAGTGGAAGAACCCTAAGCTGTGGGCGCCCTGGAGCCCTTATCTCTACAACTTATCAACAATTATACTTGTTGACGGAAAGAAGACGGATGTGAAAACAACGCGCTTCGGGTTCCGCGAGTTTTGGGTAGAAGACGGCTCATACTACTTCAATGGAGTCAAAATAGTGCTCAGAATGGCTTCAACACATCTACTCGGCTACACTAGAGAAAAGGCTCTAGAGACATACATGCTCCTCAAAAATCTCTCAGTTAACGCGATGAGGCTACACGCTCAGCCCTGGCCCAGAATATGGTACGATTTAGCGGACGAAATGGGGATAATGATTGTCCACGAGAGCGCTGTATGGTGCTTAGGCAAGTGCTACCGCGTAGAAGACCCCGTTTTCTGGCAAAACTTCGCCGAGCACCTAAAGGGCCAAGTACTTCTACATAGGAACCACCCCTCAATAGTTATATGGAGTATTGAAAACGAGCTACTGCTTACAGGCGGGTACCGTAGCCCGGAGACAGCAAAACAGCTAGCTAAGCTAGCGGCGCTAGTCAAGTTGCTTGACCCTACGCGCCCAGTAATGTTTGAAGGAGACTTTGATCCTCTAGGAGCAGCCGACATAATAAATCTTCACTATCCACACGAGTTCCCTAAACACGACCAGTACCCGAATACAGCCTACTGGCTCGAGAACACTACTATGCTCGATAGCTACCCTAGGATACCTTGGAAGTGGAATAGAACAAAGCCTCTGCATATAGGTGAGTTCCTATGGGTACCTTTTACTTCCTACGACGTACCAGCAGCTTTCTTCGGAGACATTGTCTATACAGATCCCGAGCGCTACTACATTGAAGCAAAAGCCTACGCCTGGAGCTTCCAAATAGCAGCCTACAGAATAATGAGAGTAAGCGGCTTCTGTCCATGGAATATTTTCGAGTCAAGGTACTCTCAGATACTCCGCAAAGTAGTAGCAGAAACATATAAGCCGATAACAGTTTTCCAGCTAAACTACGACAACTCCTTCTACGAAGAAGCAACCATACAGAGAAAACTAGCAGTCGTAAACGACCACTACAAGTCAGTCAAACTGAAACTAGGGTGTATTCTACACTACAGAAATACTTCAACTAAAGTACTCTCCAATGAAATTTCTCTGAATCCAGCTGAAGTAGCTTTCGTAGACTTCACCCTAGCGCTACCTAAAGCAGAGAAACTGAAAGAAAAAGCAGTACTGCAAATAATACTGCTGAATGGAAGCGAAGAAATTTTCAATAAAAACACTACGCTTTACATCTACTCTAAGGGAATTAAATGCAGTGAAAACACTACAATATATCTGCTCGGCGAAGACCAGGCTACAGAAACTGCTCTAAAAGAACTAGGAGCAAACATAGTTAAAAACAAGATTCCGGAAAAAGGTCTAGTAATAGTAGCTAGAAATTCTCTCACTACAGTAGACTGGAGCAAACTACTGGATTTCGCCGAAAAAGGAGGAATAGTGCTCGTACTAGAGCAAGACAGTATTCCACCTAACCCACTTGGAGTAAAACTAGCCGACCACTATTCAACTATAACAATACCCATTACGCTGGACCATCCGCTTTTCGCAAACATGACCATAGAAGACCTCAGGTTCTGGCGAAGAGACCACATAGTCTCTTACAGAGACCTGGCTATTCCTGCTCTATGGCCTACTTTCAGCTTAGTGAGCTCAGGTGTAGGTCTACATTACTCTCAGCTCCTCGAAGTAAGGTGCGGCAAAGGAGCATTTGTTTTCAGCCAGCTCACTCTAGTAGCTAAGTTCAGCGAAGAGCCTAGAGCAAGACTACTTCTAGCCAGACTAATAGACTATTACTCAAGCTACAAGCCTCCTTACGCTAAAACAGGAGTCTACTACAAGTCACTCGAGCTAGCCGCTATACTAGACTCTATGGGAGCAGACTTCAGCATAGTCGACGCCAGTAACTTAAGCAAATACGACGTAGTCTTAGTAACGGCAAGCACAGTTAATGAAAAAGACATCGAGTATTTCAGAAAATTCTGCGAAAAAGGCGGAGTACTCTACCTATATCATGTCGACAGCGAGTCTATAGGCTTACTAGAGAAGCTCACAGGACTAAACTTTAGATATCTTCAGGGATATCCTCCAGTAGTTTTCGTAAAAGATTCTTTAGTCAAGCTAATGGGAAACAACCTACTTTACTGGACTCAAAGCGAGAAAATGTGGAGACACGGCCCCTATGTTCTAGACGAATCTGTTACAGAGGGAATATTAATAGAGGAAGTAAAGCCATATAATTTAACTAAAATAAGCCTACTTAAATTTAAAGCAAGCAACAAGGAAGTAGTATCTATCAAAGAAAACACAATAGCATTATACAGCAACAGCTATATTTCAACAGTATTGCATGTCAATGAATCAGGTTTCTACGCTATATCAATTGGCGCTAGAGGAACACTTGTCCAAGGAGTCTACCCAGTAATGGAAATATGGATGAATAGAAGCAGAATATGGTCTACTTACGTAAGCCGTCGAGCCTACTATACTTACGTAACGTACTTAAGTAAAGGAACATATGTTTTGTCAATAGCCTTCATTAACGACGCGTGGATACCGGGTAAAGAAGACCGGAACCTCTATATCTATGAAGTAGCTTTCGGCAAAATAAAAGAGCTCAGAATAAAGCCTCTAACAAATCCCTATGTTCTAACACAAATACCTTTAGGTAAAGGCTACGTCATAGTAGACCAAGTACCTTGGCTCAAAATAGTTTCAAGTAGAATTAAGTTAAACTACTTTAAAGCACTAAAATACTCGTACTTACTCTTATCGTCTCTAGGAGTACCTTTTAGAGCCTCTTCAGTAATACTGCTAGAACCAAAAGACTTTACTTTAAGAAAAGGAGTAGGCAGTATATCTAGCTGGCAAGTAGCGCTCTACAGCAACGGCTATGTGTCAGCGACACTAAAAATTGTCGAAGAAGGCTACTACACTATCGGTATTTTAGCTAAAGGAACTAAGACAAAAGGAGAGTACCCCGTAGCTCAAATATACCTCAACAGCACTCTACTAGGCGAAATAAAAGTAAACAGCAGCTATTGGCAAGAATACCGTTTATTAACATATATCAAAAGGGGAGTATATGAGCTAAAGATCTTTTTCATAAACGATTACTGGAATCCGCCTAAAGAAGACCGAAACCTCTATGTATCACTAGTAGTTGTAAGAAAAGTCGGCGAACCTCACTCTTTCTGAAATATTTACGAGTCTAAGAACTTTTTGTATAGCAGTAGCGCGAAGGCTTCTGATGCCTTAATTATGCTGTACGAGAAGCCGTTTAGTTCGAGGAATCTTTCACCATACTTTATAGCTACTGCTCCCGATACAGATGGGTCTCCTCCAGTATCATCATAAAACACGTAGATTCGGTCAGACGAGAAATCATAAAGCCTCTGCGCTCTAACAACGACGTCTGATGAGAGTAATGGAGGATTTTCTGCTTCAACAAACGTGTTAGCTGCTTCTCTACCTGGTGTCGTGAGCACGCAGTCTACTTGTAGGAAGAAGCTTCCGGTAGTGTCTCCTGTACCCCAGCCCGGTACACCAGTATAGTGAACATTTACGACGTAGTAGAACGGGTATCCGACAATACTGACCCATATCCATCCTTTAGTGCGAATATTGTAGACTATTCTAGCGAAGTAGCCGGCCCACCGCGGCCTATATGGGTCGTTTGCTTTATCGTTTTCAAGCCAGAAACTTCTCCAGTTACTTGTGTCGGCTCTCCAGGAGAGCTCCCACGTGTTGTCTTTCCTCTTATACAGCTCCACGTAGTTCACTAAATAAGATGCGTCTCTGCCGGAGACGCCCCAGGCGCCGAGCACTATATAGCCTATCGACGAGTACAGTTTATCGGAGAGCTCGTAGGCCTCGGCGACAAGCTGACCTCCCTTATATACTCTAACGACACCGTAGGCTTTTCCTCCAATAGACGGGCAGACTTCTAGTTCTACGCGGTACCACGTAAAGTACTTTACCTCGTCTCTAATAGCCTTTGTACTGAATCCTGTCGAAGTACCCCAAACGAACAAGAAGTCGGGGTTAGGCTGAGAATCTACACTAACTCTTGTTTCAAGAGTAAAGACTCGTTTAGTTGTATCAGCTACATCATGGCCCTGGAGACTGATAAACTCCTACCGAGAACCACGCTTCCGAGAGAACAGCGTGCTCATACACTATTTTGAATCCCTGAAGGTACTGAGAAACATCGATTTCCTTGTAGAGAGTATAGCTGGCGGGATTAACACTAGCCAAGTATAATTCAATAGAGCTGCTGCCAGGCCATATTCTCCAGTTGGGTCCACTGTCTCCCACGTAGCTGTCAGGTATGGGTACTGCTTCACCATGAGCATTAACTACGATACACTTCTCTGGAGGACTATTTGTCAGGTTTTCTAAATCACTGTAGCTTGAAATGAGAACGACATTAGGTGTGTACAGTGAAGCAAACCATGTAGCGCTTTCAGCTACATGGTCTTTATCGACCCAGTGTTCGTGCGTATTTTCGAGTGCAAGTACGTAAACATAGGGTGGAGTCTTGAATATTTTATGCGGCTTAACTGCCCTGTAGTAGAAGTACATGTAAGCAACAGTTATAGCCGCTACTCTAGCAGCTTGATCAGAACTATAGTCGAGCGAAAAACCATTTACTATAAGAAAACAGTTGCCTATTCTATAAGCCGCTGAACCATAGTATGTTTTTCCATCCTTAGTGAAACTATAGAAAATAGCTGCAGGCGCAGTACCCGTAATCCACCTACATGCTCTCGGAGTCTCGGCTTTACTCCATACACTTATTTCAAGAAGCCGTGAAGCCTCTACACCTGTTTCAGTCAAGTATGTCTCGTATACTTCATCACTAGCACTCCAGAAATCCGCGCTAGCTCCCACGACACTCAAAACAGTATTTACTCCCTGAGAACCAACAGTAACAATTGTTCCCGAAGACTCATTGAAGTAGTAGAAAAACGGGTAACCTTTAACACTAACCCAAATCCAGCCTCTATCTCTAATATCTTCGCCTATTTGAGTAAAGTATTCTTCCCAGCTAGACCACGTAGCGGGCATAGGCACGAGTTCTCCGTGAGCATTAACAACGATAGCTTTAGGAGGAGGATTCCTTATAAGTCAGTCAAGCTTATCCCAAGTATCGATTACCTCAACGTAAGCATATTTCTCAAAATAGTACCTTATTAACTCAGGGTCAGACCACCAACCCGGAACACCTTGGTTACTCAAATCAATTATATACACTTTCAAGTGAGGAGCTTTCTTCAGAGTATCAGAAGAAACAGCTATAGCACTTACAGTGCTACCAGTGAGTTAAGAGAGTACTATAACAACACCGAGAGAAGACTCAAGATAAGCAGAAGAAAGATTCGCGGGCCGAGAACCAATATTCCTGACATAAATTTTGAAAATAAAACAGTCTTTAAAATTAACTACAGAAAACCCCTCTACTTTAAGCACTTGGCCAAATCCCTCCATAGTTCTATGAGGATGACTTCGAGTAATATATCTTTGAGTAAAAATAAATAGCACTATAGAAGCAAGCACAGCCAAGATAATAAGAATTATAGAAGCTAATATAGGCAAATCTCCTCTACGAGACTTACACTTAATAAGCTTCATGGCGTTTTTCTAGTACTTTTACCCTTAATAACCATTTCTCTATTTAACTAGCCAAAAATACGCCGATATATCAGCAGAATATCTTCAAGACCATATAAATAGCTACTTCATTTATCTTGCTTATTTAAATGAATAAAGTCTCACTTAACTTCTTTAACTTTAAACTGGAAATATGTATCTACAGTCTTAGCTATAACATAACTCATTGTAATTAAAGCCAGTAAAGTTAGGGTGACTAAAGGCGTGTAGAAGAAGCTGGCAATAAATACTAAGAAAAGCCTTACGTCACGTGAAGCAAACATAGGCACTTTACCTGTTACGCCTACATGAGTTTTCAGTGCGGCTCTTCCCTGAGAGTGAACATAGCTTACCATAAGGCAGCCAAGTAGAGCTAAAGAACCAACTACAGCAGAAATCAAAGGCCTAGTCTGAGCAGAAACAATAGTTAATGCTATAACAACAGCTGCGTCAGCGAGTCTATCTAAAATAGAGTCTAGAAAAGCTCCTAGAGGAGAAGTCTGGTCTCGAGCTCTAGCGAGCTCGCCGTCGACGCCGTCAACTATGGAAGAAATCTGAACAAGCAGACCTGCTAGAGGATCTAGTCTAGGCAAGTAGAGCAGTGAGCCCATTAAGGCTAAGAGGAAACTTATAAACGATACCTGATTTGGAGTCACTGGAATATTCTTCTTTAGAATAAATTCTGTAATTCTTTTAGATATTTTTCGGTTAATAGTTCTAGATACAGGTCCGTCTGTAGTTTTTCCAACTACAGGTTTTGTCGCCATGTATCCCACTCAGTTTAAACTAATAAATATTTTTATTTATAAAAATATCAGTAGTAGTGGCTGGAGCAAAATTTTTTCTCTTTGTACTATTTGAGACGGAGGAGTATTTAAATATTATGATATATTGACGAATTCGAATGCTTTTTACTAAACAAAAGGAGCGAAAGATTCATATACTCTTTCTTTCTAAACCTCTACCGAAACTTATCCTTCAAATAATCTCTCTCTGCTCAATATCACCTAACTTTCCTGAAAATATATATAGTAATTATATGGGTGGGAGTATGGTTAGGGTCATAGTATTAGGATTAGGAATGGTGGGAATAATATTCAGTGTAGGACTTGAGAGAATAAAGAAGGGCGAAGTAAAGCCATACGGCGTACCATTCGCTGACGTAGACCTTGGAATAAAAATAAGTGACCTAGAGCTAGCCGGGGCAATCGAAGTAGATTCCAGAAAAGTGGGACGCACAGTATACGAAGTAGCCAGAGAGTTTTACAGAATGGAGCACGTACCAGAGTCCCTTAAAGCAGTAAAAGTATACCCCGGCCTCGGAGCAGAGTTTGTCGAAGACCTATTTCCAGTACAGAAGCTCAGCCACAGAGAGGCAATGGACAGAGTCTACGAGACACTAAAGGAGCTCAAGCCAGATGTCATACTAGACGTAACTACTACACAGCAAGGCAAAATCTACAAGTCTTGGCTAGAATACGAGAAAGACGTACTCAAGGGCAAAGCAGCTCCATCGCAAGTATACGCCTACCTAGCGCTCCGCTACGCTGATGAAGTAAAGCCAGTAGCCTACGTAAACCTAATACCGACACCAGTAGCAAACAGCCCAGCTATAATATCGGCGGCAGAGAAAGTAGGAGCAGTAGTACTAGGCGACGACGGCGCAACTGGAGCAACACCATTCACAGCCGATATACTAGAGCATCTCAGAGAAAGAAACAGAAGAGTATACTGTATAGCACAGTTCAACATTGGAGGAAACACCGATTTCCTCGCACTACTAGACGAGAAACGTAACAAAGCCAAGAAGGGCACTAAGAGTAGTATTGTCAAAGACATTCTAGGCTACGAGCCACCTAACTACATTAGACCGACAGGCTACCTAGAGCCTCTCGGAGACAAGAAGTTCGTAGCAATGCACATAATGTATGAGTCCTTCAACGGAGCTGTAGACGAAATAATAGTGAACATGAGAATAAACGACAGCCCGGCGCTAGCAGGACTAATGGTAGACCTTGCTAGACTAGCTAAACTAGCACTAGACAAAGGTATACGCGGCACAGTATACGAAATAAACGCATTCTTCACGAAGAAGCCAGCTCCACTAGGCTCTAGAAACATCGCCCGTATACTAGCATACCACCAGCTACTAAACTTCATTGAAAGCATCAGAGCTAAGAAAATAAGCGTCGAAAGAGAAGTAGTACTAGAGAAGCCTGTAAGCGAGGAGGTCTATGGCGCTGAGTGAAGCAGTAATACTAGCAGCAGGCCTAAGCACTAGACTAAGGAAAATTACTAGAGGACTCCCTAAACAAGCTCTAAAATTACTAGGAGCACCACTAATAGCGTATCCGGTAGCTTGCCTATACGCAGCAGGTGTAAGAAAATTCCACGTAGTAGTAAACCCTATTACTGCTAAATACATTTCAGATATTTTTTCTACACTTGATTTAAAATACGATACTGTTGTTAATGATACTCCCGGGAAGGGAAATGGCTATAGCTTCATTTTAGGCTTAAGTTTACTTGAATCAAAATATGCTTTCTTATCTATGTCTGATCATATTTTCCATCCACATATTCCATTTCGCTTACTTGAAGTAGATAAAGAATACGATCTCCTTGTTGGAGTAGATTCTTCTCCCCGCTTAGTTAGTCTCGAGGAGGCGACAAAAGTATATGTGTCACCTGAAGGCAGAGTACTCGATATTGGGAAAAATATTGAGAAATATACTCACGTAGACATAGGCCTCTTTGTTGTTAGCAGGAATATTGAAGAAGAGTGCTTGAAGTATGCTAGACAAGAGAAGAAGGTTGAGCTCTCTTCTTTAATAAAATACATATCTAATATATACAGAGTATATGCTAAAGACGTAGAGGGTCTACCTTGGATAGATGTAGATACTCCTGAGGACTTAAAGAAGGCTACAAGTAGAGCAGAATTCCTTTTAAGTAAGGTAATTGAGTGTATTCCAGAAATATTCTGCAAAAAGTTTAAAGAAAGTAAGTCGGCCTATATTGTTAGTCTTAGCTAGTGTTTGTATTCGAGTGCTTTAAAGGCGCATTTATGTACACATTCTAGGCATATTATACATTCTCCTCTTGGCTCTGAGTCGGCTTACACAGGACATATTCTGCTAAATAGATTGCAGTTTTTATATTCACTTTTTCTCTTAATCTTAACGAATGAAACTTTGTTTAGTAAGGAGAGTAGTGCGCTGTAAAGACATATTATTTTTCAGAAAGGTCTATCTATGAATAGTGAGGCTAAAAGTACTACAGCAACGTCTACAAGAAGCGGGCCTTAAGCAAGAATGAATAAACTATGCTTTATAACTCGAGTAGAGGGTAAATAACTACTAGTGTAGTGGTTAAGACAATGTTTAGCTTGGCGGTGGCGGCGGAGGTGAAGGAGGCGCAGGAGCGGTTGTGGGCCGCGAAGGCTTTCTGAGCAAGAGTACTAATACTACAATAACTGCTACTATTACTATAACTGCTATTACTAGTAGAAGGACAGGTATAGCGTAGCCGCCTACAATAATGTAGCCTAGTATACTTAAGATTCCTCCAGCTCCCGCAGAGACATTTGTTTCTTTAAGCAGAATTATTAGCTCGACCTGTCCTGTCTCCATAGTCTTGGAAAAGTATATTTTAATTAAGAGTCCTGTTGTCTTATCGTAATATATTTCCATTCCCTCGTCGGTTACAGCTTTCCAGCAAATCCAGCTTTTGCCACTGGCGTCTTTAACTACTTCTGTGCCAACAATAGTTGCTGTTTTACCTTTACCTACAACTATCTTAGATCCTTCTTTAACATCGGTCGGCAGCCACATTCCTTCGCCTGTAATTTCTGTACCGGGTAGAGGTTTCTGCTGGCCTCCAGTAGACTGAATCCACTCTACTTTCTTTACTTTACCTGTATTTGGATCTATGTAGACTTTGTACTTGTATTCTACATTAAATCCCATGAACTCAGCTTTACCGTAAACAAGGAGAATTAAGTCAGTAGAAGTTCTTTCGAGAACTTCCCAGCCTGTTTCACCTGTAATAGTCATCTGAATGCCTTTAGCTTGAGCAGTCATCTTGAGGTCATATTTAGCGTAAGTACCTTTAGAGAAGTATGATGGAACAGGCGTAGAGTAAGCTACTGGCAGTAGAACGAGGCTCATCACTAACATCAGTAAGGCTAGGTTCTTGTATTCCATATTTATTTAAAGAATATGGAATTATATAATCTTTTCTCATTTTATTGGGTCAAATATAAGATAAACATCTATATACTTTTTCCTAAAATTAAACACAAGTCTCAGGCAGGTGAGGTAGGCCAGCTAGCAGAGTATGTGAGTACGCTAATCTCCTTTATGATAGGTTTGCGCCTATTAGAAAAGCTTAAGAAAGAAGTATTCATTGTATACGAGAAGAAGAGTAAAGTAAAAATATATAAGTTAACTGAAAAGATTAAAAACCAAGTAAACTTGAATATGCCTTAAGAATACTAAGAAAGCTTTGGGCTAGAGTAGAATAAATTTATCTCTCTAGCGTAGTAGAATAAGTGATGAAAAACGGTTGTCATGACTCCAAGGTGAAGAACTTTCCTGCTGATTTCATAAAAGATATCTTCAAAATCCTAATGTTTCCAGGAAAATCGCTTGCAGTAAAAATGGATAAGAGTTTTGCTAGTTTCTTAGAAAAAATGGAGAAGGAAATAAAGTCTGGTGATAGACAACTTTTATTTCATAAATATTTTATCCTAGCAGAATATATAGTTATGTTCGCTACGGGCTTCTTTTTAGGCTACCATAGCTACGCAACTAGAATAATTATTGTTCTCTTATTGCTTCTTCCCATCTTAGCATTAATTGATACTTGTGCATCTAAAAGAATTTATAGAAAACTTTCATGGAATCCAAAGTACTTAACATCACTGCTCTGGTGTTACGACATGATATACTACTTTATAATAGGATCGCTAATAGCTACACTAACTAGGGGCTGATAATTAGCAAATACTTTCAAGCTACTTAATCCAAAGAATAGTAATACTTTGTATTAAATTTATTAATCATGAGGAATGCTAGAAGTTGAGTTACTTAAGTTGATTAAAGCCAAATTAGAGTATTGAAGAAGATAGAGTTTATGCCTGTAAAACAGATAGATATATAGTGCTTTGTTGAAGTGATAGGCAAAGTTCTAAGTTATTAATGCTTAAGGAACTAGTCTATTTTTAAGAAATTCGAAGTGAGCTTTACCTAGTGTAGCTAGATTTGCATTGTAGAGTAAGGCATAGGCTGCTACAAGTAAGTCACTGAAAAGTATTTTCTCATCCTTCTTAGCTAATTCGAGTTCAAGTTCAAGTGCTTTTCAATTAATTTCTGGCTACCGTAGTTAATTATACCCAAGGATTCTACCTTTCTTTTCTTTCTGCAAGTTCTTCTTCGCTAATTTTTCTCCCTACTTTATGTCAATAAAGATACTCGTATAGACTTATCTACAGAATAATGATTTCATCGTACTCGGCTAGAAGATATACTAAATTTTCTCGCCCTCTATCTAATAGCTCAATAATGAAAGATGTATCTAATACTACTTTACCACCACTCTCTGTTCTCGATTTTCTTGACTGCTTCTTCAACTTTCTTCACCTCTTTTTCAGGTAAACGAGTTTCTTCAATGAGTTTCAAGAAGCAACGTTTACGTTCTTCGTAGAAAACATCTACAAGCTTATCAATAGTTTTTCCAAAGCTTTTGGCTTTAAGTAAATTTTTAACTTTCTTAAATCTTTCATATGTTTCGTTTCTAACAGAGATAACTCTCATTAATTATTTGTTTGAAAATACTATCATATAAGTATACTGCTAAACTAGTATAATAGTATAGCAATATTGTGCTGCTGAGTAATTGCAGAAGATTGTTGTTTAATGACTTTAGTAAGTAGTGGACTAGGATAAGGATATATTTATATTTTACTATAGTATAGTAGTGAGGCGAAATAATAGGGCGATTGTGCTTGGCAGTTATCTATTACTGATTATGGTTCTTCACTTTCTGATAATTGTTTCTGCTTTTATGCAGATTTTTTCATTTAAAGCATATCTTTTCTATAGACCAGAAATAGTATGGAAGGCTGTGTGGGGATCTGAGAAAGTATTAGGAACAGAAGCCTGTTTTGATGGATGCTGTGATTTAGTTTATTTTAATGGAGTTTTGTATGTCGTCGGTGAAAGTGATTTTAGTCCTTATTCTATTAGGGTTAAGTCTACTGGCCTACTTTTGACATATAATGGTAATGGGTCTTTGCTCTGGTATAAAGTTTTTAGAAATAATGGGTCTGAATTAGTGTTTTATGGAGTAGAAGTTTACGGCAATAAACTTTATATATTGTCTTCAAAGGGAGTTTTAGTCGTTTATTTTAATGGGTCTATTAATAAATTTATTGCAGTTGATTTAAAGTGGAGTTTCTGGAAGAAACTTTTTTGCCGCAATAATAGTTTACTTTATTTTTGGCTGAGCAACGGGACTCTTGCGGAGTATAATTTAGTGAATGACAGTATTATTTTGAAGAGTAGTCGAGGTGTTTTTGGTGAGGTTTGCTGTTTTGTAGTGAATGGGTCAAGAGTGTATTTAGTGTCTTTGAGTAGTAGTGAATATTATTTAAATATTTTAGAGAATAAAAACGATTATATTGAGTGTATTAAAGTTTTGAGACTTAATTTGAGTAGCGCAGAAGATATTGTCGTGTATGGCAATAAAGTATTTGTTATCGGCGAAAAAGTTGTTGGGTCTAAGGAGTTTGATTCACGGAGACCGATTGAGGATGTTTTAGTGATATATGATGTCTGTGAAAATTCTTTGCGTGAGGCAAGGTTGAGGATTTTTGATCAGACAGTTTTTAAGAGAAATTGTGTTTATGTGGCTGGCTTTGTTCAAGGTTGCAAGATCGGTAGGAGGATTTTGTTAGCTAAGTTTAGTTTGAGTGGGGATTTGAAGTGGTATACTGTTTTCTTGAAGGGTTTTGGTGAATGTTTTGTTCAGTGTGTTAAGGTGTATGGTGATAGGATATATTTGGGTGGATTTGGTTTCCTTTCTACTACGCTGGAGAAGGAGGAGTGGTATAATGCAGTAGTATTCTGTATAAGAGATAGGGATCTTTCTTTAATCGATTTACTTAATAGTTTACTAGTATTTGTAAAAAATATGTTAAAGCAATTATCTTAATTCAAGTACCTGAAACGTTTATAGTGTTTGCTCTTTATGCCGCTTTAACTTATGGTAAAAGAGAACGTTTTTCAGCTATAGTTTTTCTATTTGTTGTTACTATGCTTGCGTCTATAATGTTACTGTATATTATTATTGATACATTAATTATAGAATTTCGTTAAATAGGCTAATTAGTCTGCTACTTTGTCTTTTCTTCCATGTTCTTTTTTAGGAGAAGTAGTGGAATCAGTGCTGTGGTATTAGCTAGTCCTCCTGTTATTAGTGTGAGGCGCGGGCTTATTTTTGTCCATATTTCTCCGCCTATTAGTGGTGATGGTAGTGTGCTTAAACCTACTAGAGTGTCTATGAAGCCTGATGAAGCGGCAATTTTGTGTTCTGGAGCTAGCTTTGATATTAGTTTTCTGCGTGCAGGCAGGTCTAAGGTCAGGCTTATTCCCATGAATATATGTACTGCTAGTAGATCCCAGAGTCCTGTAGTGAGGCCGTAGGATACGTAAGATATTGTGACGAATACGAAGTGTGTGGCTAAAACGGGTATTCCTCCTATTTTGTCTACGAGGAGTCCGCTTAGAGGCTGAGACAGTATGTATACGAGGTTTCTGGCTGAGACGAGTACGCTGTATTCTAGTTCATTTAAGCCTACTACTTTTTTCGCGAAAAGTGCCGTGTATGAGGCTGAAATAAATACTGAGAAGTCGTGTACTACTACTGTAGCTGCGAGTAACATGAAGCTTTTAGATGAAAGCAGTGTTTTAGCGAAGTTCATGAAGCTCAAAGGTCTTTCAACTCTCTGTGTTTCAGGAAATTTTCTATATGACAGGAGCGCTAGCCCTAAGGCGCATATGCTTGCAGTAAAGTAAAGTACACTGTAGTTCCAGTAACTGACTATGATTCCTGCGGCAAGTGAGCCTAAAGTTTTAGCGATGCCTGATGTAGTATAGTATGAAGCGAAAGCTAAGCCTAGTTTTTCTTCTATTTTTGATTCAGCTATAATTTCCATACTGGCTTGAGCGAAAAGAGCTATAGAGAAGCTGGCTACTGTCAGGAAGACTATGAGCTCGAAGAATGTTGACATATAGATTAGCGAGAAAAGAACTGCTGAGAGCACTAGAGCGGAGAGTGTAACTGATATTCTCCACTCGAGTTTCTCTGCTATTAAGCCTGCTACGATAGCCACTATCCACGGAAGATTCATTACCAATACTACTGAGAAGCCTACTTCCCATGCCTCGAAGCCCTTTGAGTCAATGTAAAGTGGGAGAAGGGTTTGCCAGAGAGCGTTGATAAAGTAGTAAAGGGAACTCAGAGCAAGAAGCCATAGATACGCTCTATTACTCACATTTAAGACAATATGGGTTTCTTTAAAACATTTATTAATTCAGTATACAATATAGTAGGAACACCAGCATATATTATTAAACTTGACCCAGCTAAAAGTCTAGAAGAAAATATTTTATCGATAATAACTCCAGGAAGCTACCTATACGACGAAGCAGTGAATTTTTTGCGACAAGAAGTCAGAGAACCTAAAACCTACTTCAATATTCTAGTAGCTTTATCAGAAAAGCCGGAAAAATGAGTGCATTAGCCTCAGCGGCTAAAGTAGACTCTCGAACACTGCCTAAGTACATAGAGTTACTAGAAGAACTAGACGTAATAGAGAAAATAAGAAAACTTGGAGGAAGAGCAGTAAAGATAGACTTTAAAGATAACTACTTCAGATTCTGGTTCACCTACATCTACAAGCTACGATCACTACTCGAAGCATACCTACTTGACGAAGCACTAAACTATATTTTAAGCACATTAGACTAGTACTTATCAAAAGTATTCGAGAAACTGTGCTCAGAACTACTCCCAGAACTCTACAAGCATAATATAGTACCAGTGAGACCCGTGGAAAAGGGATCTTGGTGGAGTAAACAAGCCGAAATAGATATAATGGTAAGAGAACCTGGAAAAGCAACAGCCTTTATCGAAGTTAAGTGGAGAAGATTATCTCTAAGAGAAGCCGAAGAAATACTCGACCGGCTCGAAGAAAAATCTTCGAAAACAAGACTTTCTTCTCCACAAAACTACTATATATTAGTATGCAAAGAAGTAGAAGAAAAACTCCAGTAAAAATAGATACATATAAATCAATAATAGATTTAAGTATAGTAGAAAAAACAGTAAGATGTTAAGGTAAATTAAATAACGGCAATCTATGCAACAAATATCATAATTTAGCACTGAGCGAATTTAAATACTCTTCGAAGAAAAATAATACTTGTGAAAATAGAAAAAATAGTTTCTCGTCTAAAGGAATTCATACTAGAGAGAGCTTTTAAAACAGGTCTTCCCAGCATAGCTATCTCACTCATAGTTGACGGAAAAGTAGTATACGAGAAAGGCTTTGGGTACCGAGACTTAGAAAACGGTTTACCAGTTACTCCTCAAACAATATACGGCATAGGCTCTGTAACTAAGTCTTTTACAGCACTAGCCATAATGCAGCTATATGAGAAAGGGCTATTGAGCCCAGACGACCCTGCTGAAAAATATCTTCCATTCGAGCTAAAAGTTAAAGGCGAGCCCGTAAAAATACACCATTTGCTTACACATTCTTCAGGCATACCAGCTCTCGCCTACGCGGAAGCATTGATAAGAGGATACATAGGCGAAACAGACTACTGGCTTCCAATAGTCAGCTACGAAGAACTCTTTGCTTTCTTAAGGAAAGCATCCGAGTGGGCTGCTGCTAAGCCGGGAGAAAAATTCTTTTACCTCAATGAAGGCTATGTTCTCTTAGGGTATATTATCGAAAAATTAAGTGGAGTCAAGTATGAAGAATACTTGAAAAAGAATATTTTTAAGCCGCTCGAAATGGAAAATACTCTATTCATAGGCGAATGTCCCAAAGGAAAAGAAATCGCTGTACCTTACATAATTTACGAAGGAGAGAAAATCAAGAAAAACTATCCTCAAGGAATAACTGCTGACGGCGGCATACTAAGCTGTGTAAGAGATCTCTCAAACTACTTACTAATGTACATGAACAAAGGGGTATTCAAAGAAAGAGAAATAGTGTCGGCGAAGACTATAGAAGAAATGACTAAACCTCACGTACCTATACCCTACTCTATTTTCGAGAAAGACGGCTACGGCTATGGTTGGCGGATGACAAACTTCTTCGGACACAAGCTAGTGAGACATAGCGGCTCAATACTAGTATCAACAGCTTTCGCGGGATTCATACCTGAGAAAAAGACTGGCGTAGTAGTACTTGCAAATGCGAGCGGCTACCCGCTTTCATATATAGGAATGTATGCTTTGGCATTAATAATAGGCAAAGACCCCGAAGAAGAACTATATTTCATTAAAGCAGACAAAATACTAGACACTATACAGGGAGTATATGAGACTTATAAAGGAACTATGAAAATAAATGTAGTTAGAAAAGGAGACGTAATTTACTTAGAAAGAAAGGGTAAATATACTCCACTAAATGTTCCCCTAATACTCGACAGAATCGAAGAAAATAAAGCAGTATTTAGAGCGCCTGGAATAGCTTCAAAACTAGAAGTAGAGTTCTACATCGAAGACAATAAAATAGAAATGTTCTATGAGCGCTATAAGCTAGTTAAAAAATAATAGCTACATAAAATGTATCTATTATTTCTGTCTCTTATACACATCTGACGCTGCCGACGAATTAGACGGTGTAGATCTCGGTGGTCGCCGTATCAT
>CBDUKN010000024.1:0-37749 GCA_965367815.1 uncultured Thermoprotei archaeon
ACTACTCTGGATATATTTTTATTCTGCATGTTGTGTATCCTGTTGCCCAGCAGTGTGTTTCTATTGCGTGGTGTTGTTTTTGGGTAAGTTTAGTGAATATTCCTGCGAGTATTCCTGCTTCAAAATGGCATACAGGCATCCCTATGTTAGGTAGTCCGCTTCCACTAATACACTCGTATATGTCGACTATTTTCTCGTTCTCGGTATCTTTTACTACTGTAATAAGGCCTAGTCGACTCTCATGAAACTTATTAAATAAGTCGTCTACTGACTTAATGAAACCTAGTTCAACAAACCTTTTACCCAATTCGTAGCCCGAACGATAGTACATTGAAGCAGCCCCCTTTAAACCAAGAACAGTTACCAAAGCATAGCGAGCCATACGAAACGACTCAACATAGTACTTGTCGTCTGGATTAATTGACTCAAAGTAAGGGCGCTGAACACTAAGGCATTTATTTATACAGAATACTTTAGATTTTGGGCGGGGAGGAAGGGCCTTCAAACTCTTTTTCTGATTTCTCACAGTATCTGCTTGAGAATTTTCTTTTAGTTTCATCCAATTATCACCCTTTGTACATTCATTTAGAGTAGACCTAGCTAGAAATAAAAGCTAAACCGACATTTTTCCCTTGAAAAGCCAAACATCAAACCATAGTGTTCATTAGTGACGATAACTATACCAGCATTCTCGCCACTAACAATAAGGTAGTTCACTTTATTTATACCGATACTTTTAGTAAATGTTCCTACAGCACCGCTAATAGCACTAGCCTGTACACTAGCATCAAGTGGATCAACGGTGTCACTAGGATATACAGCAGCATGTAAGCCTTCATGAGTGAAAAGTACTACAAAAATACCATTTATCTCATTGATAAGCTTATGCAGTATTTTCACTAAATACTCTCTAGATCTTTTCTCTCTTTCTCTAACTTCAGCTCTACTTAATACAGACATATTTTCCCCTAGCCTAGATGACCTTTCAGTCGTCCAATTAAAATGTTTCACCCGTAGTTCACTAGAAGATATTAGTTTCATTTGCTGGATGTAGTAGAGCTAGTTTCTCGCTTTCTGTCAATGCTCTCCTTGGTTTTCGCTCTATTGAAAACTATCTTATTTCATGGACCTGTATACTCCCTTCTTTTTCGCGTATTCTATCATGAAAAAGAAGTTTTCTGCATTAGTGCATATAGATATATTTGCTGAAGCTGATAGAACATATCCTCCTCCGGGTGCACCTTCTCGTAAACACCTATCTACTTCTCTAGCTACATCTTCTTTTGTGCCGAATTCAATTACCTTGGGATCGACGTTTCCAACTAAACATATTTTGTCTCCATACATTTCTTTCACTTTCTTTAGACTCATGCCAGCCATAACATCTATCCCTTGGTAGGCACTAATGCCTGCGTCTACTATATCGGGTAGCAGAGACTCTATATTGCCGTCGCTGTGTAGTACAGCGAAGGCTCCCTTCTTCCTGAATGCATCACACTGCTTCTTTAGAGCAGGTTTAATGAACTCCCTGAACATCGAGGGACTCATCCAGGGCCTAGTGCCGCACCCGTAGTCAACGCACATCTGTATAGCGTCTGCTCCTTCATCGATAGCAGCTTTACCGTACTCTATGGCGAGCCTAGTATAGTAGTCTATTATTGCTTTAACAGCGTCGGGCCTCCTCCTCGTCCACACTAAAACATGCTTTAGCAAGTTAGGTCTAGAGACTATTGGGCCCCAGGATCCATCTGCGTCAAATGAAATAAAGAACTCTCCTTTAGCTCTCTTAACAACTTCTCTCAGAATATCGAGTACTCTGTAGTCGACTTCTACTTCTTTTTCCCTAAATTCCCTGACTATTTCGTCTGGATCATAGTGTTTGGGTTCGCTTAAATTCCACATGCTTTCGCCAGACCACTTCAATACTGCTCCGTCTACAAGCCAAGTGTTTTCTCCGAGTTTCTTGACTTCGGGTACCTTAGTATACGCACCACCGACTCTAATCCAGTCTAGCCCCAGCTTAGTGTATATTTCAACTAGTTCTTCAGCAATTCTCCTGTTTATTTTACTTAAGTCTACTCTCTTCCCTGATGCAATTAAATCGAAAAGAGCTGGAGGATTATGTGCTAGTACTTGGCTGGGACTCTTGTTTAAGACTACTGCAGCTATTTTAGTAGGTACATGCATCTCATATATGGGTACTCTGTCGGGTACTTTTAGCTCCATTGCTTTAACTACTCTTTCTCGAGAGTTCACTACCAATATATCGCTACAATCTGCTTTAAGAGTATAGACTAAGCAAGTTTTTTAACCTAGGTGAACTAATTTACCTAGATGACTCTTGTAGTAAAAAAGATCGACGAAAAGAAGCTTAGAGAATTTAAGGCAGCCGCTATTAAAAGAGGACTTAAACTTTATGAAGCCATAGATGAAGCTATATCGTTATGGCTTCTTTTCAACGAGAAAATACTCGCCGAGGACGAGGAACTCAATCACTTGGCTTATGAAAGAGAAGCAAGAAAACTTGAAGAAAAATACAAGGGGTGGTATGCAGTCTTCTTTGAGGGAAAACTTCAAGCCTTGTGTAAAACACTCGAAGAAGTTCGCGAAGTTCTCTCAAAAACTAAGCCTAAACACGCTGTAGTAGCTCATATAGGTCACGATAAGCCCGAGGTGCTAGAATGGTGGGGAGGAAGTATAGAGCAATTGAGTGCTTAAAATACTTTAATGCACGACAACCCTACCCTGTACTAAAATTCAAGTTAGTAAATTTAGCTAGAGAAGAATATCCTGAAGAACTAATAGCCCCTGTTGATACGGGCTTTGAAGGATGTCTCTTGGTGACTAGAGAGATATATGATTTCGTGAAAGTAGGTGAACTACCTAAGTCTTCGTGGGGAGTTTACCGAACTTTAGCTGGAACTACTACTATGCGTAGTGCCAGAGCATTTATTGTCGTAGGGGACCAAAAACTTCCAGTTATAGTTGAAACACCCTACTTCGGTTTAGGAAAACTCCTTATAGGCAGATGCGTACTCAACAGACTAATTCTTATTCTCGACGGAGTTTCTAAAGAAACGTGCTTGGCTGAACCTTTATCATAGGCTTAAATCTATAAAGACTCTAGTGGCTCTACTTTGCCGTAAATGGATTTTGGTCTCTTGACTGGAGCAGCCCACATGGCTGCGTTTACTAGTACTTTCTGCACGTTTTTGTCGTAGTATATTGGGTATGTTTCGTGGCCGGGCTTGAAGTAGAATATTTTGCCTCTCCCGCGGTAAAAACAGCAGCCGCTACGAAATACTTCTCCTCCTTTAAACCAACTTGTGAAAACTAGCTCGTCTGGCGGCGGTATGTCGAATGGCTCGCCGTACATTTCAGTATGCTCTAGCTCAAAGTAGTCTCCTATTCCCTCTGCGATAGGGTGCCATGGTGCGACAACCCATATTCTCTCTTTTTCGCCTGCTTCATGCCACTTTACTTTACATGAAGTGCCCACGAGTTTTCTGAAGATTTTAGAGTTTTTAGCTGAGTGGAGTACTATGAAGCCTACGCCGTCTCTCACTATTTTCTCGTAGACTCTTTCAGCAATTCTATCCTCTAGCTTCTCGTTAGCGATATGAGACCACATTACGATGACATCTGTTTTATCTAAGATTTCTTTGCTGAAGCCTTGCTCAGGATCACTTAAAGTAGCTGTAGTTACTTCGAAGCCTGCTTTCTCGAGAGCCTCTGCAATGACTATATGTATTCCCTCAGGATATATTTCGGCTGCTTCAGGATTTTCTTTTTCAACAATATACTCGTTCCAGACAAGTACTTTTAGCTTCACGGTAGACTAGCGACTCCGAGAATATTATATTTTAGTTCCTCAGCGGAGGCTCACCCTCTGGCGTATATGATCATCAGTCATATCGCCCGAGCCGATCATTGCCTCCAGTACAATTTAACAGGAAGTATTAAAACTCTACTGCACTTAACGTTTCAATGCGACTAGCTGTAGTAGGTTACGGTAAAATGGGTGAAGCTTTGGCCAAAGCTTTCTGGGAAAGCAGCGCTGTTTCCGAGATTCTGGCCTACGATATTCTTAAAGAGAGACTGAAAGCCGCTGAGAAAGCTGGTTTCAGGGCAACCCGCAGTCTGAAGGGAGCTGTAGAGAAAGCGGAAGTCGTTCTTCTTTCAGTTAAACCAAATAATGTTCCCGAAGTTTCTGATGAGTGGAAGGGCGGAGGAAAACTTTTACTGAGTATTGTTGCGGGCTACACCACTTCTCTGCTAGGCAAGTATTTTCCTGAAGCAAGAATTATTAGAGCAATGCCTAACATAAACGTGGTTTCTAAAGCAGCTTTTGTGGCCTTATGTAGAGGTCCTCGAGCAACAGATGAGGACTTGAATACTGCAGTTAAGCTGTTTTCGTCAGCAGGAGAAGTAGAGGTAGTTGACGAGAAATTAATGGACGCTATTACAGCAGTCTCGGGCTCAGGTCCAGCTATAGCCGCCTACTTAATCGATGCTGTTGCTTCAGCTGGAGTATACTTAGGTATACCTAGGCCTCTCGCAGAGAAAATTGCCCGAGTGCTTTTCCTAGGTACAGCTAAGACTTTAAGTAAAATGAGGACAGAAAATCTCATTTGGAGCGTAGCTACGCCAGGAGGCACTACTGTTGAGGCCTTAATGGTTTTAGAGAAAGAAGGAGTTAAAGGAAAAATAATGGAGTCGCTTAAAGCAGCCGCTGAAAAATCCCGCAGACTAGCTACCTCAAAGTAGCTCCCCTACACCTCTATTAAATCCACTAGCTCTTCGAGACTGTGTATAACCGCGTCCGGCTCTAAGCCTTTTTCATATGCAGTATTTTCTTGAGACTCACCTCTATTTAGTAGAACTCCTCGAATACCGAGCTTTTTCACTCCAGCGATATCGGCTTTATAGGAGTCACCCACCATTACAGCTTCCTCAGGCTTAGCTCCTAGAAACCTTAAGGTTTCTAGAAAAATTATGGAATGAGGTTTAAGCCTCATGACTTTATATAAAGCCATAAGTACGTCAAAGTACTCGTGAAAGCAGAACTTTTTAACTATATACTCGAAACGCATAGTAGCATTAGATACGATAGCAGTCTTCAGGCCTCTCTCCCTAAAATACTTTACAGTAGGAATAGCATCAGGATAGACTTTAACGAGCAAACTTCAATGTCGTAGAAGACATCAAGTATCTTTTTAACAAGATTAATAGATGGAGTAAAGCCAAGTTCTTTTAAAAGCCTCCAATATAAGTAAACTAAATCTAATTCACTTGAAGTTCTTTCAAGATTCTTTAATAACCTATCATGTATCTCCACATATTTTCTAGAAAAATCCTCTAAGCCGACTTTGAATCCAAGTGAATTCAAGTACTTTACAGTGGCTTTTAAAGCTTGTTCCCAGAATTTCTCCCAGTTCTCACCATATACTAGCGTATTATATAAATCAAAGAGCACAGCTCCTGCCTTAATCATCCAGTAACTACGACTCCAAAGCCTATTTATTATTTATTTACACTAAACGCCTTTTAATGGCAACTCCCGCCACGATAACTGCAATAAAAATAGCAAGGAATCCACGTAGGTTGAGCTGAAACTACTCCAGCTAAAAGAAAAACTGCCAGTATAAATGAAAATATACTCTTCATCATGAATAACTTACCTAACTAATTAAATAAATATAACTATGTTCTATAAATTAGAACAGTTTTTCGAAAAATTAGTGCGCTCGAGTCTTAAGCTAAGTTAAGTAAGCTGACTTATGTTTCTGAAAAGTATGCAAATCCGCTATAGTTACATGTGTAAATTAATCTCGATTATTTTGCTATTTAGAAGAGAAGATTTTCTCGCAGAAACTACTATACAGTATTACCTTTTTAGCTTCAACATCTTCCAGGAAGCAGCCCCAGCCTCCTACAGTTACTTTTCCTTCATTACTTTTAACTACTATACTGTAGCTGAGCCAGTTTTCGCCTATACTATAGTCTATTACTTCGCCTTTAATATAGGCCGGCTCTTTAGACTTAACATATGATCCCTCTATTTCAACATATACTGGGCCGAGATTATTTTTGAACAATATGTCTACGTCCTCTACTAAACGCCAGAAGTGAGTATAGGAGAGAGGTTTGCTGAAAAGATTTAGGTTTGGACCTACATCAGTTGATGTTAGCCACAGAGCTAAGTGGAAAAAGTCGTTTATCATTCTGAGGAGGTTTTCATCCTCTACTATCATGGCGTAGCTTTCATCGAGATAAGGCATTTCGTTGCTGGTTTTTAGGTAGAAGACTACGCCTACTTCTCTGTCGATGAAGAGAGTAGATACAGCAGGTATACTTCTTACTTTAACTCTAGCGTACTTCGATAGAGTGTTTACGTAAAATTTTGTTTTCATAGAGTCCGTCTCATAGATTACTAGCGATAAGTTTACGCCGTTTCTTCCTAGAGCACTTAGCTTCGATGAAAACTTTTTGAGCAAATAATCAGGAGTTGCCAGCGCCAAGCTAATGGCACTCTTGTTCATAAGGTCTCTTACTCTTCGAATAATGTTATCTAATCCACTTACCACCCATAATCCTCCTTTCTCGTACTTTTCTAGAGAAAGTACTTTTCTTAAAAGCTCTTTAATTGTATTTTTTCTCTCCTCATATTTTTTGAGAAGATTTTCTAGGCTGTAGTCAGGGTCTACTATTCTGTATACTTTAGGTCTTTTGCTTTGAGACTCTATGAGACCCTTTTCTTCGAGACTTCTTAGAACACTGTATATTTTCGATAAAGGTATTTTTGCTCTTCTAGCAATATTTGGAGCAGTAGTTTCGCGGTAGAGAGCTAGAGCTATGAATGCTCTTGCCTCGTAGTTGCTTAAACCTAGTCCCATTAGATTCTTGATCAGCTCGTCGGCAATAGACATATTTCTCTTTCCAAATATTAGAAAAATCTTAAAAATTTTATGGGTCTTGTAGTTAAAATCGATAGCGCTTAGTAGGGGAACAGGAATCTGTATATTGTTCCTAGTCCTAGCACGAAGACCGCGAAGGCGTAGCCTAGGAAGACCCCTGAAGCTAGGCTTACTCCGTACTTCTCGTATACTTTTGCTCCACCTAGCTTCACTGTAATGTACTTTAGTAGCCAAGCTATGAACGCTGGGAATGCGTGTCCTTCGACTCCACCTATTGTTCCGAAGACTAGGCCTATTCCGTTAAGTGGGAACCAGTAGTACCTCATTCTCAGGAAGAAGACTATGCCTGATATAGCTAAGCCTACTAGTGCGTGAGGTATCCATGGTGGGTCAGCTGGATACGGAGCTATAAGCGACGGATTAGTCCACCTGTCTGGCCACCACCAGCCGTCGACACTTACCGGTATTTTGCTGTAGCCTACAGCGTACCATGTGAATACTACTAGAGGACCTGCTACAATGTTTGTTAAAATTAGTGCTGATACTAGACCTTTGAATACTTGTGTTGGAGATAGACCCTTCTCTTCGCCTATTTTGTAGGCTAATAGCGAGTAGTAGAGAGGCCCGTAGGTGATAGACGATGCTGAGGCACAGATAAGGCTGTGTGCCATTAGCTGGACTTCGAAGTAGCTTCTATCTACTTCCTCGAGCCTTTTGCCTGGATAGAGTACGTGGTATGTGAGCGCCTGCAGTGTGCCCCACCAGCCGCCGCTGAAAGCGACTCCTGCTTCAGCATACTGTCTAGCCATAACTACGCTGTGTATTATTACGGCTATGAACAGCCATGCTGCAGCGTAGACTGCTGCTCCGGCTACAGCCATTAGGCCGACTGCCGCCAAGAACGTGACTGCTAGCAGTGTGTAGGAGAAAGAGTAGCCTATTTTTCCTTCGCGTATTTCTTCTACAGGGTTTCCTTTGAAAGCTTTCTTGAGTGTGTCTACGTACCACTTCCAGTTGAGGAGGAGAGGCCAGAGGAATACTCCGAGAAACATTCCTACTCCTGCTAAAGCGTGGAGCTTTAGGGGATCCTGGCGTCCTATGAGGTCGCATCTAGCGTAGCTGTCTGCTAGAGCCGGGATGCCTGAGTAGTAGCCCATAGTGTACGCTATTTGGGGCAATATTACTAGGAAGACTAGCCACGAAATCCATGCTGTAAACAGGACGTCGAGAGGCACGATGTAGTAGAGAGCTACTTCGACGGGTGATGTCTGGAAAGTGAATACTCCAGCGTAGTTCTGCTTTACTACTGGCGAGAACACAACCAAGTCGAAGAGCGAGGGGATGCCGTAGCGGAATGGAGGCTGGTTCCAGCCATAGATGTTGGGGAACCATGGTAGAAGCTGGTACAGTATCCACGGCAAGTACACTAGGAAGCCTATTGCTATTCCTAGGTGGAAGAGCCATGACACCTTTTCTTCTCTACCTAGAGCGAAGTCTACGACTCTCTCGAAGATCACTGCATGGGGGTATGAGAGCTTCTCTATTTTATTCCATCTTTCTCTGAAAATACCTGCTATAGAGAACATCATTAGCGCACAGACTATGACGAAGAAGTACCAGTAGGCGATGCTTATCGCCCAGTCTCCCCAGGGAACAGCTACTCCGCCGGCTAGCGCAGGTCTTAATACATCAGCTGGAGGAGCCCAGAGCTCCGGTAAGAGCTCGTTGTACATTTTAGGCTGAAGCAGTCTTGCTCCCAGGAACTGATTCATGAAGCACCATGGATAGAAGTAGCTGCCCATAGCGAAGGCTATTAGCAGGAATACTATCATTAGACTCAAGTGCTGCTCGCTAATGTACTCTCTTATCCAGGGGCCTATTAGTATGAAGAGGTAGAGCAGGCCTAAGATGAGAGTAGTGCCGCTGATCGCGTCTAAGTGGAAGCCGAAGAGCAGACCTATGAAGGCTACTTCGTATGCAAACAGCACTGTTATTGAGAGAGCTAATAAGAGTAGTATTACCCAGACTCTACTCCTCATGTTTCCTCACCCTCTTCTTACGGTAAGCACGTCCTCTTCCAGCAACATATCCTACCACAAAAATCACTGCGAGAAGAACTGCTACAAGTATACGTGTACGATACACTGTCAGCTCTAGTTTCTCTTTTGTAGACCTCAGACTCGCTATTTGCTTAGACATATTTTCTATTTTCTTTTCGAGCTCTGTTACAGCGCTCTGCAGCTCGAATATTTCCTTCATCTTAGCGAGCTCTCCTGGAAGGCTTGATATTTTCTCTGCCGGCTTAACAATAATCGTAGGCGATACAGCAAAGTACTCACGGTAGACTTTCTCGGCGTATTCTACTGGATTATTTGTAATGTTTTCATCGAATACTGCTATTATCGACTTGTACGGGAAACTCATAGCTGTGTAGTAGGTGTGAATACCTTCGTCGTCGAAGCTCCAGAGCACCGAGTCTAGTCCTAGTGTCGGGAATATGAAGACAAAGCCTTTCTTCATAGACGGGTCTGTTGATATGTACCAGCCTTCTTTAATGAGAGAAACAGGGACTTTGACGTCTTCTCTGCGAGAAAAGTTTCCAGCACCGCTCACTATGACTAGCTTGTATAGTCCTCCTTTGCCGACTCCTCCCCACTCTCTGTTAGCTAAGTTTACTTCAAGAAACATTCCGGGCTTAGCGTTCTTCCCTGTTATATCTAAGTAGGCGTAAATCCATGTCTGGTTTACGTAAAGTATGTACGTGAATACAGGGTATACGTCTGTCAAATTGTAGTAGGAAGCTGTTAAAACTACTTTAATTATTCCTCTCACAGGGCCTTCCTTCATGAAGACTACTTTTCCTCCACCAGTCATGGCGTCGGGGTTGTGCTCTATCCAGCCGGGGTCAGCTGGACAGAAGAGTCTGCTCCACTTCCATAAGAGGCTCATGTACTCTGAGCTCTGCTTAACTATATCGTATCCCGTCTTGTTTACCACTATAGAGAATATTGCTCCAGACATCCAGGCCGCTTTAACTGCTACAGTAGCCGTAATTAAGCCATTTGACAGGTCGTAGGCCTCGCTCATGAACTCGGGAGACTCCTTTTTTATTCTCGATATAAGGCCGTATTCTTTTACTCTGACTTTAATAGGGAAAGATACTTTAGGGAGCTTGCTCACTTTCTTGGCTACGAATACTTTATACTCGTTGCTTTGACCTGCTGGAATAGGCTTGACTGTGAGGAATACTAGCTCGTCTTCTTCCGAGAAGCCGTTAAGATCTAAGTCGTCTATCTGGCTTGGAATAACGTGGTCTCCGTGGAGCACGGCTGCAGTATTCCAGTCAATATCGTCTTCCTCAGTTTTAGTCACGCCGAACACGTCTACTTCTCCTTTAGGCAACGCTGCAGCCAGAGTCTTGAGCTCAACTACTATAGGGTAATTAGCCGGAATGCTGTGAGTGCTAGGTGCTTTAACTACAATAGTTATCAAATAATATTCGTTAACAGGCTCAGAGTGCACGAGGACAATAGAGAAGAAGAGTATAGTAAATAAAATAAAAGCGCTTAATTTTTCCATAGTTTCTTCACCGAGCTTTAGTTTACTTAGACTCCTTTTTCTTTCTAGCGCCTACAAAGTATCCTATAGCCAGACCTACTACTAGACCTACTACTAGGAGTACTCCTTGCATTGACTGAGCTGTACTTAGGCTGGACTTCAGGCTGCTTATCTCAGACTCTAGTTCACTTATCTTGCTCTTGTAGCCGCTTATCTCCTGGTTTAAGCTCTCTATAGTTGACTGTGCCTGCGCTAGCTGCGACTTGAGGTTCTTTATTTCATTGTTTAGTGAGCTTATTTCGCTCTTTAGAGATTCAATTTCTTTCTGAGCACCCTCAAGGACTACGACTGGTAGGAGCTTTGCTTCCTCTTCTTTAACAACCTCTACTTTAATGTCGGCAGTAGAGTAGCTGTAGACAGTACGTATGTATGCGAACGAGTCGTTTGCCACGCTCTTGTCGAATAGTACTAGTATTCTGTAGAATGGTATAGGTATACCTTCCTCGTAGTGTAGTACTATTTCTGCTCCGGGGCTGCCCCACTCTAGTTTAATTAAGTTTCCGAGAGGATAGAATATTACAGCGAAGCCTTCTAGCTTTTCTTTATTGTATACAGCAATCCATGTTTCAGTGAGGTTTTCTTTTCTGAGGCTAGTACCCTGCATTCTAGAAAGCTCTCCTACTCCAGGAACATATACTGTGTCGTGGTTTGTTCCCTGATCAGCTAAGTCGATGAAGCTGGCTTTTACTGGTACTTTAGTGCCGGGCTTGTATCCAGGACCTGTTACTGTGAGCTCTAACTTCACGTAGCTCCAGCCTTTGTAGACAGAGTACTTCTTTACAGCATATACGTCTGCTAGCTGTCCGTGAGGTGTTGTTGACTGTAGGACTACTACTGCTCTCACAGGACCTGTGCTCATGTAGAGTACTTTGAATCTTGGGTTCTTCTCAGCCCATCCTGGGTCTCCTTCAGCTAGATATCGTGACCATCTCCATCCAGTTGAGCCCTTCTCTCTACCCTGTTTAACTACATCGTATCCCGTCTTCTTTATTATAGCTGAGAACACTGTTCCTGCAATCCAGTCAGACTCGTTTAGAATAACTACTTTAATTAAGTCGTTTTCTAGAACTATGCCGGTGCCTAGCTCGGCCATGTCTTCGTATTTAGGTACTATTGTTACTTTACATACTTCTTCATATGTAGGTGCAGGTAGCTTGTAGCCTTTCTCTGCTACTAGTATCTTGTATGTAACAGAGCCTCCTGCTGGGATGTCTTCTACTAGTTCAAAAGCTATTTCGTAGTCGTCTTCGCTTGTACCAAGCTTGTCTACCTGTGAAGGTACTAGAGTATCTCCGTAGAGTACGTAGACAGTGCTCCAGTCATAGGATCGTGTTACTGCTGCTTTCAAGTCTTTAACTTTGATTACTACTGGTGTTCCGGCCTTAAGCTCTACTGGAGTAGTTATTTTGACATATATGTAGTAGTAGTGCGCTTTCGGAGAAGCATTAAGCGGAAGAATTAGTGTCAACGCCAGTAGGACTAGTGGTAATAGAAGCAGTTTCTTTCTTACCACCTTTAGGTGGTTAATTTGTTGCATGTTTTAACTACCGCGGAAACTAATATAAGACTTTCCATAAACTTTTTATTGTCCTCTGAGATAAATTCACCATGAACAGACTTTACTTAAAAAGAAATCTTATTCTAAGCACACTACTTGTAGCTCTTCTTCTCTCGGGCATAGCTGTAGCAGGGCCTCTTGAAGAGAAGCTCAAAGAGCTTAAAAAAATATACAACGACAAACTTGCAGAGTACGCTAAGCTAGAGAAAGCGTATAATGAGCTTTCAGCTGAAGTACAAAGCCTGTTCAATGAGCTGTTTACATTGAGATTAAGCATTATTGCCTTAGGAATAGTAGTATTTGTAATAGGATTTATCATAGGCTATAAGCACGAAATGAAAATAACTTATTCTAAAGAAAAATAGCTGTTTAGTAGGGTAGAAGCCATATAGATTTACTTACTAGTTTTACTACAGTCAGTAGGAGTCTTAGTGAAGTGTCTCCCACTAGGAAGCCCATTACCATGTAGGCTGAGACTTTAGACCAGTTTTCTCTGAAGTGTTTAGCTATAAAGTAGTTGCCTACAAGAGAGCCTATGAACTGCGCTATAATGAAGCTTGGAGGCTGAATAATTCCTGTGACGAGAACTACTGGTATCCATGCTTTATGCAGAATGAAGTCGCTTACTAAGTATATTGCTGTTCCTGCAACTAGTCCCGCCAGAATATTTTGTTCTCTAAATAAGTACCCTGTCCAAAGCCATTTCTGGAATCTCCAGAACTCTATTGCTTCTACAGGCCATCCTGTAACAGTATAGGGGTAGGCGCTTGAAGGTATTGGAGCAACGCTCCAGAGCAGAGAGACGTAGAAGAAGCTCATAATGAAGCCTAGGGTTATTACCAGGAAGTATGCTTTAATGTAGTCTGATAGCCTGCACTTGAGTATCTCGGCCATTTTAAGATGCTGTGCTACAGTGGAGCCTCCTGTGTAGACTTGAATTGGAGCGAAGAAAGCTTTAGGGTCTCTGTATCCACTGAAGTAGATTACTATTTCCTTGAGGTAGGGGACATCGAACCCTATAGTTACACCCGCCGCGTATGTCTGGAGCATTGTTACTATAAAGGACCACGCTACTACTAGGAGGAGTAAAATCCATAGAGGAAAGCCTGGCACGAATATGTACACCATGATTACTGAGGCTGTAGACGCTATTAGGTACATGAGAAGATAAAACGACCCTTTTGCTCCACCTGATACTCCTTTCATTAACTTGAATGCTTTAAGTAGATTCTTGTACCTGAAAATCATTGGTGCTACAGCTGACGCTATGCCTAAGCCTATAGCTACGCTGAGCCAGAAGTATATCTGAGACTTCTGGTAAATCCACAGCCACGAAAAGCCCGGCCTCCACTTAGCTTCGAGAGGCCACAGGTCCTTCAGCGTGATAATATGGTTTCCTACAATATATGCGGCGGCCATACCTACGAGCTGGGCTAAAGTTACTTCGACGGGGAGTATTAGTCCTAAGACGTATTGGCTTAAGTCAGTTGGTATTAGTAGAAGTGCTCCGGGGAAAACACTGTCTGCTATTGGAGTCAAGTCTACTGGCTGGCGTGTTGGCAGAATTACGCCCAGCATGTAGGGTATAATGTCGACTAGGAAGCAGTATAGGAGGCCTGCTACTATTGCTAGCAGAAATATTCTGAGTTCAGCTGATCTTTTCTCAGCTATAACATCTATTACTGTGGCTTGGCTTGAAGCCCAGGGGAATTCGAGCTTATATGTTACTCCGTACAGGTTGTATGCAAAAAGTCCTAGTGAGAGGTTCGCTACAGCGCTAAGTATTACTGAAAAAGCTAGCACTAGAAGTGGGGTAGCCCAAGCTGGATCGAGGAAAGTTCTAAGCTGCATTACTCTAAGCGCATCGCTTCCCACGGGAGCGTAGAACGGCGGCACTAGCTTAGAAACGCCGAGCATTATTGCTATTTCGCTGTTAGCGAAGTAGAGTCTCTTAATTAAATCTACTGCAAACCACGTCGATGTCCAGAGGCCTATCCACTCAAACGTCATGATGATGAATATCTCTTGTTTCCTAAGTCTGAGGCCGAAAATTCCCGATAGCTCGACCCAGAGCAGAAGTATTATCCACACTGAGAGAGGCATTATTTCTCCCATAACGAGGTAGTAGTAGATTATAGCTGGCTCTAGAAGCAGTACTGCGAAGAATAGGGCTATAATAGATCTCCAGGTTAAACCTTTCTCGTACTCATTCATAATTCACCACCTTTAAAGCGGGATAAACCTCTCTCAATATACTCTCTCTTAGACTTATCCGACAGGAATCTCCAGGCCAGAAACTGCTTTCTCAGCTCCCTGAAGAAGGCTGTATTCGAGGAAATCCAGGGTATTTCGGGTCCAGTCTCCTTCACGGCTACCACTTCGAATCCATATGTAGCGCCTACTTTTGTAGCCACTATAATTGTTTTCTGCACTATTCCCTGGTCAAAAGGCGCTAGCCTTACTTTAGTCTCGAGTACTTTGACTGGTCTTCCTCCTTCTTCGCGCTCATAGTACTTGAAGTCTCCCTCTACGAAGAAGAGGCCCATGCGTTCAACTGAGTGTGCCTCTAAGTACTCTCTTACGAACTCGAGTACACCGTATACTTCTTTCTCGTTTGCTCTGAACGGCAGAGGTAAAGACCATACGTTGTCTCTTGGCTTAGTTTCTATTTTCCACTTTCTCTCAAAAGACGGTGTAATCAGTGTTGATGCCTTGTACGCGGGATATGCTGCTGAAAGTAGAGTAAAGAATACTGTAACTACTACAACTAGTATAACTGCTGCTGAAGCATAGTTAGGGTAGAAGTTAGGTGGATAAGCTTTTATCGACCAGAGGAACGATACTCCCGCCATTCCTACAACATAGCCTATTACACTTCCCACTATAGAGAATATTAGTGCCTCTGCGAGAAACATGCCCATGACGTGTACTGGCGCTAGTCCCACTGCGCTATATACTTTGACTTCTCTTACTCTCTCGTATATCGAGTTAAGCATTGTTAAGAGCACCGTGAAACCTACGATTAGTAGAGGAACTATAACAGTGCTCAAGCCTCCGACTACTACTTGGACTCTCGGAGCTATTCTCAGAGCTGTTTTCTCTTCCGGTAGGCCTACGTAGATGTCTACGAGAAATCTCTTAGCCATGGCTTGAGCCAGCTTGTTCAACTCGGCGTCAGATAATTTTTCCTTGGGAATAATGCTTACTGCGAGTGGCTGGGCGTTAAATGCCTTTAAAGCTAAGCTGACCGGAATAATTACTACGTCGCTTCCCGAGAGCCTTCGCGATACTTCGCTTAAGCCCTGCTCTATGTCTATCGGCGTTATTGGCTGCTGGTCTAAGTCTACTACTCCGCTGCTTCCTGACCAGAAGTACTTTCCTTCAATAATTCCCTTTACTGTTAGATCAAGTCCCCATAGGTTAATTCTGCTTCCTAAGCCTACTTTTCTGCCGAGGCTTTCTGAAAGAGCTTCAGCTGTTTTCGCGCTAATAACACAGCAGTACTCTTCGTCTTCCTGGAAGGCGACGACTTGAGGTGGCAGATTTTCTAGTTCGAGGACTTTGAATAATGCGGGGCTTATAGCTACGGCTCCCTTTATGCTAGCATGAGGAGATGCGTTCCACTCGCATATGAACTGGTAGCCTGGAGGATAGATCCAGGAGCGGGGAGCTACAGTAAAGTTGTCGCCTAGCAGAAGCTCCATTTCTACAATGAATTCTTCTGGTATAGGCTGATTGATCATCCAGGGCGCTCTCTCTATCAGTATTCCCTCGTAGGGTGCTTTCCCGACTTTAATTACATTAATTAAAATACCTGAAGTAACAGAGGTGAACGCTGTTAAAGCGAGAACAGAGCATATTATTGAAATTAGAGTAAGGACTGTTCTCAGCTTTCTTTTCCTCAAGTTGCGGGCTCCAGTAGAAAACGCTGTCACTAATAGGCTTAGTCGCTCTACTTCAATAAAGTGTTTTCCTATAGTGTACTCCCTGAACTTCTTCATCTGAGAGTATGTTTCGCCCAGCAGCATAGCTACAAGCACTAGTACGAGAATACCTATGCTCGCAGAGATAGCCAGTACATACACGTTAATGGTCACATGGAAGCCTGGGTGGAAAATAGACAGTACTCCAATTGTCACTAAGTATGTTGTGACAGTCAAGAGGACTCTTTTTACTCCTTCTGACATAAATACTAGGCGCTCAAAGCTTATTGCGAAGAGAGCTGAAAAGAACATGAAGAAGAGTGTTGTGAGGACTATATCGTTCATCTGGCTCATAGCTGCAGTATAGACTCCTCTCGAGTAAGCCCACAGGGAGAAAGAGCAAGCGTACTGCTGTGTAGGATTCTCCGCAAAGGACTTTTTCGCGGTTTCCTCCATTAAGGAGTAGTACTCGCAGAGTCTAGCTGATACAGCGCTTTTTTCAACAAGTATTTTTGCTCTACTAACAGCCAAAAAGTACATGTCTCGGGCGTAGTCTAGCGGCGAAGCTATGTACTCCTCGCCTTCGCGGAGAATAAATCCGTTTCCTGCAAGGTTTTCGGGAGACGCATTATTTAGTACTATTAGAGGATAGGGGTCGTCTGTCCGCACTACTATTTCTACAGGTACGTTTGGCTCCACAAAAGCAGCTATGTCTTGGAGCGCTGTCGGCGTGTAGGTCTTGGTCATCAGCGTAGAAGGCGGAGGAGCTATATTGTCTCTATGTATTAGCGGTGTGTGAGAAAGAAAGTTTAGGACATCTACTGCCTTGAAGTTTATTTGCAGAGTCTGGGGGTCTAGAGGCTGCAGCAGAATTATTGTAGCTGTCTTAAAGACTGGTACAAGCTTGTAGGCCCGAGAAACCGTTAAGACAAGTGTTCTAGGCAAACCGTAGACACCGGTATCTGTCGCGTAGAGAACTTTGCCGTGGTTGTCGAGCACGTAGCCTTGAACATCTACTGTCGAGAACGGCTTTAGTCCCTTAACTACAGCTAAGCCTCTGCTGTCAGGCTTTACTACTAGCAGAAATCCTTTGGCAGCCCACTTAGCGTTTGAAGGAGTATTCGTAGCACTAATACATATTACTGCTCTAGGGTCACTGAAGTTATTGTACCAGGCTGTCTCTACGTTGTACTCTGCTAGCTGAACAGATAGTGTGACGTAGCCCCAGTCTCCGTAAAGCCTAGTTGGAGTCAGTGCGTAGGGAATTTCCATGTTCACATACCTATATAGGACTGTCCACAGGTACTTTGCTTGCTTGAAGAAGTTCCTGAGATTTAGTCTATCGAAAGTATCTAGTGGTGTCTGCTGGTAGAGCCTTAGAGTATTTGTTGTGACAAAAGCTATTCCTCCACCGAAGGTAGCTGCTGTAAAAGGCTCGCTATCTAAGTAGAGGTAAGGCGGGTCTACTGGTTTAGCTAGCTTAATCCACGGCGGGTACGAGAAAGTAATCAAGTCCGCTACGCGAAAATCTTCTTTCCAGAGACTTTTAGCTTCACTAAGCCACTCTCCGAAAAACCTTGTTGAAACCCATGAGTACTTCTGATTGACTAGAGACTCGGGGTTAATGTATCCGTAGCCTAAGCCCAGCGCATAAAGCCCTAGAATATCGCTGTCCGATGAAAGATCTATGCTCGCGAAGCCTTTAATGTATACCCCTATCTCATCGAAATGCCTTTCAACAAACTCTCTAGCACCCCATAAGTACTGGTAGTGTCCTGCTAAAGCGACAATCCAGACTGTTCTCCTGGGCTTAACTATAGTGAGGGCTCTAGCATACTCCAAGAGAAATGCTATGCCTAGAGAATCTGTAGCGCCTGGAGCTTTCCCTAGAACAGGTGACCACGAGTCATAATGTGATGCAAGAACCATTACTTCTCCTCGATAGAGAGGATCCGTGCCTTCTATTACTCCCACTATGTTGTATGCTTCAACATTTTTCCACTCTACTTTACAGTAAACCCATATTTTGGCGTAGCCATCTCTCTTGATAATCTTCATTAATTGGAGTCCGTCGCTGTAGCTTACGTAGAGTCGGGGGAAGTAGAGGGGAACGTTGAGTGATTTAAGCATCCCTTCAGAGTAGCTTGTGCCAATAGGCTCTATGAAAACAACTCCTTTAGCACCTAAAATACAGAGTATTTTCCATAGGAAGCGAGTATTATAGTCTAGTAGGACAAACTTCCCTCTGATGTCTACTTTCTTTAAGTCGCTGAGGCTACTTATTCTAACTAAAGTGTCTCCATCCGCAGAACTGTCATAGGAACATGTACAAACATGATTAGGCCAGAGAGGATATGCTTTAATTTTAACAAGAGACTTATTTTCCCGAACAAGTATATACGAGTACTCTACAACGGGAACTGTTACATTAAATTTCTCTACACGAACCTCAAGCCCATAGCTCCTAAGAGTCCGCTCAATATACTTAGCTGCCTCATAGAAACCTTCGTACCCTGTCATTTTGGATTCAAGCGATGAAAGAAACATTATGTGCTTAACAAAAGCTTCCTCACTAAGCAAATTCTTCAGTTCTGTTAAGTCGTTCTGAGGAGTTGCTGAAATGAGCATAGAGGAGGCTATGAGAGTAAGTAAAAGCGCCGCGAGTAGACGTCCTGTCTTCATTTTACCCCCTCTCGCTGGTTAAATAATTATACAGTATTTAAATTTAGCTTTCAGGCTTTTAAGCCACTTTTTACATACAGTCAGTTTGCCGCTAGATAAATTACTTTGAGACAATAGTTTTAAATAAACTAATCGGAGAGATACTGTGATGTCTTTGTCTGGCCTCGTTTACATAGATTCATGCGCCAAGAAAATAAACGAGTATAGACGTCCGCAGACAAACGACATATTTAAAAGAAGGTGTATGATCCCGCCCCATAAAATACTTCTCACTAATTTGGCTGAAATAAAGCCTATTTCCGCATTTAACCCCGGTATGCTTCTAGAAAACGGTGTGCTTGAAGTATATGCCAGAGTAATAGTAGGATACTTCGAGTACGCAAGTATGATAGCGAAGATAGAGTTACCTCTAAACTCGCTGGAGGAAGGTGTTTTCTCTAGAGAAATAGACGCAAAAGTAGTAGTAGGCCCTGATACATGGCTTGATATATGGGGTGCTGAAGACCCTAGAGTATTCTACTTAGAGAAAAACAAAGTAATGGTATATACTGGCAAAACGGAGAAGTTTTATGAAAGCAGCTACAATAAAACAGTTCCAGTAATCGCAGTCTACGACAAGTCTGCCAATAGGTGGACTAAGGTATCTTATGTAGCTGTGCCGCATCCTCTCGATAAACTGGTTACATTTAATAAAGACACATTCCTCGTCAAAATGCTCGGCGACGAAAAAATACATGTTTTCCACAGACCTGTAATAGCAAACTTCCCTACTTCTCTCTGGTATGGAACATCCAGCAAAGAAATTTCCGCCGAGTCTAAGAGCATAGACCCCCTAGTCGTAGAAGACAATAGGATCGTTATGCTTCCATCTGAATTCGAGTACAATATAGGGTGGAGTGCTCCTCTCCTCGAAGTAGACGGCAAGTATATTGAAATAGCGCATGCTCAGTGCAGCGACTGCTACTACAGGCTCTACGCCCTCGAGCTAGAGTACAGTGAAGACAAGGGCTTCGAGATCACAGGTGTTTCTGAGACATATATCATGGAGCCTAAAGAACTATACGAAAAATATGGAGACCGCCCCTGCGTAGTTTTTGCATGTGGAGCCTGTATTGTAAAAGACAAAGTTATAGTATCATATGGCGCGGGAGACTACTTTATAGGGCTAGCTGAAACAGATCTCTCGACTCTACTCAGCTCAATAAAGAGAATCAAGTAGACGAGTGAGACCGTGGCCGAAGGAAAGCGAGGTTTAAACCTTATCTTAATAGGCGCCGTAGTAGTAATAATGGCTTTAGTCGCTTTATCTTTACTCAACGTCTGGAAGCCGCCCAGTCCAGAACACGTAGAAAAGCCTACAGAAACTGGCGAAGTACTAGCCAAAGTTTCTGCAAACAATATTGTTTTAGAAGTACGCAAATATTCTTCCGACAAAGACTTCACTAAAGTATCTCTAGTAGCCTACTACAGTGAGAAACAAGACTACTGTCTTGAAGTAAAAGGTCTCGGTGGAGAAGACTACGAGTTCTTCTCCTACGCTAAAAGCGTTTCAGTCGAAGAAAAAGACGACAAAATAGTAGTATTGATTTCAGGTGAAAAAGAGAACTACTGGAACTATACTGCAGAAATAACGCTTTACAAAAACTACCCTGGCTTCGCTGAAGTAGAAATAAAAGTCACTCTCAAGGGATCGAGTCTGCGTGGAGGAAGAGGAGCATTCTACGCGACTAACGGCAAAGGCCAGCTAGCGTCAACAGTATATGGCGGAGAAGCTGGATGGCACTACCCCTTGGTTTCAGTCACTTACATCAAGTACCCAATAGTAGTCTTAATGAAAGATTCCACTGGAAAATACTTGTTCTCAGTAAGCTACTGTGATTTAACTGGAAAAGGCAGTATCTATGACAGAAAGCTAGCTGAGTACAGCTTCGAGATGTCACGCGACGCTTTTGGACTTAAGTCGCCTTACCTCAACGGACTTAAAGGAACATACATAGCCGCAAAATACTATCTCTACGTATGGAGAAATGAAAAAGATCCCTTAAGAGGAGTACTCAGTTTCCTAGACATTATAGCTAGTAAAATTAAAGAAAAGAACTATGATTTAAGCAAAAACAAAGTCTATATAACAAACATGATTTCAACGCTACAAAATCCACCAGACTTAAAAGATATTTATATGATTCAAGGAGACCTATATCTACTTAAAGCGTATGTAGGAGATAAGAGAAAATATGTCTCTGAAAGCGAGTTTATTACTCAGGCAAATGTTTTACTCGGATTGACGTACCTGTACAATAAGACTCAGGCTCCCGAGTACAAAAACCTCATATTAAATATTCTTAGGAATACAAGTTACTTTGACGTATACTATGATAAGCTACGAGGAATCTACAGCAATAACTGGATGAGCGCTGGAAGAATGGATTCATGGTACCAGATAACGAACCCAAGTATGCTCCTTGCAGCACACTCCCTTGCTCCCGATTTAGTTAAAATAGATTTAGTTAAAATGAAGAAAAACGCAAACTGGCTGATTAACTTCGCTAGGAAAGTAAAGTACTCGTTCCCAGTATTCGTTTACCCTGACTACACTATACAGGAGCCCGGTAAAGAAGCGGACGCCGCCTTAGGGTACTCCTACCTAATGGTTAAACTATACTTGCTTACAGGAAACAAGACTTACCTCGAGGAAGCTTCGGCGAGCCTAGAGCACTACTTGACAGTAGACTACAGTAAGCTCTATGAAGCACACTTAGCTCCCATGGGAGTGGCTGCAGCAGCTCACTTATACGCGATTACAGGTGACAGCAAGTACCTCGACTACCTCTATAAGCTAGAGTACCTGTGCTTAAAGTGGATTAACCTATACCGAGGCAACGTAATAGAAGAAGAAGTACCCTTTACCCTCGTCTCAGCTATGCCTAACATATACTCAGCAGCCTTTGAGTACGGGCTCTTTAAGTATTTCCTCGAAGAAGCATATCTAGTTCTAAAGAAACACGAAAAGAACCCTGTAGCACCGCTGTACAGATTCTACTCAATTTCAGTCGCTATTACATCAAAATACGCTTTCCCAAAGCTACTTGGAATAAGCTACAGGAACTTAGGCTACGGCAAAATAGATGAAAAATGCTGGGTTCCAGTAGAAGACATCTACCCGCTACAAAAAGCCTTCCCTGGGCAAATACCTCAAGAAATATATGGCTTTGGCTCGCAGATAATAGCGCTGTACTGCGAAGACCCCTAGGTGAAGACCATGTCTAGCAGACTTAGTTCGCCTTTTAGAGCATACGATATAAGAGGCATATACGGCGAAAACCTGACAGATGAATTTGCCTGCAAACTAGGCTACGCTTTAGGAAAATTCATTAAAGAAGAAAAAATAGCTGTAGGAAGAGACTCACGGTACTCTTCACCTGCACTCGCAGAAAACTTAATTAAAGGACTTACTGCTTCCGGCAAAAAAGTAGACTATGTGGGCGAAGTACCGAACCCTATCACATACTTCTACTGCTGGAGAGAAAAGATTTCCGGAGCCTATGTTACAGCAAGCCACAATCCTCCACAATACAATGGATTTAAGCTGATTAGAGGAAACGGCACAAGCTTTACACACGAGTACAGTGAACTCAAAAAACTCGTCTCCGAAGTCAAGACAGTGCCCTCTCTCGAAAAAAATGAAGCAAGTACTGTTGACGCCGCCAAAAGCTACACGGAATTCGTCTTAAGCCAAGTCAATATTTCACGAAGAATCAAAGTGGTCGTAGAGACTTTTGGAGGAGTAGTCAACAAAGTAATACCCGTTCTCTTAGAAAAACTCGGCATAGAGTACAAAATACTTCACGGCGAAATTAGAGGAGACTTCTATGGCTTAAGGCCCGAGCCCAAGGGAGACAACTTAGATTTACTGAGAAAAGAAGTAGTGGGCTTCGGCGCAGACTTCGGAGTAGCTTTCGACGGAGACTCCGATCGATCAGTCTTTGTAGACGATAAAGGAAGAGTACTTAACGGTAGTCAAGCAGGAGTAGTCTTCGTAAAACACTTAGTTAAAAAGGGCTCTACAGTAGTACTTACACCCGATACTTCACGAGTACTAGAGAAAGTCATTAAGGATCTTGGAGGAAAAGTAGTATACTCTCGTATAGGACACGGCTTTATCGAAGAAAAAGTAAGAGACACTAAGGCCTTAATAGGAATAGAGCAGAGCTCACACTTCTACTTCGGGTACCTCTACCCGTTCTCTGACGGAATACTATCGGCGCTGATCATGGCTCAAATAGCTTCCCATGAAAAAATCTCTAAGATAGTAGACGAGTATCCAGTGTACTCTATGGAAAAAATCTACATTGACGCCTACAGCGACGAAATTAAACACAAAGTAGTATCAATTCTAAAGAAAGAACACCCCGACGCAATAGACATACACGACGGATTCAAAGTATTTCTCGAAGACTCATGGATACTAATAAGAGTTTCACAAACAATGCCTGAAGTAAACCTAGTCATAGAGGCTCCCACCGAAGATAAACTGAAAGAACTGAAGGGAAAGTATATTGAAAAAATAAAGAGTCTAGTCGCTAAATTTTCAAAAGAATATTCTAAGTAAAAATAGTCTGTTTTAAATAATATCGAGTAAAGTTAAATAGTTCTCGCGAAATTTTGTTTAATGGTGATTTAGTGATAAATAAGCCTCTATTTTATACAGTAATAATTCTCCTCTTATTGTTATCTGGAATAATTTACTTCTCTTTAATTCAGCAGACTAAACGCAAGCCAAATTATGTCACACTTTACGGCAAAATAGTTGACTGCGAAAATAAGCCTGTAAAAGCATATGTTTATTTTTCGAGGGCAGAAACTCCGACCCTAGTTACATGTCCAATAGCATTTACTGCTACTGACAGTAATGGCTCATTTAGTATAACACTGCCTTCCGGGCTCTATCTCGTTGAAGTATATGCAATTGGATATGAAGTCCGCGAAATAATTATCGACGCTAGCAGTAACTCTAAAGTAACAATTAGGCTATTTAAATTAAGTATACAGATACCTGATTACTTAAAAAACTATTATAGTAAAATTCTTATTTTATACGACTTTAACATGACCGAGAGTATTCCTGCTAAAGAATCATTAATTTACTTATACAATTTATCAAAATCATGTAACCAAGTAAGTGTAATAGTTTTCACATATGATACTAAGTCGATTAAATCACTTAATTTGCCACTAAATCAGAGTGATAAGTGGATTGTTTTGAGAAAGCCCTTTCCTTTGAAAATAGGCGCTACACCTTCAGTTGCCGTCTTCTATAATAATAAAGCCGTACTTCTTAAAAAAGGCTGTATTTACAATTATTTATTTAAGTTAGTAAACATTTTGCTGAATGAAAATATTACTTTATTTAATAGAATCGAAATTAATGGTACATTACTTAAAGTTACTTTAAATAAGAGTCCTCTTAGAAAAATGTATCTTTTGCTTAGCAATATTATATACAATTTTAGTAGCAGTACTTTTACGAAAACTACATGTGCGAGGCTAAAAATAACTAAAATCACGTGCTCTCTAGTTCTTCCTAAAAATCTTTCTGCTGAAGCATATGTAATTTTAGTTGATAAAAAAGGTAGAATATTTGACTGCGAGAGAATGACTCTAAGCTTCAAGCACTAACGTTTTCTTTAAAAGTATTCAAGTGTAGTAGATGATTAAATATCAGCGTTTTACTTAACTCTACGGGAGAAACGTGCTAGACCTACTGTCTTGCGGTTTTCTTGTAGCAGATATTGTTGTAGCAGACTTAGATAAAATAGCTGAGCCCGGAGAACTAGTATTTGCTCCTAAGGGAATAACGATTAGTGTTGGCGGGCACCCAGCTAATATTGCTATAGACTTGGTTAAGCTCGGAGTACCAGGTGACAGAATAGGTGTTGCTGGCGCAGTAGGCAGCGATATTTTCGGAGAATTTATTGAAAGAGTTTTAGCGAGCTACGGCCTCAAGCTTTTTCTCCAGAAAGTCGATAGAAGTACTAACAAAAACGTTATCTTAGTTGTTAAAGGCGAGGACAGACGTTTTCATGTAGAGCTCGGAGCTAGCCGAGTCTTCTCGCCCTCGATGGTACTTAAACTAATTGACGAAACTAGACCTAAAGTATTCTACTTGGCGTCCGGCATACTAGATTTGATAGACGAGAGAATTGTAGAAATCTTTAAGAAAGCTAGAGAGAAAGGAGCACTTACTTTCGCGGACATAGTTAAGCCTTATGGAAAAGACTGGAGCTACATTGTTCCAGCGATGAAATATATTGACGTGTTTCACTGCAATGAAAGCGAGCTTAAAGAACTAACTGGAACAGAAAGCCTTAAGGAGGCTGTAAATAGGGTTTTTTACTATGGAGTAAGACTGCTGCTTATTACAATGGGCGAGAAAGGAGCCTTGGGAGCTACTAGACGCATGAATATTCTTCAGAAAGCATTTAAAGTAAATGTAGTGGATCCTACTGGCGCTGGCGATGCTTTCTGTGCAGGCGTAATATACAAGTTACTGGAATACGGCATTACAGGCGATAAAGTAAGCGAAATCGACGTAGATAAGCTTAAGCAAATACTGCTTTACGCGCAGGCAGTAGGTGCTTCCGCCTGTACTGCTCCGGGTACCACAGCTGGAGTCTCTAGAATGAAAGTCGAGGAGCTGGTAAAAGCCCAGGGAGAAGAAATACTCGCGAATACTGCTATTAATACGGTTTAGTAGAATAGACTGGTGAATAGATGTATACCCCTAGAGTAGGCGTAATTACTTTAGGAGATCCTCGAGAAGAAGTTCCCTGGAGAGAAAAAGAGGACCGCAAGCATAGAGAGCTTCTCGAGAAGTTAAAGGAAATAGGTGAGCTCGAGGTCTATGGCACAGAGAAAGTTGTTAGGAGCCTTAAGGAAGCTGAAAGCGGAGTAGAAAAACTTCTAGTAAAGAAACCCGATTTAGCTGTACTGCATATTCCTGTGTGGACTTATCCGTCGATAACAGTTAGAGCAGCTGAAGTAGCTTCTAAAGAAGTAGCACTCCTCGTGGTCTACGGAGACGGCGTGCTCAGCGGAATACTTGCTTCAGGCGGAGCTTTAAGCCAGGTAGGTATACGTAGAGAGCTTCTCTGGGGCCCGATGAATGAAGAAAACTTAGGTAGACTAGTTAAGTGGGCTAGAGCCGCCATGACAGTAAAAAGGCTTAGAGGAATGACTTACGGTGTATTTGGAGGAAGAGCACTAGGCATGTACACAGTAGTCGCCGATCCCTCCCAAATAAAAATGGTCTTCGGAGTCGACGTAGAGCACGTAGACCAGCTAGAAATACTTAGAAAAGCAGAGAAAATACCCGACGAAGAAGTAGAGAAGCACTACAAGTGGCTAGTAGAGAGAGTAGGAAAAATAGAGTTTAACGGCAAAATACTGACTGAAGAAAAACTGAAAAAGCAGATTAGAGCCTACCTCGCCTTAAAAGAGCTAATAAAAGAACATGGCTTCGATTTCTGCGGCGTAAAATGTCAGCCAGAGCTGAGTGACAAGTACGTAAACCTCTGTGTAGCCGTAGCGCTACTAAACGATCCTTATGATGCTGAAGGACCCAAAGAGCCCATAGTATGCGCCTGTGAAGTAGACCACGACGGAGCACTAACAATGCAAATACTCAAAATAGTTTCAGGAGGAAAACCAGCGACACTAATGGACTTCCTAGTCTACGACACCGAAGAAGAACTACTTTACTTAGGAAACTGCGGAGGCATGGCGACATGGTTCGCTGAAACCTCCGATAAACCGGAGGAAAACCTCAAAAACGTGCATCTTCTGCCACAGGTTCAAGGAAAAGCTGGAGGCGCTGCAACACAGTATGTAGCTCCCGAGAAAACATTCACCTTGGCGAGGCTATATAGAATAAAAGGAGAATACCACATGGTAATACTTAAGGCAAAAAGTGTCAGGGTAGATAGAAGTAAGCTGAAGAAAAGCATATGGCCTTGGCCCCACATAGTAATCAAAATAAATAGAGAGAAATTCAACAAGCTTATAGAAACAATTAGAGCAAACCACCTGCACGCCGTAGAAGGAGACTACACAGAAGAACTGTCGAAAATATGCGAATTACTCAACATAAAGCTACATAAAATACAGTAAAGGTTTAGGTTCATGAACAAGTACTTGTAGTGCACTCTCTTTATTTTGTTAAGAAAAGCAAAGTTAATATTCGGGTATTTAACGAAACTAATGACCGATGAGCAGGGCTTAGTTCACTCGTAACTCTGAAAATCAGTACGCTGTCTCGTGAGAGCCAGGTTCTCTTGTGAGGGATGACGCTTCCTCTGCGAGAAAAACCAGCAAGTCCACCTTATGCGCTTCCTCCACCTAAATTCCAGTAAAATAACATCATATCTTTTCATACTCAATTTTACTCGCCAGCTCACAATCAGTAATAACAAAGAGTACTCTGTATCTGCAAGAAATTCTGCTCAAAAATCTCACTACAACAAAATCTTTCCAGCGCCCTGGTATGCACACAATCCTCCAGGAATAAATCTTCCCTATTCTGCTCTTAATGTAATTTTTAAGAAATGCAAGTGAAGCGTCTAGAACGACAATATCCCATGCAACCACACTTAAGGAGACATAGACTCGGTAATATCAATTGCTTGAGTCTAGTAAACTAGACTAATGGAGTCTAGAAGCCTAGAATTATAGCTTAGCGTGGGATTTTCCCTCTCGATGAATGGAGAGAAGTGTGAGAAAATGTTTGAGGGAGTAGCACATCCACTTAGAATAGAGATACTAAGAGCTCTCGCAGAAAAGCCTATGACGTTCTCAGAACTTAAAAAAGAGCTAGGAATAAAGAGTAGTGGACACCTAGACTTCCACTTAAAGAAACTAGAAGGATTAATTGAAGTAAAGAAAGACGGAAAATACCACTTAACTAAGGAGGGATATGCTGCACTTGAAGCACTAAAAGTGGCGAGCAAGTATGGTTGGCAGAAAAGAGCTCTCCTCATAAACATCATAGCGTACACAGTATTCAATATAGTCGGCGCCTACTCAAACTTCGATTTATGGCTTAAAACAGTATTTCCTTTGACAACCCTCTGGCTAGTATACTACCTTTACTGGGTGTTCAAGAAAAGAAAACTACATAAATGGTGGTAAATATGAAGACAGCTAGAACTGCTCTACTCTTAATATTAATTAATATGATTATAAGTGAAGCAACATCACTTTACTCACTGCTCTCATCAAACTTCAAACTGTCCTCAGCTGTGAACTACGCACCACCAGCAATTATTCAGACAGTAGCCCTACTCCTTGAAGCAGCCGGAGTACTAATACTAGTCGCCTCTAAGCGAAATAAAGCGACTATAACAGCACTCATTTTCCTAGCACTATGGGCTGTACTAAACTTCCTAGTATTCCTCCCATTAACACTCATAGGCGTAAAATCAGGCTCACTTGAAGCCATTAAAGCAGCACTACTAGTGAAAGCAGTAGCCGCTACACTACAATACGCAGTACCCTTCCTGGCAATTTACAGCGAGACAAAAGACTTCTCAAAGAAAATACTGTGGCTAGCATTAATAGCAGTCACTATAGGAGGCTTCATGGTAACATCTACGCCCATATCAAGTATTAAACTAAAGACCGTGAATACTTCTAAAGGAACACTCTACATACCAGTATACAGAATAAACTACACTCAGTGGCCTTACCCACTATACTTAGCGCTATGCCACATAGGAGGCATACTCTACTTAATTACATATACTTCAGTTATCATTAAGCGTACAGAAAAATAAGTAAAACTCACTTAAACAATTTCATATTTTAATTATCTTATTTTAATCAATTTAAATTATACTATATACAACTCTGATTCTCGTTTTATCAAAAATATATATCTGTTTAGAGAATACTATGCTACATGAAAATAATTGCAGAAGTTAAAATCGATAGAAAATGGTAGAGTAGTTCTTCCAGCAAAACTGCGGAAAGCTGCAGGCATTAAAGAAGGAAAAGCTATAGCTATAGCATATCTCGGAAAAATAGTTATTCAGCAGCCTCGAGTAGATGAAAAAGAAATAGAAGAATGGTATAATAAAATGAAGCAAATAGTTTTAGAAGTAAAGAAAGTAGGAAAAGAAGTAAAATGGATGGAAGAAGAATATGTATGGAGAAAACTAGGATTGCGAAGCATTAGTGGATGTAAGAATTATAGTCGTAGCTCGTTTCAAACTCTCTCGAAGAAGACACACTGAAACTACTTAAGAAAATTCCCACATCTAAATTAAAAGCATTAATGCCTCCTTAGTCATTCTTAGAAGCATCTCTAATAATGGCGAAGTATTTAAAGTTACCACTCAAAGACATAAATGATAAATCAAAAAATAAAATAAAAGAATATAATAATCTAATAAATAGAATAAGAGGAAAACATAGAACATAGCCTCTAGAACATTTTACTTCTCTTATATATCTTCTATACATGACTATAGCGACAAAACATTAAAATGTAAAATACTCTCCATATCGGCTTTATTCTTCATCTAGGCTATTTTCTGATGTCCTTTTAGGTACTAATAATGCAATGAATTTATGTATTTTGTATTTAGCTTTTTACTTTAAAGGACTCTGTGTCCTCATATTCTTTCTTAAAGAACTTTCTTTGTATCTTGAACACTTTCTCTTCTTCTACTTCTTCATCCGGAAAGCCTTCTAAAGCCTGGTAAATTACGGCTCCCTCGGCGTTCTTAGGAGCTCTTAAGCCTACAAGATAACAGATAGTTGGGGCTATGTCTACTGCGTGCACAGTTCTCTTTAAGGTATAGCCTTTCTTTACTCCAGGCCCCTTCATTATTAGTAGGCCTTTAAGTGAGCCTATTCCGACTTCAGTTGTAGGCAGTTGGCCGTGATGTGAGCCGTACTCCGGCCTTAATGCGTAAACTACATCTCCTATACGTGGACCGTATAGTCCGAGAATTCGTGCATCTTCTTTTCTTAAGGCAAAGAGGAAAGGTCTTAGCCCTGTTTTAGGATCTATGTATCCGAGGAGAGCATTTATTATAGCTTCTCTGACTTCTTCGTATTCCTCTAGACTAACAATACCGTGGCTAAACTTTTCCTTTAGATTAACGTATATCCAGGGGCCCTCCCACCCTGGAATAGCTTTAGACTTCGAGTAATCTATACTGCCGTCGTCTTTAAGAACTAGAAGACCTGCCTCGGCAAGTACTTGAGCAACATTAACTTCATAAATTCTAGGCTTTACTCCATGATCTGAGACCACTACGATAAGGGCTTCTGGGCCCGCTGCTTCAAGTATTCTGCCTATTGCCTTATCTATAGCTTTATAGAACTCTATTTCGAGATTAACGAGCTTTCTAGCCTTTTTGTCTCCAACATACTTGGGATTCGACGGATCAATTATTTCGGGCTGAACTGCATAGTGGTAAAACCAGTCTGGTGCATGCATATGTACTGCTACCAGCTTCCAGTCTCTAGTCTTCATTAAGTATGTCAGCACGTCTGAAAACCACTTGTGCTCCATTTCAACGAGCTCCAAGAAAGTTTTCTCATCAAACCATCCCCAGCCAAGCCCGTCGTAGACTATATGTGATGGAAAAGCCAGCGGATTAACTTTTACAATTTCCTCTACAAGGTCCTCGGGATAAGTTGGAAAAGAAAGATTGCAGATAGGTGTAACGAAGAGTCTTACTCTTGAAGCATCTCTGCTAAGCTCGACGAGTTTGCATCTGAAAGCTCCCTTAACTTTCCCGTCGACTGTCTCGAATTCTTTTATAATAACTGGACTCCACTCGCCTTCTCTAAGTCTACACAAAGCTTTTTCGTAGTCCTTTTTCCATGAAACAGCGAGCTCAGTAAATCCTTCACCATAGTCTAGCACCAAAAAATACCAGGGACTCGGGCCTTTAACTTTAGCTAACTCTACTCCTCTTTTCCCGGCTCTTACACAGACACTATACACCGGCTCAACTTCAGCCTCCAAGGCATCAGTGCAGCTCGGAAGATTTTCCCATCCACTAGCCTTCCTAAAAACTATTTTAGTAGAGTAAGGTAGGTCGAGGGTAGTGAAAAGCTGCCCGTCACATAAATCGGCTTCATAGAGTATTCCGCCTCTCCTCCACTCATTCATAGATAAACCATAGCCACCTATCTGCCAACCTTGCTTAAAAGTTGGAGGCCAGCTACATGGCCAGTTAACGACAATAGAGCTACCCCCAGCTTCCTCGACAACATTCCAAAGGAATTCTGCTCTACAGAGCGAAGAGTCGAAAGCAGACCTTAAGTTTGTTAAATCTTCGCCTGGTAAATGTATACCAAATCCTGTTACGCCATGAGTACCTATATTAGCTCCAGTAATAATGCTAGTCCAGTTTTGCGGAGTGACCGTCGGATAAGAAGTTAGGAAATTCACTGCGTGTACTCCCTCCTTCATAAGCTTACTTAAATTCGGGAGAAAGCCCTTCCTAGAGTACTCGTAAACCCTGTAAGCGATCGGCGCGTCTAAACCAATAATAACAATTCTTTTAGGCTTCAAGCAAACCACTAAATATTATCTAATAAATACTAAATAAATACCTAAGTCACTCTCCGAAATAAACTCCATTAAATATATCTGCATCTAGGCTCATAGCAACAAGGTCAGCGTATATTACTCTCCGATCGATATTCTATACGTGAAATTAAGTAGTGAAAACATAGGGTATATAGTGACACTGACACTAGTACCAGATAGAGACTTTGCTATTACTGCTTGGAGCGGGAGTTTCGCAGTCAAAATAATATATGATATTTTTCACAGGAGAGGAGTAGACTTCGAGAAAAAAGCCCGTAAACCCTTCATAGCGTACCCATTAATAGATTATGGCGGAAACTATATTATAACAGGAGTAGTCAAAAAGAAAGAAAACCTAATAGTACATGATAAAAAATACGGTACAAGAGTAATAAAGCAAGGCGAGCCATTTAAAGTAAAAATACTTCTATTAAGTGAAGAACTATTTCAAGAATTCACAAAAGCAGTAATAGAGGAAACAACACTAAAAGAGCCAGCAGCCCAATTAAATATAATATCAGTTAGTATAAATGAAGCATGGCTGCCGGACACGTCAAGTCTAGCAGATGACTACATATTTTCGCATTTAATTAAGTTAAAAGTACGGTTTCAGACACCAACATGCTTTATGTACCGTGGAAACGATATCTGCTATCCATCGCCAGTAAGATTCATTCTATCTGCATTAAAAACACTATCTGAGTTAACAGGCATAGATACACAGCAAATAGTAGCGAAACTACATGCTTTAATAGAACTCATGGCACCTAGAATAAGAATAACTAGAAATGAAAGTAAAGTAAAAGTTCTGTCAGATTACAGGCGCATACTTGTAGATATAGGCGAAGGAAGACTACAGCCAGCTTTTACAGGAACATCAATATATCTTTTAAACCCTCGCCCACTTACACGTGAGCAGCTGAAAACAGTATTAACGGCAATAAAACTAGCTGAAATAACAGGAGTAGGAATTTCGAGAACAATAGGATTCGGTAAAATAAGAATAGAGTCTATGATCCCAGTAAAATGCTAGTCAAGTATATTTCCTGCAATAACTTCAATACCCAGCTCTAGAGCTCTCTCATAGGCTTCTCTATCAACATTAACTGCCACTATAAACACTTTCTCTACATGCTTACCCAGAATCTTTTCAACAACTTTAGCTTTCTCAATTAACTGCTCAGCATGATCTATTTCAGCCCTAGACTTAACTTCAATAACATAAACTTTATCATCGTGAACAAGTATATCTACATCAATTACTCTGCCCTTAATTCCCGTTACACTGCCATCTTTATCCTTAAACTTAAATTTCTTGACTTTTCCTGGCTCAATACCCTTTCTCTCTAAAACCTCCCTAAATATTTCTAAAACAGTACGCTCAAGATCAAAGCCCCAGCGCCTACCCATGCTTCCAAGTGTAACTTCAATTTTCCTATTTAGTTTGAGAAAATCTTCACGCAAAGCATGAATCTCTGACATAATTTCATTGAACTTCTCGTCATGCTCATTGAGCTTTCTGCCATATTCCTTCAGAATACTTGTATGCTCTTCTAAAATTCTTACGCTCTCATATAGGATTTTTGTATGCTCTTCTAAAATTTTCGTATGTTTCTCTAATATTTCTCTATGTTCTTTTAACTCTTTTAGAATCTCGTAGAATTTCTTATCATATTCTTTAAATCTATTTAAAATACTTTTATAGCCTAGTAGCCCAGCTACAATAAGCCTAAACTCTTCATCTTCTTCAAGTAGCCTAAGTATCTCTTCTCTGAGAGATATCATTTCAAACAAAATTAGTTACAGTATAATTTAAACTTATGGTGAGACTACGCTGAAATTACGTAAGTTAATAAAGTATATCACGAGAGAGGATATACGCTTTAAAGACACAAAAGAGCATGAAAACTACTTTAAGTTTAGTCGATATGACGATAATACTATGGTATATACCGTATGTTAGACGATTAATACTATATACCCCGGATAAAGGATAAAACTATATGAGACTCAGAATTTCTACATACTCTTTCTGGCACTTCAGAGGTCAAAAAAGCCTCTAAAAGAATACTTGAAAGAAGCCTATACTTCGGATTCAAGGGAGTAGAGATACTAGTAGACCACGTAGAATCGACTACTCGAAGCTACCTCGGCGAAGTAAAGAAACTCGCTTTCCTGCTGGGACTTGACATATACGCTGTAGCAATACATTATGATTTCGTTCACCCAGATCCTTTCGAAAGAGAAAAATAGGTAAGGTATACGGAGAGATAGATCGAAATAGCTGCTCTACTAGGCTGCAAAGCAATAAGATTAAACTTTGGTAGATGGCGAACAATTCCTAGCTTCGACGACTTCATGAAAGCTAAGGGACTAGAACCGCCTCTATCAGGCTACACTACAGAAGATGCATTCAAGTGGGTAGTAGAGTGCATTAACAAAGTGCTTCCAACTGCAGAAGACTGCGGCGTAGTACTTGCGCTAGAAAACCACTGGGGATTGACAAGAGATGCTGAAGGAGTCTTGAGAATACTTAAAGAAGTAGACTCTCCTTGGCTAAAGGCGCTAATGGATACAGAAAACTTTATTGAAAACACTTATGAGCAATTAGAGAAAATAACACCTTACACTATACTAGTCCACGCGAAGACATATTTCGGCGGAGGCGAATGGTATACACTTGAAATAGATTACGATAAAGTATTCCAAGTACTAAGAAAACACGACTACAAAGGATGGATAACACTAGAATATGAAGGAAAAGAACTGTACGAAACAGGTATAAAGAAAAGCATGAACCTTTTAACAAAATACCTCTAAGGATCTAATCCCCGTTTTCTCAGCCTACTATATATTTTCTCGGCTAAAAGAAGCACTCTCCTATAACTACGGCTACGCAAAATGTCTTCAACAATACGTATATCAACAGACAAATACTCGTGAACAACGATATTTCGAAACCCGACAACCGAACGATAAAAACTAAAGTCTTTTTCATCAATAATACCTTCTCTCAACAAAATTTCACCAGCATTAACATAAGTAGACGGAACATAGCCTAGAAGAGAAGAAGCTCTTTGAAAAAGATCAATAGTAGCTGAGCCTGAATCTGAAGACCATGAAGATACTTCATTAAGTCTCCCCACTCATTTAAATTAAAGCCTCTTTCGACTTCACGATCAATATTTCGCGTATACTCCACTATAGCTCCCACAATCTTAGAAACTACTCCCACGACTTCTTCACCTCCTTGACTGCAGCCTCGATGACTCCAAGCTTTTCTAAATCTCTTACAAAATCAGAACTAATATTAATTAGTCTCAAAGAATCCTCAACAAACCACTCCCAGTCACGATAGTATATTACAACTCCTTTCTCAAAAATCTCTAAAACAAGCTGAGCAGGAGTCCTTTCATCTAAAACAACTAAATCAATATGATCCTCTCTAACACCTATAAAAGCAGCTAAACTACACAGCAAATTGACATACTTTTCAAAACAATAGTCCTTAAACCTCACAGCTAAATCAATATCGTGAAAAACTCCGCCCTTAACAGCAGAACCAAACAATACTACATACTCAACACCGTACTTCTCCCACCTAAACTCCTTAAGCTTCTCCACAACCTTGACCATATTCTGTAAAAATTAAACACAAACATCTATAATCTTAACTATAACAAAAGCACCGCTTTTTCAATTAACGTTCAATTCTCAAGTATACCTAATAAAATAAATCAAAATAATCTTCAAAATATTAGATAAATTTCAAACCATATAGTAACAATCTACTACCCTACAGCCATTAACTAATAGAATCCTTCATTTTCCACTAACTCCTCTTTTATCAAGCTCATCAATCATACTCTTCAAGCAGTCATATATAGTAACATAGCTGAATTCAGTTTTATGAGGATAAACATCTACGGCAACACCGCCCTCGTAAATCAACAATGCAGGAATTTCTCTACCAAAAAAGTATCCATCCTCATCTTCACTCATAAATATCTCTCTAATTTCACACTTACTCATAAAAGATGCTCCAACAGCATCAAAATACAGACTCCTCACAGAGTTCTCATCTAGTCCAGAAGCATCAATAATTCGGCAAGAAACCCCTCTTTTATGTAGCTCACCTAAAAGCTCTAGCACCTTTTCAATATCCCTGTTTACTAAAATACTAACTGGTTTTATATCACTATGGTATATGTAAACTAATTCCATTACACTATAACTGCTCCCTCATATATATCTCTATTGTTCACGCATAGAAATAGAACTAATTTTATTGCAATTCTTTAAATAAACATAAATAGCATTTATTCATTATAAATATATTGAAAATACATCAATTATCAGCTAACACTTTTTAATCAAAGGTACTTTAGCATCTAATCATAGAGTATAGAATATTATTTAGTGGACTTAGCTTAGCTATCTAGGAGACACTTGACTACTAAAGTTAAGAAAACGGGTAAAGCACGAGTATATTTAATTCATTACTTTCCAGTAGAAAACAGTATTGTAAGTGAAGTAGAAAACACTGTTGACAGAGTTTTAGGCGAAGAAAGCGAAGAATACGTCATCTACATATACTTGTATCCGAGTGAAGAACAGCTCTTCAGCCAACTCTACTTAAAAGCGCTAGAACACAATGTAAACGTTTTAGCGAAAAACATGCTAGCGTACCACGAAGCATGGTCAGGTATACCCTGCATCCACTTACCCGTAAAAGAGCTACTTGAGTTAAATAAGTCTACGAGACTAGGTGTTATTGAACACGAAGTAGCCCACGCTAAGCTCCACGGAAACATAAAGTACTATTTAGCGCCGCCCGGCTACTTCAGCGACATAAACCTGCTTTACGCAGTATACTGTTCAGTAAAAGACTACGAAGTAGGAGAATACCTTAAGTCAAGAAACATTGTAGAGACTCAAGTAAACTTCATTGACTACATTTTAGCTACGTTAGAGCCCGAAGACTATTATAGTGCAGTAAAACTATGTGGGCTGCTACTGCCTTACCGCGAAAAAGTTTCTAGAACTAGAATTAGTATAATCGAAAATATACTTCAGCAAAATATACTCGTGCTAGAGAAAAAGTACATTGAAGCTTCCCAGAAAGATTTCTATGAGAAAGTAATCGAACTATATAGTTTCTTTGAGAAACTAAAGAAACTGAATAAGTCTCTTTAGCTACTCACAGCAATTAGAAGACAGCGTGACTGTAGTGTAAAACACTTTAAGTCTTTTTCGCTTAAATCTATTTCTATTAAAGTTTTTTCTTTTGCTTTTACTTTAACGATAACTGTCTTAAACATATTCCCGTAAGATATTTTCAGTATATAGGTGCCCTCGGCAGCAGTAAAAGAGAATGAGCCACTACAGTTTGTTTTAAGCTCGAAGAGAGGTATGCGGTCGTTTCCAGGATAATATATTCGTATTTCTGCTCCGCAGACAAGAGCATTTTTCAGCAAAATTTTTCCTTCAACAATACCGTAGTCAGGCACATATCTAGGAGTAATATCTATCCAGCCCTTCACGGGATTAAATGCTTTCACTAAGTGGAAAGAATACCCCCACTTCTCCAGATATAGCTGAGAATAATTGAAGTAGCCTGCAGACGGGTCAGCGTGAATCCAGCCGTATCCCTCTATGTAGACTTCAGACCAAGCATGTGTCGCCGAAGTAATACTATTGTCTCTAACAAGCCTCGCAGGTATACCCATTGACCTACACATAGCCACGTAGAGTATAGAGAAATTAGTACAAGTCCCTCTCTTAAGCTTAATGAGAACTCTAGGAGAACGCCTGTGCCAGTAGTTCCAGTCATATGTCATGTACTTATGCACATAGAAGCAGAGATACTTCGCTGCCTCAAGAGCACTACTCTTATTGCAGACAAGTCTATACGTGAAAATATAGATTATATACTTCCAGTCCTCGACAGGCTCCTCACCAGAAATAGCCAGCGGCTCAACATACTCCTTCTTCAAAGAAAGTGAAGGAGGCCTATAAGGCATATAACCCTTCTTATAAAGAACAATGGCCTCCTCAACATACTTCCATTCACTCACATCAACCAGCAGCAATACAGCTACAGTGTCTGCATAATACTTAGGTGGAGCCTCACTAAGTATTTCAGCCGCAGTACGCCAATACTTTTCTTGAACATGAGTAAGAAGAATACTCAAAGGCACTCTAGCTTCCCTATCAACACTACTTAAAACAGAGTATATTTCACTCCACTTAAATGGCCCTTTCTCTAAGAAAAGAGTGTAGACTTCCAGAGAATATGCGTTTAAAAACACTATGTAAACTAAAGGCGCCAAGAAATAAACTACAAGGATCCCTAAACTCACTAAAACAATATACTTGCGCTCCACAGATACTTTAACTCAAATACAGCAGAAAAAACTATTCACAAAACACTAAACTCTGAACATG
>CBDUKN010000025.1:0-33506 GCA_965367815.1 uncultured Thermoprotei archaeon
AAAGAAACCGTAGAGTACTATGAAAGTATAGTTCAGAGAGCTTGGAAAATGGTTGAGGAAGCAGGTATTCCTGAAGAAAAGTTTAGAGCACTCGCAGAAAACTTGGAGTGGCTTCTAGTAGATGAAGACTTTAATAAGAAAGTAAAGCGCTTGCCGAAAGCGACCATAAGCTACGACCCTTACTGGGATACTTATTGGTGGTGGTATTGGCACAACTTACCCACTTCAACAGTTCGAACTACTCCAGCTAAGGAAATCAATATATTTGAAGTAGCTGACAGTATAGCAAGTACTTTAGAGAAAACAGCTTCTCAAATATCCTCTAAGATAGAAGAGATTTCAGAGAAAATAGCTGAAGTAGTTGAAGGCGAGAACAGAGAGGCTTCTCGCTCAACAGATTCTCGCTCCTACGAGAGCATAGGGTGTGTCTGTGCGTGCGTTTCATGCGCCTGTGTATGCGCTTGCGTCTCATGCGCCTGCGCTTGTGCTAGCGGAGGAGCTGGGTGAAAACATGGTCAAGAAAACTAGGTTCCTGTCACATATAGATGAAAAAACAGGACTACATATGCACTTAAGGCTCAATCCCGATAGAACAGGAGTCCTCGTAATAAACGCGTCTAAAGTAATCTACTTAAACAAAACTGCAGCATTTTACGTAGAGCAAATGTTTAAAGGAGCTTCTCCAGAAGAAGCCGCTAAACGCGCTCGAAGAAAATTCAAAAACGTTACCCTCGAGGAAGCTGAACAAGATTACAGAGACGTTATAAATAAAATACTTAGCTTAGCGTTCAGTAAGGTATGTCCTATTTCTAGCTTAGGTTTTCATAGAGTAGATCCATTTAACTTCAAGCCCTCGGCTCCATACAGAGTTGACCTCGCATTAACCTATGACTGCAATAACGCATGTATTCACTGCTACTCTTCTTCGCCTAGAAAAACCTCTACTAAAGAACTCTCCACAAAGCAATGGACTAAAGTAATCGATAAGCTGTTCAACGTAGGAGTCCCTTATGTCTCATTCACTGGAGGAGAACCTACTCTAAGACCTGATTTAAAAGAGCTCATAGCTTATGCTCAGAAAAAAGGCCTAGTAACAGGGCTAGTAACTAATGGAAGAAGACTTTCTAATGCACAGTACCTGCACAAATTAGTAGAAGCAGGCCTTGACAGCATTCAAATAACTTTAGAGTCGCCAGATCCCGAAGTACATGATAAGATTACAGGAGTTAAAGGAAGCTGGAAAGAGACTGTCGAAGGTATTAAAAACACTGTGAAGGAAAATGTCTACCTCGACGTCAATATGACTTTAACTAAACTCAATATAAGGCATGTAAAGAAATGGGTTGTTTTCCTGAGCGAACTTGGAGTAGAAAATATTTCTATAAATAAACTGATATATTCTGGTAAAGCACTAAGGCTTGTTAAAGACCTTGAACCTCCGCTTAACGAAGTTAAAGAAGTCTTAGCCAAGGTAAAGGAGCTTGCAGAAGATTACGGAATGAAGTTCACTTGGTACGGTGTCACAAGATACTGTGAGCTAAATCCGCTTGAATTAGACTTAGGTATTAAGACTTGTTCAGCCGCTCTACTCACGCTCGCAATAGAGCCTGACGGCACAGTTATACCTTGTCAAAGCTACTTCGTACCTCTAGGAAATATTCTTAAAGACAAATGGGATAAAATATGGTTTAATGAACTGTGCATCAAACTAAGGAACCGAGAATACGCGCCTCAAAAATGCAGAAAATGCCCGCATTTCCACGTATGTGGCGGCGGCTGTCCTCTCGAAATAAAGCAGTTTTCACCATAATGGCTCTTCTACTATTTTTATAGTGGCTCCACAGTAGGGGCACTCAATATACTCTTGTCCAGGCTTCGGCGGAGGGAGATCTGCCCCGCACTTAGGGCACCTAAATTCTTCTACAGATAGCTTACCTCCGGGACTCCACGTTACCTTAACCTCGTATATTCTCGGCCTCGGCTTAAATGCTAAGTAAAATAAAGCTAAGCTGACTACTGTAAGCAATACTCCTATTGGAAGGCGGTACACTTTACCAGGTGCAGCCGAAGCTATAATAAAGACTACTCCGAGAAATAGGAGAACAGCACCTATTAAACTGAGCACGAGTTTTCTTAGCATGTAAAAATAGTATCTTGTACAGGAATTTATTTTTTCATACGCGTTCAATTTCTTAAAACACGAGCGTACTAAAGTGTAGATTTATCACTCTTTTACTCTTACTTTAAACGATGATTAAAAAAGGCATAATCCTAGTTTTAGCGGCTTTAGTAGTACTTTCAAGTACTCTCTATGCGCTCCACTTAACTACAAGCAGTAAGTCTCTTGTATCAAGAGACCTTGTAGTATACACCCAAGGCATAGCCTTAATAAAAGAAATAAGAACAGTTAAACTAAATAAAGGACTAAACGAAATAATAATATCTGATATACCGAGTCAAATCGACGCAACTAGTATAGTTGTTAAAAGCTTAAATTCGTCAGTCAAAGTGCTTGAACAAAGCTATGATTACGATTTAGTCAATTATCAGAAACTCTTAGCAAGATCTATTGGAAAGAAAATTAAAGTTAAGATAGATAATGAAACTATTGAAGGCATATTACTATCATATGACCATAATACACTTGTTTTAGACATCAATGGAAAGCCAGAAATAGTTTTTACGTATAAGGCTAAGTACATTGTACTTCAAACAAATATATCAGAATATACTCTTAGACCATCTCTTAAGGTAGTACTTGAGGCAGAAGAACCAGGAACATATTTGCTTGAGCTCATATATTTAGCTAAAGGCATTTCATGGACACCTTACTACGCTATAATCGTAAGTAGCGATGAAAAACAAATAGAAGAACTTGCTGGCTGGGCTAGAATAGTTAACAACGCTGGAATAGATTTTGAAAATGTAGGGCTGAGTCTTCTTGCAGGAGAAGTGCAAATAGTATCTGGTGAAACGTACATAAGGCCTCTAAGCAAAACCTACTATGAAGCTGGAGGCATTCCATCTCCTCTATCACAGTTTTCTGAAGAAAAATTATTCGAGTACCACATCTTTAAGCTAAATAGAAGGATTGACTTAAAGAACAATGAAGCTAAACAAATATCCTTTATTACCGCCAAGAACGTAAGCTGCATTAAAGAATACTTCGTCGACTATGTGAGAAAAGGACCTAAAGTCTACGTAGCAATATCATTCAATAATACTAAGACAAATAATCTTGGAGTACCTTTGCCTAAAGGCATTATCAGAGTATATAAGAATACTGAAAGCGGGATAGTCTTTATAGGCGAAGACAGAATAGAGAACAAGCCTGTAAACTCTACAGTAAGAGTAGTTGTAGGCGTAGCATACGACATAACAGTTTCAAGAAAAATGCTTGAATCGAGAAAAATAAGTGAAAGCAGCTTCAGATACAAGTACAGAATAGTGCTCAAAAATCACGGCGATAAGGCTGTTTCTGTGAAAGTTATAGAACACGCATATGGTAGCTGGGAAATAGTTGACACAACACATAGTTACACTAAAGTAGACGCCCATACTTTCGAGTTCAGAGTAGAAGTACCACCTAACTCCGAAGTAACAATAGAGTACACGATAATTATTTGGTGGTAAAGAACAAGACCACATTTAAAATAATTTTATTTATTTTTAGTTATTTCAGCTCACTGGCGGTGGTGGAGGAGGAGGCTGAGGAGAAACCGGTGATTCTTCTTTTATTGAGAAGAAAGATACTGCTTCAAGTACTTTAGCCACTAGCAGTATTATTCCGCCTATAATCACTATTAGTAGAGCCGATCCAATTAAGTAGAGAAGGCCTGTAGTCTTGAATAAGTCAATACCGGTTATTTCTGCAACTCTATCGTAGGTTCTTTTGATGAATACTCCTCCTACTATACATGCTAACCATAAAACAACTAGACCGGAAATTACTCCAAGAAGCACTGGAAGCCAGCTAACTTTAGGTGTATGTGGCGCCGAGAATATAGCACTTAGTAGTGTCCCGAAAACTACTAAGAAAAATATTACTATGCCGACTATGTATGCTACCATAGCTATGATCATGTTTTTAAACAGTTGAGGCTCATTAACCATGTCTGAAAGGTACTTTATGGCAATGAGTATTAGTACAAGCCCCGCTATCGATAGCACTATTCCTATGTGAGGAACAAATGAGAGCAAAGACAGTAATGCTCCCAGCCCGCCATATATTTTAACATCTCTCATCGTAGGCATAAGCCTCAAGCTAAATTACCTTTGAGAAATAAAAGTCTTATCGTAAAGACCTTTGTTCTAGAAAACAGAGCTATGGTGCCCCGGCCGGGATTTTCCCTCGGAGGGTGTGTGTCCTCCGAGTTTTGAACCCGGGTTCTCCGGCTATGGAGGAGGCCTTCTCTCTCCGCAGAGGCTCGAAAGGCCGGAATGTTTGACCGGGCTACACCACCGGGGCAAAATAACCTACAAGCACCCCATAATTAAATTTTTCTCCTTGTACACGAAGACCCTCTAGGTATCAGCACTTAGTAGAGGCCATATTTAGACAATAGAAAGTTTATCAATTCTTCGACTGTATAGTATTTTCTACACTTAGGACAATACCATGCGCCCTTATAGGGATCCCAGAAAATACTTCCTCCGCAGTCTGGGCAAGGTACGCTAAGCAATAGCATTAGCTACACTAAACCATATATTCATGCCTTCTTTAAAACTCAATATATTTTTACAAACCCTATTTTCTAAAGTTTCGTCTAAGAGCTCATATGCAATAAAATAAGGTGATGTTCTCCCAGTCGAGAACTTTAACGATATTCGAGTGGTTCAGTCTACTTATAGCAGAGATTTCTCTTACGAAAACTCCGCCAAGCCTATTTTCTAATTCTTTTTTAAAAACTTGGAGCGCAGCTTTGATATTCGGGTTCTCTCGTAAATGAGCTTCATACACAATAGCAGTACTACCGGAACCGGTAGGTTTTTCAATAACCCAAGAACCTATCTCCACATAAATATTGATAAAAACTATTTAATAAAGATGACTAGAGTAGCGTGAATTTCCCATTAAATATAGAAAACAGCAGAGGCAACTTTTTCTAAGACAAAAACTACAATATTTTGTATGGAAGTGTACGTAGGGACATCGGGGTGGTCTTACTCTTGGAATCCCGATGGTTTCGCTTGGTACTCTACACGCTCAGGCTTAAATGCTGTTGAACTGAATATGAGTTTTTATAGCTTTCCTAGACTGCGCATGATTTATTCATGGGCTAAGAAAACTCGAGGAAATATAAGGTGGGCAATTAAAGTAAATAGAATAATTACCCATGTGTATAGACTTAGCGAAAAATCTTACGCAATATGGCATAAGTTTCAAAGACTTTTCAAACCTCTAGAAGACTATATAGACTTCTATCTTTTCCAAATGCCTCCTAGCTTCAGGCCTAGTCAAAATAATTTAGAAAAAATAGAGAAAATGTTCTATGAAGTGAATCTAGGTGAGAAATTTGCTCTCGAAATAAGAGATCCTGCGTGGATAAGTGAAGAATACTTAAAAGCATTCAAAAAACTAGGATTAACTTTTGTATCTGTAGACGCGCCTGAATTCAAGTGGTTTGTTGAAACCAACGGCATAGTTTACTTAAGAGTCCACGGACGAACAAGCTGGTATTCGCACAGATATACAGCAGATGAACTTGTCGAGCTAGCAGACGAAGTCCTTAAGCTAAATCCTAGAAAAGTATACGTGTTTTTCAACAATAATCATGATATGCTCGACAACGGTAGAGAAATGCTCGAAATACTGAAGAGAAAAACTAATATCAGGCCTTAGTAAATATTTCATAGCTAATGATGAACACGGGAACGGCCGATAGATGTGGATATCAGCTTCGGCTGATGTAGAGTTAGTTAAATATTTATCCTAGTGTTTTCGGCTACTGTGTTGCCTTTAACCGATCTCCATCAACACACTAGCTACTCTCCTTGCGGCATTGATGTTTCAATGAAAAAGAATATCGAAGTAGCAGCAGCTAAAGGACTTAGAGTAATAGCATTTACTGACCACGGATCTGTAAGTGAGCCTAAGTGGATTAACAAGTACTTTGAAGAGCTATCTTCCTTAAAAACTGATAATGTTGAAGTATTATCTGGCATGGAAGTAGATGTCGACTTTAACGGTAATCCTGTTGTTAAAAGAGAGATTTTAAGAAAATTTGATGTCATTGTAGCAGCCATCCACAAGAAGCCTTCCGGCGTAAGCTTAGATCAGCTTTACTTGTGGTGGAAAAAGACGTTAATAGCTGTTGCTGAAGGAGGCTTTGCTTTAGTAATAGCTCATCCAACTGATATAGGTTGGTTTAAGCTAACGCCTCCTCTTGAATACTGTTTAGAAGTAATTGATGTTTTCAAAGAAAACGGTATTGCTGTAGAAATAAACTACCACCATAAAGATCCTAATGACTATTTTCTCTCACTCTGCTTAAAGAAGGGAGTTAAGCTTACTCCTACTTCTGATGCACACAAGCTAACTGAAATAGGAAACTTGGAGTGGCATAAAGCTAGAGTAGAAAACTTAGGTGTAAAAATTGATGAAGTTAACTGGCTTACAGAAAGAGAGCTCTTCGCATATATTAGTCACTGATATTTCTTTGAGTAAAACTGTTTAGAAGCTCGACTACTGCCGAGTTTTCTTTGAGTGGAATAGAGTCTACTGAGAGAGACTTCTTTAAAAGCACTCCGTCAACACATCCCAGTTCAACTGCTTTCTTTAGTAGTTCTTCTTCCTGTAGAGGTGTGTGCAGAAGTAGGCTATGTGAGAGTAACGATAAACCTGATACTAGAGCATATGCTCCCCAGTTCGATGTAGTTGAGACCACTAGTGCTGTGCAAGAAGTATGGCACGCTATTCCCCCCTTACAGGGACACCTACATACTCTACCATATGGCACTTTTTCTCGAATAATTTCTTCAAGAACCCCCATACCCACTTCATTTCCTCCATCACCTATCCCTATCACAGTCTTTTTCTCGGCAAGTGCCTTTTTAGCAAGAATATCTACTTTAGCATGGAGGCCGGTAACATTAATGCCGCCCATAGTGTGGTATTCTCCTTTATAGTTTGCCCCAACTTTCTCTATAAAGATCAGCGCTGAAGGATTATAGCTTTTTAAGAGTTCTTCGGCTCTGATATTTGCTTCATTAGGATCGGTAGGAAACTCAAGTACCTTGTATCTGCCTGAAGTATCTACTGTTAGAAGAAGTTCTTTAAGCAATTCCGTGTTCTGAGGCTCGGTTAACAGTATTGTATCTATGCCTAAATTTGTAAGTGCGCGGGCAAGTACTACTGCTCCGAGAGGACCATCTGTTTCTTGTGCATATACTTTAGGCATAATAAATCCTGTAGAAATAAACACTGTCTTATTTTCTTTAATAGCATTAAATAGTGTTAACGATGCCTTCATTATCATAGGCCGGCGATATTTCTCTCTTAAGGCGCTATAGAGTATTCTCGGAGTTTTTCTAGTATTTAAATCTAAGAGAACTATTTGGCCTAGTACTTCGAAAACTTCTTCCACAATTTTAGAGTACTACTGCACTAGATAAAACCTAAGGCTTCTATGAGCATTACAACACCAATTATGATAAATACTATTCCTGAAGCTACTTTTATAGCTCTTTCATACTTAGTTATTTTCCTTAGAGATCCCCCTATTAGTGACGCTATTAGACAGGACAGAGCAAATGCTAGTATTGCTCCAGTGAAGACTTCAAGATATTTTCCTGTCGATGCCGAAAGAGAAACTACTGCTAGCTGCGTCTTGTCTCCAAACTCCATTAATGCCACTAGAAGCAGTGCATAGATTCCTTCCGCTGACTTACATTCCTCACTCTTTTCTCTGTCTTCTCTTTTAAGTATTGAGAATACTCCGAGAACTATGAAGAGTATAGCTGAAGCTACTTTAACTATATATATGGGAATAAGGTACCTTAAGCCTGCTCCTATAATTAAATTGATTACTGTAATTGCTGCTAGTCCTGCAAGTGAACAGAAAAATACTTTAAAGACGCTTCCTCCGCGGGCAGCAATGCATGCTACTGTTATCTGAGTTTTGTCTCCGAGTTCAGCTAGGAATACTGCTGTAAACACAGAGACTATGAGCTCTATTTGCACAGAGAGCTTGAATAATACGTAATTAAAAATTTTAGGCCCTGTTCGAAGAAAAAATATGTACTATTTTCTGAAGCCTCCTGGAAAAGCTGCATGGAACTATTTCCTGCTCTACAAAGCAAGCCGTCTGAAAAAATACTACTGTGGCACGTACTACGTTCCCGGGAAAACTATTTTACCTCTTTTTAATCTTCCAATAGACCGTACTGACAAAAGAGCTTTCATGAAAGCTTCTCGTAGCGACTTGGAAAAAGCATACAAAATGTTATGCGTTAACTGCGGCCTATGTTGTGTAGAAAACTCAGGAGCATTTGCATTTGAACACGAATACAGGCTTATTAAAAACTATACTGAAGCGTTCTTACCTTCAGTAGAAGTCGAGGCAGAGTACATAGGAAAGCTGAGAATATATAGGCTAGATGTCGGGCCTCGAGGTAGATGCGTTCTATATGATGTTGAAAAGGGGTGTTTAGTTCACGGGCACTTAAAGCCTATGATATGTATGATACAATACTGCTCTTTTTTCGCCGAAAAGAATGGTGAAAAATACATTAAGGCTCCATCTAAAAACAAACTCGTATATATTAAAGCGTCAAACAATATTTTCGAGTATTATGTTAAATTATTCAGAAAAAGAGCTCTAAAAAAGTCTACTTAATTCATAGAAGAAGCGAACTCAGAGGAGACGAAGATCTTCAAGAAGAATTACGCGAAACAGGAGTCAGAGTTCTGCTCGAAACCGAAGTCAAGAATGTATACTTAAGTAACGAAAACAATCTTGTACTCGAGCTAAAAACACAGAGACGAAGTTTTCACAAAAACAGTAGATATTCTAATATACTGCATAGGCTTTGTGCCCAACTCCAAGATATTCAAATAACTCGGAGTTAAAACAGATGATAAAGGATTTATTATTGTAGACGAGTGGTGCCGAACAAATATTGAAGATGTTTTCGCATGCGGCGACGTTACAGGAGGACTAGGCGGAGTAATGAAAATAGTAACAGCTGTTACACAAGGAGTAATCGCTGCCGAAAGCGCCTATAAGTACCTGAAATCACCTTATTGGGCTAGAGAATACTCAGACAAAAAACAGAGCGCTTTAAGTAGAGTGATTTAAGTTAAGCTTATTAGACTATGTTTAAGTCTACTACTAGTGTGTTTAGGTGTTCCGGCTAGAGTGCTTGAAGTACACGGAAGAACAGCCATAGTTGATTACGGTGGAATTAAGCGTGAAGTAGATATTCTCCTAGTACCTGACGTTAAGCCCGGAGAATACGTTATTGTGCACGCTGGAGCAGCTATTTCTAAAATAGATGAAAAAGAAGCTTTAGAAACCTTAAAGTTATGGAAAGAAGTTCTCGAAGCACTTAAACCAGAATAGCTTTTACCCCCCAAAATACTTTACAATTATACTGTAACTTGAAGTTAGTGTATTAAAGATAATAGCTTGCACTTACAGGTATGCTAGTAAAGTCTGCTTAAAAGTTCTGTGAGCCCCAGTCAGCTTGAAGGAGGTGGAGGAGGCGGGGGAGGAGGCAGATTTACTGTTTTCGCTTTTCTTCTATAGTGTACTAGAAGAACTACTAAAACAGCGCATACTCCTGCTAGAGCTACAACTAGGTACATTAATTTAAGGTATTCTTGCTGTAGATAAAGGTGTTCCTCGTAAAGCTTATTGTACTTATCTAGTAACTTGTTATACTCATTTTTAAGGCTGTTGTATTTAGCTTTGTAGTCTTCGAGAATATCTAGCACTTTATAGTGTTGCTGCTGTAGCTCTTCATAGTTTTCCGAAACATTGCTTAAGTGTTTTAATAAATTCGAATACAATGTTTTTATTTTAATTAATTCACTAGTTACATTAATATACTTTTTGAAAAGAAGATCGTATCTAGACTGGAGCTCAGAATACCTTTGAAGTAGACTACTGTAATTTGCTTTCAATCCGCTGTACTCAGATTTAATTTCATTTAATTCTTCTTTAAGCTCACTATTTTCCTGTTTAAGTTGTTCATTTTTTGAGACTAAAACACTGTAACTGATACTTCTTACAGGTATTGCTCCAACAGACTTCTTTACAGTGTAAGTTCCGTTTTCGTGACTATACTCGAAGTATACTTCAAATAGGAGAATAGGGTCTTTAGGTGGCTGTGAAATAGCTACATTAAATACTATTACTTTTTCAATATAAGTATTTTCTTCAACACACGTGTTTTCAAGAATAGTGCTTGAATGAAGTAAGTAGTAGTTTCCGCATACTTCAACAAGCCACACTTTTAATCTGAGATAGTGCACTGACATGTTTCTGTAAGCACAGAACTCGAAAATCAGTCTAAATGGTTGGTTGAGTACTGCTTCTTCGTTGTAGAGCAAGCATATACAGTATTCATTTTCAGTTATTATTCGAGAATAAAGAGGCTGGGTGCTAACTCCCACGATTATGATAGCTAATACCAATAATATTGCTAAAATAGTAGCTTTGGTTGTTTTCACGTGATAAATATTTATTGGAGGGCTTAAAAAGCTATGCCTTTGAACAAATGTCTTTCACATTAATTTTCTTTAGAACTTCTATTATTTCAATAAGTTTTTTACAGCTATTTCAAATACAATTTTTCCTCTTTCACTACTTGCTGTAGACGATACTCCAAAAACGCCACTGTCCGTGTATTCTTTAGTGTCTCCAGGGTAGTATACGGGAAGCCCCTTAAAGACTTCTCGGGGTTCTTCGTCACAAGTTTTAGTTAAGTCCACTAAGTCAGGGTAGAGAAAAGCTATAAGAGATGTCTCCATTGCCGCGGCGTGCCCTCTTTCTTCAGGCTTAAAGTACTCGGATAATTCCCTTAAATTCCACCACTGAAAAACTACGATAAGTAGACCTTGCTGCTTGAGCTTACGGGCTACTTCTAGTAAACTAGCTAGATTGCCGCCGTGTCCATTGACAATTATTATTTTTCGGACTCCATGCTCCTTTAGAGACAAACATATGTCTTTTATGTAGTTTCTGAAAGATTCTTCGCTGACGTAAATTGTTCCAAGGAAATGTCTATGATGACTGCTTACGCCGAAAGGTACTGGCGGTAGCGTAGCTACTCCCGTTTGTTTAGCAGCCTCTAGCGCTAGTTTATAGGCTATTAAGTAGTCTGTTCCAAGAGGATTGTGCTTACCATGTTGCTCAGTTGAGCCGACAGGTAGGACTACTATATCATTGTAGCTAAAGTACTTCTCTGCTTCAGGATAAGGTACTTTACTTAAATCACTGTGTTTCATGCTTCCTCGCCTCTCACCAGTATGTAGGCGTTTTCTCCTGCTGAAAGCAGTGCTTCTTTTAGTGAATTATATTTAGCTAGCCAGAAAAGGAAAACTATTATTCCAGGTATCACTAGGCCTAAGGCTGTCAAGAAAAGTATCAGTATTGCTATAGGCTTCTTCATGTATATGCGAAAACCGTATCTCAAGTGGTCTCCGACTATATCTGTATAAATGTAGGCTTTGTTAAAGCTATCTGAGTACTCAAAGTCTAGTTCTGAGCGAGGAGCTTTAATGAAATTAAAGTTCCGTCTAGCAATCTCTTCCTGCAAATGTTTCAAGAACTCCTTTTTCTTCACTCCTATTCTAAAGAAAACTCTTTCAGTAGTAGTAATAGCGAGCCCTTCCGGCGGAAACTTGAACAAAATTATTATTGAAAGCACTGTTGCTACGGCTACCCCTAAACCTATTATTATTGCTAGTGAGCTCAGTACCATTTTGAGGAACTTGATCAGTGTGACGAGGTACTGAAATTGCATAAACATATAATGGTGTAGTCTCATTATATATTTTGAGTTAGGCTAGCATGCTATTTATTAAACAATTTTTAGTTTCTGACTATATAAAACTTAGCTTTCAGCTATTTCCTCTAAAATCTTCTTTCCTTTATCTGTAAGAATATACTTTACTACTATTTTGCCGCTTTCATCTTCCTCAGTCTTCATTTCAACGAGATTATATCCCCATAGGATAGCTACTAAGCTTCTCACTGAAGCTCCAGGAAGATTTGTTTGAGACACTAAGTCTTTAAAGACTACTTCCTGGCTGCCAGATAGAGCTTTAAGTATTTTCTTCATGTTTTCGTCGAGTAGAGAAGCTAAAACACTCTTAGGGGGCTTTTTAGCAACTTCCTTCTTTTCTTTAGGTTTAGGCGGCTGCACTTTTTTCTCTTCTTCTACTTTAACTGCTGGCTTTTCACCAGCCGACGGCTTTTCAGTAACTTTTTCTTCAGGCTTCTCTAGTTCCTCTGGCTTTCTTTCTACTTCTTCCCTCTTACCTAATAGTAGTTCCTGTAGAGCCTTTGTTAGGGCCAAACTATCTTCGTAGCTTTTTGAAACAGATATTCCAGCAGTCCTCATTATTTGAAGTTCCCTAGAGAGCTTCTCTTTTTCTTCTTCAAGTCTTTTTATTTCCTCAATTAGTTCTCTTCTCATATCTTCTAATTCATCAACTTCTCTCCGCAAAGTTTCTACTCTATCTAGAAGACTTAGTATCTCGTTCTTCAATCTCTCTCTTTCATTAGTCAATCCCTTCAGTTCCAACTTTAGTATCTCAACTTGTCTGCGCAGGACGCCATATGACTTATAGTACTCCAGAATGTCAAGGTCTTCTTTATCTAAGTTCATTTCATAATATTTTCTCTTTGCCCAAATTTAAGGATAGTGCTTACTTTTCTCCAGAAAAATTTAAATGCATTAATAAATGCGCCCCAATTGTTCCGTCAAGGCCTTAGATAAACGAGTACTATGCATTCTAGTCGTTAATATTGCCTTGTACTATGTCTAACGAAACATCGATTAGACAAAAAGGTAATAAGTACACTGTATAGAAAGATATGGAGATAATGAGACTAAACATACTCTATGTAGTAGCTGGAGTAATAGGTATTATCGGCTCAGCACTCTGCTTTATTTCAACGCTTCTATCGCTAATAGGCATTTTAACGAAAATAGGGTCATTTTCACTGGCCTACATTAATGTAGAGCTACTTGTCTATGACTTAATAATGCTCATTCTTAGTATAGTCAGCTTAAAGGCCTCCAATAGTTTACGCGTAGGAGGCTACGCTGTGAGAGACAATAGTATAATACTCATAATCATGGGCGCCGTAATGATGTTCCTTAAAGGCGGCACTGGAGCATTTCTAGTGCTCCTAGGAGGTATTTTAGGGCTAATAGCCTACCTTATCTCGGAAATAGTCTAAAGACACCTCGATATTTCCTAAGTAATATCTCGTTTTCTCGCTATTTGCTTCTAATATATTAATTGACAGGAATTACTGAGAATATGAAATACTCTATATACTTCACACCCAAATCTCTTAGGCAGATAGAAAAACTAGACTATTATACTCAGCAAAAAATACTATATACTCTAAGCAAAGCTTCGCTAAGAGAAGAAACACGGTGTGAAGAAGTCATAGCTGGTTTCCGAGTAAACTATTATCTTGATAAAAAGAGGAGGAATTTAACAGTATTCAACTTGCAAACAGGTATATGAAATTATCTTAAGAGCCTCTCTTTAATTATGTTTATCCAGTCCTTAATATCTTCGACTAAAGCATTTCGGTCTTCAGGATCTTTTATAGGCTCATAGAGCTTATAATACTTGTTTAAAAACTGTATCCAGTCACTAATGTGTTTCCGTATATCACCGAATTCTTCTTCATCTAAGGTCTCTAAGAGTCCTTTAAGATTCTCTAAGATTACGTAAACATTTTTGTTTTCTAAGCAAGAATAGTATGCTGCTTGAATATATCTTCCAGCTTCGAAAGCCTCTATTGGATCCATAGAGTCACCATTATGCCACTTCTCCTACAAGGCTTCTAATTGTCGGAGATGTTATGCCAGCTGCAATAAACATTACTTTAGGATACTCTACTCTCTCGTCTAGTCTTAGTCCCCAGAATACTCTTTCTATACCATACCTCTCTGTAATTATTCTAGGTCCTTCACTAGCTTCTTCTAATGTTGTTTTAGGTGAAGAAACTACGTAGAGAAGAGCTGCTTCTGCGTCTTTTAGCTCAGCGTCTAGCAACTTGTTTTTAATAGCATTTTCAGTAGCTACATTTACTTTAAGTCCAACTCCGTGCCCTACAACTCCTAGGCCCATGTCTCTTACAGCTGTAACGAAGTCAGCGTAACCTATGCTGACTATGCTCGGCTTGGTTATTAACTCTATTAGCGACTTTAGAGTATTGACAAGAATAGAGTCCATGAACTTAAAAGCGAACTGAACGGGAATGCCGCCTATTTTCTTCAACAGTAGATCGTTTAAGTTAACTATAGTTAAGTCAGCCTGCTGTAGAATTCCGTAAAGACCCAGCCTGGCGTTCTCTATGCGGTTCACTCCCTCGAAGGCAAAAGGGAAAGTCACTAGTGCTATTCTTAGTGCGTCTGGGAATCTGTTTCTTAGTTCTTCTAGTAGTACTGGTATTCCTCCGCTTGCTGTACCACCACCAAGACCACCAGTAACAATGACTACATTAGGAACTCCGATTGAGTTAATTATGCGGCTTACATCGTCTCTCATTGCTGCTTCTCCTAGACTTGGGTTTCCTCCTGTTCCATGTCCTCTTGTTATTGTTTGCCCAATTAATATTTTATTGGGTACTTTAACTGACTGTAAGTGAACAGCCTCAGTATGAACAGCAACAGCTAAAACATCTTCAGTAGCACCAACCTCATACAACCTATTCAAAGTATTACAACCACAACCACCAACACCGACAACAACAATACTCGGTTTGGGTATTTCTCCCATCGTCTCACTCCTCTAAGAACTTTCTAACAGATTCTGATTTTACCCCAGTTGCTATGAACGCTACTCTAGGCTGTGTTAGCTCCCAGCTTGGCTTAAATCCGAAGTAGACTACTTGAATATTGTATGTGGATGTAAGAGTCCCTGAGATATCGTATATATCTGACGTCTGCAGAGCTGTTTCAGTGCCTTCAATGTACACTACTGCTCCTTTACTTCCAGTTATATCAATATCACAGAACTCTTCTTTCATAGCCTCCTTGAATGCTTCTAGCACTCCTGCTGCTTCTTTGACATTTATTAGTCCTAAGCCTGACTTCATAGCTATTGCTTTAAATGAACTAAAGTCTACGTTCATTACTCCAGGTATAGGCTTTATTGACTGTAAGCCCAGTATTGCCTGGAGGCTGGCTTCTATTTTATTATCAAGTATTCTATAAGCTCTTACTAGAGGTAGTGTAGGATGCTTCTCTTTTAATTTGTCATTAAAGTGTACTACGGTTACATCAGATAAGTCTACTATAGTAGATAAAGCCATTTTAGCATTGTTTATTCGGTTACTACTTTCTGTTTTAAACGGTATTGTTACAAAAGATATTACTAGTTTGTCGGGATAACTCTCCTTGATTTTTTCTACTAAGGCAGGATGTCCTCCGCTACCTGTTCCTCCACCTAAGCCAGAAATGATAACTACTACTTCTCCATCGGCTACTTTTTCTACTATTTTATAGGCTTGAACTTCCATGGCTTTTCTGCCTAACTCCATTGCGCCGGCGGTAGACCTGCCTTTAGTAATGTCTTCTCCTATTAAGAGTTTGTCGTCGCATCTAGCTATTGAAAGCGCTGAAGAATCAGTGTCTACTCCAATAGTTTTTACAGGAATTCCTCTTCTCTTGACAGCAGTGAGAGCATTGAGACCCCTCCCCCCTATGCCTACAACATATATTTTAAGTTCGGCTGACATTTTTTCACCATTATTCTACAGGCTTACTAAGCAGTATTACATCTCCTACTCTTAATACATATGAAAAAGGTATATTAATTTTAGTTTCTTTTGTTCTCGGCCCTATTTTTTCTATCTTTTTAATGACTAGCTCTACACCTTCGGCGGCTTTTTCTGAAATTACTATACTTTCAACTACTCCTACTACTTTACCGTTTACGTCTATTACTTGTCTTCCTATTATTTCTTTATCCGATATTTTTCTGTTCATTTATTTACTTCACCTCAAGGTATTGATCCACTAGTGGAGACTTTACCCCTGCAGCCATTAGCATTACTCTCGGGTTATAGAGTTTCCAGTTATATCTGACTCCCCAGAATATAGTTGATATGCCGTATTTAGTTGCGAGTATACTTGTCATCTCCTCTACTTCGCTCGTCTTTAGCATTGCCTGTGTTCCCTCCATGTATATTACAGCTCCCTTTGCTCCAGTTAAGTCGGCTTCACAATAGTTTTGCTCTAAAGCGTTTTCAAACGCTGAAAATAATCTTGATCCCTGACCTACACCTACGAACCCTAGCCCGCTTCTTCTAGTAAGCCTCTCTACATTCGAGAAGTCTATGTTAACTAGTCCTGGTGTCGGTTCAGTGTACTGTAGGCTTGTCAGCGCAGTTATTACTGTCACTAAATGCTTGTCCATTTCCCTAAATGCCTGCTGCAGGCTTCGTGAACCCATTTTCTGCTTTAATATGTCGTTGAAGTTTACTAGAATTACGTCTGCTAAATCGAGTAGCTCTGCCAGAGCTACTTTAGCGTTTCTTACCCTCTCTGCTCCTTCTGAGGAGAAGGGAGTTGTTACTACTGCCCAGACGAGCTTATCTCCCATGTTTTCTTTTATGTATTCTGCTAGTGCTAGTATTCCTCCTGTTCCTGTACCGCCGCCGAGACCAGCAGTAAGAATATACAGCTCAGCATCCTTGACTGGGGCAAGGACTTTGTCTACTTCGCGGCTCATTATCTCTCTACCAAGAGCAGGACTACCAGCACTACCACGACCACGAGTAACAGTCTCACCAATCAATACACGGTACTTAGCTTTAGTCTTATAGAGTACTGCAGCATCCGTGTTTACGGCGACAGTGGGTACGTCTATTCCCGCTCTTTCAAGGTTAGAAATAGTGTTACATCCACATCCTCCTATACCAATGACAGCTATTTTGAGCACTGCTCTTTTAGAAACTACTTCTGCTAGTCTCTGTGCCTCTAGTATTCTACGCGCCATAGATATCACCTTCTGCCGCGTCTTTCATCAATCTTCATTCTGAATGCTCTATTGAGAGCATCTATCAGCTGTTCTCTAGAGTATAGACCTCCGTGGCCTTTTGCTTCAACCCATTCAACGAACTTTACTACTGGTGGCTCAAAAGGCATTTTTTCGAGCTCACAGTACCACGCTATGTCTACTTCGCCGCTCTCTTCTTCAAGGAACTTTAAAGCTAAGTCGAGTGGGCTGGGGGCAGCAGACTGAGGAGCCGGCTTTTGTTTTTCCTCTTCCTCTTTCTTCTTTCTACCAAACAGCATATTCTATCACCCGGTAAACCCAGACATAAATTCTTCTACATAATCACATTTAACTGATGTTACAAAAACAGATACTCTCACGTCAACGATATCCCACGTGGGCCTTAGTCCCATGAATACTGTAGGTATAGCATATCTCTCAGAGAACTGTCTAGTAGTGTTTCTTATTTGAGTCATGTCCAGCAATGTTTCTCTGCCCTCAAACATGAGTATTGCTCCTCGAGCTCCCTCGAGCCTAGACCTAGCGTAGTCGTCGGAGAGAGCTCTTATGTAGGCATCGTATATTCTGGGTCCGTCACCTACTCCGACGAAGCAGAATCCTGAGTTCTGCATTAATCTCTGTACATTAGAGAAGTCTACGTTGATTACTCCTGGGCCTATCATGGGTGATTGCATTCTTACTAGCGCCTCTACTATTCTGGCAATTCTCTTGTCCATTTCTTTGAATGCATAAGCCATGCTTACTCCCCTCAGTCTTTCTGCTAGTACGTCGTTTGCGTTAACTATTATTGCATCTGAAACATCCATGAGTTCTCTGAGACCTATTTGAGCATTTCTTATTCTTTCTTCACCTTCTTCTTTAAAGGGTAGAGTTACTACAGCTATTCTCAGAGCATTAGGTCTTCTTGTTCTGAGCTCTCTGAAAAGTACTGGTAGACCTCCTGTTCCTGTTCCTCCGCCTAAGCCTGCTATACCTATGACTACATCGACGTTTTCGTCAATAGCTCCTATTGCTTCTTCAATACTCTCTTCCATTGCTTGTGCTCCTAACTCAGGTACACCTCTAGCTCCTCTGGCTTCAGCCGAAAGTCCTCCTAGAAGAACTCTTACATCACATCTTGTTCTACGCAGAACAGCAGAGTCTGTGTTCATGGCTATTAGCTTAGCGGGCAGACGGAGCCTAGATAGATTGTTGATAGCGTTGTTTCCGCAGCCTCCTACACCAACAATATTTATTTTAACGGCTGCTTCGCGCTCTTTTTGGGCCAAATACCTTAACTGCTCACGTAACCTAACCCTATATGACATAACCTATCACCCTACAGCTTCACTAACACCCACAATATCCGAAATTATTCTAGATCTAACACCACTCGCAATAATCATCACATGGCTTTCTCTGAGCTTGGGGTTTACTTTTAAACCCCATATTACTCTCTCAACACCGTATTTGTCGCTGACTATTCTAGGAGCTTCAGCTGCCTGCCTTAAACTAACTCCGGGAGGAGCGCTCACGTAGACTAAAGCTCCTTTTGCTGAGCTTAATTCTGCATCAAGGAGCTTTGACTCAATAGCTTTTTCGACGGCCTTTCTTATGGACCTGTGGCGTCCGTGTCCCACAAAGCTTACTCCAGCTCTTCTAAGTAGTGTAACTAAGTCAGCAAAATCTACTCTAAGCTGCGCTCCTTTAGGCTGAAGCATGTCTACTATGCTTTCAATAGTATTTGCGAGAATAGCGTCCATCATTCTAAAGCTTTCCTGGAGAGGCAGTGTGCCATAGCGCTCAAGTAGAATGTCGTTTAGGTTCACTATAACAAAGTCTGCTACATCAAGAGTGTCCCTCAAGCCCATTTGCGTATTCTTGAGCCTCTCTATGCCCTCGTATCTAAAGGGTATTGATACTACAGCACCCATTAGTAAGTCAGGATACTCGTCTCTCAGTTGAGCCAAGATATAAGGTGTGGCTCCGGAGCCTGTTCCTCCTCCGAAACCACATGTAATCATCAGAAAATCAGGCTTTCCTATCGCTTCAAGCACTTTGTCGATGTCTTCTTCAGCAGCCTTTCTTCCCTTAGATATATCGCCGCCTGTTCCTCTTCCTCTAGTAGTATTTTCCCCAATTTGAATTAATTGGTGAGCCTTAGTTACATTGAGAGAATTTACATCAGTGTTTACAGCGATTAGCTTTGCTTCAACATTTCTCTCGAATAGATTCGTTATAGTGTTGCAGCCACAATCGCCAACACCTACTACAACAATCTTGGTCACTACTTCTTCTAAGTCACTACGTATAGGTCTCATCATATATACTCGCTATTTATTCACGCGTAAATTATATATAGGTTTCGCTAAAGGTTCGATTGCTAAAATAAAGTCTTTAGGCTTTTAAAACACTAATTAATGTAAATTTCTTTTATACATTATATTAAGTAAGCAGTATTTTCAGCATTTCCATAAAACCTAATTACTCTGAGCTTAAATACTCTATCGTTAAGTTTATAACTGCATTTCAGAGGAAAGAATCTTACATTACCCGAAATTACTCATACACATGTACTCTGATAAGATCTGTTGCTCCCTCTCTCATGCCTCCTGTTGAAACAATGATATCTCCGTAAGAAAGCTCTCCCTCATTTTTCAGTATTTCGGTGAGTTCTCTAAGAGAACTGCTTATGTCGCTTGTAGATGAAAGGTAAGGAGTAACTCCCCATAGGAGCTTGAGCTTTCTCATAACTTTAATATCGTTTGTAATGGCGTAGACAGGTGCTCTAGGTCTAAATCTACTTATTCTTCTTGCTGTATTACCTTTCTTAGTGTACAATAGTATTTTAGCGTTTAGCGAATCTGCCAAGAGGACTACTCCTTTAGCAAATTTCGTGTAAATGTCTTCTCTTATGGACTCTTCTCCTCTAATATTCGGCAGAACTTTCTCGGCTTCGCTAATTATTCGCTTTAGCCACTTAACAGCTTCTACTGGGTACTTTCCTATAGCTGTTTCACCAGCTAGTAGCAATGCATCTACTCCTTGCTGTACTGCTACCATAATGTCTACTACTTCTGAGCGAGTGGGGTAAGGCGAATTTATCATAGATTCAAGTAGCTGAGTAGCAACTATAACAGGCTTGCTTTTCATTCTAGCTTTTCTCACTAAGTATTCCTGTAATCTGGGTATTTCCTCTAAGCTAAAGTACATTCCTAAGTCTCCTCTGGCTACTAGTATGGCGTCGGCTTCGTCTAGTATCTGGTCTATGTTTTCGATAGCTTTTCTGGTTTCGATTTTAGCTATTACTCCTATGTGTTCTCCTCCCTTGTCGTGAAGAATATCTTTGAGAGTCTTTACATCGTCTTTATTTCTAACAAACGATAATGCGAGAAAATCTACTTTATTTATGCTGAACTCTATGTCTTTTAAGTCTTTATCGGTTATAACTAGTAGCGGCAGTTCTTTGTATGGAAGAATAAGTGTTCTGCGTGGTTTAACTACAGCATCGTTTAAGGCCATGCATTTAATAAAGTCGTTTTCGATTTTAGTTACTCTAAGTCTAAGAGCACCTGCTCCTATTACCACTAAGTCTTCTTCATCTATTATTGAGTAGACTTTGGTATTAGGTATAGGAATGGTTTTGGGTTCGCTAGTTTCACTAGAACACACTATTTTTATTTCCTCTCCTTTCTTAACTGAAAAAGTCTTATGGCTTCCTGTCCTAATAGTAGGTCCCTGTAAATCTCCTATAATCGGCAGTACTATGCCATAGGATTCTTCGACACTTTTAATAAGCTTAATTAAGTTTTCTCTTTCCTCGCCTACTGCGTGAGCATAATTTATACGAACTAAATCTACGCCTTCTCTTATCATGCGAAGCAGTACTTTTTCTGAAGCAGAAGCAGGGCCTATGGAAGCTATTATTTTAGTTTTAGGCATAAGAAAAATTCGCGGCCAGCTATATATTTCAAGCTTTTATCTCAATAAATATTCAAGATAAGTAATTACTTGCCAAGAATGCTTAGCCATGAACTTGAAAAAATCTTTAAACATAGTGCAGCTAATATAAGAGAAAAATAAATATCTTATTTATAATTAGGGTAAATATGGGAAGTAAATAAATTCTATCGAAACATCTTTATCCATATTTATATCCCTCTAAACTATTTAGATAAGATGTTTCAATAAAGTTTATTAACTTTATTTGCAAATAAGAACGGTCGTGGGCGAAATTCTCAGCGAAATTAAGCAAGTAGCTATAAACGCGAAGAAAATCCTCGGCCTAAGTGAAGAAGAACAATAACTGCTTAGAGAAAACAAAGACTCATATTGGCTTTAATGAAAATGTTCATGTGCAACTTCTACATTATTACGAGTAGCTATCTCATAGCTAGACGCAGAGCTTTTCAAGATATCATTGAAATGCCCCCCGAGCTCTACGAAAGACTTCTATTAAATAAAATAGAAAAGATTTATCCGAGTTATTAAAAATTATATCATAGGGTGATATACATGAGAAGTATATTTAGATTTAGAGAAATAGAAAGCACTTCAGTTAAAGAAAATCCAACTAAATTAATTGAAAATCTTCTTAAAAAGATTGACGGGAAAGTAGCTGTCCTCTTTACTAAGGACGGTCTCCCAGTACTAGTGTATCCAGAGAACATAGTTGCCTCTTGATGCCTCTGCACAAGCATCAACTATCATTGGAGTTGTATCAAAACTGGCAGAAGAAATTAGTTAAGTGAAGTCGACTATTTAGTTCTTAGCGGAAAAGAACAAAACATAGTTTTAGTATCAGGTAAAGAATACGGTCTCCTAGTATCATTCTCGGGCTCAAGTATTGGATTAGCACTGACTTTGACTAAAAAGACTTTGAATAAGTGTATAGAAATACTGTCTTAGAGGTAAGTATGAAAAAGGATGATAATTTAATTCGAATACTTACAAAAGTTATAGATAGTGTCGGAGAAGAAAGCATACTTTACTATACTGGAAAAAAGACAAACCTGTATTCTGGTATGGTCATATTGATGGCAATGAAATAGTTTCAGATATACTATCGATGCTTAACAAGCGTTCAGTTAATAGAGTAATAATTGAAGAAGATGATATAGCTACTATAGGATTTGAAGACTCGGACAATAAAAAGCTAATACTTGTGGCCAAAAAGGATAGTATTTTTCTACTCTTCCAGCTACTGGAAAAGACTATAGAAAATAGCCACCATTAACTTAATTTAATTTTCTTAACTACTTTTATGTACTCTATTTTGGTTTCGGGATATTGACCGGTTTCATCTTTCTCATATTCTTTAACCATATCCCATATACAGAGCAGGGCTGTTGAAACGGCTACTAGAGCCTCCATTTCAACTCCTGTTTTAGCATATGCTTTAACAGTAGCTCTAGCAATAACGCTGTCTTTTTCCAGAGTAAAGTCTACTTCTATATGGGTTAAAGGCAGTTGGTGGCATAGCGGGAGTATTTCAGGAGTCTTTTTACATGCTTGAATTGCAGCTATTTTAGATACTGTAAAAACATCTCCTTTACGCACACTGCTACTCTTAATTCTCTCTATAGTGCTTTCTTTTAGTTTTATTTTGCCTTCAGCTACAGCTATTCTAAGAACATCCTTTTTAGCCGAAATATCTACCATTGATGCAGACATTTTATCACTTACAGTAGAGAATTAGAGTTACTTAAAGAATGGCTCTCTCAGAGAATTTGCTTTAATGAAAAGTCTTTCTAGAGCTTTTTCTTTTTCACGTAAAGTCATATCGGATTTAATAACATGAATTAAAGACACTGTATTATCATTTCTCATTAAACAGGGCTTAAGCTTACCGTCATGAGTTAACCTAATTTTTCTACACTTCAAGCAGAAATTCGGGTTCCCATAGGACTCTACAAGCTCTACTTTAATTCCTGTAGGAAATACGTATACAGGTCTATTTTGAAGCTCTCTTGTATATTCTTTAACGCAATGTTTTCTTAGGTAATTTTTAATGTATTTTAGTGATACATGGTATTTACGATACTCTCTCGGATCTATTCCTAGTGGAATTAATTCGATAAAACACACGTCAGCTCCTATATTTGATGCAAAATCAATAATCTTAACGTATTCTTCGTGATTTAATTCATTTAATATAACTGTGTTTAATTTTATTCTAAGACCGTAGTCGACCGCGTTTTTTATTCCTTCGATAACTTTTTTTAGCCCATTTACTTTAGTTATAGCTTTATAGACTTCTTCGTTTAACGAATGTAAACTAATATTTGCTCTACTGAGTCCTGCTTCTATAAGACTCTTTACTTTCTCTTTTAAGAAATAGCCGTTTGTTACTAAGGAGACTTCAGCTCCCTCTAGCTGACTTATGTTCCTCACAATATGTTCTATGTCTTTCCTTAGCAGTGGCTCTCCTCCTGTTATTTTGAAAAACCTTATTCCTAGCTTGCGTGCTACTCTGCATACTAAAGCTATTTCTCCTACAGAGAGTTCTGTACTAGACCTACCTTCACCTTCTCTATGACAGAAAAAGCACATATAGTTGCATCTGCTTGTAACAGAGATTCTCAAGTGAGTTAAAGGTCTATTATACTTGTCTACTAGCATTCATAGATCACCTTACCTGAGTCTTCGTGAACAGAGTATCCTGGAAAGTGAACAATTATTTTGTTTAAGTTACTTGGGTCGAGCATTTGCACAAGTTCACTACCTATCTTTTTATTCAATATATCTTTACTTAATATGAAATCATATATTTCTGTTGAAATTTTTGTGAAGCCTAGATTATATTTTTCTGCAATATACCGTATTGCTACTCCTACGTCAGCTACTCCTCGAGAAATGAGGTATCCTACGGCTTCATGTGTTTTCACCTCATATTCAAATCCTCTTATCTTATTTTTAAACTCCTGCACTTTTACATCGTGTTTTTCAGCTTCCTTTTTTACGAGCTCCTCTATTAAAGCTCTTGTACCGGATCCCCTATTTCTATTTATGAATCTCAAGTTTTTCTCAATGATATCTGTGAAAGATTCTACTTTCAAGTTCTTGCAGTACACGAAGCCTTGTTCTCTTAAATACCCTCTTACTACAACGAGATTACTGTACCCGTATTTCTCTACATAAGGAATATTGTATTCTCCCGAAGCCGGGTCATAGAGATGAGCTCCTGCTATATCAGCTATTCTTTTGCCCACTAAATTTAAGCCTGCAAGACTACCTGCGATGAGTACTTTTACAGGATATTTTTCTTTGAGTTTTTCGAGAAGATGTATTGCTAAGGGACAGTGACTTCCCGCGAAGAGCACACGTTGCTTAAATCTTTCTGAAAATAGTTTAACAGAGACTTTTGCTCCTTCAGCTAAGTACTCTGCGTTCTCGGGTACTACTATGAAGCCATCACTGGCGTAAAGTGTATAGAGAGCGCCGCTGTGTGTGCTAAGTGGGTAGGCGTATATTCTGCCTTCTTTTTCGGCGATTACTGCTGGTACTAGCTTAATTAAGCCTACTACTCCTCTTATAGGGGAAAGTAGCTCGGCTTCTACTTCCTTCTCAATAGTAATGGGTGATGCTCCTTGAAGTATTCTTATCAATGGAATCAACAGTAGTTTAGCTATATTGAGGCAGGATACAGGGAATCCAGGTAGCCCGAAAAGTATTTTGTCTCCTGCTAGTGCTATAACAGTAGGCCTTCCTGGAGAAACTTTCAATCCATGAACTATTATTCCAGGCTTATATTCTGAGAAAACTCTGTATGTTAGGTCTCCGAGGCCTGCTGAAGTACCTCCTATTGTTACTACAATGTCGCTGTCTTTAAGAGCAGAGTTTACAGCGCTCTTTATTTCACTATAGCTGTCTTTAACTATTTTAAATCGCTTTACTTCTGCTCCAGCTTCCTTTAGTGCAGCTGCTATCATAAATGAATTTGAGTCATATATTTTCCCGTATTCGAGCTCTATTCCAGGCTCTGCTAATTCGTTTCCTATAGGTATTACTGTTACACGGGGCCTAGAGTATACTTTGACTTTTGTTACTCCTGCCGAAATTAGTACTCCTATGAGCTGGGGGGTTACTACTTCGCCTTTCCAAGCAACTACTTCTCCTTCAGCGACGTCTGACCCAACTAAATCTATATTCTCTCCTTTGGCTACTCTTCGATAAATTTCTACTTCTGTATGAGAAGTTTTTCGAGTATATTCTACTGGAATTACAGCGTCTGCGGGGTAGGGTACAGGAGCCCCTGTATCTATTTCAGCGCACTCTCCCTTCTTGAGTTCGAAAGGAGGCGCCTCACCTACTTTAACTGCGTTTACAAGCTTTAGTTTTACAGGCCTATCCTCGTAGGCAAGCGAAGTGTCTGAGGAAAAAACAGCGTAGCCGTCCATTAGTGCTCTGCTAAAGGGCGGAACAGGGCTTACTGCTCTAATATTTTCTGCAAGTACTCTCCCTAGTGCTTTTTCCACAAGAACTTCTTCTACACGAGGCTTTCTTGTCTCAGCAATTTTATAAAGTATTTTAAAAACTTCTTCTAAACTAGCTAGCTTTCTATAAACTTTCCTATATTCTCCCATACAGTTCTACCTCTACTACTTCTCCTTCATCAAAACCCTCAAGATCCTCGGGAACAACAACAAAACCATTTCCCAAAACTAAGCTCCTAAGAGAACCTGATCCCCCTACAGTTAGAGGCTCGGCATAAAGACTACCATTTTTAGTAAAAACTTTGACTCTAGCAAATCCTCTGAAACCTAGCTTAACAGTAATCTTTTTCGTAAGCTTGGCTCTAACAGTAGGTCTAGGCAAATACTTTACGCCGATCCACTTCTCTAAAATCGGTTTAACCACTAGCTCTAAGCCAGCTAAAGCAGCTACAGGCAACCCGCTTAAGTTTACTACTAGCTTTCCTTTAATAGAGGAAAGAGCTGTAGTTTTGCCCGGCTGAATAGCTATTCCATGTATATGTGCCTCAGGCCCTAGTTTCTTGACGGCTTTAACGCTATAGTCTTTTGACCCGAGAGAGCTGCCGCCACATAAGACTACTATATCGTTTTCTTCGAGAAGCTCTTTTAAGAGACTAGCTATTTCATGGGGGTCATCTCCGGCTATGAGAATTTCTTTAACATCGATAGCATGTTCATAAAGCCATCCTTCAACTATTCTTCTAGTAAATGGCACTGCTTTTCCTCGCACAAACTCGTCTCCAGTGCATATAACTGAAGCCTTTATGTATAGCACGGGAACCGCATCAAAACCTAGAGCCTCCAAGGCAGCTAAGTGCCAAGGTCTAATTAAGTCTCCTCGCCTTAAGATTACATCTCCTTTAGCTAACTCCTCTCCGGGAAGAGAGACGTTTTCATATTTGCTTACTTTCCTGTAGATCATTATCTCACTATTTCTCCTAACTGTATCCTCTACTCTAACAACAGAGTCTGCTCCCTCAGGGAGAAAGCCTCCGGTCTCTATGGCCACTCCTTCTCCAGACCCTATCCTCACTGAAATTTTTTCTCCAGAGTATATGTGATATGGAAGGAGCTTAATTAGAACGGGACTAGTGTAAGAAGCTTCTTCACAATCCTCGCTTCTGACAGCATAGCCATCCATGGTTGCCTTCATGTATGGAGGAAAATTCTTGTTTGAGACAATGTCTGCTCCACATATTTTATTTAAAGCATCTTCGAGGGACAAATGTACCATACAGAAATCTCTTTTAAGCAGATTAGATACTTTTTCTACAACATCGTGCACTCTAGTTAATTTCCACATTTACTTCCTTAGACTCTACCAGTAGCCAGATATAAGCGTTATATCTCTCCGGAAACAACGCTCCCTACACGTATTCTTCTTCGTGTGTAGCTTCACGCTTGTATTCCTCAATAAATTCTCTTAGCGCAGCAAAAGCTTTCTCTCTGTTTTCGGCCGAAGCCGACGCCACTATAATAGTATCGCCAGGCACTAATGTTCCCGACGACAGCATCACATCTATTTTCACACCATATTTTAAAGATACTTTCTCTGCAATAGCCTTTAGAGAATCCCTGTTAATACCTGCTTTAAACCAAAGCACTCTTTTCCCTTTAGACACTTCCTTGACTTTTCCTATGAAAATGCAGATAGCGGGGTCTCTAGTAGACAGAATTTTCTTCATAAAAAGCTGGACATCTTCTATGTCCAGTTTATCTTTTGCCAAAACTTCTGCTTTACCCCAGTGAGAGACACCTCTCAGTGTTTCAAGGGCATGTTCAGCTACAGGAAGAATAATTTCTTTCAAAGCCTGCCTAACTGCCGTTGGTTTACCTGGAACCACGAAAACTAGAGAAGAGCCAATAGTGCCCGCTAAAGCTCTAGACAAAATAGTTTTTACACCCACATCTTTGAAAGATATATTTCTAAATATTTCGCCGAAACCCTCCAGCTTTTTTTCTAATAGAGGCTCAATAGCCTCTACCGAGAGATCTCTAGGCCCTAGCCCTGTTCCTCCACAGATAACTACTATATCTGAGCGTAAAGACTCTTCAAGCACTTTAATTTGAATAAGTCTCTTCTCATTCGGAACAACATAATGACTTATTTCACCTACATGGTCGCCTACAGCCTCCTTGACTACATGAAGAATACTGTCAAGAGACCTGTCAATAAAGACTCTATCACTTACTATTATCAGCGAAAGTCTCACAAAATATCTTTACAAGAAAATATTAAAGGTTACCTCGTATCTTCTCTATCGGAAGTCTTAAAGAATTTTAGCGCTACATCTTCGGTAGTTGCTCTCTCAGCTAAATACTCTTTTAATGCCTTATAGACCCCCTCCTTTACTCCCTGATAAATAACTGCTAAAAATACCTCCCCCTTGCTTACTCCCTTACTTCTCGCCAAGTCTTCGAAGAGAGAGTCCAAAGTATCTTTAATGGCCCAGTAAATAGCCTCGTAGACTTTCTCCTCTTTCAGCTCCACGTTTCTTGATAAAGAAAAGCCTTTATTGAAACTTTCTCGGCGAGAGCCTTAATCAATAGTACATCGTCCTCGTAAGCTGACATTTTGACTACAATATCGTAGTCTTTAAAGAAATCTAGAAAATACTCGTAGTATCCTAGCTTCTTGAATAGTTTTCGTGAAGCAATATTATCTGTTGTTGTTGAAGCGAGTGAAAAGACTGCTTTTCTTCTCTTAAAATAGTCTTCTGCTTTAAGAACCATTTGCGACGCTATGCCCTTCCTCCTGTATTCTTTCAGTACTCCAACATAGTATATTACACCGCATTTATGTCCTCTGATTTTCGTAACATAGGCTTCGAGAAAACCTACTATTCTGCCTTCTTTCTCGGCTACAAACACTTTACTCCTTTTAAGTGCGAGAACCGCGTAGTAGCTGTGCCAAAGATCAAAGATCTTCTCGACTACTTCCGCTACCTTATCTTCTTCACCGCCTTTAACTTCTCTAACAATCACTCTACCCGGAATAAAGTTAATAGTCTTTTTATTCACATAAAGCCTGTGCTTAAAACTCCAATAGAGCTCTATAAGCTTTATAGAGACAGGAAGACGGCAGAGAAAATTGTACGTAAAATTCATGATTTGGCGAAGAGTATTGGGTATAAAATCAAGATAATGAATTTTTGTGGTACGCACGAGTATACTATTACCTACTACGGTATTAGGAGCCTTATGCCCGAAAACATTGAGCTTGTAGCGGGCCCAGGGTGTCCTGTCTGTATTGTTCCCGCGAAATATATTGATGTGTGTGTAGACTTAGCCTTAAGCGGAATTACTGTTTTCACTTACGGCGACATGTACAGAGTTCCTGGAAGTAAGCTGAGTTTAGCTGAAGCTAGGAGCAGGGGAGGCAAAGTTAAAGTTGTGTATGGTTTTCTCGACGTACTGAAGCACCGTGAGCTCAAGGAAGCAGTTTTCTTTGGTGTCGGCTTTGAGACTACGCAGCCTACTGTTGCTTCCCGTATTGCTGAAAATTTTGTGCCAAATTCCTTGAAGATTCTTTCTGCTTACAGGCTTACTCCTCCTATAATGAGGTATTTGCTAGAAAATAATGTTGTTGAATTACATGGAGTTATAGCGCCGGGCCATGTGTCGACTATTATAGGGTCTTCTTCATGGGAGTTTCTACCTGAGGAATTTCAAATACCCACAGTTGTAGCAGGGTTTGAGCCAATAGATGTTCTACTAGCTATACTGAATATTGTTGAGCAGATTTTCTCGGGTAAGGCGTATTTGTATAATGAGTACTCTAGAGTAGTTAAGAGAGAAGGAAATATTTTAGCTAAGAAGTATGTAGAAGAGTGCTTTGAGGTATGTGATGCTTCTTGGAGGGGCATCGGTGTTGTTTCTAGAAGCGGTCTTTCTTTTCGAAAGAAATACGAGAGATATGATGCTGTAGTAGAATATGGGTTGGATTTAAAGGGCGGAGTAGATATTAAGCCTGGATGCAGGTGCAGCGACGTTATACTGGGTAAAGCTAAGCCCACTGACTGCCCGTTCTTTATGAAGACATGTACTCCTCGCCATCCCTACGGCCCGTGCATGGTGTCTAGTGAAGGTACTTGTAGCATATGGGCTCGCTACGGCTCACTACCTAGAAATAGCGAAGCCGAGGAGAGCGAAGACAAATAGCAGCTTATATGCCTCGATAATGTCTTGTGCCTCGTATTTAACTACTGATCCAGAGACTCTTTTTACGCCAGGGACTAGTGACACCACGTCAGCTATTGATGAATCTGTAAAGAATACTTCAAGTTCTACGGGTTCTTTCACCTTAAGAGGCTTTATTTCACCCTTTCTCACTTTATCTAAGGCTCTTTTAGTCGTTTCAGCTATAAGCCGCCGAGCTTTCTCTGGGTGCAGGTGTCTGGCAGCATACCTGCTAATACCGTACTTAACAGTCACTACTTCAATGTTTTCGATAACTTCCCTAGCTTCGCTAGTAATCTTGTCGTCTCCTGTAACGAGAGCTACGGGAACATCATAGTGTCCGGCGACGGCCGCGTTTATATAGAATTCACTTGCTTCAACACCATTTATTTTGACGTAATTGATTGACCTACCGGAAATAGTGTGATCCATTATTGCTCCAGCAGTATGCTTCTTCGCATGATAGCCTATGAAGAATGCTACGTCGAAACTAGAGTCTATTCCTTCCATCATTACGGCGGGCTTAGGATAAAGAATCCAAATATTTGATATACAGCTATAGAACACTAACTCGTTATAAAGATGGTTTTCCTCGAAACTACTTTAATATTGTGCTTAAGCATTCTGGAAATTTTCGGGAGGGCGGTTATGTTTATTGTTTGTTTTTGTTCCACTAGTATAGGAATCTGTATGGTACTCCCATTAAGCTCTCCTCTACAACGACGATTACTGTGTCACCTTTATCCTTTACTATAAGTATTTCTGTAGAATAATGTGTCAAAAATATTTGAGTAATTGCTCAAGTAAAATTGACACTTCTCACAAAACACAAAGTAAATTAAACTCAAATACACGGAGAAAATACTCTCCACATAAAAATTAAAAGGCTTAAGAAAAAGAAAACTGAAACCTACCCAGCTTAAAACAAGCCCCATCAATACTCCCTACTATCTTTTAATTATTAAAACTGTAGCTGAAGCCGATAAACTTATACGACAGCTTATACTTTCTATTATCTTTTGATTGTTAATTCATTTTCTCTGCGACTGTCTCGGGGAACGGGTCTGTCTTTCTATTATCTTTTGATTGTTAATTAACAGTTATAGTTACTTGCACCTGTGGACGGTAGTCCACTACTTTCTATTATATTTTGATTGTTAATCTTAAGGGTGTAGACTTATGGCAGGAGTCGCTCGTGAGCTTTCTATTATCTTTTGATTGTTAATAGGGTCATTGTTTTTTCTCTTTGGGATTTTTCCAGAATTATTTGTTTTGGTAGAGGTATTTAAGGGTTTGGCTAGAGTGTTAATAGTAAAGTAACGTTATCTACAGATATTTCCTGCCTTAATTCAAGCAAGAGCATTTTCTAGTTTCCCTAACTTTAAAGTCTGAAATTACTCGGCGACAAGTACAATTAAGCCAAATTTATATGAAATAATCTTCTTTAGCCTGAGTCTTTTCTTCGGCTTAAAAGTGGGCTTTGCTAGTAAAACAGGCAAGTTATCCAAGTTATCTGCACACACAACATAGACTCTTTTACGCGAGTCTCTAGCACAGCTACTCCACACTACAGGAATATCTACATCAAATACTTCAACTAAACTACCATAACACTTCTCCACAGAATAAGGGCCACTAAAACCACACTTCGCCGCTAACTCTACTCTCTCTTTATTAGTAAAGTATATTGCTTCCGCTTCAACAATACGCTCTTCACCAGACTTATGTAGATCTAAGGTACCCTCAACAACTAAAATATCGTCGTAAACAGGCACAACTACCTTAAACTCCTCTGTCTTGACTCGCTTCAAAGTAAAACTACTATACCTTCTCCTAGCGTCATATAGATTCACAATAAAGTCTAAGAAAAAGCTGCCATACCATACTCTATCAAGAACACTATTCCTAAAAACCCAAGGAGTATCAAGTAAGCGCTTACTGAGCTCATCTCTTAAGTAGAGAGCTAGGAAAGCAAAATCACGGTAACTCCACTTACCCACATAAAAGAAACTATAGTCTCTTACATCAAGCCACATTCTACTCATAGCCACTGCTACAAGAAACTGCTTATCTAAGCACTCCCACAGCAAATCTAAGCCATACACACTAGAAAAACACATAAAATAATTTAAAATACACTAAAATACACTAAAACTACTCCATTGTACTTATTTTTCATTTCCTTTTACTTGCCTAAAGTTTTTATTAAGTTCTTTTAACTCCTTTAAAAATACAGAAAAGAACATAAAGCAAAAATATTTGCAGTACGCTATACACACTAGCATGGAGCTAAACATTTTTCAAAACTACTTCAATAGTATTCTAAAAAAACTATGGAATAGATTCACTAAACTAGACCGTGAAATCTCATTCTACACATACATCTGCCTAAAATACGGAATACCTCCAAAAGAACTCTACAACAGCACACTACACCAACACACACTTATACTAAAAAAGAATAGAGTTGAGCTAGAGGAAGTCTATTCCTCTATTTTAAAGAAAATAGGTTCACCTAAAGAAAAGTGGAGTAGTGTTGATAGCTTCGTTAAAGCAGTTTCACGCGAAGTCAAGTCAGCTCAACACACTAAAACAAAACTAAATTTCATAGAACTAATAGTCTTACGCAATTTACTCAAAAGACAAAACATGCGCATAAGCACATCAACTTTCACTAAACTCCTAAAACTATACTTAGAGCTTTTAGAGAAAAGGGGTATTTAAGTGTCTTCTCTGTACAGAGAGAAACCTTTATAAATCTTCGCCGAGCGATTCTTAGACGGGGTGAAAATGCACTTCAGAATAGTAGTACTTTCCTCGGATAAGTATGCAGAAGACGAAAAATATGAAATAAGAGAAAAACTCCAGAAAAGAGTGAAGGCAGACTATATAGACTTCATGGAGTCGTATACTCCAGTCCGCTTCGAGTACTGTTTTAAGGAGAAAGAATACGTGTGGTATACATTCATATACGAAAAAGGAAAGCTGAAATACCTTGGCCTAGGACTAGTTCTTCCTCAAAAATGGGAAGAAAAGTATGAAACAGTACTAGTATACGACGCCCATATCTAGCTACTTAATTTTTCTTTTTCTATTCTTTGAGTATTAATTATTTCAGCTATTTTACTTAAATACTCTGCTACAATTTTCCCTTTCTCAGTAAGCCACACAAGCCTCAAAGGATAAAAAGCAATCTCAGAACGCACTTCAATTAACCCTGCTTCAAGAAGCCTATAGATAATGGCATAGTCTGTACTACCTATAACTCTAAACAAGTAGCTAACAGAACAAATACCCTTCTTCCTCTTAATTACGAGAAGAGCCATAATCTCGTTTCTACCAAGCTTCCCCAGAATCTCCACAATCTAAATTATTTAAGCAAACTTAATAAATTCTATTCACTTACATAAACTAGATGTACTTAGTCTTAACAAGTGTAGGGAACTTTATTAAAGGAGTATTTTTCGTCGGAAAAATACCATCAGCTATAGTATACTTCAACTGGAGAATAAAAACAGTACACGTAGAAAAACTAAGGCCACTACTAGATCTAGAACTCAGTAAAGCAACTCTCATAGCATATACTTCAACCAAGAAACACAGGCAGCTATACAAAAGACTAGCAGAAAAATTCACTAGAATATCGCTCATTCCAC
>CBDUKN010000026.1:0-33362 GCA_965367815.1 uncultured Thermoprotei archaeon
TAATGATACGGCGACCACCGAGATCTACACCGTCTAATTCGTCGGCAGCGTCAGATGTGTATAAGAGACAGTAGCTGGGTTATAGGCGTTGTTTTGAGAAAATATTGCCGCTAACTACGTACCGTAATGGTATTTGACGAATACAGCTAGCCAACTTATTGTAGTACTGGTTGGTACTAGTTAGTACCTGTGAAGGGATTAGGTACTAGTTAGTACTAATTAGTACTGAGAGAAGTTTTAAGTACTAGTTGGTACTAATTGGTACTGTGAAATCGGGTGGTAAGCGTAGGTATAGGCAAGTTAAGTTTTATCTTGATGAAAGTGAGTATGATAGACTCAAGAGTTTAGCTGATGAGCTTGGTGAGAGTCCTGCTTCTCTTGCTAAGAAAATTGTGCTTGAGTACTTGGGGTTGAGTGAATCTGCTAGTTTGCTGAAAAGAGTGTGTGATTTGGAAGAAAAGTATGAGAGATTAGTTAGAGAGCTTGGGCGTGTGGAGAGGGAGGTAGCTTATCTCATGAGGGTCGTTAAGTCTAAGAGAGGGAGCTAGTTGAAGTTAGGTGAAGTAAAGTCGATTTTAGCTCCTTTTAATCCCTGGTGGAGTAATCCTCACTGGAGCCGTAGTGACCCTCTTCTTAGTGCAGCGAGAAGATCTATTTTACGTAAGCCTCCGAGACTCTTTTACCACATTAGTAAGAGACTGCCCATGTACGGGTACTATGGAATAGTGACAATAAGGGGGCCGAGGCGAGTAGGCAAAACGACTTTAATTAAAATGGTTATAGAAGAGCTTATTTCGAGGAACCGTATAGATCCTAAGAAAATATTCTATGTTCCACTAGACTATAAGAAGCTTAGAAAAATCGATTTATTTGAATTAATTGAAGCAATTGCAAGATTTTCTGGAGAAAAGTATGTTTTCATAGACGAGGCATCTATGTACAAAGAGTGGGCTCTTGTTCTGAAAAATGTTGTTGATGCAGGGCTCGTAGAACAAGGGCGGCTCAAAACAGTGGTCACAGGAAGCCACTCTATGGATTTAGCTGATGCGGCAAGCAAGCTACGGGGAAGACAAGGTCGTTTAGCGTCTAAATTCAATCTCGGAGGAAACTTAGTGCACACGCCTCTCCGCTTCATAGAAGTTCTTGAAGCACTTAAACCAAACATAGACGACTACTTGAGGAAACATAATCTCAGAAAACCCAGCGAAAGATTCAGTATACTTCTCGAGCTAAAGAAAGGCAATATACCTAGACAACTCGAAGAATTCTACAGCGAGTTCATGGCACTACTAGAAGAATCTTTTAACAGCTACTTACTGCACGGAGGATTCCCCAAGGCTATAGACCAGTATCATAGAGAAGAAGTAATAGACTCTACTTTCTACCACGATTTCGGTAACCTCATAATATCGGATAGTGAGAACGCAGGATTAAGCCCCGAGAACACTAGACGTGTAATAGAGTTTCTTACAGAACCCTCTAGATTATCATCTACTATAGGTCTTGAGAAAAGAGAGAATATAGGGAAACTTGTTGTCAGAGTAGATCAAGAAGGTTTTCCTCAAGCTAAATTCCGGCTCGGAGAATACCTCGAGTACCTTGAGACTACGCGAATATTCTTTTTCCCTTATCGCGAAGATAAGTCCAAAAAATGTACACCTAACTATAGAGCAGACCGCAAAATATATGTACTAGACCCATTCGCCTACTTTGCGCTCAGAAGCCACGTAGAGAACGAAGCAGATCCTCTAGGCTTCTCCATAAATCTTCTTAAAGACGAAGGCTTTAAGGGAAGACTTGTAGAAAGCATTGTAGCAGCGCACCTGATAATGGCTCAACAGTTCTTCGAGCACGTTCCTTCAGTAGACTACCACAAAGTACTATTTTACTTCAGAAAAGACAGTGAAACTGACTACATTATTTGTATGCAGCGGCAAGGAATAAAATACAGGTTTGTCGTGGAGTCAAAGTATCGAAGAAGAATTCCAGGAGTATCAGACGCTAATATAGTATTAACTAAAGACAAGCTTGAAGAAAAAGCAATAGAAGGAGAAAAGAAAGTAAAGAAACAAGTACATATTCCAGTAGAGCTTTTCTTAGTATTATTTTAATATTTGCTTAACTACAAAAAAGTTGAATAAAGTACTTCCACATGTGTAAGTCTGGCAACTAATAGTTGATGAGTGTACTTGGGTTCATTAATTGAGGAATTGTCGCAAGGTATCATCAGAAGCTTGATTCTTTGTGATTGTTAATTACTCGTTCTTTATTCCTCGAGAAATGTCTGGTAAGAAGGTAAGTGATTGGACAGACATAGATATACTAACATATAATGGAGAAGAACTACACATAGTTCAATGTAAACCATTCTTAGACAGAAGTAAGCCAAAAAAGAAGCAGAAAAGATACTCCAGTGGTTCAATATAACAGAAAGCTACATCAAGAACGACCCTTAAATAAAAACTATTGTTAGTCAACATAAACATAAAATAGTTAAAAGAATAGTATTACAGACACCGTAGCCCAAAAGAGCCATAAAAGTACTAAAAGAAAATAAAATATAAATAATAACTTTAAAAGAATTCTATTAGGTACAATATTAGTTATTTCATAGCTTAAGTCATTAAGTGGACTATATTATTTCAATTTTAATGTTAGTAATGCAAGCAGAAGACTGCCTAAGACATAGACTATGAATATAGTGACTAGGATTATAACTCCACAAAGATGCTCCAATAATAGGCGTAATTATCATTAAGAAGCCCATTAAGCTACTCATTCCACCATAAAAAGATCCAAGAATATTACGAGGACATTTCTTACCAATATAAGACGAATATGAAATATAGTATAGTGGAGACAAAATTTCATTTAATGCAAAAATAAGTAAACCTAATAAAGGATTTAATGTACCTATAAATAAAAATATTGTCATTAAAAATACACCCACAGTGAAGCATGTCAAAAATACTTTCTTTTCCCCTATTTTATCTACAATAAACCCTACTGGAATCTGTAAAAATATTTCAGATAACTCTATAGCAGAATACAACATACCAATAAATACTATATCAATACCTAAAACATTAGCAAAATAATATGCTTTAAACGGATTAACAACAAGATTAATAAAAGAATATAGAATAACAATTAAAACAAATATTTTCATACTTATAAATGCTTTATAAAAGAAGAAAATATTCTTTCTAAAAAGAGAAGCTATTTGTTTAAATACATTTATACGGCTGTCTTCCTTTTTAGATAGTGTTTCAGTTAAAGCTGTTCTTAAAAAAGCACATATTATCAGCAGACTTAACATTATTATTACCACTATTTTAAGTCCATAAAGTTTCAGAATTAATGGGAAAAGAATCGAAGATACTGTAAGCGAAACTGATATAGTAAGCCTGGAAATAGACACAATTTTACCTAATAATTCTTTTTTGTTGACTGATTTTATTAGTAGGGAAAACATGGCCGGGCTTTCAATTCCAAGAAGTCTTACACCAATAGATGCTAGTAAAAGTGTACTCCAGTTCAAAGGAAAACATAAAGGAGATATTAGCACTAGACTTACCAAAGGAATAATTATCGAAATTTTCTTAGCTTCTACAGTATCTGCTATTAATCCAGAGGCAAACATTAATGCATCAACTATTCTTGAAATAGAGTAGATTATAGCAATGCCTGCTGCACCATAATGCTCCATAATTAGTAAACAAAGATACCAGTCAAGAAAGCCTATTATAAGAAATACAAAAAACCTAGATAAATATATTACTATGATATTGCTTAGTATAAATTTACTGTTATTAGTAGACATTTATGAGTCCAAGGTCTTTAAGTTTTAGTAATGTGGCATTAAGGTCTTCTATTTCTTCTTTACTTAAATGAAGTTCTGATATTATTTCATCTAAAGTAAGTCCTTTTTTAATTAATTTTAGTACATGCATTAGATCCTTGGAAATCATCACGAAAAAAATTCTTTTTCTTATGGTAAAGTATTAGAGAATCTTTTTTAAGTAGATAACTATGTTCGTCATGTATAGGTTCAGTTGCTTTTTTCGAGTTTACTATGTGGAGTAACTATTTCATTCCAATATTTTAATGCACGTCCTTGAGAAATGATTATGTCTGGTGAAAGTTCTACATCAAGGTCTAATAGTACTTTTAAGTGTTTTCTTACAGTAGCTTCTTCTAAACATAGTACTTCTATGCAACCACTTGCCGACCTAAGGCAGCCTGATGTAATTTTTTCAAACGTGGTTTTATCAGCTCCATTCGGACCTATTAGCGCCAATATTCTAGCACATGAAATAAAAGACACTCTATTTAGTGCTACAACCTTACCGTACTTTTTACATAATTCTACGGCTTCTATGAAAATTCTCTGCATGAAAACAACCCCTTTATACTAGTATATCTTGAATTACTGTCAATATATTCTTACCTTTTATAGCCAATAATGTTGTCGAGATAAAGCTACAAGAAATCTCTCTTTTAGGCATAACGCTATAGCTAGTTCATTACTCATTTACTTCCTTATTAGCAGAAGTGTATGTAATTTTGAAGAAGTTTAAAGAAGCTCGTAAAACAACTTATAGCGAAGCTATTAGAGCCATGTTAAAGAGAATAGAGTTCATAAGCTTATATTGAAAGAAAATCTCTTTAAAACAGATCTACTTCATTCTCTCGTTAAAGCAAAAGCTTTATTTGTGTCAAAACTAAGGGTAGTGAATTATTTTACTGCTGTAACATAGGCATTAGAGGAAAAGCTATTTTATATCTATTTTATCTTTTACAATAACGGAGAGCGTGTAATGGAATCAATAGTTGTCGAAAATATTTCTAAATATTTTTGGGCTAGAGTTACAACTAGCGAAAGTAAGCCTAGTTGGTTTAAAAGACTTATTTTCGGGAATTCTCTTGCTAAGGAAGTAAGAGTAGCTAGAATTACTGCACTTAAGTCTGTTAGCTTTACTGTAGGTAAGGGAGAAATTTTCGGTATACTGGGTCCTAATGGATCGGGTAAAACTACTTTACTTAAAATACTTGCGACAGCCTTACTGCCAGATGAAGGTGATGCCTATATATGTGGCTATAGTGTTGTTAAAGAGGCTTCTAAAGTAAGAAAACTTATTTCGACGAATTTCTCGCTTATAGTGAATTCTTTTTGGACTGCTCGGCAGGCTTTAGAGTACTGGTGTACACTAAACGATGTCGATTCGGCAGAAGCTGTGCATAAAGTAAACGAAGTATTGGATGAAGTAGGTTTGTCTGAGAGAGCTGATGAAATTGTGGCAAGGTATTCTATGGGTATGCAAAGTAGGCTTTTCCTGGCTTCAAGTCTTATGCTAGATAGGGAGGTGTATTTGTTAGATGAGCCATTACTCGGGATAGATCCTATTGCAGCTAAAGAGCTTAGAGAAACTATTAAGAGAAAAGCGAGAGAAGGTAAAACAGTAGTCTTGGCTACAAATTTAATTAGAGACGTAGAAGAGCTTTGTGATAAAGTCTGTGTGCTTTATAGAAGTAGGGTAGTAGCCTTAGAGTCTCCTGAAGTACTTAAGAAGACTATAGGAGCCTATGAATGTGTCTACGTCACTCTATCTAGTCTAGATTCTAGTGTATTGCTGAAATTAACGGATTTTAATGAGGTATTAGATTTAAGTATAGTAAGGCAAGATAATTTACTTGAAACAAAAATAATTACCAATGATACTATTAAAGTATTATATTTATTATTAGATTTAGTTAAATTAAATAAAGGAAAAATAATTAGTATTAAGATTGCAGAACCTATTTTGGAAGATGCTTTGATAGAGCTATTAAAGAAGAGGTGTGAGTATGAAAATCGAGAGACTGCTTAAGAAAATAGCTATTATGGTTCTAAGTGATATTAGAGTTGTTTTCATATATCAGTATGACATATTGTTTCAGGTTCTAAATATTATAATAGGGATTGCTAGCTATTATTTTATATTCAAGTATTTTGTAGTTCAAAGTACAGCTAGTATTTATGGTCAGGATCCCTTATCGTTTATTATTTTGGGTATGGCTACTAATTCTCTGCTTATAACTGCTATGCACAGTTTTTATGCTGCCGTAAATAATGCTTATTATAGAAGAACTCTTGAGAAAATTCTCACTACGCCGACTAGCCCCTACGTGCTATTTATAGGCTCTGTTATTAGCAGTTTTCTACCCTCTATAGTTACTGCTGTCACGTATTTAGCAGCAGGTGTAGTATTTTTTGGAGCAAATTACGGTAGTTTAAGTAACGCTGGAATAGCGCTAAGTATTCCTGCTCTAGGTGTACTATGTACTCTTGGCGTAGGAGTATTTGTAGCAGGAATGTTCTGTATATCGCCTATGTTTAGACAATTATCTAACTTCGTAATGACCCTGGTGAATTTATTTGCGACCACTTTTACTGGAGCACTATTTCCGGTAGAAATATTACCTTGGTGGATTAAAATACTGTCTTATCTTTTCCCACAGACGTATACAATAGAACTTGTTAGACTAAGTCTCGTTTACGGCCTTAATGCAGTAAACCTCACTGAATTAACTAAGCTTATTTTAAGTGGTTTATTTTTCTCAATAATAGGAGTTATATTATTAAAGAAAGGCCTAAATAATATTAGAAAAGAAGGCTTCGTATTACCGGAAAAAGGAATAACATTAATTCTTTCATAAAACAACATAATTATAATATTTAATATAAATGATCTAGCCCATATGCTTTGCTCTGTTAAATTAAAGCTCGCTGGAATAGACCCAGTTACACTAAACATTTTCCTCTACAACGCCTACAGTATTAGAGGAGACTACACAGTACCGAAAGTACTAGTAAAAGGAGATATAGTCAAGAAAATAGAGTATGTTACAGATGCAGAACAAAAGAAAATATTCAGTAAGCTCACAGCTCTAGCCAAAACCGCAGGCTCATTAAATTAAAACATAAATAAGTATAGTGCTAGTAAAATTAAAAGAATGTTTTCACTGAGACTAAGAATTCTGGCTATTCTTTGACGTTTCATCTTTAGTATAAATATTTTCTTTGATAAAATAGAGCACACAAGCAATATAAAAATCAAAGGCAGTACGAAAATTAGATTATATAGTAATAGTAAAGATAAAACTACTGTGAAAGAGCCTTTTCTCATATAATATAAGGCTACTAGATAAGGCCCCGCACTACAAGGAAGAAGGAGCAAACTAACAATTACTCCAAACATAAAAGCTAAAGAAACACTTACCGTATGTTTAATGTCCTCGCGCAGTCTTTTCTTAATAAATTTAGGTAATATACTGACATTATTCTCCTTTATTCCTTTTATTAAAGAATATATCCCCATAAATAATGTTAAAGACGCAATAATATACTTTATAGATAAACTAAACATATTAATAATTTTTCACTAGATTTAATCCAATAAGCAAATACATAATATAAATAGCCGATATGAAGGATATCCCTGAAAAACCATGTTTCTCTTTCCAGCTGCGTGAAAAACTATAAGTAAGAGAGCCGTAAAGATAGAGAAAGTACAAGGATTAATTGAATCTATAAAAGCACATAAAAGTATTACAAATAGTGGTATCTCAGCTTTTTCCTGCTCTTTAAAATATTGTTTTGCAACAAGGGAGGGATCTTTAAATAGTTTTTCTAGTACTACTATTTGCTTCGAATTATTATATTCGATTATATTATTACCATAAATTATGATTACACCACTTTTATTTTGATATACTCTGAATATGTACCTCAAATATTCTATACTGTAGTCCCCTACTATAATAAATTTAAGTTTATCTTCTATAAATACTCCAGTTAAAGGTATCAATTTAGTAGAAGCATATGGAAGAATTATTTCGTATATTGTATGATACGCTTCAAGATTAGTTTTGTTTACAGAAATATCATAAAATACGACAGATGAATTAGCCTGAAGGCTAGATATCTTCTTTTTAAAATCAACACATGCTGGGCAATTAGTTGCGCCATAAATATAGATCTTAGGTCCAGGACTAGATATACACTCATTCAAAAATAATATACTAAATATTGCGAGTAAAGGCAGAGAAATCATAAATTTATTTGCAGATACATTAAATGTTGTTCTATGACATTCTTTACCGGAAAATAAGACCCTATATTCGTGTCCTATTGTCATCAAATATTGTGTTAAGAGTGAGTATATATACTTTGCTTTATTATTCACATTCTCCTTGGGAGAAAAAAATTATATATTTTTGCAGAAATAAAGTAGAACGTGACTGGAAAGAAAAATAATGATGTAAAAATAGTGAGCGCGGCACTACTATTGTTCTTAGTAATGATATTAGCGACTCTACTGAATTATTCTACTTATAAATCACAACCAGTCATGCAGTCCTCAAGTATAGCAAGAAGTCCATGCTATCCTTGTCTCTCAAAACTATCGCCAACTATAAGACCTGAATCATACAATGTTACAGGATGCCATAATTGTATAGGAAAATATACGCCTTGCCCACCTGGATACTATAAATGTTACTGGTGTGCAGAATACGATAAAGTAAAACTAGCAGAGTGTGCCTTAGTGTGCGGTTTCTGTATTCACGCATGCCTAGAGTGCGCTGGAGGCAACCTCGCTGCATGCGGAGAATGCATTTATTGTCTATCTAGAGAATGTCCTTGGTGTCTTAATGAAGCATGCAAGAGAGTTGACTGGTCTTGCTGTGAGCCACCTTAGTAAAACTGATATCAGGGTGATAGTATTGAAAGACAACAAGATTAGACCTTTAATACCACTTATAGTAGGATTATTTTTTACCATACATTCTGTATTACTTAGAAGAGATTTAATAAGGATATTTAACTGGTCCTTTCTTTCAATACTAGCGTTATTAAATGTTCTATTCGTATATAATGTATTTAGAAACGAAAAAGCGTATAAAATATTAAAAGTATTACTATACATTTCGATTATATGGATCGTCATATGCGTGATTTTTATAGAATAAGTTTTTAAAGAGAATAATAGAACTAAATAAAGGTATTTTTTATCTTAGTGTTATTTTAAACTATTACTTACAGCAATCTTAGCATAATGTTTAATAATGTCTTATTTTAGTTTTATATTTCTCAATTATATGTGCTACTTTGTCACATTTTATGGCTTTGAAAGCTTTTTTAATACTAATATTTCTTCTTTAACTATTCTCTTTGATCTAAAATCTTCAGTAGACCATAAAAACACTTTAATGCAGATATTCGGGTTTAAATAATTTAATAATTAGCTTTAATTTGTTGAGCCGTAGATCCAGCTTTCAAAATAATATATTTCGATTGTTTTTTGGTTATTAAAACGTAGAATTATTCTTTCTATTCCTCTTGAATCACTGCTTGTGTTTGCACTAATATACATATAGTACATACCAGCAGAATAATAGGTAAATATTTTTTCTCATATTCTCCCTTTAATCCTGTTATCAGAAAGGAAATGTAAGCTTTTCACAATAATGAAGACTGTTCAGCTTCTGAGTGTTTACTTTTCTCTTTGATGTAAGAATAACATGAGAGAAACAATTCTTATAACTCTAGCTTGGATGTTTTCTTCTCAAGGACTACGATTATAAAGTTGTTTTAAACTTTGTGAAACTTTAAGCCAAGAAACTTAAGTTGGCAACATCCCCATAATATTGAATAAACAAATAAAGAAACAATATTATGTTTCTGCAGCTAAAACTGTTAGAGAGGCGTAGAGTTTTTAGTTCTTCGTCTCTCAATAAGTTCTAATGCGTCTTGCCTTTTTATTCTTTTTATTATTTTCTTAAATATGTTTTGCTTTACTGTAGTCTTCTTCTTTAAGTTTTCTTAAAGCCTCTTCCTCTGTATACTCCGTTGGTCTCTTACGACCTTTCTTAATAAGTCGAGAAGAATTTTGCATCTTCTCTACTTCTAGCAGAAAACTTAATTATTCTCACATCTGTATATGAAATGTGTTTCTTGAAGCCATTCTACTCTAGCTTCTTTTAACGTCATCTACAACTATGAGACTTCTTTTGCTCTATGTTTGGGCATTAAGGCTACTGAAAACTTTACTGGTATTCTAGTGCTCTGAGTTTTGATGATGCTTGATTATACTAAGACTTAGCCTTCGGCTGTAGTTTTTCCATAAATTGCTCTTTCTGAAAGATAATACGTTTTTGATGACTGTACTTTACGTCTACTTTAGCCCGCGAATCTAGGTCTTGAGCAATATTCCCTAAATGATATTCTACTTTAACTCTGTAACTATAGTGGCAAAAGGAGGTTAGGCTAATATTTCTTGTGGGAATGGTTTTGGGTGGAGGGGTGGGTTGTATGAGGCGTAGGTGGGTGTTTGTTTTGCTTGTTGCTTATTATGTTCCGTTGTTGTTCTTCTTGTTTCTTGTTGTGGCGTGGATTCTCTTGTCTCGTAATATACTGATATTTATTGCGAGGCTTTTGTTAGCGGGTGTTCCGCTTGTTTTTGTTGCAGTTAAGTTTCCTTGGGTGTTTACTGCTGAGTTTATTGCGAGTGATCCTGAGCCTAATGGTGTGCTTCAGCACGGTATTTTTCCGTGTAAGGTTCTCTGTTACCAGGTTTTGACGAAGTATGGTCCTTTTAATCCTTCTCCGCTGCTGCCTTTAGTTAGGCGCCTTTATATCGTGAAAAGAGAGGGCAATGTCTATGTCTTGGTTGAGCTACATGGATTCTTTAGTGTGTTGTTTAGGGAGAAGGAGAGGAAGGTTAAGAGTATTCTTGAGACAGTTTTTAGCTCGTGTAGGGTTGTTGAGTGCTGTGTAGGGACTCTTCGAGATAAGTTTAGGGAAGCGAAGCTTTTTCCCGGGGACTATGCTAAGAGAATGTTTTACTTCTACAGGATTCCTGATCTCTCGGACTGTGTCGTAGTCGCATCTAGGGATGGTATAGGGGTGTGCTATTTAGTGAAGGATTTTTCCCGAGGCATATGTTTAATCTTAAGCTGAAGTACGAGTTCAGTGAAGTACTTTTCGGCGCTTTGCTCGAGAAAGTTTTTGAGGGTAGTTATCCGAGCCAGACGCCTGATTCTGCTGGCAGTGGAGGAGGAACGGTTATTGGTAATAGGATGATAGGAGACGTTGTTGCAGACGAGCATATTTTCTTTAAGCCTGGGGGCCATGTTTTAATGGTTGGTAAGACTGGTTCGGGTAAGACTACTTTGCTCGCAAATCTCGTTGACTGCTATAAGAAAATGGGGTTTAATGTTGTTGTACTCGATAGTTTTGGTGAACTAGCTAGCTTGGGTAGAGAAGTTGTCGCCGGGGTAGATTTCTTTGTTAATCCGTTTGACTTCATGGAGCCTGAAGAAGTATCAGACGTAATTGAGAAGGCTAGTGTCCTTTTTCTCGGAGAGCGGGGAGTGTTTTCCTACATGGTTAGAGACGTTATTGTGAAGGCGCTCAATAGGATTGAGGGGAGTGTTTCTCTGGGAAGGCTTATCGACGAGCTGGAGAAGATGAGGAGTAGTGAGACTAGAGAAGATGTTAAGAGTGGCTGTGACGCGGCGATAAGAAGGCTGAGGCTTTTCTATCACCCTGTTTTCGAGAAGACTTCTTGCCCAGAGATGAGGGGAGTTTTTGTTATTAATTTGAGTGAAATGAATTCTTCTGCTCGCTTCTTTTTCTCACATATATTGATGGAGCTTCTTTACCGTACATGGGATCCATGGGAGCCACTGGTGCTGGCGATCGATGAATTAATGCCTGTGGAGTATGTTCGCGAAGACCGTGTGCCCAGCATAGTTGAAGAAATTGCTAAGTGTGCGCGTAAACTGAACATTGTTTTTGTTCTAGGAAACCAGGAGTACAGAACACTGCCGTTAGCTGCGAGAAATATGCCTGAGCACCTCTTCGTATTCCGAGTAATAGATGTTAAGGAACTAGAGTACTTGTCGAAGCTTATTTCAGGCATTACGGGAAGAAACTACCAAGACGTGTACAGAGAGCTGAGTATGCTTCGTGAAGGAGAATGCTACTACATAACTAAGAACTATGCGACGAAGGTAAAGATAAAGTACTATCCGCTGGCGTGGGTTAGAAGGATGACTGTAGTAGATGACTTGAAGCAGTGGCCCGTGAGCACAGGGTTAGTGTTGAGAGGCTTAGGCGTGTACTGGCTCTGGTTTCTAGAGAAGATTTTCTCGAAGCCTTAAGGAGAAAAGACTACAGGTGGCTAGCTAGGTATAATTTGGCTCATGTGTCTAGAGGAAAGTTGAGTAGACTTGGCGAAGCTCTCGCAGCCTACTACTCTGTAGACCTCTCTCAAGTAAGTTAAGTACATGGGGGATCTTTTATAAAGAGCCGAAGGCTACTACATGAGCTTCTTATACTTGCTTGAGTTTTACAAGGAGTTACCTCTTTAAAGAAGCATTAGCTTAAGAACTAATGTCTATTTTTCTCGTCTTTCTTGAATATCATCTAGAGTACTAGTCCTTTTTTGTAGATTTCATTGTAACCTATTTTGAATACTGTTAGACCTAGTAGAAACATGATTAGCGAGGCTATAGTGAAGGCTATGAAATCCGGATCTGTAATGGTCATTGCAGAAAACAGTATTTTTCGCCAAGCTATATACGTCCATGTGTATGGGTAGAGGAATGCTATTTGCTGTAGGGGTACGGGGAGAGCTGTTACGGGGAATAGTTCTCCTGAGAATAATAGGTGTACTGCTTGTCTCGCGAAGAGAATAGGTGTTTTCTTTTTGGTGATGTATGTTAGGCCGCTTTCGAATAAGTTGTAGCCGATGTTTATTAATATACATAAGGCAATGAACGCGAAGAGAGACTCGGGCCTCATATTTAGGCTTTGTGTTGAAGCCAGTATTACTGCGTATAGAGCAATTTCTATCCCGGTGAACCATATGTAGGCTGATATCCACTCCTGTAAAAGTATCAGTGCTGGAGATACTGGTCTTGAGTACAGGTAGTAGAAGTCTCTTACAGTGAGCGGGAAGTAGAGCCTAAAGGGGTTTACTATTCGTGTTAAAAGAATTCCTGAGAGCAGGAATCCTAGTGGAGAGTCTGTGCCGTATCTAACGATTCCTCTCTGATATATTATCGAGTATCCTATGAAGTAGTATGTGGCGACGCTGAGAAGTAGTGAAGCTATGTTCGCCGCGAAGTTGGCTTTATACGCGGTGCGGGCTTTCCATCCCCCTATGAAGCAGTAGTACCAGATTGCTCTAAGCACGGTCTTCACTTTCATTTTCTTCACCTTTTAGCAGTATTCTGAAAATATCGCTCAATGAAAGCTGTTCATAGGATAGTAGAAGAACTTTCAGTCCAGTAGACTTAGCTAGTTCTACTATAGTTGATGGCTCGACACAGCCTTTAATCGACTTCGCTACAACAAGCGTCCCTTCTTCAACGTCTTTAACTTGCATAATTTCTGCAACTCCGTCGATTTTCTCTAGTAATTTCGCGAACTCTCGAGATTTTGGAGACACTTTTACTGCTATTTTCTCGTATCTCGTCAACTCCTTTAGTTCATGTGGGCTTCCTGAAGCGACTATTCTGCCTTTGTTTAAGAAAATTATTTTATCGCAGAGGTACTCTGCTTCCTCCATATTCTGAGTAGTCAGCAGTATGGTTTTACCGTCGTGTGCTAGCTCCTTCAATATATTCCATATCTCCATGCAGGAAATAGGGTCTAAGTGTACTGTAGGTTCATCGAGCACTAGTATAGGTAGTTCGTACATCAGGGTCTCGGCTATCATAAGTTTTCTCTTCATTCCTGTTGAGAAGCGTGAAGGCCACTCATTTCTCCACTCCCACAACCCTACTTTCTTCAAAGCTTCTTCTGCTTTCTTCTTTAAATCGCCTTCAATACAGCGTATTGCTCCTATTGCTTCAAGGTACTTGAGAGCTGGCAGTCGGATAAAGGCGCTCCACAGTCGCATGTGTTCTGCTAAGTAGAGAGCTATGTACTTTTCACAAGCTTTTCTCTTGAGCTCCCTGATGTCTTCTCCCATAATATATGCTGTACCCTTAGTGGGTTCTAGGAGCCCGCTTAAAATCAGGCAGAGAGTTGTCTTACCGGCGCCGTTTGGTCCTAGTATGCCGACAACTTCGCCTTTACTGACACTAAAGCTTATGTCTCTAAGCGCGACAATATTCTTCTCTCTACCGGTGTAGATTTTCCACAAGTGGTCTACAACGATAGCCTTGTTCTGCACGGTCTCAACCTTACAGCACTAATCCTTCTCGGTAAATCTTGTTGACACCTACTCTAAAGACCGCCAAGCCTGAAAGAAACATTACCAGCGACGCGGCAGAAAAGACGAGAAACTCTGGGTCTGTGACAGGCATTCCGGCGAAAAGCACTTTGCGCCAAACTAGATAAGCCCACGTAGGAGGATAAAATGACAGTATTTGCTGAGCTGTCTCCGGTAGTATTGTTATAGGAAAAGCTCTTCCTGAGAATTCTTCTAAAACTTCGAAAGCAAATAGTACTGGGCGCTCTTTTTTGAAAACAAATGTTGCGCCTAATTCCATAAAATGTTGACCAAAACAAAGCAGTGTGCTCAGTGCGAGGAAAACAAGAAGAGCCTCTAGTCTAATGTTCAGCCTCTGTGTAGCAATGATAAGTAGAGCACACGGTATAATTCTGAAAGGAATTATATGAGTCGTATTAAATACAAACCACTCTCGGAAAACCTGTAGGTGCGGAGAAACAGGTCTTGAGAAAACATGGTAAAAAGTCTGCATATGGAGGCTAAATGCCCACCTAAAGCCCATGAATTCCGCGAGAAGTATTCCGGATAAAATAAAGCCTAAAGGTGACTCTGTACCGTAGCTTTGAATACCTTTCTGGTAGACTATTGAGTAGCCCCAGAAGTAGTATACTACAATGCTTATGACGCAGCGCGCGGCTAAGCTCACGAACTCTGACTTGTATGCCTTAAGATTGTACCAGTAGTTGATAAAAGACGCAAACCACAGCATTCTAAGAACTTCTCTCAATCCCACTTCCCACCACCTTTCAGTAAAATCCTGAAAACTTCGCTTAAAGAAGGTCTTTCATAAGACATTGAGAGGATTTTAACATTAAACTGACTCGCCAAATCTATTAAGGTCGCAGGCTCTACAGTATTTTTCTGAGCCTCAAGAATCAGTGTCGTATCTTCGGATCTCACTCTCAGTACTCCGTCTAGCTTTTCGAGAGCCTTCTTAAACTCAGGTTTTAGAGGACTTACTTTAAGCGAGATTTCCTCATACTTAGAGACCAGCGTCTTGAAGTATTCGGGGGACCCAGATGCAATAATGCTTCCTTTATGAAGAAATATTATTCTGTCGCAGAGGTACTCTGCTTCCTCCATATTCTGAGTAGTCAGCAGTACTGTTCTTCCCTCCTCACTAGCTATCGCCTTAATAGCTTTCCAGACTTCTATACATGACGCGGGATCTAAATGCACTGTAGGCTCGTCGAGTATAAGTATAGGGAAATCATACATCAGCATTGCCGCGAGCAGCAGCCTTCTCTTCATTCCTGTTGAGAAGCGTGAAGGCCACTCATTTCTCCACTCCCACAACCCTACTTTCTTTAATGCAGTCTCCGCCTTTTTCTTCAAGTCGCCTTTAATACAGTCAATAGCACCGACCATTACTAAGTACTTGAGGGCAGGAATGCGAGGATTAAGGCTCCACTGAGTATACTCCGATAGATAGAGAGCTATGTACTTTTCACATGCTTTCCTTCTAAGTTTTCTAATATCTTCTCCCATAATATACGCTGTACCTTTAGTAGGCTCTAGAAGACCACTTAAGATTAAGCAGAGAGTAGTTTTACCAGCACCATTAGGGCCCAGTATACCGACTATTTCGCCTTCATTAACACTAAAGCTAACGCCCTTTAAAGCAGTAATTTTCCTTCCTCTGCCAGAGTACTCTTTAACTAATTCGCTTACTACAATAGGCTGAACTGTCATCCCTCTATTTCTAACATAATGATATTTCTTAAAAACATTTCCCTGAATCGAATATACCTTATAGAGCTACTGTATTCTTCTCACTTTTACAGGTACAGCTCAACTACTTATCGTGAAGTATTGTTACCGAGTTTACTTGAATTGAAGGGAGTATAGTTTACAGTCTTTCATTTTAAAATGCAGGCGTATAGGCATGTTAGCGAATTTCGATAAGTCTGTTTTTCCTTGCCAGGAGACTGTTTTTTCGATGTAGTTTCCGTTGATTACGTCGCAGTCTTTTGTAGTGTAGCCTGGAATTGGTTTTCCGTCGGGGTCGAGTAGCCCTATTCTGAGGAAGCCTCCTGCGCTTGTCTCGACGTTTATTACTAGTTTTTCTCCGGTGAATATGAGTGGTCGTGTTATGGCTTCTCCTCCGGTGTACTCTGCGTCGAGTGAAGTGAAGCCGTCGAGTCTTAGTATGGCTCTGCTGATGACTCCCTTGTACTTGTCTCTTTTCACGTCGTAGTTTCCGTGCGTGAAATTGTATCCTGTGTAGTAGAGCCATATCTCGTCTTCGTGTATTATCATGCCGTAGCTCATGTAGAGGCAGCCGCCGTTCCAGCCGCCAGTTTTGCCTAGGGGAATAAATGGTCTTCTGTCGTGTCTAGTCCAGTGTACGCCGTCGCGGCTTACCGCGAACTGTATGTCCATTGGACCGTCGTTGTCGGGGTGCGTAGATCCCATTTTTTCGGCGACTTCTCTCCTGTAGTGGTAGTAAGCTGAAGGGAACATTAGGTAGACGTCTTCAGCTAAGGGATATTTGACGGCTGAGGAGTTGTAGAAGTCCATTGCATCGAAGAGATCTTTATCGAGGTGCTCTAAGTCCTCTTCGTCGTAGGAAAAACAACTTGGGCTTCGCCCCATTCTTTTAGATCATCGAATTCACAGCGCCCTACTTTGCGGAGAGGAGCCCATACTCTGACATAGGCTACATACCTGCCTATCCTATTGTCGTAAAAGCATATGTTGTTAGTGTCGCTTAGCCTAAAGGATGGTTTATTGCTCAAGGGCTCCCACGATACACCGTCACTAGAAACAAAGACCCATGTGCCCGGCTCTCCGCCGGGCGGCTTATAGGTGCAGATCATTTTGTAGCGCTCGCTTCGAGGACACTTGGGATTAGTGTCTATGAAAACACAGCCAGGTTCAAATACTTCGGTTTTCTCCGGAGGGAAAACAATATTCGTTTCTTTAATTTTATTAAAGGATACGGCGCCTAGATTCTTTTTCTCCCATCGCACGCCGTCTTTTGATTCAGCGTAGCAGAGCCACCTGCTTCCGTCGCTGGCAATCGCGTCGTACCACATTTTATAGATTCCGTTGTCTTCCCAGACGCTGTTATACGGGCCTATTCTATGGCTTTCCCAAGGCTTCTCTGCAACTAAACATTTTTCGCCAGTTAGTTTCTGTCTGTTTACAGCAATGTATACTCCTCTACACCGTTCTAAGAGCAAGTAATCTATAAACAGGTGTTTTTTACAGCCGAGATAAACTGTCTCCACAAATGGGATGGTTTCTTAGCAGATAAATAGTCTTTGTAGAGAATAGCCGCATGCTATGAAATCAAAGTCTTCGGCGAGACAGGAGGTTTGTGTTTTGCGGGACTCATCAATATTTCGATAAATATGTATATGTCTTCTCGAATAGTTATTTGAAGTGAGAACGAGACTAAGCTTTATTTTCCCGATAATAGGCTTGATTTTATGTATAATCGTCATAGGGTCTAGTCTCTACTTAGTAGCGAGAAATCCTGTAAAATAAAGAGCGTGGCGGGAGACTTGGTTCTCGCTATAGTGTTTATAGTTTTCTTCAGCTATCTCCTTTATTTGCAGTTGTCTAGGAGGCAGTAGCTTAAAGCAGCTACCTGACATGAAGTTACGTCAGTTTAATGAACGCGATTTTTAGAGGAAGCTTTATTAGTTTGTTTTGTATCGGGGGTACATATGGCGTATGTGGCGAAGACATTAATGATAGGGAGGTGTAGGCGCTGCGGTAAGAAAGTTTACAAGGGTGACGACTACTTGTTCTGCGAGAACTGTAAGCTTATCTTATGCATTGAGTGCAATAAGGAGGCTAGAGGTATTTGTCCTGCTTGTCAGAGTGAGCTTAAGCTAATGTAGATGCGCGATGTAGTAGAGCACTACGACGCGATCTCTAGTGTCTACGACGAACTTTATGGAGAAGAACAGAGGAGGAAGTACGAGCTTTTGTATCGTTTCCTAGGACGAGGTCTTCTTCTAGACGCTGGGTGTGGCACGGGGCTTCTGTGGGAGTTCTTGCGCAGCAAGGAAGTTTGCTGCAGATACATAGGCATAGACGTGTCTACTAGAATGATTCGTGTCGCCAGAAATAGGCGGCAGAGAGGATGTTTTCTAGTGGGATGTGTTGAGTACATGCCTTTTAGGTCTAATGTCTTCGACTATGTGGTTGCAGTAACTCTGATTCAGAATCTGCTGGATATAGGGGCTTTTATTAGAGAAGCTGTCAGGGTTCTGAAGAAAGGAGGAGTTCTTCTAGTAACTGTTCTACTTAAGAAAAGAAGCCTTGTAGACAATGTTCTGGAAGCGGCTTCCCGTAATGGACTTAAGTTGAAGCGCCGCGTCTGGGAGCCGTACTCGGCCGACGAGGTTCTAGTATTCGTTAAATAGTTAAACTACAGTAAAATACACTAAATGATGGAGGAAGAGCCTGAAGTTGTTGTTTTTAAGCATGGAGAAGACTTCGTAGATTTTCTTAAATCTACGATAGCTAGAGAGATGACTATAGTTGTTCTTGGGCTGTGTAGTGTGAATTACAGGGGGCGTGCTCAGTCTAAGCTAGGTGAAGGTATTCATGTAGTACTAGTGAAGTCTGATGGCGCTGTCCTTGTTCACGGGCCCGAGGGATACGAACCAATAAACTACCAGCCTAAGACTACTAGTCTGTCGGTGTTTAGGAACGGAGAAAAAGTAGTGTTGAGAGCTGTTAGAAGTCGACCTTATGAAGAGCTTAAAATAGTTTTTACGAAGATTTATAGTGCTGTCGCCTTTAAGACGCACTTTAAACCCGAGTTCATTATGTACGGTAAAGAAGAAGACTTGAGAAGAGCTGTCATCAGAAATCCTGCTTTAATCGAGGAAGGACTCAAGGTTGTTGAAATAGAGAGAAAAGTGAGGCCGGGATTCATTGACTTGCTTTGTGTCGACAAAGAGGGAAGGCTTGTTGTGATAGAGTTTAAGCGAGAAGAAGCAAGTATTAGTGCCGTTAGGCAGCTCTATGAGTATGTTAAGGCACTGAGCAATGAATTGGGGCGGCCTGTCAGAGGCATATTGGCGTCGCCCAGAATTTCTAAAGATGCCAAGTCTCTTTTAGCTACTTTAGGTCTTGAGTATAAGCGGCTTGATTTACGGAAGTGTATGAAATATATGGCTGAGACAGGATTGGAGAAGTTTATTAAGCAGTAAGGTAAAGATACTACATGACGCGCCTTCAAGTGGCTTTGGATCTCACTTCTCTCGAGGAGGCTATACGTGTAGCTCGTCTTTCGGCTGAAGCAGGTGTCCATATTTTAGAAGCAGGGACTCCTCTGATTAAATCGGAGGGTATTCGTGCTGTAAAGAAGTTGAAAGAGCTGTTTCCGGATAAAATTGTGTGTGCTGACATGAAGACTATGGATGCTGGACGGCTTGAAGCAGAGCTAGCTGTGAACGCTGGCGCCGATATAGTAACTGTGATGGCTCTTGCCGCCGACGAAACAATAGAGGAAGTTTGCGACGCTGCACATAGTGCTGGAGCAAAAGTTATGGTCGATTTAATGAATGCATCAGATATACTAGGGAGAGCAGAGCAGATACGTAGACTTGGAGCAGACTACTTATGTCTACATGTTGGAGTAGATGTACAGAAGAAGAGGAGGATTACTGCAGAGGACTTGGCTAAAGAAGTAAAATCTCTAGTAGACTCTGGGTTTAAAGTAGCTGTAGCAGGAGGTATTAACAAGGAGACCGCTAGAATATACTCTGAGCTGAACGTGGAGATAGTTATTGTGGGTAAAGCCATAGTAGCTTCTCCTGATCCCGCGAAGGCTACTAGAGAAATACTTGAGGCACTGCTCCACCGTTAACGGCTACACAGGTTACTGTTTTCTGCTGCATTTATCGAGTTAGAGTAGGGTATATAAGCTTGGGTATGTATTGTAGTGGAGATACTTACTCTGCCCACGGGAAGTGTATATGAAGAAAAGTGACTTGAAGAAGATTATTACTAGCATTATTCAAGGCAAGAAGCTCAAACACAGGAGAATGCTAGTGCTGAGTGGAGATAACGACGATAAAATTGTCGGCATATGTGCTAAGGTAGTAAAGGCGTATACAGATGTAGTTAAGAAATCGCCTAAGGTTCTTTACACATATCATGTTTTCTACGAGGACGGTATATATCGAAGAAACTTATTTAAAGACCATGTTGGCTCGCGCCTAGATGTAGACTATGTTCCTTACCACGAAAGCCAGCAGGTTCTTGGAGCTACATACGATATAGCGGTACTAGACCTAATCAACGATCTTCGCCCAAATGACTTGGGTAGGCTAACAGGTATTGTCGCGGGCGGTGGTCTCCTCATACTGATGACTCCTCGCTTCGAGAAGTGGGATAAGATAGTTACTCGGTTTCAGGAAAACCTGCTTACTCCTCAGTATGGCGTCGATAAGCTCAGGCATATTTTTGTGCAGAGATTTATTCGCAAGCTTTTCGAGCACAAAGGTATAGCTATCTACGATGTCGATAAAGGCGAGTTTCTGAAAGAGCCATATATCTTATCTGAGCTGCCTGAGAGAAAGAAGCAGGAGCTTCTTTTTCCCGAAAAATCTCTTTTTCCATACAAGGTGTATTCTCTTGCACTTACCCAAGACCAGGTTGAAGTACTCCGACTGCTTGAGCTTCTATACGAGAAGCCTAAGGGCAAGTTAGCTATAATTATTACTGCTGATAGAGGAAGAGGGAAGTCTTGTGCGCTTGGAATAGGCTTAGCTGCTTTAGCACATAAATTAAGGAGAAAAAAGGGAAGAGCTAGAATTCTAGTGACCGCTCCAAGTGAGACTAATGTACAATCTCTCTTCGATTTAGCTCAAAAGACACTCGAGGTTCTTAAACACTCTGTGGAGGTAGAGAAGAAAGGAGGCTTTAAGGTTGCTTTAGAGGCTAAAGGCATAGACATAGAGTACTATAAGCCTCTCGACTGTATAGGCAGGTCAGCGGACATTATAGCGGTAGACGAGGCAGCAGGACTGCAAGTACCGATGCTTTACAGAATTCACAGAACTTTCAGTAGAGCAGTATTTTCATCAACTATTCACGGATATGAGGGAGCTGGAAGAGGATTCTCTGTAAGATTCTTGGGCGCACTGAGAGAAGATCCTGAGACAACGATTTACGAGTATGAAATGCACGAACCAATAAGATACGCTGACAACGATCCTATTGAAATATGGTCTTTCGACACACTTATGTTAGACGCTGAGCCCGCTAATTTAGACGAAAACGACTTAAAAGATATTGAAGAAGGCCGCGTTGTGTACTACAAACCCGATATAAGAGAATTCTTCCTTGAGCGCGAAGATGAAGCTAAACAGTTTATAGGAATATACATTATGGCGCATTACAGGAACAACTGCGATGACTTAGGAATGATAATGGATGCTCCTCATCACACTATAAGAGCGCTTAGAACTACTAGTGGCAAAATACTTACGGCTGTCGAGCTGGCTGAAGAAGGAAGTATTCCAGACCCTATGATTCCAGAGCTAATTAAAGGAGGGTGGATCGCCGGCAACATTATTCCCGATAGACTGCTCAAACACTACAAGCTCGTAGACTTCGCTAAAATGGTGGGCTGGCGCATTGTGCGTATAGCAACACATCCACAGGTCATGAGAAAAGGCCTTGGCTCAAAGGCTTTAGAAGAGATATGCAAAGAGGCTTTAGAGAGGAGCTACGACTGGGTAGGCGCGGGCTTTGGTGTAAACGAGCCCTTGCTGAGATTCTGGGTCAGGAACAACTTCATACCTGTACACATAAGCCCCGACAGAAACCCGGTAAGCGGAGAGTACACTGTAATAGTGATAAGACCTCTCTCAGAGAGAGCTAAAGCCCAAATAGACTTAGCTAACAGAGAATTCCGCTTAAAGCTCATCAACTCTCTATGTGAGCCTTACCACGACTTAGAGCCACGTATAGCCTTAATGCTACTTAAGAGCGGGAAAAAACCTGTCTTCGAAAATTATTCACCAAGACTAACTGGTATCCAAAAACACCGCATTAAAACATACGCCGAAGGCTATATGACTCTTGAAAACTGCATGGACTGTGCATTCGAAATAACAAAAACATACTTCTATAACTTCCCAGAAAACGTTCCGAAATTGACAGAAGACGAGGAACTAGTGTTAGTTACGCGTATTCTTCAGGCAAAAAGCTGGCGCCTTACATGTGAGGACTTAAAGAAGTCTCCTCCCTCAGTAATGACTAGTGTCAGAGACGCTGTACGTAAGCTTGTTGAGTACTATCTGTAGCTTTCGTAAGAGAATTTCTGACAAGTTCTAAAGATTCTTCGAGAAGCAGGTCTTCTAGCGCCTTTACAACAACTATCTCAGATTCGAAACTTCTCTTACGCCTCTTCATCAGTAAGAAGTGAGCTTAACTTCCTCTTATTTTCTAGCTGAGAGTCCGCCGAAAGTATTTACTTACTTTTCGACCTACTTTCTCTAATTTTAATACACAGTTTCTTGAGCAGCTCATATTTCTTGATACTATCCTTCTTTACTTTAACTCTACCCCCGCTGCTCCACCATGTCCGGGGATATTTTTTATCTAACTCTATTAAAGGCTCAATACCCATAGACTTAAGGGCTTTAGCTATTTCTTCTACTGTAGGCTTCTTGACGGCTAACGATAAAGGAACTTTTCTACCTTCGCTTCTACTTTTAGCTGAGTCTATGTACTCGGGCCATATGATAATATAGTCTTTTTCTTTCAAAATCTATCCCTATTCTTCGATTAAAACTGCATTAAGAACTCCGTCTTGGCCAGGTCTTGAGGTAACTACGGCATTTCCTATTTCAGTGCTTATAAGACAGCCTTTAGTTATTATCTGCCTTCTGGCATACTGGCGGTTAGCGGGATTACTTACAACTCTTAAAACTCTGACTTTCTGACACACTCCTTTGGAAGGTATAAAAACATTAGCATATGCGACCTTCTTTAGTCTAAGCTTAAAGTTACCTCCTCTTACCCTAATTTTCTTTATCTCGTTCTTTTCACCGATAGTAGTTAATGTAGGCGGCCTGCCCATGCAGCATTTTCTCTTTACTTTACGGTGAGGCCTCTTAATTCCTCCTGTAGGCTTTCTTAAATCATTTCCTTGATAAATACCCATGGCACCACCTCCGTTTGGGCGTATTCTCCTATATCTGACCCTTTAAATATTTTATGCGCTGCAGAAAGCTACTTCAATATTACTGGAAGTAATACATATGTCCCACATATAGCTTCTACAGAATATACCAATAGTCGAAAAACACATCGACAGAAACTAATATTAGGGGCTTTTAGAAAATCTTATATATCTAGAGGGGGTCCGATGAGGAAACTGGGCAAGGTTTTGAAAGTTTCGCTGGGCAAATACCTTTTAGTGAGAGCCGGTTTTGCCCCAAGAGAAGGAGCCCTCGTGTATGATAGGAGAATGAGGAAAATAGGCACAGTTTATGATGTAATAGGACCTGTAGCCCGTCCCTATGTAGTAGTTGTGCCTCAAATTCCTGATTTCGAGTCTTTGGTTTTTTCGGAAGTATATGTTAAGCCTCACGAGATGTTGAAGAGGAGGAGACGTAGGTGAAATAATGGTTGATGGTGAAGAGGTCTGCTTGAATAGGGGAGAAGAAGAAATAGTCTGCCCGTATTGCGGGAGTAGGAAAATAGTTAGAGACTATGAAAGAGCTGAAATAACTTGTGCCGTATGTGGAATGGTTATAGCAGACCACCTTATAGATCAGGGGCCCGAGTGGAGGGCCTTTAATGAAGAGCAGAGAGCTAAACGTGCGAGGACAGGTTCTCCGATTAGCATTCTTAAACCTGATAAAGGCCTTACAACAGATATTGACTGGAGGAATAAAGATAGTAGCGGAAGGTCTCTTGACTTAAATAGGCGTATTCAGGCTCTCCGCTTTAGATTATGGCAGCAGAGAATAAGAGCGAAAGATTCTCTTGAGAGAAACCTTCAGCAGGCTTTAAACGAGATAAAGAGATTGGGCTCTAACATGAATATCCCGCCGAGTGTCCAGGAGACAGCCGCAATAATCTATAGGAGAGCGCTTGAAAAAGGCTATATTAGAGGCCGCTCTATCGACAGCATGGCTGCTGCATGCCTATATATAGCTGTGAGAATACACGGCCTGCCCAGAAGTCTAGATGAAATAGCATCAGAGTCTCGTGCAAATAAGAAGGAAATAGGTAGAAGCTACAGACTGCTAGTGAAAACAGATATAGTTAAAGTACCTCCAATCACTATAGAGAACTATATCCCGACACTTATAAGAAAACTAAGACTTCCATCTGAGATAGGCCGTAAGGCGACTGAAATACTGAAAGTAGCTACTTCTGCTGGCCTCACTAGCGGAAAAGGACCTAAAGGCCTCGCCGCAGCCGCCGTATATTTAGCCAGCGTTATGCTTAACTGCAAGAAGACTCAGAGAGAAATAGCTCAAGCTGCCGGAGTGACTGAAGTAACTATAAGGAACAGGTTTAAGGAACTTATGGAGAAATTAGAATTTACTCTGAAAGTCTAATATGAGCACAGATCTAGACCCCATTGAAAAAGAAATACTAGATTACCTAAACAGGTTAGGGGATAAAGGCATAACTCAAGATGAGCTAGCACCAGCTCTCAAAATAGATAAGAGAACGTGCTCTCGAGCTTTACTTAAATTGGAGAAAAGAGGCTTAATTGAGAGGAAAAGGGTAACAGTTAAAGGAAAAAGAACTTTCATAGTTAAATCCGCTATGCTTGAGAAAAAGCTTTTAGAGCTTTACAATATTGTGAGAGACATCCCGTGTTTTCGATGCCCATATCTTTTCTCATGTGCAGAGGGAGGAGACCCGTCTCCTGAAAAATGTAGAATATTATCATCTTTTCTGAAGGGTGTTAAAAGTGAGTCAGCGAATCAGATCATTTATAGCTGTTGACATAGACGACCCGATACTCGTAGACAAAATAACGCGAATACAGTCTTCAATAGCAGAGTCAGGTACTCGACTAAAACTCGTTGGAAAAGAAAACTTTCATATAACGCTGAGATTTTTAGGAGAAATACCGCAGTCTTTAGTATATAGAGTAATCGACGCATTAAAGAAAATATCATTCAATAGTTTTTACATAGAGCTCAAGGGCGTTGGAGCATTTCCTTCAATTGCCCGGCCGAGAGTTGTATGGATTGGCGTAAACAAAGGCTTCGAGGAGCTAAAGAAAATACACGACGCAGTTGAAAAGGAGCTCTCAAGGATAGGTTTTCCTAAAGATAAAGAAGACTTCGTAGCCCATTTAACAATAGCTAGAGTTAAGGGAACATATAATTTAAGTAAACTTTCAGCTATACTGCGAAAACTTCAGGATATCGAAATCGGTGAGTTTAAAGTAACCTCCATTAGACTCAAGAAAAGTACATTAACGCCCAGAGGTCCTATATATTCGACTCTCTATGAACAACGAGCTTTACAGTAGTTTACTTGAATCTATTTTACTTGAAATAAAGCCGTCGAAAAGCGACTATGAGAGAGTAAGAGAAGTCTGCAGAAAATTTACTACAGCTATTGAGAAAAAACTTGCTGAAAAGGGAGTAAAGGACGCTGAGCCGCGTGTAGAGGGATCTATTGCAAAAGATACGTGGCTAAAAGACGATAAAGATATTGACATTTTTATTTTATTCCCTAAGACTTATGATAGAGAATTTGTAAAAAAAGTAGGCTATGAAGTAGCCAAAGAAGCTGCCTTAGAGGTCGCCGGCATGTATTCTGAAGAATATGCCGAGCACCCTTATGTTTCTACAAACTACGAGGGCTTTAAGGTAGAGATAGTACCTGGCTACAAAATCTCTTTTGGAGAAAAAGTTTTGACAGCTGTTGATAGAACTCCACTGCACACAGCCTATGTTAACAGTAAACTGTCTCCTGTGCAAAAAGACCAAGTAAGACTTCTTAAAAAATTTCTTAAAGGAATAGGAGTATACGGTGCTGAAATAAAAGTTAGAGGATTCTCAGGTTACTTAACTGAATTACTTATAGCTTATTATGGAGATTTTTTAAGCGTTCTTAAAGCTTCACAGACATGGAAGCCCTTTAAGACAGTAATAGACGTAGAGAGTAAGTTAAGCAGTGAAGAAAAAGTAAAGGCAATTAAGAAATATAAAACTCCCTTAATAGTCATCGACCCTGTAGATCCTAATCGAAACGTTGCTTCAGCCTTATCAATAGATTCTTTTGCCGAGTTTAGATATGCTGCATACATGTTTTTGATTAAACCCTCTCGAAAATTCTTTTTCGGAGATGGTATCAACGTCTCAGTAAGCGAGTTAGCTAACCTCATTGAATCTAGAGAAAGCAGCATTATAGGCGTAGAGACTGATTGTCCTCAAGTACCTGAAGATATTCTTTGGGGAGAACTATATAAGTCTCTCAAGAGAATAAAGAATCTCCTCTTAAGCTTTGATTTCAATGTTATTGGCCACAATGTATGGTGTAACGGCGAAAGAGTAGTTTTCGTTTTAGAGCTAGAAAGAGACACAATTACGTCAGTGAAAAAACATGAGGGCCCGCCTGTGGGCTCTGCAAACGAGATAGACTTTCTACTTAAACATTTGAATAATCCAAGAGACTTTTCTTTACCATTCTCTGAGAACGGCAAATGGTATGTTTATATGAGGAGAAAATACACTAGAGCTCATGATTTACTCAGAGATAGGTTACTTAATTGCGGTCTGAGTAAAGATGTTCGAGAAGCTATATCAAAGAATCTCCATATTTTAAACAAAACTGAGTTACTTGAGAGAGCTAAAAAGAACAGAGACTTTAGAATTTTTCTGTTTAAGTGGCTAACCAAGTACAGGCCATGGGTATATGATAGTAGAGGTGAGTGCAAATAACATTGACCTCGAGGAAATAATTTGCTATCCTAAGCACCTCAGCTCTCCCTCTATATTCAGGCAAAGAATACGAGAGCTACTCAAATTGGGTGTACGTAAAGTTTTTCTTAGTGGAAGAACGCAGATAGGTAGATTTCGCGTGCTTGGCAAGGGCTGCACGTCTATAGTAGTTTTAGCTATATACAAAAACAGGCTACATACACTTAAGATAAGACGCCTTGATGCAAATAGACCTAATATGGTGAAAGAAGCAGAGAACCTTAAACTCGTCAATGCTCTGAATATAGGACCAACTCTCATAAATTTTTCAGAAAACTATATTTTGCTCGAATTTATAAACGGACTTGAGATACTCCAATGGAGTAAGATATGTACATCACCCAATATTTTCAAGAAAGTTCTAAGTAGTCTTCTCAAGCAGTGTTTTATTCTAGATAGACATGGTATCTATCACGCCGAGCTATCTAATCTTAAAGACCACGTAATCATATGTTCTAAAACCAATCGTCCAGTAATAATAGACTTCGAGACGGTGAGCCTTAATTCTAAAAGAAAAACTCTTCCAGCAGTAGTACAAAACTTCGTGTTAAAAAACTGGTTTTTGAGGAGTAAATACGAGGAAATGGTAGGCAGAGCTAATAAGAGCTTATTAATAGAGAAGCTTAGAGAGTACAAAAAAGACCCTTTGAGTACTTTCGCTGAATTGTATAGACTCCTACTTCATCCAGATACCTAAGCCAAACTCCCGCGCCTTTATTTGTTTAGCAAAAGGAATATATCTACCGGATAGTTGGTTGGAAAGGAAGATTATGGTTAAGGTAGACGGCTATCAGATTCCAGACGACTACTATGTGTGGAAGAAAACTCATACTTGGGCGAAAATCGAGGGAGATCTCGTTAAAGTAGGTCTAACAGACGTTGGAGCTAAAGCTGCGGGAAAAATCATACTCATTCGTATTCGCCCGAAAGGAACTAAAGTAGCTCAAGGCAAACCTATAGCTGTTGCCGAAAGCGCAAAATGGGTAGGCAAAATAGAGTCGCCTGTTTCAGGTGAAATAGTCGAAGTGAACGAAGAAGTAGCTAAAAACCCTGGTTTAATTTCAGAAGACCCTTACGGAAAAGGATGGATTGTAGTCATTAAGCCAAGTAATCTTAAAGAAGACCTCAAAAAATTAATCAAGGGGTCGGAGGCAGCTGAATGGTATAAGGAAGAAATAGAAAGACTGCTGGGATGAGCTATGAGGATCCGGTACGTGTGCCTAGATTGTAAGAAAAAGAAGCGAGGAGGATACTTCAGCGTCAAGGAAGAGATTGCTGAAGTTAAGTGCCCTTACTGCGGAAGCAATAGAGTCAAGAAACTTGGACCCTAGCTAAAATTTAAATAACACTGTATTCTTTCTACCAAAGAGTCTCCAGTCAGGTGACTACAATGGGGCGTACGAAAATAGTTGGTCCTGCAGGAAGATTTGGTGCAAGATACGGTGCTACGCTGAGAAAGAGAGTAGCATTAATTGAGATGAAAATGAGAAGCAAGCATAGATGCCCCTTCTGCTACTCTCTCGTTCGAATGAAGCGACTGAGCGTAGGTGTTTGGCAGTGCCCCAAGTGTGAAAAAATATTTGCTGGAGGAGCCTGGGTTCCGAGAACAATTTTGGGCAAAACACTAGCGCCTGAAGAAGAAAAGGCAACAAAGGGTAAAGTTATTAGAGCCTCGAAATCTTCTGAAGAGTAAATGAGCATTCTTATTACTAGTAGTCGAAGACCTAATCCGAGACTTAGAACTTTTTGCAAAGACCTAGCTAAAGTTTTACCCGATGCTATTAAGGTAAATAGAGGAAAAATGAGCATAGAGGAAGTAGCTATAAAAGCTTATCAGCTGGAAATAGATCATGTAATTGTTGTAGGTAAAGGACGAGGAGGAAATCCCGGCCGAATGATTTTTCTTAAAATTTATGAAGACAAATACGAAATACTTCCCCTGATTATAGGCATTGAGGGCGTAGTGCTTATTCGCGAAATTAAAAACGCTGATGTCCCCGAAAAAGTTGCAAGCACAATAATTGCGTCAAATACCGATCAATTACCGGATCTTCTTTCAGATGCTTTAGGCCTGTCTTCAATTGAAGTTGAAAGTATAGAAGACCTTCAGGGAACCGCTGACACTATTATGTGGATAGAAAAAGTCAAGCGAAAGTATATTATAAGGTTTTTCAATGGTCAAAACTTGAGATTATCAGGGCCTATCATTAAGGTAAACAAGGTGGTACGTAAATGTCCAATTATACCGCCCTAATATCTATATCAAGTCCTAGTAAGAAAATATCAGACGCACTGTTTAAAGCAATTTATCCAGATTCAGAAGAGCGCAAAATAACTCCTAAGGGATCAGTTAAAGTAAGTTTATCTGGTAATACTATAGTAATAGAAGTTTTTGCTAAAGATTTAACTGGGCTAAGAGCCATTGTAAACAGCTACTTAAGAAATCTCATGGCAGCAAAAAGATGCATTGATAGGCTTAACACCTTAAAACATAGTACCGCTACGGGCGAAGATTTTTAAGAAACTAGCAAATGAAATAGTGTATGTCTGAGTCCCTTCCACCCGGCCTAGAGGCTCAAGTAGCTAGACTTCAGCAACTACAAGAAGAGCTTCAACGAATACTTTTGAGAAAAGAGCAGTGGAGAGTACTTATTTTTGAAATAGACAGAGCATTATCAGAATTAGAGAAAATATCAGAAGATACTCCCGTATATAAGATAGTAGGCCCAGTTATGATAAAGTGGAACAAAGATAGTGCTATTAAAGAATTAAAAGACAAAAAAGAAGACGCCCAGCTGCATATTAAGACTCTCGAGCGCCAAGAAACACTTATTAGAAAGCAAATAGAAGACCTCAGAAAACGCATTTCAAGCCAGCTTTCTTCAGTACAGCAAAGACCTACATGAAAAGAATAGATAAAGAAAAAATATCAGAGAAAGTAGCTAACTTAATATACGAATTTATATTTTCTAAAGTAGAGAGAAAAGAAGATATATTAGACTTAATTGTCGAAGTGAAGTTTCTTGATGACCAAAATCTCGACGTAGATGTTTACCTCGAAGTAAACCCCTTCTCAGGAATAGACCCGAAAAAGCTTATCGAAGAAGCTATAGAGGAAAGTTTAAGGAAAGCCGAGAGTCTTCTAAAGGAGAGTAAAGATGAATCTTAAAGAATTGTTCGAAAAGAAAAAAGTATTAATTACTTGTCATAAAAACGCAGATATCGATGCAGCAGCTAGCTCAGCAGCCTTAGCATATGCTCTTAAGTCTATTGCATCAAAACTTGTTTTAGTTTTCCCTGAAGGATTAAGCAAACTTTCTAAGAAGTACTATGAAGAACTAAAAATTGATTTAGAGTACCAAAAAGATATAGAGACCCTCGATACTGATTTTGACTACTCTATTCTGCTTGACACGAACTCTATGCTTCAGTTGAGTGAAAATGTCAGAAATATTATCGAAAAAACTCCTTTAATTATAATAGATCACCATATATGGAAAAAGAAATTTCCAGAAAATATTAAACTAAGCGTAATTAAAAGAAATCTCTTATCTACATCTGCTATTGTCTATAATATTTTAAAAAGCAATAATATCAAGATACCGAGCAACATTCTTACATTTATTTTAGCCGGAATACTCTACGACACTAAAAGATTAGCTTTAGTGAATCCACAAGTTCTAAGAATAGTCGCCGACATAATTGAGGAAGGAGCAGATTACGCTAAGGCACTTAAGTTAATGAAACACGAAATGGATGTTTCTGAAAGAATAGCTAGGTTGAAGGCCTCAATGAGATTAAAGGTCTATAGAGTGGGAGACTGGCTAATAGCTGTTACTCGAGTTGATGCCTTTGAAGCCTCTGTAGCAAGATTAATACTAGAAATGGGAGCACACGTAGTCTTCGTTGTAAGTCAGCCTAAAAAACCAAACATTAGAGTAATTGCGAGAAGCACTCCAGACTTCTACTTTAAGACTAAAATAAGCCTAGGAGCAGACATTATGACAGAAATAGGCAAGACAATTAAAGGAGAAGGAGGAGGACATGATACTGCCGGAGGAGCTCAGGGTGCAGGAGATCCTGAGGAAGTAAAAATTCTATGTATTAAAACTCTTGTGAAAAAACTCCTAGGGAGAGAAGTAAGTCCAAATATAATAGAGCTTAAGTAGAATAAGAGCGCTTAAATATTTCAGTGAAACATTAAAACCGGATATGGAAATAGACTATGAAAAATTCAAGAAGCTTTTCCCACATCTAGCAAAAGAAATTAGTGAAAAGAAAATGTGCATTTCTATCAATGGTGTGCGCTGGCACGAAAAAGAGGAAGATGAGTTAAGAAATCCTGGAGTAATATCATTTCTTCGTAGATGTCGCACCGAAAAAGAAGCATTAGAAGTTATTGAGTGGATGGAGAAACGGGGAGAGATATCTAAAGAGTACGCAGAAGATCTTAGAAAACAGCTTAAAACAAGAGGCTTGCGCTCCTTCGGACCTTTCAAAGAGGACGGGTACTATTTTAAGAAATACTACTTTAAGAAGCAGACCCCCTTTCAGCTTGGGGACTAAGTCCCCTCATCGCCCTGGGGGTCAGGCGGGTTACCCCTCCGAGGATTATCCTCGGAGAGGGCTAGTCGTGGGGGCGTCTCCCTGTCGGGGTAAAGAAACTTAATTTAGTTTTTAGGTATCCATTTCTGTTCCTTAACAAGGTATATGTATGTTTTGGGATTATTGAGGAGCCTTTTTAACTCTTTATCATTTAATTCGACACTACTATTAAACTTCATTATGTTGTATGCTGCTACCAAATCAGCGTTAAATTGTCCACATTTCTCACACACTACTAGTCCCCTATAAGGACGCTGAATCCGCTGACCACACACTGGACAAATACTAGAAGTCCCTTTCTCACCGACTTCAATCACTTGAATACCTTTAACCTCACAGTGTCTTCTCAAAGAATCAATAATTTGTCTCGGCGCAAAAAAGTTCCTTAAAAGCTCTCTAGTAGGCTTAGAAGTAATCTCTTTAACCAAGTCTTCTCTACTGACACAATAGCACACTGAATTCCCTATGTAGACAATCGAAATACCTTTAGAAGCAAAAAACTCTGCAATAAGCCGACACATACTATTTACTGCCTTTTTCCTCACTTCTTTTGCCTTCTTCCTAAACCTCCCTGTCTTCCTTAAAAATAACCGATATTTACTGAAACACTCTTTCTCCCTCTCCTTATCACCAGACTCAGCACACTTTACTGCCTCCCAGAAATACTGGTGAGCAATACGATTCCTACGCCTAGCCAATTTCTCGCACTTAAGCCAATAGCTACGCAGTGTACCACTCTTAAAAAGCACTGAAAAAGATTCTCCACTATCGCTTACACCACACAAAGCAACAAGATTCCTAGCACCAATATCTACTCCCGCAATTCCCTTTCCCTTAAGCCTTGGAATCTTTAAAGAAACACTAAAAGCAAAATACCATCTATTGTTCTTTTGAAAAACTTCCGCCCTATTTTTACCAAGACATCTCTCTCCTAAGACTAGGTAATTATCTGTTAAACAGTGTTTTAGAAGCATCAACCTCTTATTAATATAGAACACTAATCCCTTCTCTAACTCTGGAACCCACTTAACTTTACCTCTAACCTCTAGTGAAAAACATTTCCTATTAAGCATCACTTCAACCTTCTCAACAACCCACTCACCACTTTCTCTCCTAGAGTATACACGGTACTGTTCATTACAAAGAATTATTGGAATTCTCTTAAATTGTGGAGGCTTAGCTTTATAGTCACTCTTTTTGAGCTCAATGTAAGCTTTCCATGCCTCAAGAACTTTTTTCGCAATTTCAATTGAAGTAGTACTAGGTGCTCCACTCTTTCTAAGAAACCTGTAGATTTCTATTAATTTCGGGAGTTTACGATTTTCCCTATAATACTGTTTTATGAATTTATTTGCAGTATCAAAGTATACCCTAAATTCTCTCAAAAGACTCTTCAGTAACTTCTCTGTTTTCTCATCTACCTCTATCCTAAGAATATTAGATCGAATTACCTCAACAAACTCCTCCCGCCCCATAAGACACCCCCGTCGTTCACTTAGATAGCTGTGGGCCTGGGGTGGGGCTCACTGAG
>CBDUKN010000027.1:0-30600 GCA_965367815.1 uncultured Thermoprotei archaeon
CTTAAGGTACCGCTTTTAAAAAGCATTGAAAAAGCCTCGCCACTATCACTGACCCCAATTAAAGCAATTAAATTCCTAGCACCAATATCAATACCTGCCACACCCTTTCCCTGAAGCCTCGGAACACTCAACTTTACTAAAAAAACAAAATACCATTTACCGTTTCTCTGAAAAATCTCTGCCCTATTTTTACTAAGACATCTTTCTCCTAAAATCAAGAAATTGTCTACAAGACAATGTCTTAGTTCTATGATAGGATACTTTAGTCCTCTTATATAGAAAACTAGTCCTTCATCGAGTCTAGGTAGCCAATTAACTTTCCCTCTAACCTTTAATGAGATCCATTTCCTATTAACTCTAATTTCAATTTTCTCAGCAATCCATTCATTATCCTTTCTCTTAGCGTAAACCCTGTATTGCTCATTATGTAAGACAATAGGAATATTCTTGAACTTCGGTGGCTTAGCCTTGTAGCCGTGTTTCCTCGACTCGATGTAAGCTCTCCAAGCCTCAATAACTTTTTTGGCAGTTTCGTTGGCAATAGTACTAGGTGCACTGTGTCTTCTAAGAACTTTATAAACATCCACTAACTCTGGAAGCCTATTTTCCCGCAAGTAATACTGTTTAATGAAATTACTCACTAACTTAAAGCATTTCTCGAATTCACTTTGAAGGTTCCTTAACAATTTCTCTGCTTCCTCATTTACTTCTATTCTAAGAATATTTGTTCTAACTAATTGAACAAACTCCTCCCGCCTCACAGAACACCCCCCATCTCCCTCATATCATAGTGGAGGGGGGCGTCCTGCAGGGCGGGAGGATTTCTGAAACACTTTAACGTCAATTACTCTAATTAAGCCTATATCTCACCAGAATATTTCTGATAAAACACTGTATTTTACTAGATTGATGTTTACTTAATACCCTGAAAGGGTAACCCGCCTGACCCCCCGAGGGGGTCGTAACACTTGTCGCACTCGTAGCCCCCCGCCCTCTCACGGGTCAAGGGCATTCTCTCCCCCGAGACTCATCGCGCCCGCTCGTCTCAGGGAACCCCTCATCGCCTAAGGGGGCTCGGGACACCCCCCTACCCCCATCGCAGTTAGCGGGGGTAGGGGGATAGGAGAGAGTAAAAAAGAGAAAGTAAACTGTTTGGGGGCTCCCTTAATATCTTGGGACTTGAGACATTCCCTCTAAAAGCCTCATCCCTCCTATTCTTCACAGGTCGGCGTCACCGAAGGTAGCCATTAAGCTACCCTCAGGTCATCCAACTAAATAATTATATTTCTCGAAAAATATATATTTATGTGTACTTAGTCGTACAAATTCCTTTAATAAGAAAAATTGGGGCACTCGGATACCAGCATAAACCCTACGCTGTCTTCTTTATGGGTGAAAAACCAGTAGCTCTTTTCCACCTAGAAAGAAATCTTTCACTCAAAAATACTCTACTCTTAACTGAAGTAAAGTACCTTGACTTAAATAGAGCTGTAAAAGTATCTGAAATAATCGTTCCCTGCGGGCTAAAGCCAAGTAAATCCAAGCGCTTTAACTTAGTCTACAGGAAATTCGGTAAAGCAGTACCAGTACCAGAACACTTAATCAAAACCACTTTCCCGCTCAAAGTCTACGAGAAAAAAGAACTAGACTTCGCCTACAGAACACTAAAAACATACCTACTGCTCAAAAGAGACTCTGAGCTATTCATAAGAAAGAAAATAGTAGCAGTAAAATATAAGCCAAGAAAAGGCAAAACAAAATATCATATATATGTAAAAGGAAAAGGATTAATCAAAGTAACACAAAAACCAGTACAACCATACTGCACAAACTACCCATACCGAGAACCAGACCACATATGCATTCAAGGAACATTAAAAACAATAGCAAAACAATACTGGAACACACTAGAAACACTACACAAATACACAACAAAAACGATAACACAAATCCAATAAAACTAAACAAATTTTACTTTTAGTCGAACGTGTCTCTGAGCAGACGTACTTGTTCTTCTTTCACACTTCTGAGTTAAACAAGTTACTTTTATTCAAGTAAAATAAGCCTTAAATAATTAAGCATAGAGTAGTATACTGGGAATGAAGGGGCTGGCAGCAGACCCGGGTGGGGGAATGAAGCGCCAAAAAGAAACCCCTGACCCGATGAACCCCCCGAAGCCCGTGAAGCCCGCTCAGGCGCGCTTCACGGGGGGCACGGGTCCAAGACCTGCCCGTGTCCCATTAAATGAGGGGGTGATTAAGTACTCGTTCTTTTTAACTTTACTTAGTTCAACTATTTCTCTAATATATTTCTCTAAGTTCTTTTCTTTCTTTAGGTCTGAGAGAAACATATTAAATGAAATTGGAGAAACATCAGTAGCGTCAAAAACACAGACATATTTTCTAAAACAAGGCTTTAGTCCAAGAAGCCACGTCTTGAATCCATAAGTTCTAGCTACTTCAAGAAAACGTGTAAGCGAATAGTCTCTAAGCTCGCTGCGGTTCGGGAACCCTAAGTAAAGCTCAACTACATCACTAAGCCTAAGCACAAAACCGAGTTCGCTTAAAGAATGTAAAGGATAAATCCATATAACATCAAGGCACTTAACAAAACTAGGAATCCTGTAAAAGTAGTCTGGATAAACAGCAATTTTAACCCTCTTTCTAAGCCTCAAAAGCTTTCTAAAATACTTCCTATACTCTCCTCCCATCAATAAGCTCTTATCATCAAAGAAAGAAGGATAAATAATGACATCATAGCCCCTGAGCCTCTCCTCAAGAACTCTAAGCACAAACCTCGGGTGCTCACCTAAACCCACCTTCATCAATTCTCTCTGCAAAACTCTGCTTCATCAACTCCACGCTAGAGTACACCGAAACTTCTCGTAAAAAACCGAAACTATCCCATATTAGACTAAAAACAAATATATATCTCAAGAAAAACAAAACTTAAATACTCCCTTGCACACAAAACAAAATGTGGGAAAATGGAGAAGGCAAGCCCCTGCATAGTCTTTTACGAAATAGAGAGTTTCAGAGAAAATATTGATGAAAGAAAGTATATTATGTTTGAAGTAAAATACTGGCTACACGAAATAAGACTAACAATAACATACAGAATTTACGGATTCGATAAAAACGACTATGTAATAGTCTTCGAAAAAACAGAAAAAATAGACATAAACGATATTCTCGAAAAATACCCTAACGAAACCTTCAATCAAGCACTAGTAAAAACAATAAAAGAAAAAGTCAAAGAATTCCAACAATTAGTCAAAATATATTTCCCTAAAGCAGAACCCGGAAGAATATGCTACCTTAAAGAACTAAAATAAAACTCTAGTTTAATTCTTTACCTCAACTATTTTCGGCATCTTTCTAGACTTTTTCATTAAATAATCTAATTCAATAATCTTGTACGATAAAACAAATGAAAAAAGCAGTATAGGAAAAACCATCCACATCTTAAATAAAATAATAGCGGAAAGAGTAGTAGAAGACAAAAAACACGTGGCAAGAAACAAGAAAACAAGAAAGCTTTCTTCATGAAAACGCTTCAAAACATAGTATAGAAGAAACGGAACAACATAGCCTAGTAAAACTAAAAGAGAGTAAACATAGTAGGAAAGAAAACAGCACAAGATACAGAGAGTACATGCAGTTGATTCGACTAAAGCAAGCCAATTAATCTTCACAACATAGAAACCTCACTGAAAGCAAATAAGCATTAAAAAGAACTCTGAAACTATCTACTAAATACCATATTTCTCAAACACTCTCTTAATAGCATGCTCCAATACCTCTCTCGGCACATTCTCATCTAAAGCCCTCTTAGCCAAAAGAATACTCTCGCATATAGCGTCCTGAAGCTGCAAGTAGTCTCTATTCAATTTAAGCACATCAATTAGCTCCTCTCTAGCACTAAGGAGAACACTCACAATAACCCCGACTATTTCCTTAAACTCGCTTTCACTAAGCCTATTATGGTTTTCACATAGATAGTCAAGTAAAGAACCAAGTTTACGTCCAATATCTTCATTTAAACTAGGTTCTACAAATTGTTTAAAGTCTTCTCTAGCACTACTAAGCTCCCACTCCACATCCTCTCCGAAAAAGCTGCTTCGAGAGCAGCCACAACATCTCTAATAGCACCTACAGCCTCGATAAATCTATCATAGTCCTCGTAGTGAACACACGTCCTAGTCATATTAAGAAGATATGTCAAGTACTTAGCATAGTACTTCTCTCTCTTCTTAACACAATTCTCGATTCTTTTAAGAACTTCTTTTTCAACACTAGAAGCCTTCTCCTTAAGCCTACTAATAGTCTCTAAGACAAAATCCTCGGAAACTCTGCTATCAAAGAAATCGACAAGAACCTTAGCCAAAGAATTAACATCACTGATATCTAGTCCCGAAAAACAACTCTGTACTTACAAATCAACATACCACAAAAATCATTCCACAAAAACAAATAAACATTAAAAAGAAAAACGAAACTATTTACCCATACACTTGCGTATCTTCCTCATACACTAATGTCTCTTCTCCGTCTTCCTCGCCTTCCTTGACTTCAACTATCATAGGCCTATACTCCTGTTCTTTTACGCTCTCTTTACGGTACTCTTCCTCAATTATACTAAGACTTTGCTTTACTTCACTTAAAGTTTTCTGAGGAAATAGTGAAGCGTAGCCCGGTATAGAAAGCATGAACTTAATTAGCGCTGGAGAAGCTAAAAGGTATAAAGCAAAAAAACAAACACACCAAAGAATTCGCAATAGACGTTGCTTATGCATACTCACCACAAAAGAAAACAGAAACTATTTACTTCCACGTTTATCTTCTTTAGTGTCTTCTTTAGTTTTCTTTTCAGCAGAGTTCAGTAGCTCGGTTACAACAATAATCTGTCCTATGAGCGTTAGCACGTCAAAGTATGGATTAAGCATAAGGTCGCGCCACCAGTACACTGGAACCCATTTGTTCTTTATGCCATCCCACATGTAGGGCAGGTATTTTTGTCGGCGTTTCATAGGAGTATGGGTAAATGAAGAACTATACGAAAATTTATTAGACTTAGTTCGCGAAAAAGTTTGCAGACTTATCGGATGCTGTTAAATATATTTTAAGACTTTATTTTGAGCAAGAACCTTTTCTCGAAAGACTAGAAGAAGAATTAGCTGAAATAAAAAAGAACTAAAGGACATAAAGAGGCTTCTCGAAGAAAAATAATTTAAAGTTTAGTGAATGAAAATATATGTATGTATGATGTAGTTGTTGTCGGAGCCGGGCCAGCTGGCTCAACTGCTTCTTTTCTCTTAGCCAAAAAGGGTTTCCGCATACTTCTCTTAGAGAAATACAGTTTTCCTAGAAGAAAGCCGTGTGCTGCTGGGCTATCAAAGTATTCTCTAAAACTTCTTAGAGAACTCGAACTCTACTCTAAAGAATATATTGTCCACGAGGTAAGTAAATCAAAAGTAGTCTTCCATGTTATAGGAGAAGAATTCGCTTTAAGCGCTGGAGGAGAAATGACTACTAGAGAACTATTCGACACATATCTAGCTAGGAGAGCGCAGAATACTGGAGTAAAATTACATGAAAAAGAGTCTGTGCAAAAAATACTTGTTAAAGAAGACTACGCTGAGGTACACACGAATAAAGCAGCTTACCGCTGCAAAGCAGTAGTCTTGGCGTGTGGTCAGCCAAATAGACTGGGAGTAGGTATAGGAGTAAAGCCGGAGTACAATAAAGCAGTAGCATTCGAGTTCGATGCTCCTCTTCCAGAAAACTACGACCCTGAAATGACTTCATTTTACTTCGCTTTAGACAAAGACTTCTACGGATACTTCTGGATATTCCCTAAAGGAGAATACGCCAACTATGGTGTAGGCACGTGGATAAGTACAGTTGAGAGAATGAAAAGAAAGTACGGAAATCTCTACAAGTGGATAGAGCATATTGTGGAGGAAACAGGGCTGAAAATACCTGAGTTAAAGCACTGCTTCAAGAACATTAAGGGAGGTATTGTACCTGTTTACTGGGGAGCCAGGCCAGAAGATCTAGTAGCTGACCGTGTCTTAGCGGTAGGTGATGCTGCTACACTAGTATCTTATACTGGGGAAGGAATATGTTATGCACTTAAGTCTGCTCAAATAGCTGCCAGTGCGCTTGAAAAACTACTTGAGGAAAATAGGCTGGAGAAAAGCGATTTGCTGAGAGAGTACGGGGCGGTGCTGAAGAAAGAAATCTTAGATGAGCTGAGCGTGACTCCTCAAATAGATTTGGCTATGCGGAAATTGCTGAAAACTACAGTAAAGCTTCTTAAAGAAGACTCTGAGGCTAGAGAACTTTTAGCTAAAATGATAGAACACTCAATAAGTCATAAAGAGTACTACAGTAAAATGAAGAAAAAACTGCTGAAAATAAAGTTTATTGGCTCCGCAGTACTGGAATACTTGCACCCAAGTACTCCCTAAGAAACTTAGCGCTGTCCTCTAAACTCACTGTTTTGAAAAACCAAGGAGCGTTTTTCTCTATTACCTCTACAGCTTTCTCTACAGGTACTCTGCGCCAAACATAGAACCCTATCAAGCCTTCTTCTCCTTCTAGAGGACGCCACACGCTCCACCACAGATTATCGATATTGAGCATTTTGAATCCCATTTGTGCCGCTGCTTCGTAAGCCCCCGACGTAAAGTAGAATAAATTAACGCCTTTCATTGACACAACTCCCTTGATAAAGTAGTCTTTCTCCGGGTCTGGTTTAAGCACACCCTTAATTAATACACCTTTCTCTGCCTCAATAATCTCTGTCTCTAAAGTAGGTAAGTGTCCTGCAAAAAGATACCAAGCTAGCCTGCCGTATAAAGACATGCCTCTAGCTACTTTGCAGGGCTCTTGGTTTCGTGGATGTATTTTCTCGAGATCCTCGGGCTTCGCTAGCTGAGCCATGCATCTGCTACCGATCCATGCACCATATTTATGTAGCTCTTTGTTAATTTCGTCTGGTGAAGAAAGTCTTCCCTGGACTTCCGCAAGAAACATTGTGAAAAGAAGTTTTGCTATAAGAACGTGTACTGTCGGAGCAAATTTCTTTTGAAGCTTCGCTGCGAGCTCGACAACAAGTTCCTTCATATCACCACCTCTTTAAGTTCCTTAAGATACTTCTCTGAAAAAAGCTTCTCGAGAATCGCTTTAACCTGACCATAGCTTACACCTAGTGCTTCCGCGATTTCTCTTGCTGAAGTCTCTCCATCACATCTCGAAAGCACAGCTAATTCTTCGTTTGATAGCTTATTCAGAGAAGGCATTTTATCCCTCGAATTAGGCACAGGCACAATATCGAATTTAAGGAAAAGCGGTTTATCGCTCTTAAAGAGAGGTGTAGTCTCGATACCTCGTATATCTCCGCTCTCATCTATGTAAACTAACAGTACGTGGTCTTCGTGGTGAAAAGCAAGACTATATATTCCAGAAAACCTCGCTTTTTTCTTAGCTACTTCTACTGCCTCTCTATCTATAATAATCTTGCTCCTGCATTCGGGGCAAACGATTTTCTTTGCAGTCAACATACACTAGACATCCCACTCGAAAGTATAAATAATTTATTTACATCGGGAACGCAAACAGAAAATAATATAGTTTTCTCGAACAAAAATAATATGATGAATAGAATTACACTCGCATTCATACTAGCTGCAACATCTCCTTTCATATTAGTATTTTCGGCTGAAGCCTTTTACTTAACGCTTCTAGTTGCATACATTCTAGCATTCCCGTTCCTATACACGCTACTTAAAGAAAAACTAGTTGGGTACGAAATACCAGACTACAAGTACGTAGACTATATTTTCATGAGAAAAATACCTAAAGGAAAAACAATTGAATACGAAGTAGGAATAGTACTTAAACTCACTACAACTGCTGGCGCACTTGAGAGAGTAAGCCACCTCAATTTTGCTGAAGAAGCCAATACAGTACTAGACGTTATTACATCTAAGAGCCCTACTATTGTCATTAAAGGCGGGACTCTAGACTACTACATAGTACTAACTCATAGAAGCAATAATCTACAAGAAGCAGTAGAGGCTCTCAAAAAGAAAGTAGCTTCGTTGAAAAGAGAACTACTCACATCATCATTCGAAGTAATACCCATTCGCTTCGAAGAATACTTGGAAATTTTTCCGTTTAAAGAAAAGAAAAAGGACTGGAAAAAAGCTGCACTAGCTGCACTACTGCCCCCCGTACTCTGGTTCATTAAGCTCTACTTCTTCTCAATACTAGCTTTCCTGCTAACGTACCCCGTCCTAGTAGAATTCATTAAGAAAAGAAATGAGAAGCTATACGATTTCCCGGGAACATGGTACTCTGTCGAAGAAATACACAGTGTAAAGTACACGCGTGCCGGACTATACATGTACACTCAAGTCATAAGAAATGCTATTTCATCTACTACAGCTGAAAACACGTTCATTGTAATCAAAGTAGAGCCAGCTCAAACAAAAGAACAAGCTGCACTAGAGAAAAGTGCTCAAAGAAAATACATCATAGGAGATATGTTCAATAAGCCCAAGACAATACTCGAGGCTTTAAGGGAACTAGAGAGAACACAAAGAAGATACGGGGACATTGAAGAAGCATTACTCAAAGTAAGCATATACACGAACAATAAGACAATAGCGAGGAAAATGAGCTCACTATTAGGCTTCTCTGTATCACTGCTACCAGTCAAAAGCCCTGTACTAAGCAAACTCTTCTATAAGAAAAGCGTACTAGAATACGACACAGGGCTAAGGTACTGCTACACACTAGATCTAGCATTCTTCTCACCATACCTCTGCAAGAGATACATGTGGGAAAAAGGTATCGTGTTGGGGACAGATGAGGGAGGAAACGTCGTACGCTTAAACTTAGCTGCACTACCTAATGCGCATGGAATATATGTTGGCGGCTCTGGTACAGGGAAATCGATAATGTTCAAGAATATTATCACTCAGCTATCACTGTACTATAATGCCAATTTCTGCATATTAGATATTACTGGAGAGTACCGTGATTTCATAGAGCTTTTCGGCGGAATAGTAGTAGACTGCACTAAACCATTCTTCTGCTTCAGGCACCTCTTGCTAAATCCCATTAAAAGAGAATATTTATTGGATGTGATAGCGGAAGTCTACAGGCTATCAGACATGCACAAAGCTATTTTACGCAAAATACTGAGCGAATCAAAGTCATTCACAGAAGCTGCGCAGAAACTCCCGCTTATTCTCAATGAGCTTGAAGCACCACTAAGAAGACTCGACGGTAACGTGCATGTAAGCGAGCTACTATCAAAAAACATTCCCTTCGTGATGTACTTCCGTAGAGAAGAAAGGAGAATAGCTGCACTACAGCTAATGCTACTACTAGATGAAATAGAAGACTATTTCATGGCGAAAGGAATAGTACACGAGCCCCGCTTCTTCGTATTCATAGACGAGGCACACAACATACTAGATCGAGTACCCGACAGAGTCTTACAGAAAATCAAAGAAAGCAGAAAATGGGGGTTAGCCGTAATCTGCTGTAGCCAAGAAGTAACGGCATTCAAAGAAAGGTTCTATGAAACAGTATACCACGTTGTAGCCCTGTCCCCGATGGCTAGAGCTCAGTTAAACTTACTTAAATCAAAATTCGACATAAGTTCACACGACGAAATATTCATCACTACTGCTAGTCCCCGCGAAAAATGGTTCCCTGAAAAAGCATTGCTATTCATCGTAGGCTTTCTTTACCCTATTAGAGTCTACGTAAAGTTTACTGAGCTGGCGCTGAGAGAAAACTACACTAGAGCAATAGCAGCTGCACAAAAATACGGTGTTCCAGCTAAACTGCTGGCCGCAAAAATACTTGAAGTAGATGAAAGAAAGCTTGAAGAAATGTTAGAGAAATGTCAGTTAAGTGAGCTAGAGAAACACGGGCTATTTATTAAAGAAAAACTAACATTTACTCCGCTAGGCGCCGCGCTAATAGAGTATCGAAAAATTAGACCTAAGATTCTTCACGCATTCCTAAACTCTCTTCAAGTATCTTCAAGTACTCCTCGACACGCGAAATAGCTTCCTCTATATCGCTTAAAACCTCGTGGAGCTCCTCTAACTTAATTTTCCTGTGTTCTGCTTCTCTAATCAAGCTCTGTACTTCGCTCTTCGCGTCCCTATACTTCCTCAAGGCGCCTGAGAGAAGCTCCATTTTATCACTAATACTCTTTTTCTCGAGCGCTTCTTCGACAAGCCTATCCGCTTCCTCTGTGAAGCGTGCCGTTGCATTCAATCTGTGCTCTACGCTACTCAAGAACTCTATTTTATCGCTGAGGTACTCGAAGTTAAGCATACTGAATGCTAAAGAAGCTACTTCTCTAACGAAAACATCTCTCTCATTAATGTATGCGTAGAGGTAGCTGTACTCGCTTTCACTCTGCATAAAGTAGTCTTCAGCTACAATAGAGTTAAGGAACTTTAATGCTTTCTCGAAGTCTTCCTCACTGTACTTATGTTTGTAGAGAAGCTCGACTACTTCCTCTAGCTTCGGGGGCTCAGAGAAAAGTGATGCCGTCGCCACAACTGCCTTAAAGTCCCTTAAATCAATATTGAGCATTTTCATAACAGTCTCCGCGAAATCAGTTACTTTCTCTCTGTCTTCAAGGTACTTTGCTGGAAGCAAGTGTATTCTATCGAGTGAGAGGTCTAGTTCATCAAGCATTCTAGCGGATCGGGCTATAGCGTTTATTAGTAAGAGTTCTTCGTCAAGTTCGACTCTATTAGCTTCGCTCCACTCTAGTACCGCTCTAGCGAACTCCCGTTTATCAGATATCATGTACAAGTATCTGGGAGGCTCTACTTCACGAATTAAAAGCGTTGCTGAAACAATATTCAAGTACGATAAAGCGTACTGGTAAGCTAACTCTACGTCCCCTAGCTTCAGTGCAGCTCTAATAGCCTCTCTACTCGGTTCATCAGAGTAAGTTGAGGCAATAAACGCTACGAGGGCTTCTCCGCCACGCTCGAGAAAAACTCTAGCGTAGCTAACTCCACTCAAAACCATTTCTGCCGCGAGAACTTGCGAGGCTTTCAAGATATTCCTGTCTCCTGTCTGCAGAAACGCCCTATACAGCTCACTTGGATTCACTCCACTTAAACCAGCTTTCTTCAAGTACTTCCGCGCAAGCCTATCCGCCACCACACGCAAATACGGTAGATCATACTCGACTCTAGAGTAAGGGTCGTGGATAACCTTAAGCAATGCTTTTTTCGCAAAGTAAAGCGCAGACTTCTCCTCTATCTTCGATACAATAAGACCATAAGTCTTTCTCCTAACTCCGTAGGGGTATTTTTGCATAAAGTCCGCTAGTTTCTCGAGTTTTCTCGATCGAGTAACATCAGCTATAAGGTAGTAGAGTCCCGCTCTCTTAGAATACCTCGCTATCTTGTCTATTGTGAGCATCGAGAGTGCAGCTAGCTTAGCTAGTCTACGTGAAGGAAGCTTCTTCTCGTAGAAGTCTTTAAGGAGCTCGTACTTACGCCTAATATCTGCGTAAAGAATGTCACGCAAAGTAGTCTGTGTTGTCTCAGCTACTTTGCTATAGAACTTTAATCTAATTTTCGCTTTAATTGCTCTAAATAGGAGAGCAATAGGAGAGAGCCTCCGCGTAACTGCTCTAGCAGAAAAACTAGGTAGTGAAAGAATACTGTAGAAAAGCGTCGATGAGAAAAGACTACTAGTAAAACTCGGCGACCCCAGCATCCCCAGAATAAATATTACCGCTAGACTCCAGCCAATAAACATCAGCAAGACATTATAGAGTAGCTTGAATATACTGCCGAAAAACTCAATAAATCCTCTATACTGCATAATTTCACTAAAGTACTGCCAGTAGTAATTGTAGTAGTACCATGCTGTGGCATTCCAAGGAATCTTCGCTCTAGGCACGATAGTCACTTCAACAACTACAAAATCTGTAGAGTTCACAGTACCGTTCTGCGTCAACACAATATGTACTAGGTGACCGGGCGGCTGCACGCAAAAGAACTTAGGCTTATGTGCGTCAAGGAAATCTAGTAGCTCTTCATAGGACTCTGGTAGCTTAAAGCAAGTACGGTTCAAGTAAGCGTACGAAAAAGTACGGTTAAACCAAAGAACATAGTTCTTGTAGAGTTCTCTAAAGAAGCTTTCACCTGTCTGAGTAATATTTGTTGCAGACTCTACCCTAACTATATTATATGATATAGTTAAATTGCAGCTACTTGAACTATACTTCACTTTAATCAAACAGTCGCCGAAAACCCATATCTTTGCTTCAGTTTCCTCATACACTCTCATAGTAAACCTGTATTTTGCTCGAAGCGGCTTCTTTACTATAAGCGGATCTATACACGTACAAAGACCCATACGCTTAACTTTACCGAAAGTAAACGCGTACACACCTGTCTCATTGTATAGTATATGAATACTTCTCACAACTACGCGGACACGCGTATACGGTCCACGATACACCAAGTCTCCATCCGTAACAGCATTAATGCCTGGTGAAGCCCCGGGTAGAATTAAGCCTAAGCCTCCTCTTACCCTAAAACAACGCTTTTTAACAGTAAAGTTATACCACATGAAGACAACTCTCTCGACACAGTAGCTACCTTCGGGCAAGACGACAAGACGCTTACCGTAGCCATTAAGCTGCACAACAAAGTAGCCCGTGTGATTCGCTATTATAGGCGGACAATAGTAACATGAAGTATTGCAACACGAAGTATTAAAACACGGCATACATACACTCGTATTGAATTTCAAAACGACCAAAGCGTAAGGTAGAGGCTCTCCGCTTTCTGACACAACTTCAATTAAAGCCACGCCCCACGTCTGCGGAACCTCTATTTTAGGAACTCTGAGCTTGTATTCAGTTAAACTGTAGTTTATTGTATAAGGTAAAATGTACACGAATATTATTGTAAGCGAGAGAAACAGAAGACCCATACTTCTAGTTTTTCGGAAAGGCATGGTACACGACATGCCTGCAATAAGCAGAGGAGAGTACTTGAGCGCGAGGCGCACTATAATAAGCAGTGTAATCAAGATAGCAAGAACTTTGCCGAGTACTATAGTTAGTGTTTCGAGAATCTGGCTAATTACAGAAGCTACAATAGAGAACGCTACAAGAGCTGCAGCTAATTTAGGGCTAATATGTGAAAAACTCGCAAGTATACTCGCCACTATTTCTGAAACAGTTAAACCAAAACTAGCTGTCGCAGAGCTACTAACCCAGTCCTGAAGACCCTTAACTGACGCCGACAAAGTCTCGTTAGCGTACTCTAAGCTAAAGTACTTGACTGGCACACCAGTATACTCGCTCACTAGAATAGCATTGCTGAAGATAAAAGCGATAAGCGTGAAGAATAGAGCTGCCACAATAGCTGTTAGACTCATGAAGGCTCTAGCTCTATCGTACATTAAGTAGAATATAAGTAAAATTAGCTCAATAACAATACTCGCTACACAAGCATAGACTAGTAGACTCACAAGTAAAAAACACTAAACAATAATTTATTTTTATATACCAAGTCTAGCGCCGGGCCCACCGAGAGCACGGGCAACCGCTATACACAGTGCTCCCGCTACACTAAATCCAAGTATGGTGCCGACAGAAACGAAGTATACTTCGAAAGTAGCTCTAGCCATTTTACCCGCTATATCCGTTATGAAAGCCCCTGTATTAAGTGGATTCGATAAAAGGTTTTTTAGAGTATCGAGACTCAAGCGTAGCTGAGGAACATTAGCTACATCTGGATTAGCTAAAGCCCTGCCAGCGTAGTAGCTCCAAATATATAATGCTGGACCATAGACAAGAACAATAGAGTAGAGTACTGCCCCGATACTCCTTAAGCGCATAAAGTCAATAGGCACTAGTGCCGAGCCAATGATAAGGCATATTTCATAGTACTGTGCAAGAATAACTGCTACTACATATGCTGTAAACAAAATCCAGTAAGAGTATCTCAGGATTGTTTCCCACGGCGAACAAGCCGCGTCAACAACGTTTCCCAAAGGACTAGCTATTATTGAAGCATACAAGGTTGCAGTAACGCTTGCTTTCCACAACATCCAGTCTGCGCACTTCTGCATGAGTTTAAGAAAGTTCTTGGATACTTCAGTGAGTCTTTGCCACGCAAAAACAATCGATGACTCGAAACTATATGCAGAGCGTTCTGTAGCATTCACTAAGTATTTCTTAACATTCGGTAAAGTAGCATTAGATACAGGAACTTTAAGTTCTCTGCAAAGTGATGTAAAAATTTTATCTGCAATATTTAACGCGATAGTGGGTACTGCTACAGCACCAGCAGTCTTTACCGCATTCACCAAGTACTCTTGCGCCCTAGTATAGTTCCCGAGGATATAGTATGCGATAGCTCCCGCAAGCCAGATGGTGATAACTGCTACAGCGAGCGTTACTATCATCCCTTACCACCTGTAATTTGCTGTATCTGTTGCCAAGCGTATGCTAGTGCTCCGTTAACAGTATTCTTTACTCCCACTGCTATTATCTTGAAAAATTGGGAGACTGGGTCAGTATTCTGAATGTTTTCCGCGAAATATCCTGCCGCGTATAAGGCGAGTGCAACGATTCCAAGTATGAAGAAAAGCTTCTCTAGAGCACTCATCGCAAATGAATGCTGTCCTCCTATTATTCTCCATATAAAAATGCAGAGCTTGTATATAGCGAAAGCAGCCAGTATTATTATGATGATGCCAAATATATGTTGGCCAGTTATTATCAACTCTTTTATGAAATTCACTATTACATCGATTATTCCCTGCACATTAATTATTCCACTAAAGTATATTATATTATTTTCTTTAAGAGAAGTCAAGAAAAAATATAATTTATGCCGACACTAAGATACTGTGAAATCCGCGCTACTACCATCGAAAAAGATATTCGAGTACATAGTATTTCAAATAGTAGCTTCCGTTTTTTCATTCATGTCGCTCATTTCACTAGCATTAGCTAAGCCACTTATGATCATACTAGCTTTCACACTAGCCTTAATCTACATTAAATTAAACCATAAACTAAACATACTCAAGCTAATAGCGCTAGTAGCACTAGCACTAATCTTCGCCATCACCTGCGGGCCAGAACTAGTCTTCATAGTATTTGCTTACGCTGCTTTAGCATTCACAGTACTCAACTGCGAGTACTTTACTAAAAGAAGCTTCACTATAGCACTTGCACTATCACTTCTATTCTTTACGCAAACTTACTTCAACATAAAAGAAACTGCTCCGCAAACACCTCTAGGAGTTCAAGAAAATACAGCAATAGCAGTAGCAGCAATATTCGCGACAATAGTCTTTTCACTAGCACTACTAGCAAAAATAGAGCTATTCACAGAGAAAAAATAAACTATATTTTACAAGCTAATTCTTTTCCTTTTTCTGTTATGACTATAAAGGATATGTAGTCTGTATGCTTATGCTGAACTGTTCTAACTAGCCCTTTTCTGCAAGGACTCTCTATTCTCGCGAGAGGCTTGCTTGGTAATGCTTTAATTAGTGTTAGTAGAGGCAAGAGAAGTATTAGCAGTATTATGGATAAGAGAATTTTCCTATACTTCACATTAATCTTATATTCCATGAGATAAATATATCTCAAAAATAATTTAAATATAGCGTTAATAGAATGTTTTGGAAAACTATAGAGTTGACTCAATGATTTCAGAAACTATTTCTTCTACTGTTTTGCCTTCTTTTTCAGCCTTTTCCTCTAACTTAATGTAAGTTGCTTTAGTAATTTTTACTTTTAATTCAACCGTACTATATCTCTCTTTCAAGAAACTATCTACTGTTTGCTTCCAGTCTTTTCCTTCTCTAATAGCTTCTCTAACACGCTTAGCCATTTCACGGACCTCCGTTTGTCTAAGCGAGTGCTCGTGGACGACTTTAAGCAGATCTCTTAGTACACTGTTTCTTTCGCTTCTATCAATAACATTTCTCTTAACCATCGAGTCTACTAAACTATAAACTATCATCAAGTGAGAAAACGGTATCTTGCTTCTCAGCTCCTCTAGCTCTCTTTCAAGTTCTTCTTCCTCTATTTCAACACTAACTTCTTTCTCTTCTACAACTTTCTTGGCTACAGGAACTTCCTCGACTTTCTTTTCAGCTACTCCCTTTCTTTCTACAGAAACTTCAGGAACTTTTTCCTCGATAGTCTTTTCAACAACCTTTTGACGCCATCTACCAGCCTTTTTCTCTAAAGTTAAGCCTAATTCCTTAGCAGCCAAATATATGTCTATCAGTCTCTTAATCTCCATTACTGCAACAGCTATCTCCTCTGCTATCTCTTCCTCAGACATCCCAAATACTTCTTTTAATAGCTTCACGCCGTCAGCTTGTTCTTCAGGCGATATCGATTTCCTGTGAATATTTTCTACTAGTGAAAGTAGAGCTGCTTCACGGTCATCTACTTCAACAACAAGACACGGTGCCTTGCCAAATCTAACTGGGTCTTCTTTAGCTAATTCAGATAAAGCTTTTCTTCGCCTTTCACCCACAATAACCTCATACCTATTACCTATCTTCCTAACAATGAGCGGCTGGAGTAAGCCTCTGCGTCTAATGCTTTCTTTTAAACTCTCTAGGTCACCATAGTCTTTCCTAATATTAAATTTCGATTTAATGAGCCTGCCTACTGGAATAAGCTCTAGCCTCCCCCCTCTGCTCAAAATTTTTTCCCACAAACTCATACGCTTATAACTCAATTTCCACAGTAATATTATTTTCGCTACTCAATAAAACTAATTAAATTATTTTAATAAAAGATATAAAGAAACAATTTCTATTATTCTTTATTTTGAGTATTCTTTCTTAATAAATTTTTTCCTTTTTTCGTCAATACTATATACGGTTTATAATCTGTATACTTATGTGATATAATTCTTACTAACCCTTTACTAGTAAGTTTTCTTAAGATACTCGTATTTAAAGACGTTTTTGCGGGTACTACTTGTTTCCATGCAATGTATTTTAAAAACTCTACTTCTTCATTAGACATGCTATATAATTTATTTACGAGAATTAAGTAAGTATCGTGTAAGATGCCTGAAAGTGAGAAATTAGGAAGAATTCTACTCTGCTACATAAATTCTTTAAAAGAAAAATACCAAATAGAATTATTTGCCTATAATTGAAATATATTTTAAAGAATAAAAATATTTGTTTAAGCCAGTTTTTGCAATGTGTCTAAAATAAAAATTAGTGAGGAAGAGTTTCTTCTCTTTAAGAGAAAAACTCTGGCTAAGGCGCTGATCAGTATTTGTAAGGGAGAGAGGCCGAAGTGTAGGCTAAGTATACTATTTACGTTGATAAATATTGGTTTATTGGATAAGGAGTTTAAAGCTACGGTAAAGGGAAGAAAAGTTGCTGAATGTTTTGAAAAAATATTTTCTATAATAGATTCAAATAAGTTTTATGAAGTTTTTTCAGCAAAGTCTACTATAGAATTTATTTTAAGTCTTTATATTAAATACTATGTTATACTGGAAAAATATTATGGGGTATTCTTGTATAGGAGGTTATATGAGAGACTGGTGTCTGAAGGAATAGTGAATAGAGTGCGTATTAAAAATGGTGTCTACGCGGTAATTCTCTCGGATAAAGGAGAGAGTATAGCTGAGCTAATAGCTGAAATAATCTCAGTAATACGCGGCAGACCTTTACAGTAACTCTAATAACTACCACTATTATATATTAGATGGAATGCTCGACTTGTCTAAGCTTGAAGTAAAGGCTCTTGTGTCTCTAGCTCTAAGAGGAGAAGTACTTCCAATATCAGAGCTCAAGAAAATTTGTAGATCGGGAAGAGACTACTATATTAGGAAACTTGAGTTAAAGGGTCTTGTAAAAATAGTGAGGCACGAGTACACGGGAGGGTATACTTTTGTAGCTTTATCTAGAAACGGGAAAAAATTCGCCAAAGCACTCTTAAATATAGTATCGCAAAGTGCAATGTAGCTGTGCACACTAGGGGTTTTTCCCTCGTGACTCTAAGCAATTTAAGTTTCCGTTTCACATAGAGTAAATAACAGTTAAACAAATACAAATTATTTAAGAATTTTTTCAATAGCTTTCTTTATTTCTTCTTCTACTTCTTTTGGATTCCATTCTATTTTGATTTTTCTTGAGTACTTTCTACCACTCCATCCTAAGATTAAATAGGCTTCTGGTGAAACAGAAAAGCATTTGTGGCATAGCCATGCGTATATCTGTGTTTGGGTGATGCTGTATTTGTCTGCTATAGAATAGGACTTGAATTCATAGACTTCAACTGGTGTGCTCCTGACAAATTTAATGAGGTCTGGTACACCGTAGACAATGTATTTCTTTGAATTAACTACGATTTCGGCTGCTAGTGGAAAAGGTAAAGCTACTTCATCTTCCTGGAAAACAACATAAGGGTCCAGACTCCATAAGACTTCGTGAGCCTCTCTTCCTACCTTAGCTCCATTAAGTCTTCCATGACTTCTAGGACTGGCAATTATCCTAGCTACTTCTGTGACATGAAAAGCTTTCTTAAGTCTACGGAGCAATTGTGCTTCACTATATAGCTCTAGTATTTCTTTTATCTTAGTGTATTTACTTAAGTTCTGCATCATGTAACCCGTCTTCTTTTATTACAAAAGCCACAGGAGTAGGGGGGATTCTCGGGGAGTCAAAGCACTCTAGTATCCTTAAGTTTCCTTTACTTTTTCTAATAAAGAATCTGTGGTTAAAGTGGTGTGCGACTATGTGTCCTCCACAGGCTTTCACAGTCGGCCCGAAGAAAACCCCGGGGTTTGCGAGAACCTGATTTGTCGCCACAATAGCTACTCCAAATGTTTTCTGGATCTTATCTAGTTCATTTAAAATAAAGTTAAGGTCTTGTTGTCTCTCGGCAAGCTTTCCTCGACCCCTATACTCGGCTCTATGAAGCTTAATAACTGAGTCAAGTACCACTAGCTTGACTTTTTCTCTCAAAACTATGTCGGGTAGCTCGTTTTGAACAAAGAAACGCAAATCTGATACCTTAATTGGCTTAACTAAAATAATGTTCTTTAGTGCTTCTTTAGGCTCTAAGCCAAAACGCTCAGCAATTCTCGCTACTCTACTGGGCGTAAATGTTCCTTCAGTATCAATATACACTGCTTTAGCCTGCAGACCTCCTCTATCGAGCGGAAGCTGCACTGTTACACATAGCTGGTGACATATCTGAGTCTTACCTGCACCATACTCGCCTACAAGCTCATGCGACTCAGAAACTTTTACCCCTCCTCCCAAAAGCTCGTCTAAAGCCTTAACTCCTGTCGTAAAACACTCTAGCTCATCGAATACTTGACTATACTCTAGTGCCGACTGAATATGGCTATAGCCATGCTCATACATCATCTTCCTTGCCAACGCCACTAGTCTAGCAGCTGTATCTTCACCGAACCCTAAGTCTACGAGGTCATGTTCGTTAAAGAGGAAAAGCTTTCTAATATCATAGATGCCTGCTTTCTTTAACCTAGTTATAGTAGTAGACTTTACCCCGTATTCTTTAAGCACTTCAACAGGAATTTCTTCCATCAAAAATAATTCAATAAACAAATATAATAGTTTTATGGAAAGACTTGAACGAATTCTCTTCTCTCTTTAAGTTCTTCGTAGAGTCTCTTGTCTTCTGTAACTAGTATTATAGGAATCTTATACGTATACGCTATTCTAATGAGAATGTAGAGAGAGTATTCTAGTCCCTCGACTTCATTTCTAGTAAAGCGGTCGGGCTCGCCTATTAGCACTGGCTTCCTCACTTTATCGAGTTTCCTTGGAACTTCGAGTAGAAGATACTTTAAGTACTCTTCATCAAGTAGCTCTGGAATCTCCACAGGCTTAGGCTCAACTATGGGTTCGACTAGAGAATATATGAGGTTTAAGCCGTGTGGAAGATAAATTTCTTCTACGCCTATACTACATACAGCTATAAGAGGCAAAGACTTGTCCTCGAAGTCTTCTACACGCTTCTTAAGCCTATATGCTTCTTCGAGAGAAACATTGAATAATGATGCTATTTCTTCTACTGCGAGAACCTTAATGTGTCTTTTACTGAGCTTTTCTAATTCAAGTCTAAGACTCATTCTCTCCCCCTCTTAGCCAGAACACTTAACCAAGGATTGCCTTTAAGGAAATCAGGTAAAGATTCACTATGCTCGGCTACAGCTACTTTTCTCCTACTTTCACCTAGCTCTATTTCTCTGCCGTATATGAGCTTGTATGCTTCTTTAACAAGATTCAGCAGTTTCTCGCCCTTCTCTGTCAAGAAGTAGTCTCTGCGAATTCTACTACGCTTATACTCTTTAATAAGACCTCTCTTAACAGCAGACTCTACGATTTTCTTAACGAACTTACTACGGCTACCGAAAGTCACGTAGAAGTCTGTTAATGTAACATACGGTACTTCTCTTCCCTCGAATGTCGCGACAATCTTCATATACTGAAATATCTCCTCTAGCCGCACAAATAAAACATATTTTTCACATATATGTGAATTACTTCACATACACAGGACTGACACTCCTATGCAAGTGAGTTTTTTCACATATATGTGAATGGCAGTCCTATACATGTGACTGTCAGTCCTATACGTGTGAATAAACTCACATATATGTGAATAAATTCACAATTTACTTAGAACCTGTTTTCATGATTTAGTGAGAAAGTACTACCATAGCTTTCATTAAGTCACTCCACTTCACTATACGGTATCTCTTTCTTTTCTTAATTAGCACCAATCTAGTGGTTTCTGATGCTTTACCCTTGAAAATGCTGAGAGTTCCTGAAATAATGCTGTATTTTTCTGTAAAGCATTTACTGAAGTTTTTGATTAAAATAATGTTGTTTTCTTTGAAAAATATTCTGGCTACTAGAAAAGCTTCGTTTCTATTTAAGCCATAGTAGTAGATTTTCATTCCTTTATCACCTTTAGTCTCTTCTTGAATTGACGGTACAAAATTACTGCAGCTATATGGGTGCATACTCTTTTTTTACGTAGATAGCCGTAGGCTCTGAAAAAACAGTCACAAATATACCTGTTTTCATGTTCATCGTAGACAACAATGTAGGAGTCGTAGAAGTCTCCTAATTCAGGTAGTCCTATGATTATCCACTTATTTTCACTAACCTGTTTTACTCCAAATAAGAAGCGATACACTGCTCTAGTATACCATGATATACTTTTGTATGGAAACTTTCTTTTCAGGTATTCTACTGCCTCATATATAACTAATGCTTCCTCGAAACTTATTCCTACTTCTTCAATTACTTCTGATACTATTTTTCCTCGAGCAAGTATTCGAGCAGCTTTAAGAAGTCTCCTACGTTTAGGCTTGAGAAGAAACTTCACTTAATCACCTTTAAGCCTTTGAGAGTTAGAGTAATGCATACTTCTGTTGGTGTAGGTATTTCTTTAATGAAACCGTACTTCACTAACTTAATGTAGGCTTCAATAGGGTTTTTACATATTTCTGCAAGAGTTCTTAGAACAAATTCTTTCCTAAAGCCAATGCTTCTCTCCGCGAGAAAATCAAGTTTCTCTTTAATACCGTCAGCCTTGTCACCAAAAATAACCTTGAGATAATCTATTTTCTTTGGTTGAGCTGGTATAGGCTTGACTTTCTCTGGCTTAATATCCCACTCTACTTTATTAGAATGCCCTAGTAGCTTCGAGTACTTTAAGCCTAAAGAAAGCTTCTGTGAAGGCGGTATGTTTAGTTCTCTGCGTATAAGCTGCATTAGTGGGGCTACATCTAAGCCTATGTAAACTGCATTAGCTGAATTAAGCAAAAATCTAGTCGTGTTGTCTATTGAAGAAATAGAGACCACTACATTGAAGCCTGAGCGCTCAAGTACATCAACTACTTTGAGTAGTAGCTTGTAGTCGAATGTCTGATTATACTCTACGACAACGCTTAAGCCCGACTTAATTTCTTCTTTTTGTGTTTCTTTAAGTGTAATTAGGCTGAGTAACGCTACTAGACTGACGTTACTGTACATTGGTATGATAGCGAATGCGGGGTTTTCGGCGCTAAAAAAGCATGCAATATTCTCTAAAATAGAGGAAACAGGGTCTGGGTAGAAGGCCGCGTACTCTAGTACACTACAGTACTTTTTAGGTACTTCGATTGCGTGAAGCTGCTGTGCTGTAGTCTGTGTGATAATCTTGTCTGCAAGAAGGGCTTCTATAAAAAGCGAGGAATAAGCGGAGGGAATATTGAAGAAGGTGTGTTCAAACTGTTCCCCCACGTAGAGCATATCTCTAGGATAATATCTCTTGGATATCGAGACTTCCACAAAAATAAATTATTTAGAAAATATTTATTGCTTACCCTCTCTCAACGAAAGCAGTAGGCGTATTGATTACGACTTCTACCTTCATCAAGGTATTGTTTCCTAGTATTCTAAATGTGTAAGCGTAGCCTAGCCTCAGTTTAATAGGATTACCTATAGTATATGTTCTAGTAATAGTTCCATTAGGGAGAATTAATGTAACTCTGATGAACGCGTTTGTTCTAATGGACTCGCCAGCTGCCAGTAGATCTGCGGCTTGTTCCGCCAACACCCACGCATGTATACTGTAGTTTTCGACACGAGCCTTAGCGTTAGCGTAAACATACATTGTCGCTAAGAAAAAGAGACAGAAGGCGATTATTACTGCAAGCATATCGAATTTCATAGCCTACACCTTCAATTTGGGTATTAGCTGTGGAGCAATATAGTTCAGCGTAATATTGTATATGAGTGCTGATACCAGTAAGAACAATGGTAAGTACATGAGTATATAGGAGGGATTGGCGTCTCTGAAACAAGTTGCTATAAGTGCGAGTGAAGCCGAAATAGTCGTTAGCGAGAAATCGATAATAGTTCTTATAGTAGCTAAATTTTCTCGGGTAGGGAACTCGAAGCCGGAGCGCTTCATAATATCTCCGAGCGAGTACCCTAGCTCACTAAGATTCTCTAGAGTAGCATAGGATATAGCGTACATTGATGCAGCTAAAGCAGTCATAAAGAGACAGGCACACAGGATCACTAGTCCTCTTTTCCTCATACTGAGGAAAAGTCTCCTGTACTCTTTAACGAAGTTCGTTAACTTGGACACGCAGTCAAAGTACTTTTCGCCACCGCTCTTCAGTAGAATAAAGAGTGCCGCTAAGGCGTATCTTATGAAGCCCCAGAATTCATTTGAGAGCAGTTTACGGGGATTCCTTATACCCGCCAACGTAATATCCTTTGTCGTACACATTACTGAGAGAATGTCTTCTCCTTTCTTGAGAGAATCAAGTAGTTTCTCCTGATACCTGAACAATATTAATGCTGACGGAATAGTAGCGATGAACAGTGCTACTGTAGCGCTGTGTAGAATAAAGTAGAGAGGTACGGCTAGAGCGAGAGGTGCTAAAGCATATGCTAGGATTCTATTTTCTACTGGGAGATGTAGGTGTTGTGGTATAAGAATTACTGTGATAAGAGAACCTATAGCGGCGAAGAGCATTGAGAGAACTGTAACTATAATTCCTGACTCCGGTGCAGTAAACGCGTAGATAAGATTCAGTACTAGCGGAAACAGAATAGCTACTGTGACAACAGCAGTTAAAACAAAGCCAGCTGTCCACGAAGTACTCTCAACTTTTTCTCTTAAGTCGTCGAGAAACCTTGACGCAAGAAAATTCAAGTTCTCTCTGCTACCCGTACTAGTGCTAATCCACGCCTCCTTATATAACTCAATAAACTCCTTCGAGCAACCCTTGCGTTTCAAAACTGTATCCACAGTGCTTGGCCTTATAGGGTGGTCTGGTATCCACTTTAGGCCAAGAAGATTTCTTAGCTCAATGAGCGTGGAAAGAGGCGGTAAGGGAGACGAGGAAATGGCTATGCTTAAGAAGTACGCTGATATCTTACTCTCAGACCCTACCTTAAACTTCTCGAATACCACAAAAAAATATAAAAGAAGAATATTAAATTATTTATCCCCGCTCAACAGTAGCACTGAAAGAAATCGCTTCATGGCCCGGTAATGTTATCTGACCTTTGACAACGTTAGCGTTCCCTGGGTCATATCCGCCGCCGAGAGTCAATTCTATGGTCGCCGTACCGCCGTTTGCTGGTATTGTTATGTTTGTTGGATCAACATCGGTAATTGTTACGATGCCTTTATTGAAAATTGTGAGATGAATATTTCCTGTTGTAAGTGTTGTAGTATAAGCACCACCTCCCGAGTTTTGTATGTTGATAGTTAAGTGCCATGTTCCAGTATCGTCCGCCCACAGCCACGCTTGTACTACTGATAACCGCGGCTTTTTTATGCTAGAGTTAATGAAGCCAAAAACCCACCAGAAGAGAATAAATGTTGCCGCAATACCTAAGATTATTATTAAAATTAGTACTAGTACTGTAGAAACTCCTTTATTGTTGAGCGCTAGTTTTTTAATTATTTTCTTTCTCATCAAGTGTTATTTCCATGAGAAACTATATAAGGTTTACGTAAATGATTTAGCGTAAAAGATATATCATAAGTTTCGATAAATAAAGTGATTGAAATGACTAAAGTTATTGGATTAACAAGTGGTCCTAGAGGAGGAGTTGGCAAGACACTTATTTCTAGTGTGGTTTCTGTATTGATGAATCTTCGTGAAATTCCTACGCTTCTTGTTGACGTGGGAGGAGGAGCGACAACTGTATTTCAAGTGACATTCAGAAAAAAGACTATTACACCGCCATATATCCACGATTTCGCTGTAAAAGAAAAAGTCGACCTCGGAGACTATATTTGTTCAGGGAATATTAGCGAAATTTTTGGGCAGAAGAAAGAAGAAAAGAAAAGGAGATTCTTTGGTAGAAAGAAAAGAGAAGAAAAGAAGGAGAAAGAAATAATGACGTACCTAATGCCGTGTCAATTCGGGCGACCACTGCAGCCTAATGAAATACCTCTTTTTGTAAGTAAAATGCCTCTACTTTACCAGTTCTTTGAAGCACTTATAATAGATTTTCCAGCAATGGCTCACATAGAGCCGTGGAAACCACTAATAGATTCCCTCGACTTGCAGCTAATAGTAGTTACTCCAGACTTGTCGACAGTATATGATGTACTTAACGGCAGCATTCTAACCGACAACACAGTGTTTATAGTAAATAAGTTTAATGAAAGCGACGAGCATATTAGCATTTTAAAGCTACTTCGCGAAGAATTCGGTAGAGAAATTTTCGTTATTCCAGCTGACCCATATTTAGCTAATTTTGCTCAATACGGACTCTTTGCTGTCCCAGAGCCAAAAGGAAAAAGTGTTTCATTTAATGAAATAGTGAATAAGAGAAAGAAGCCTGATGCCGGGCGGGCATTATTCGACTTAACTTTCTTTATTATAGACTTTATCTCCAGTGAGTAATTTTATTAACTAGAGAATAATTTAATATTATCGTGGAGAGAGGAAAATTACCTTTATCTATCTTAAAGAAAAAGAAGGAAGAAGAAAAACAAGTATGGCCTGAAGTAAAGTTTCCTACTCCTTTAAAACCACCCGAGGAAAAACCCTCACCTCCTCCACCACCTTTATCTCCTCCACCCGAAGTAGCTACTCCGCCCACTACGCCTCCTTCTATGCTTACAGCAGAAGACGTGGTCGCAGTTATTAAAGACCTAGGTGTAGCAGACCAAGTTAAGAAGAGATATGATGAACTTTCAGCAGAAGTCGCTCAGCTTCAGAAAGAAATAGACGAACTGAAAAAACAGTTAGCTGAGAGGGAAGAGAGATTAAAAGAGCTTTTAGATAAGAAAAATAGATTTGAAGCAGTAATGCGCCACCTATAACTATGACGAGGTTTTTCGAAGAATTTTTGAGAGAAGCAGAGAAGAGGGAAAGTAGGAGAAAGAAAGAGCAGAAAAAGAAAACGGAGACAAGAGAAGAGAAAGTAAAGAAGGTGAGGAGGAAAATTAAGAAAAAGCCTATAGCTTCAAGAAAACTTGAAGTAAAGCTTCCAGCTAAACCTAAGCTAAGTTTTCTTAAAAGAAAAAAGTCTGTACCTAAGCCTCAGCTAATACAGCAGCAGTATAAGTACGACTATGTTGAGCGCTGCAATGGATACACGTATGCTTTCGATCTCATGAATAGATTACTCTACGTGTGGATAGGGAAAGATAGAAGAGAAATAGAGGAGAGCACATGGGGTTGTCTAGAAGCATTAAGAAAGTTAGCGACTATAAGCGAGATTCATGTAGTCGGAGACTACGTCTCAGTTCTCGACGACCGTTTCGGGCAGTTTACAGTACGCTTTGCTGACTACAAGTTCACTAAAGAGGAAGCAGACTTTACTGTAAACAACATAGCTATAGCAGCTAAACTACACTTAACTGAAAGAACCCCCGTTGTAGTAGGAGACCTTGAGGGTTTCCGTGTTCAGTGTAAGAAAGACCTTGTAGGCAAGACTACGCAGCTAGTAGCAGTGCGTTTGAGAAAAATACCAGACTTAGTCGAGCTTCTGAGAGAAAGAGTTGCAGCTAAACTACTTACATGTGTACTTACACGCCTTCCTACTGTCTTTATTGGTGAGCCGGGTAGCGGTAAAACTACTGCGCTTAACTCTACTTTACTGAAACTTCTAGCCATATTCCCTAAGCTAAATATCAGTGTTGTTGAAACTAGCGCAGAGCTAAGATTCCCTACAGGTTTCTCAGTACACCGTACTGTATGCACTGGCTACATTTCTACTGAAGAAGCATTGAGAAAAGCGTTCACTACTGAGCGCCCAGATATCCTTGTGCTAGGAGAGCTGACAGACGAAGTCGACATATGGATGAACTTTGTTAGATCTGGCCAAGCCTGCCTAACTACTTTTCATAGCCCTGACCCCCCGACATTTGTCCGCCACATTTCAATGAAAATGAATGCCTACGCGCTTGACTTCTTCAAGTTGATAGTGCATTGTTCTAGAACAACTGACAGCCTTGGAAGAAGATACTACCGCATTAATGCAGCATACATTATTGACTCACAGAATAAGCCACATTTACTAACAGAGCTAAGTGAAGAAGAGTTCCTTAAAATACTTGAAGAAGACTACGGAGAAAGAACACCAGTAGTCTCTAGCGGAAACAGATTATTCGATAAGAAGTCACTATACATGTATATTAAAGCAAATATAAGTAAAACAATAAGTATCTAAATAACAGTATAGTATACTAGCACAAGAAAATAATTAAATTAAATAAAATTTATTTAAAACCAATATTTTTTATTTAAATGCATTTAAATTCATTAAAGAAACGCTAAACTTAAATTATTTACCAGAAAATATACTCACATGAGATACATATCTCTAAGGAAAATTCCTCTACTCATCATTATTCTAATACTTCTCATAAACTTTACAGTAGTTGTCGAGGCTCAGCCCAGCGAACCTCTCGCCCGCATTGAGAGTCCTTGGGCTGTAAGGGAACTGTACTACGTGAATGGTTCGCTTTGGTGGAGGCATGTTTTGAAAAAGTACTTAGTGTGGCATGGTACACTTGAATTATGGTATCCTGTCTACGCTAATGTAAGCGACACAATAACAATATACGTTACATACAATTGTATGCATTTACATAAAGATAGAATATGGATTGGGTATTCTTATCATGCTTTTAGAAACCGTGTAATGGAGAATACTGTATGCAGTATTTGCTCACTAGAACTAGTCAGTACACTTGGCATACATAAAGGAAAATTCACAGTACAGTTAAATGAATCAGGAATATTAGTACTACATATAGGCATAGGTGTAGTAGAGGAAGGTAAACTATATGCAGATACTTTCTTAAGAATATTCGCTACTATTGTAGGTTATTCACCCGACCTCAGTTTCGGTTTACAGAACTATACGAGTATTGTTTTAGGGTTTAGGAGGGTTGAGAGGCTTTTAGCTGAGAAAGAGGAGCTTCAATTGAAGCTTAGTGAGCTTAATGCTTCTAGAGAAAAGCTTCTCAAGGAAATTGCTGGGCTTGAAGAGAAGGTTAAGCAGCTTAACTCTACTCTAGTTGAGCTTAAAGCGAATTTAAGTAAGTTGAAGGAAGTTTACTTTAATAAGAGTAGTGAAGTAAGTAAGCTGGAAAGTAAGGTAAATGAAGTTAGTGAAGAAAATAAGACGCTTGCAGCTGAAATAGAGAGAACGCGTTTCACAGCAATACTACTTTACGTGGCTTCAGCAATAGTCGTCGTATTAACACTTGTCTACAGGAAACGTAAACTAGGCTACATAATCTCACTAATGTTGATTCTACTAACACCCATTATAATGTATTCTACTACAGAGTCGAAAGAAACTATTACTTTCGTGTACTATAGTAATGGGCTTAAAGTACAGGTAATTTATCCCAAAGAATTCAAGCTACCATTAAAAATTACAGTAAAGTTTCCTTACCCAATTAAAGAATGGTGGAAAGGAGCAGATAAGTTATGTAGAATGGATAAGACTGGAGTAATGTTAGAGCACTGGAGGACGTACGATGAGTTTGAGTTTGAGAGTAATGATGCTGAAGTAACTGATACAGTTTACTCTATATACAGTAAGACTGATGCATTTGACTACAGAATACCTTTGACAAGAGAATGCTCATACTTAGTTAAAATCTTCCATAATAAAGGTACGCTTAAGTCATATAAGTATAATAAAGTTTACTGGGTTTTTGAGGGCTCTCACGTAGACTTACTTTTGCTCTACAGTTTCTCTGGAGACTTTTTCCACGTATTTAAAGAGATATTTGCGAGTGATTTAGTTGGTGTAAAGCAGTATGAGAGCGATGTGAGTGTTTTAGAGAAGACATTAAGTTCTCTTAATGCTAGTGTACAGCAGCTTTTAATGCGTAAACAGCAGCTTAGTACCTTAGTCAAGAGTCTTGAGAACCAGATAGTTGATGGTGAAGGCAAGATAAGCGAGTATAAGGCTCTTATTGATGACTTAGACTCAAAGAAAGCTGAGCTTAATCAACAACTCAAAAGTCTTATTGAAGAAAATTCTAGGCTTAAGGCTGAGGAAGGTTTCTGGAGTACTGTTTACCAGGTTTCAGTAGTAGTGTTAGTATTGTCTATTATTATTTCAGTACTTATAGCCTATAGGACAGCTAGATACGCAGTCCTCCTATTAATCCTACTACTCTCACTAGTAACGCTTCCCATTAAAGTAAATGCAGGAGAAGTAGTCTTAGCTGATAAAAAAGACCCATTCAACATAACAAAAACCATAGAAATCAAATCAGACTCTACTAATCCGAGTGGTAATGCTAGTGTTAGTGTTAGTGTTGATGTTTTGGCTGGTGCTTGTCTTGCTGAAAACTATACTAGTGTTCTTTCGGGAGTTCTGGTTAAAGGCTTCGCATGGTGTAAAATTGAGTGCGGTTTGTTTGATTTACAGGGTTCTCGGGAAATTCTTTACCATGGTGTTGACGTGGATAGTGTTCCCAAGTATCCGTTCTATGGGATTCACAGCTGTCTTACTCTAGGTGAGTCTAGTGTTTCGGCAGCTGCGTTAGGTAAAATGTGGTACAGGAAGTCTAATAGTATCTATGAGCTGTGCTACAGGAATAGTAGCGGAGAGTATAGAGTAGTCTACGATAAGGAGGCTTTCTACGAGACTACTAGCTCGTATTTTGAGGCAAGTGTCTATGTTTATAGAGAATATAAAGCTATCTATGGTAGAGTTTATTGGTGTGGTGTAGCTGAAATAGTTAATAGTTTCTACAATAAGCCAATTAGAATTAAAATAACTGTCAAAACAGACTCCTACTATAGGGGAGAGTGGACTGTAAGTGGCTTTGCTTGGCTAAAAGTATGGTACGAGACAAGTGGCGGCGGTTCAGTAGAGAAACTTCGTTTTTATGCGATATTGGCTGATAGTGGTAGGAGTCTTTCGGTTCCAGTGGTTTATCGTTGGCTTACTGTTCCTGAGTGGTTTAGTGGTGTAACGCCTTTCACTACTGTAAAAGAAGCTGGCTATGTTTACGTTAATGTTCCTTTATATGTTAAGGTGAGTGGCAGAGTCTATAGGTTTAGGGGGTATGCTGGCGGCGGAATTGTTTCAACATACTATAATGAGACTTATGCTAAACTCGATGTAAGGAGTACCGATGTAGTTGTAGCCGTATATGGAGACTTTACTACAGGCGAAATCTACAGTACTCACTATGTGCCTCTTTTTAGAGAAGCATATAGTAGTAGTACTGTATTCAAGTTTATTCAGTTTATTTCTCCAGCAAACCACTATAAAATGAGTAGTATTGACGAGTACTTTGAGTGGGCTGTAGCAGTAAACTGGGGTGAGTATGTTTTCCGCACATGGGTAATTCTACCAGACTTGTCTACAGTTCAAGGAAATATCGAAGAAATCGAAGTACACGACTACCCCGGTACACAGTCTTTCCACGTAGAAGCATCAGTAATAAGTGTTGACTCAAGTAAAACTTACGTAGCGGTATACGAGTATAGGCCGGGTTATCCGTATAAGTTTGAGTGTAACGCTGTACTGGAGAATG
>CBDUKN010000028.1:0-27939 GCA_965367815.1 uncultured Thermoprotei archaeon
CATTAAACTAGCAGACGTATACAACCTAGCAGTAGTAGTAACAAACCAAGTACTAGCAAACCCAGAAGCATTCTTCGCTGCGCCTATGAAACCCGCAGGAGGACATATAGTTGCCCACGGATGTACCTATAGAATTTGGCTAAGAAAAAGCAAAGAAGGTATAAGAATAGCTCGTATCATAGATTCGCCTAAACATCCTGAAATAGAGGCAACCTTTAGAATAACTGAGGAAGGCATAGTCGACGTATAGCTTAAGTATCTCGCCTAAGTAAAGTATCACAGTGTGAAGAAACTCGAAGTAATGGAAATACCTAGGTACGTAGTTTTTGGCCCTAGGGCAGTTAGGGAAATAAGCAAAGTATGTTCAGCTTTAGGATTAGGGAGAAAGGTTGTGATAGTTTGTGGTGGAGAAAAAACAACTAAAATAGCTGAAGAAGAAGTTAGACCCTATCTTGAGGAAGAAAACTACGATATTGTTGTTTTCCCTATAGGTTCCGGCTACCCGACTGTAGAAAAAATTCTTAAAATAGAGGAAAGAATACGTGTATTAAAGAGAGATTTCGTTTTAGCTGTAGGTGGGGGAAGAACAATAGATGCCGCGAAACTGGCAGCTACTTGGGCCGGTATACCCTATATAAGTGTTCCGACAAGTGCTGCAAATGATGGAATATCTTCTCCCGCAATATCTTTCTTGCTCCGAATGGATGTTAAAGAGAAATTAGGAGAAGGAAAAAGTCGAGCAAAAGCGCCAATTGCCATAGTCGCGGACACTGATATTATTTCAAGAGCGCCTCCTGAAACAGTTGCCGCGGGCTGTGGCGACATGCTCGCAAAGTTTGTTGCAGTTCGCGACTGGAGGCTCGCTTATAAGCTTAGAGGAGAAGACTTCAGTGAATATGCTGCATCAGTAGCCTTAATGAGTGCTGAGCTAATTGTAAAGAAAGCAGAGTACATTAAGAAGGGGCTTGAAGAAAGTACGAGGCTCTTAGTTAAAGCACTTATTGGAAGTGGAGTCGCTATAAGTATAGCCGGAAGTACTAGACCAGCCTCTGGAAGCGAGCATCTCTTCAGCCACGCACTAGATCTTCTTTCGCGCAAATATGGATTTAAGCCAGCTCCACATGGAATGCAGTGCGGAGTAGGAGCCATAATGATGATGTGGCTTCACGGCGGAGACTGGATGACTATTAAAGAAACTCTCAAAAAAGTAGGTGCACCGACTAATGCTGAAGAACTGGGAATAGAGCCAAAGTACATAATCGAGGCTCTGACTATAGCGCATAAAATAAGACCTGAAAGATATACCATACTGGGAGAAAAGGGCCTCAGCAGAGAAGCTGCCATAAGAATGGCTAAAGAAACGGAAGTAATCTAAGTCTTTTGACAGCATAGGAGCGGCTGGAGGCTAGGAAAGAGTAAAATATCTGTAAATAGAGACTAGTTTCGGCGAAAGTAGATGAGTAGACCATTCTACATCGCTACTCCGGAAGAAATACTCAAAGGAGAGGCAACAGACGTATACTACAAGAGAACTCTCGAAATTCTCAAGAAGAAAAACTTAGACAAAACTAAAGTAATAATGGACATGCACTCGTACTCTTTCCCTAAGAACTACAAGTGGGCTGTATTCGCTGGACTCGAAGAAGTTCTCAGAATACTTGAAGGAAAGCCTGTCAAAGTATGGGCCATGGACGAGGGAACTATTATTCGGCCATGGGAACCAGTAATAAGCATTGAGTGCCAGTACGGCGACGTCTGCGTCTACGAGAGCATTTTCCTGGGAATAGTTCGCTTCTACAGCAGTATAGCGACTAAGGCTGCTAGACTAAAGAAAATAGCAGGCGACAGGAAAGTAGTATTCTTCGGTATAAGAGCACTCCACCCTGCAGTAACTCCAGCAGCCGATAGAGCCGCTTTCATCGGAGGCTGTGATGCAGTAAGCGGAGTTATAGGGGCTAAGCTTATAGGAGAAAAGCCTGTAGGCACAATGCCTCACGAGCTGATACTTATTTTTGAAGACCAGCGAAAGGCCTGGAAAGCTTTCGACGAAGTAGTTTCACCTGAAGTGCCGAGAATATGTCTCTGCGACACGTGGTTTGATGAAAGAGTAGAAGCAGTCATGGCGGCAGAAACTCTCGGAGAAAAACTCGCGGCAGTAAGATTCGATACACCTGGCTCAAGAAGAGGAAATATGCTAAAAATAGTTAAGGAAGCCCGCTGGACACTAGACCTTCTAGGCTACAAACACGTAAAAATAGTTGTAAGCGGAGGTATAGATGAAGAACAAATAGCTGAGCTAAAAGAGTATGCAGATTTCTTCGGTGTGGGAACAGCTATAGCCTGTCCCCCGCCTGTAGACTTTTCCTTCGACTTAGTAGCTAAGTACGATGAGAAAACAGGCGAATGGAAGCCAATAAGCAAAAAGGGCAAGCTTCCTGGAAGAAAACAAGTCTACCGCTGCGAAAACTGCTTTGAAGACTACTTAGTTCCTTGGAACAAAAGTCTAGACAAATGTCCCAAGTGCGGAGGAAAAGTAAAGCCATTACTCAAACTCTATGTAGACAACGGTAAAATAGTAAGAGAGCTTCCTCCTGCCCGCAAGGTAAGAGAATATGTCTTAGAGCAGTTAAGTAAAGTTGAGCTATAGCAACCACTTAATATTTTAGTCTTCTACTACTATTTCTAGAGCAAATGGCGCTAGACGAGTTTCTAGAGAGAATAGCCAGAGACAGAGCAAGAAAAATAGTATATGTTCACGTAGAAGAACCCAGGCTCCCCGAATGGGGGTGCTCTGTCGACGTTCTCCCTGTACCCGAGCCAGTTAAAAATAGCTTAAAAGCAGCGGGCATAACAAGACTGTATAGATTCCAGGAGCAGGCTATCAAGACTATTCTCTCGGGAAAAGATACTTTAATTCTAGCTGGAACAGGAATGGGTAAAACAGAAGCCTTTCTCGTACCAATTTTAAGCAAAGTAGTAGAAAATCCTTTTGGAGGAGTAAAAGCCCTCCTAATATACCCTACGAAAGCCCTCGCAAGAGACCAGCTCAAAAGAATACTGAAGTTAACTTCAACAATATTTGGAGCGAGAGTAGCTGTTCTCGACGGAGATACTCCTGAGAAAGAGCGCAGAAGAATATACTCTAATCCGCCGCCAATACTCATAACAAACCCCGATATGATTCATGTATCACTCCAGCTTTCGCAGGAATTCAAGCATTTAATAAGCACAGTGGAATACGTCGTCTTAGACGATGTCCACGTATACAACGGTGTTTTAGGAGCACACGTAGCATATGTTTTAAGAAGACTGCGTAGAGTACTTAAAGAAGAGCCTCTCTTCATAGGTTCCTCAGCAACAATAGGAAATCCTGAATCTTTTGCTAAAAAATTCTTCGGAAAAGAAGTAGAAGTCATTAGAGCAGGAGAGTCAAAGAAAAGCAGAGTTACTCACGTTCTAGTAAAGCCTTTTGGTAGATCAAAGTACGTAGAAGCACTAGCTTTACTTAAAGTAAGTTTAGAAAAAGGCAAGAAGACTCTGATATTTGCTGATAGCCATAGAGCAGTAGAGTCCCTTAAAAGATACGCCAACAGATATAGAGTTCCTCTAAAAGTCCACAGAGCAGGAATCTCCCCGAGCGAGAGAGCGAAAATAGAGGAGCTTTTTAGAAAAGGAATACTTAGAGCCCTCGCCGCAACGCCTACACTTGAAGTGGGAATAGACATAGGAGACCTTGACGTAGTCATATTACTCAACATACCGCCTACATACACCAGATACGTGCAGAGAACAGGAAGATGTGGTAGAAGAGGACAAGAAGCCTATGTATTCACTATTCTAGGAGACGACCCTATTAGCGGATACTACGAAAATAATCCTGGAGACTTTTTCAGAAGAGAATACGACCCGATGGCAATAGACTTAAGCAACGAGGAAATAGTTAAAACGCATCTCTTAGCAATGGCTAGAGACCAGCCCTATAAACCTACAGACTTAACTCCTCTTGAGAGACAAATTTTAGCAAAGCTGCTGGTAGAAGGATTAGTCAGAGTAAATAATTATGTCAAGCTCACACGCAAAGGACTGAAGTACCTCAGGAAACGAATGAGTCTAAGAGGAACAGGAGACGTAGTCGAAATAGTTGACAGCAGGACAGGTAGAGCTATAGGAAGCAGAGAGTTGCCTATGGCGATTCGGGAACTTCATCCCGGAGCGATCTACATGCACGGGGGCGAACTATTCAGAGTAATCGAATATAAGGAAAAAGAAAAGAAAGCATTTGTAGAGAAAATACCAGTAGACATTGAGCTTACAACGTACCCTCTCTACTACAGCGAGCCATCAGAAGAGAAAGTGCTTAGCGAGAAAAGAGTCTACAATACACCAGTAGCATACGGCGAGCTCACTGTGAGACAAGTCGTATGGGGATATGTTGAGAAAAACTTCTTCACAGGAGAAATGCTTTCTGAAAAAGTACTAGACAATGAAGTAAGCTACCTCTTTAAAAGCAAAGGAATATACTTGTGGATTCCGCCAAATCCCTCTTGGAATATATTTCAGAACGCCGAGGCATTTCATGCAATAGAGCACGCGCTAATAACGGCAGCAGAGCTTCTTGTAGGAGCTTCTCCAACAGACTTAGCCGGAATAAGCTTCCCGTCAGGACACATCTACATCTACGACTCTCACGCGGGAGGATCTGGCATAAGCTATCTGCTTTACGAGAGACTCGAAGAAGCCTTCAAAAGAGCATACAACTTAGTAAAGAAGTGTAAATGCGAAGACGGCTGCCCACGCTGTATTTTCTCGCCTTACTGTGGAAACAACAACAAGATACTTTCAAGGAAGAAGGCTCTTCAAGTACTCGAGACGATTATCTACAAGCCTAGAGTAATAGAAGTTATAGAAGAACGTTACGGAAAACCAATAGTTTAAATTTCATTTAAATGTGGGAAAGTTTATAATGTTCGCACACTTTTCTCCCTTAAATGAGGAAAGCCAGTATCATCCTAGCTCTAGTAGTAATACTGGGAATAATTATTCCCACGTGTCAATGTACTCCCACAACTGAAGACAGCTATCCTTATGTACTTCGCTTAGAATGGCGGGTTGATATACCTGCAAGAGTTTCCTGTATTTCAGCTTCAAAAAACTTTGAAACAGTTGCCGCGTTAATTAGAAGCTATCCTTACAGTAAACTAACACTATTTTACAGAGGAAATCTCTGTACAATAGAGCTTAAAGGCCTACCTATAGACGGAATATGGGTTACAGCTAGAGGAGACTATTTTTTAGCTCACTTTACAAACGGGTCGCTCATCCTACTTGACGAAAACTTGAGAAAAGTAGTTCACTTTGGGCAAATGGATGATGCAAGAAACGCTATTTTCTCAGATAACGGAGAGTACTTCGTAGTATACGGCACTAGAAAGTTGAAATACTATAGTATATGGAAAATATTTCCTATATATGAGACGAGCTACATAAATTCAATACTGAAAGTAGACGTATCTTCGAGCGGGGAGTACGTCTTAGTAGCAGGTTTCAACACTTTCTGCGGAGCATGTATAAGTGAAGGATTAGTCTATACAAAACTAGCAAAATCTTCGGGTGAATATGTATCAATATGTGATAAATTTAGCTCAGACTGTATAGGCTACTTAACGCATGTACTTGGACCTAAAGGTATTTCAGCTAGATTGAAAGCAGATGTAGGGAGAACGCTACTAGTTTTCTACAACGATGAACTTAAAGTAATAAAGAAAGTGTCATTTCCGTATAAATTCAAGAATTTATGGAACTTCAATAGCAAAGCAAGAGTATTGAAAAAAGGCGACAGAGCGATAATAGCTGTAGATAAAGGTGAAGGCGAGTGGATCCTGTATGAAATAGATTTCGAAAACCTAGACATTAAGTACCCAGGAAATCTTACAGAAGTCAAAGCAGACTTCCTAGACTTCTCTCCATCAAATGTACTTATAGCATGCAGGAAAGTCGAGCAGAAAATAGTTCTCACAGTAGTAAACATGACTGACAGACAAGTACTAGCAGAAATAGAAAGAGCGCTCCTCGACACACGTGAAGAAGTAAAATCAGTAGAAATGTCATTGGATGGAAGAAAAGTTCTCTTAATAACTACAAAAGCAATTGAATGCTATTCTCTCCAGAAGAAAAAAGCTATGCCCGAAAAAGAGAAAACTAGAGTAATATTTCAATTCACTTTAGAAGGAAACCTAACAGACATAAGCTTAGAGCTAATAGATCTTGAAACAAGACAAATAGTTTTCAGCGACACTATCAACACCACAACTTTGGAATTATACTTACCTAAGAAAGCTTACCTGCTAAAAGCTCAAGCTGAAGGCTATGTGCCGCAGCAAGTAGTATTTAACTTGACTTTATTCAACTACACTACAGTAGTGCCTATATACTTAACCAAAGTGAAGCAAGAAGCTCTCTACAGAAAAGTCTTTGTTCAAGTAGTAGACACTAAAGGATGCGGGCTACCTACTGCAACAATACTAGTGTACTACAATACTCGCTTAGTGACAGCAAAAATAACTGAAACAAATGGTTCAGCCGCTTTTCTCCTACCTAAAGGAAATTACTCAATTGAAGTAACAAAGGAAGGCTATTACTCGGCTTACTGCAATATAACTGTAAGCGAAAGCGATGTAACTATATTTGTCACATTAGCAAAAAGAATAGAAGAATTCACTGCAGTACTCCATGTATTCAACTACACAGGAGAGCCTGTCAAGGAATTCTCGCTCCTCATAATTGAAGCAAATACGTCGAAAGTCCTCTACAAGACTAAAGTAGAGGGAAATGTGTACACCGCAGTTCTACCCAAAGGAATATACACAGTATTTGTAAACGCGTCTGGGGCACTCCCATTCAACAAAACGATATCAGTTTCAACGAACACTACTCTCTACATTACCCTTGGCCCTGTTGAAAGAAAAACACTAATACCGGAAACACTCTACACAGTCTTAACCACGCTCTTCTTCTTAATGGCTTTAATTATAGTAATGTTCGTATTAATGCTCACAAACGAGAAAATAGCTCTAAGAATAGTTAAGCATAGAAGAAAAATAGTTACATTAACACTAATAGTAGTCATAGCCTTTATATTGGCTCTCTCCTCGCTTCCAATGATATATCAGCAGGCTCCTAAACTAGAAGAAAAAGCAGAACGCCCCTACGACCTTTCATTTAAGCTAGTCGACGGAACAGCAGCTAGACTAAGCGACTATAGAGGAAAAATACTCATAGTAGAGCTAATGAGCACAGAGTGTCCAACATGCGAGAAAATAATACCTGTTCTCAAAGAAATATACTCCAAGTACAGAGGAATAGTCGAAATAATTTCGATTAGCATAGATCCCAGGGACACAGCCGAGATTCTAAAGGCTTATGCCGTAAAGAAAGATATTCCATGGAAAATAGGCTACAATTCTACAGCAGTATACACAGACAAATACTTATCTAAAGTATTTGCAGGTACACCTACAATACTAATCATAGACAGAGAAGGCTATGTACGAAAAGTACTATACGGTGCAGTAAGCTACGAACAGTTTAATGAAGCCTTGTCGGACATACTTAAATCAGTTGAAGTAAGCATAACAAGTCTGCTCATAAGCACACTCGTACTTGGAGTACTATCGAACTTTTCTGTATGCAGCTTCCAGCAAGCAGTCTTCCTCATAGGCTACCTTACAGGCCTAGAGCACTCTGTTCGCAGAACAATAGCGGTTACGATACTCTATGTCTTAGGCCTGGCAACAATGTTCATAGTGATAGGAGTGCTAATATTCCAGATAGGCGCGCTAGCACAAAATAGAAGCCTACTTCTCCTAGTAGGCGGAATAATCACAGTGCTCATAGGTTTGAGAATGTTAAACATAATTAAGCCTCCTAAATCAAAGCTCCTTGGAGACCTCTTTAGAAAGTTTAGAGGAGTAGAAGAATCGACAGTAAAGTCGCTTGCAGGCGCCTACGCACTAGGACTCGCTGTAGGAGCAGGCTTTGCCTGGACACAGTGCCTAGGCTCATTCCTGCCAGCTGTAATGTACGCGCTGTCCTACGGCTTTACTGACATAAAGTATGGAATACTAGTGCCACTTATCTACACAATAGGATTTAGTGTAGTCTTTTTAGTAATAGCGCTCGCAATAGAATTCGGCATGGCTAGACTAGCTAAGAAGAGTGAGAAGAGACTAGAGCTAATAGAGAAGATCTTCAGCCTCCTAATACTTTTCTTCGGAATCGACATGATTGTAGCAGGATTATTCAGTACAATGACTATTTTTGAGAGAATAGGCCAGTTAGTAAGATAGATTCTACCTAGATATTTTCAATAAAAATATTTTATCGAATATTGTTTTCTTAACTCCTTCAATTGAGCAAGTAAAACCAAAATCCTTTACAATACTGAGGACTTTCTCTAAGCCTGTAAGAGAAGAGCACGTAATGTAAGCTTCACCTCCTTTTTTGAGCTTCTCAGAAAGCTCTTCTATAAACTTATAAAATAACTCGAGTTTTCTTCCACAGCAAATAGCTAAGTCGATTTCGTCAAGAGGATCTAACGGTAAGTAAGGAGGATTGAATACTACGACATTAAGCGAAGAGGCTCTAAAACAAGAAAGACCGTCGGCTACTATGACATCTATTTTGTGGCTATACTTGGCGCACACGATATTCTGTTTAGCGCAACACGCGGTTCTCCACACGACATCGGTTGCAATACCATAGTTTATTTTGTCAGCTAGTGAAATTATGAGCGCGCCGCTACCCGACCCTACTTCAACTAACTCATTGAATGTCTTTTCATGTAAGTGCTCTACAAGAAGATCTGTAGAGTATGTTCTTTTGGGATTAAAGACAGAGTCTAAGTAGAGGCGTATCCCTCTATAGTTAATGTATTTTCCAGTAGAGAGCTTAATGTATGCTCTAAGAAGTTTTCTAACGATTTTTGCTCGAAGACTCATGGGAAAACAGTCTTCACTTCTACTTCTTTCACTCCCTCGACTTCACTGACTTTTCTTTCGATCACTAAGGCAAAGTACCTCATCAATGGGCAGAACGGCGAAGTAGGCCTAAAGTATACCGTCACTTTACCGTCTTCTACTTTAATATCTTTGACCATGCCTGCGTCAACAATATTCATACCTATTTCTGGGTCCATAACTTCTTTTAGAGCCGACAATACTTTCTCTTTTAACTCTGACATAGTGTACTATTACTGTCTGCAAAATATATAGCTTTAAGCAAACTGTTCGCTATAGAGAACAAAGAGTAGTCAGAATAACAGCAAAACTTAAAATATTCAATTATTAACTCTACGAGGGGGTCATTATTGAATACCTACCGATAGCCAAACTCCTTTCTTCCCCAAAAGAGGGAGAAGAAGTAGCTATTAGAGGATGGGTCTACAGAAAAAGAGAACTCAAAACAGGAGTATTCATTCTCGTAAGAGACTCTACTGGAGTAGTACAGTGTGTAGTTAAGCCAGCAAATAAGGAAGCTTATCAAAAAGCTCTAGAGCTAGGTATAGAAAGTTCACTTAAATTAAAAGGAGTAGTCAAACTAGACAAACGTGCTCCAGGCGGAGTAGAACTCCACGTAACAAAACTTGAGCCAGTTCACGTAAACTCTATTTTCCCAATAACTAAGGACGCTTCACCTGAATACCTGCTAGACGTTAGACATCTATGGCTAAGAAGCCGTAAAATGAACGCAGTTCTTAAAATAAGGCATACAGTCTTCGGAGCAATACACGAGTATTTCAGAAGCAAAGGCTTCTACGAAGTACAATGCCCCACATTCATTACGGCTGCATGTGAAGGAGGAGCAACACTATTCTCAGTAGACTACTTCGGAAGAAAAGACGTATACTTAACGCAGTCGGCGCAGTTCTACTTAGAAGCACTCATATTCACGCTAGAAAAAGTCTACACAATAGCTCCTTCATTTAGAGCAGAGAAATCGAGAACAAGGAGGCATCTAACAGAGTTCTGGCACGCTGAGGCAGAAGTAGCGTGGTGCGGGCTAGAAGATATAATGAAAATTGAAGAAGAGCTAGTAACATATATTGTCAGAAAAGTCTTAAATGAAAGACTAGAAGAATTAAGTTTCCTTAAAAGGGATATAAATATGCTAGAAAACGTTAAGCCTCCATTCTACAGAATCACTTACGATGAAGCTTTAGAAATAATCAACAGAAAGGGATTCAGCCTTAAGTGGGGAGAAGACTTCGGAGCAGACGAAGAAAGAGCTCTGACAAAAGAATTCGACAAACCAGTCTTCGTGTACGGCTATCCAGAAGAATGTAAAGCATTTTACCACAAAAACGACCCCAAGAGGCCGGAAGTCACTCTCTCAGTAGACCTACTGGCGCCAGAAGGCTACGGCGAAATAATAGGCGGAGGAGAAAGAATAGCCGACGAAAAAGAACTCGTCGAGAAAATAAAGAGATTTGGTCTTAGAGCAGAAGACTATGAATGGTACATAGACTTAAGAAGGTACGGCAGCGTACCTCACGCTGGATTCGGACTAGGAGTAGACAGAACAGTCATGTGGATAGCGGGACTAGACCACATAGTAAACGCAATTCCATTCCCCAGAACCATTAGAAGAGTATACCCGTAGTGATAAAATGCTATCAACAACTATTAAGAAAGCAGCAGAAGTCCTCTTAAAGTTACCTAAAACTGAAACAGACTATTTCTTAGCCTCAAGATCATTGCCTTATCCAGTACAAAAAGCTTTAGAAAAACACCTTGAAGAAGGAAAAACAGCCTTAGAGAAAGCCGCAGGATACTCTATCGTAGGAGAGAGAGCAGTAGCACTGATATTAGACAGAGACCTGTACTCAGGTACAAGCACACTTAGCTCACTTTCTTTCACAGGAATTCGTGGAGGACTTGTAGCAGTAGTACTAGAAATGTTTGATGACATAAGGTTCTTTGCAGAGAAAATAGGTTTACCCTGTGTAGACTACAATCCCCGAAAGCCTATCATAAAATACGTAAACACAGTTTTAGACTACTCTGAAGCAACGGAACTACCCTTCATACTAAGAGTACCGCTATTCTCGCTAACTGAAGCACTTATTGGTGAAGACTCTACGAAAAGAGTGCATCCAAGACCTTACTTCAACAAACACTGGCTAAGACCCTACCGTTGGAATATCATAGCTAGCAGAAATCTTGAAAAAAGCATAGCAGATCACGAGAGAAACTTAAAAGTACTAGAGAAGCTGAGCACAGAGCTTGAAATCAACGAAGTAGAAGAAAAGGACTCCAGAAAAGTAGCAGTTATCTCGGCAAGCTGCAGCCAAGAAGCACCAGAAGAAGGAACTACTATTACTCTAGCTTTTATGAACCCCTTCCCAAGAAAAATACTAGAGAAATATTTTGCTGAAGCCGAAGAAATCACAGTAATTGATTCAGGAAAACTCTATATTAGAGAAAAAATAGGGCTAAATGAAGTCAAAGTAAAGAAAATCGAGCAAAAGTACGAAAAAATATGCGGAGGCTGCCCCTTCCCCTACTTACTTTACGCAGTAGACAAAGCTCTCAGTGAAGAAGATGAAGTAGGAGTAGTATGCGTAGACATGAACTGCTACACACTAGTATTCACTACACAGAGACCTTTCCCTGAAAACTACCAAATAAAGTCGACAAGCTTCTTCCAAAAAGACTTCAGAGATACAGCAGACGTAGTGCTCTCAGAAAATTCTTCAATAAACATAGCTAAAGCAGTAGCCGAAACAGGCTACCAAGATGGACCAGTAATAGCTATAACAGACCTCCATAAAGCAAAAAGCGCCAAAAACCTACCAGCCAACCTCTATATAATTGCAGTAAACACTCTCGGCGAAAAACACGAGTTCAGAAAACTACCATCGAATCTAGACGACCTAGTCAGGCAGCTAACTGAAATATTTAAAACAGAAGACAACTGCATAGCAGTACTAGATAAACCGTGTCCTTTAATAACAGAAAATAGATGCAACTCAATAGAAATAGATGAAGAGTTATGTGACAAATGCGGAGAATGCCTCAAACTTCTATGCGAAGCGCTTACACTAGAAGGAGGACACATAGTAGTCAAAAAAGAATACTGCAGAAAATGCAGCTACTGCGTCGAAATATGCTCTAGAAACGCTATAAAACTATAGCTACTCTTCTTTTCTGAGAATAGTCACATTTATTACATGTAGCGCCACTGCTACACCTAAAGCAGCAGCAGACACTAGCGAAATAAGCTTAACACTCTCATAAAGCGGCGTATACTCGAACGAAGGCAAGAGCACAAAATACAGATAAGCAACGAACATCAAGTACAGCAGTATATTGACGATAGCTAGTGCCTTAGGAAAATCTATCCTCTTCTTCACATAGCTCTAATCGCCGTATAAGCTTAATAACCTTTTTCCGTATACTTCCATTAATTTCCAGTGCTACAGTAAGACACTCTATACTTTCTCTTCGGTATAAAAATTACCTCATTTAAATAAGAATATCACCAAAAGCTCTGCATCTTTTTAGCCTCTTTAGAAATTTTCTCTCGCGATTAACTTGAAGTAGCTACAGTAATAGCATTTAAACAAATTACAGACTACTATTAATAAATACCTTAAATTCATCTACCTTCAAACTCTTCTTTAAGGTACATTCTGGAAATTTCTTACATCTAAAAAGATTGATATATTCTAAAACATTACATAACTTTTCATATTTTTTCTATTTTCAGTTAAATTATTTAACTTAAGTAGGTCTTTTATTTAACTTAAGAAATAGCTCAAATCCCTCTCCTAAATGCCTTCTAATCATCAGTCATCGTAACTCTGATCGATCATCGGGCTAAAATAAATTCCTTAAAAGAAAACTTAAGCTTAACTCTTCTACTCGCAAAAACTAAGGCCAACATTTAGGTACAGAATAACTAAAAGAAAAGAAACAAAATCTAATATTTTGACTCAGAAGGAGAAGCATTAGGCACCAAATTTTTATAAAAATGGAGCTCTATAGTACATACCGTGATAGATAAGGAACTTGTAAAAAGATATATTGTCGAGTTTCGTAGAAGGGATTTCTCTGATGTTAAGAGAAGAGAATTAAAAGTTGAATTTATTAAAGGTAAAGCAATATGTATTGTCGGGCCTAGGAGAGTTGGAAAAACCTATTTCCTTTACTCATTGATGATGAATCTAGAGAACCAACTTTACGTTGATTTCGAGCACCCAGTCTTCTATAACGTTTCTCCGAGAGATATAATTCATATAATTGACTCCTATTTCGAGCTATATCCAGAAAGAAAAAATCTCTATGTATTTTTGGACGAGGTTCAAGCAGTAGAAGATTGGGAAAGGATAGTGAGATACCTACTAGATAGAGGTTTTTATGTTGCAGTAACAGGGTCTTCGTCTAGATTAATGTCACATGAAATAGCTACACATCTTAGAGGTAGATCCATAACATATTACTTACTTACTCTAAGTTTTAGAGAAGCTTTAAATTTTAAAAATATAGAACATAAGGGAGAAAACTTCTATTTAAATTATAGCAAAATTAAAGGACTTATATCGGAGTACCTGAAATATGGAGGTTACCCAGAGGTTATTCTCTATGATGTAAAGGAGAGGGTCTTAAAAGAATATCTTAACTTAATAATAAGAAGAGATATTATTGAAAGATATAATATCAGAAATAAGCATCTAATAAATGAATTAATATACTTTGCAATAAATAATTATTCTAGATACATTTCCTATGATTCGCTTCTTAAGCTTTTTAAACAAAGACTAAACGTTACTAAAAGAACTATAATTAACTACTTGTCCTACTTTGAGGACTCTATGCTATTCTTCTTTCTAAGGAGATTTGAACCGTCTATTAAGTCTAGAATTGTTTCTCCAAGGAAAATTTATCTAATAGATACAGGTTTCGGAATTTTCGGAAATAAAAGCATTTCAAGAGATATGGAAAATGCGGTATTCTTAGAATTACTAAGAAGAAAATACTACTTTAATCCATTATGTGAAATATACTACTTTAAGGACTCCCAAGGACATGAAGTAGATTTCGTAGTGAAAGAAGGTGATAAAGTAAAAGAGTGTATAAATGTGACATATGCTAGTGGCTTTGATGAAATCGATAAAAGGGAATGGAGAAGTTTATTGAAGGCAAGAGAGGTATTAGGATGTAGTAAGCTAACTATAGTGACATGGGACTACGAGGACAAAAAAGAATTAAGCTGGTTTGGAAGAAGAGGAGAAATAAGTTTTGTTCCACTATGGAAGTGGCTGCTACAAATTCCTAGTAAAGAAAGAAGAAGATATTGAATTTTACGCACATATTAGTGAGATAAATTAGCCTCTTAAGCAGGTTCACAGTTGTTGGTTTTAGTAAATGCTATATAAGAAGACTGCTATACTGTATACTATGGAGCACCAATTTTTGCAAAAAATGGTGCCCTATTATTCATGTCTGCTGGTAAAACCCATAAAAAGAAGTATTTTGCGGAACCTACAGTAAAAATTTATCTTAATAGTATAGCAACTTAAATATCACTAAAAGCTTCTAAGCTAAAAGGTATAGAGAATGCTTCTATTAAAAGCTCTAAGATTTCTTTCTCAGCGCATTCACTACACCAGCCGAGAACACTATTGTCGGAGAAAAACGCTAATGCCACTTTTTCTTCGGTAAGCCTTGTTGCACATGAAGCACAGTAGGCTTCATCTTCGAGAAGAGAAGCGAGTACTGCTAACAGTTTCGGCTTATCTTCCTGAGGCACTTGAACCAGCTCTCCTTCAACCCATTCAAATACTCTAGGCTTATTGAGAAGCCTTACGAACAAGTAGTCCCAGAATAGTTTCGGCGACCTCACTCTCTTTCCCCATAATCTTTTTCTATAAACTATATAAGGGTACGAAGATAAGAGTCACGATGGATGTTATCGTCAAAACCCCTAGAGAAATGGAAAATATTGCGGCTTCCCACATAGAAGAAGTACTTGAACATAAGTGCACAGTAAAGCCGAGGCCTTGGGGGCTTCTTGGAATAGTTTTAGTAGACGGTACCGAGGACAAGAGGAAAGCTGCGAAACTAATATCAGAAAACGTACCTGAGGCATCACTTGTTCTTGTAGTAGAAGAAGCCGTAGAGCCGCGCCTAGAAGCAATATGTGAAGCGGCGGCCAGAGTAGCTAAAAAATACTTGAAAGAAGGAGAAACATTTGCTATACGCACAACAAAGAGAGGGAAACATGAATTCTCTACAATAGACGTAAACGTAGCGGCAGGCAGAGCAGTACAAGAAGCAACAGGAGCAGAAGTCAACTTAGATTACCCAGACAAAGCAATATACATCGAGATCTTCAAGGACGTGGCAGCTATCTGCGTTATTCCGGGAGCCGAAGAAAGAAAGAAAATGAGGCCGGGAAAGCCAATGGTCTTAAATGTTCTCCGAAGAATCTCAGTTATACAGATGCCCTACACAGGTCCACTAGACGGCGTCTACAGAATGGGAGTAAGAATAGGTAGAGCAGTACAGTGCTTTGAGCTAGGAGAACTATACATAGCTCACTACAAGCCAGTTTCAGCAGAAGAACTATACACGTTTCTCAAAGGAGTCTTAGAGGGAAGAGACTCAAGATACCAAATACAAGTTAAAAGCTATGGAAGACCGGTCCACAAAGTGCCAGTATACGTGTATGAGATGTACCAGCTAGTAAGGCACATTAGAGGAAAACCCGTAATAGTCACAGACCCCCGTGGAGAATACTTAACCCACGTTAAAGACAAAATAGCGGAGCTTTTCTCGAGAGGAGATAAAGTATACGTCTTCATAGGAGCACGCGAAGGAATACCAGTCGGCATATTCAGGTTCGCAGACCTAGTAGTAGATTTAATTCCGCAGATAACGATTTCAACAGACTACGCTCCAGTAGCCACAGTCATAGGCTTAATCGCCGCACTAGAAGAGACGGGAGCACTACCCAAGTTCACCGGTAAACGTAAACGCAAATAATTTCCTATTAATACTTTCTATGAGGTGTTCGCGTGAACACGCCTTTAGAAGACCCCGTAGTAAAAGCAGATATCTCGCTTATAGTAAAAACGCTTGAAGAAAAAGACTGCGCCAATTTCTTCGAAAACAAAACAGTCTTAATAACAGGTGTAGCAGGATTTCTTGGAAGCTGGCTAGCAGACACATTAGCGGCGCTAGACTCTAAGGTAATAGGAGTAGATAATTTAGCTACAGGAAGCCTAAACAATATAAACCACTTACTCAAGTCAAACAACTTCAAATTTATTAAAGCAGATGTAACAAAACTAGAGCCGCCAAAAGAGAAACTAGACATAGTCTTACACTTGGCAGCAAGACCTTCTCCCGACGATTACTTCAAACACCCCGTAGAAACACTACTCACGAGCAGCGAAGGCACTCTAAAAGCACTAGAAATAGCACGACGCAACGACGCAGTCTTCCTCTTCACATCTACTTCAGAAGTCTACGGAGACGCCGAAGTAATACCAACACCCGAAACATACTGGGGTAAAGTAAACCCAGTAGGCCCCCGTTCATGCTACGACGAAGGAAAACGCTACGCAGAAGCACTCTGCATAGCCTACTTAAGGCAGTACGGACTAGACATTAGAATAAGCCGCATATTCAACACATACGGGCCTCGACTAGACTGGAGAAACCCAGGCTACGGGCGAGTAGTAGTCAAGTTCATAGTCCAAGCCCTCAAAGGAGAGCCAATAACAGTACACGGAGACGGCCTACAGACACGAAGCTTCTGCTATGTCTCAGACAACATTGAAGCACACTTACTCTTCCTCGCTAAAAAAGAGCTTAAAGGAGAAATACTCAACATAGGAAACCCCGAAGAAGTAACCATACTTGATTTAGCTAAAACAGTAATAGAGCTAACAGGCTCCAAGTCAAAAATAGTACATACTCCGCCGAGACCCGACGACCCCCGCAGAAGAAAACCAGACATAACGAAAGCCGTCAAGCTACTAGACTGGAAGCCTAAAATAAGCCTCAGAGAAGGACTAGCCAAAACCATAGAGTGGATCAAACCTAGACTCTAAAGTGAGAACATGTACAGGGTATCGATTTTCGGGCTAGGATACGTGGGAACAGTTTTCGCCGCATGCCTAGCATCAAGAGGAATAAAAGTCATAGGAGTAGACGTAGTCGAAGAAAAAGTAAAAACCATTAACTCCGGCAAAGCACCCTTCTACGAGCCGGGACTAAGCGAACTAATAGAAAAGTCCGTGAAACAAGGCTTCCTCGAAGCAACAACAGACTACATAAAAGCAGTAACATCAACAGACATATCAGTAATATTCGTCGGCACACCAAGCAAACCAGACGGATCAGCAGACCTAAAATACGTTGAAAGCGCAGCCAAAATGATAGGAGAAGGACTCAAAAAGAAAGAAACATGGCACCTAATAGTAGTCAGAAGCACAGTACCCCCTGGAACAACAGAAGGAGTAGTAAAGCCAACAGTAGAGAAAGTATCCGGTAAAAAAGCTGGAGAAGACTTCGGGCTCTGCATGAACCCCGAGTTCACTAAAGAAGGTAGCGCAGTACACGACACATTCTATCCATCAAGAATAGTCATAGGAGAATACGATAAGAAAAGCGGAGACACGTTAGAAGAACTCTACAGGAAATTCCACGAAAACAAACTCCCGCCGATACTTAGAACAAATATAATTAACGCCGAGCTAATAAAATACGCCTCAAACGCTTTCCTAGCCACTAAAATAAGCTTCATAAACACAATAGCAAACATCTGCCAGAAAACACCCGGAGCAGACGTAAACGAAGTAGCAAAAGGAATGGGACTAGACCCCAGAATAAGCCCCCTCTTCCTGAGAGCAGGCCTAGGCTTCGGAGGAAGCTGCTTCCCCAAAGACCTAAAAGCACTAATAGCCTACGCCAAAAAACTAGGCTACACTCCAATACTACTAGAAGCAGTACTCAAAGTAAACGAAGAACAGCCCCTAAAAGCAGTAGAACTAGCAAAACAAGCCCTAAGAACACTAAAGGGAAAGAATATAGCAGTACTAGGACTGGCATTTAAGCCGGGAACAGACGACATAAGAGAAGCAGTCTCACTTAAAATAATAGAAGCGCTACTCAAAGAAGGAGCACAAGTAGTAGCGCATGACCCCAAAGCCATAGAAAACACTCGTAAAATACTAGGAAACAAAATAAAGTACGCCGAAACACCACTAGAATGCATCAAAGATGCGGACTGCGCAATAATAGTAACAGAGTGGCCTCAATTCAAACAACTAAAGCCAAGCGACTACGAAAAATACATGAAAACACCAGTAGTAATCGACGGAAGAAGACTATACAGTCTACAAGAATTCAAAAACACTAAAGTAGTCTACAAAGCAGTAGGTCTAGGAACCTAAACCACAAAATTAAAGTCTCTCTCAAATTCGCCGTACATATTTACCTAAGTAGAGATTTTCAAACTATGTTTCCTTCAACGCTGGCTTAATAACAACACTCAGTGTTCTAGCGCTATCCCATGCACTAAAGTCGATGAATCCTCCTATAATTACTAGTTTCGGCTTAACACCGCATGTTTTCTCATAAAGCACACCTAGCCTATATAGCTCAGCGACATCGCTTCTAGAAACCCTCGACTTAACTTCAACTAAAATATGTTCTTTGTCTCTGACTACTACGTCGACTTCTACTTCAGCTGGATGACCATAAACAATACCCTCATCGTCGCGCAACCTAACTCTACTCACCTCACCTACACCTAAAGCTTCTTCAACAACATACTTCATAGCTTCACGAAAAGCAGACTCAGTAATAACACCAAATCTATGGGCAATTACAGTGACAACTCTTCTCAAATCTCTGACTTCAACCATAAGTTCATTAAATCTCTCTTCCAGCTTCTGTTGCCGTTCCTCCAACCTTTGTTGCCGTTCTTCGAGTCTAGCAAACCGTTCTTCTAGCTTAGCAAATCTCTCTTCAAGTTTCTGTTGTCTTTCTTCGATTCTAGCAAATCTTTCTTCTAGTCTCTGCTGTCTCTCTTCTAGTTTTTGTTGCCGTTCTTCTAGTTTCTGTTGTCTTTCTTCTAGCTTTTGTTGTCTTTCTTCGAGTCTAGTGAATCTTTCTAAAAGCTCACTCATACCAAGTAAACCCATTACAGCGTACCGAAATTCACGATCCTTTTCAAGAAGATCTAGGAGCTGTTTTTTCAGTACTGCTGTCTCCATTTCAGTTCACCATAAACTAGTTCCAACAACTATATAAACTTAGCAGTCGATAAACATATAGAAAGCTTCAATTATTTCAATAAATTAACTTTAAACATAAAGAAAATAGCTAGCATTAAAAATATAATGCAGTTATTTAATTGAAGTAAATATGAATAAACTACACTAGCAAGTAGCAGTAAGCTGTACTCAATATTCTTTCCCAACATATAGCTCGACGCCGTCTTCAGCTGCCCGCCGCCTCATTTCTTGGATAACTCTGCGAGGCCCAGAAAGCACTACTAAGAAACTTACAGCAGGTTTCCTACAGTACTTCTTCTCAACAGCCTTAAGCTTCCTCAAAAACTTCTCGTATTCCTCCATAGAGTCGGCGTGAGCAGTGACTTCTCCTACAATAAGAGGATTATCATAGAAAATATTGATTTCCTCGCCCTCGATAACCGTGCTCCTCAGCTCCGCTCTCTCAGGGATAACCCCTTCAGAAATAAAGATCTTAGTGAAAAGCCTCCTAACGAATTCTTCGAAAGAAACTCCAGCGAATACTCTAACTTGATTAAATCCGTAGAGCACAGCGCCCCAAAGCCTATCAACCCTACTCTCAAGCCTTCCATGGCTCTTCTCTAGAGACTCGATACGTTTAAGCATTTTATTAAAATCTGCGCGCAGATCCCGTACCTCTTTCACAAGCTCATTGAACCGCTCTTCCAGCTTCTGTTGCCGCTCCTCTAATTTCAACTGCCTTTCCTCTAGCCTAGCAAATCTTTCATCAAGTTTAGCAAACCTCTCCTCTAATTTCTGTTGTCTTTCCTCTAGTCTAGCAAACCTTTCTTCCAGCCTCTGTTGGCGCTCTTCTAGTCTGCTAAACCTCTCTAAAAGCTCACTCATACCAAGTAAACCCATTACAGCATAACGAAACTCACGGTCCTCTTCAATAAGCCTCAAAATCTCTTTCTTCAACATAGTAGACTTCATTCCAGTCACCATAAACTAGGGCCAACAACTATATAAACTTAGCAACAGCCAAACATTAAACAGTACGCTTAAGAGAATTGAACTCTTAGCAAATAAGCTTGGTTACATGGCTTCATCAGATTTAGAAATTATAGCTAATAAAATGCTTAGATCAAATTCCGTAAGAAGCTAAAGCACCTAGGTCTTTTTAAAAATAAAATCTTCTCCACTTAGCGTTCCCTTTTATACACAACTACTCGGGCTTCTTGTACTTCAAGCTGAGTACCTCTAAGTAGAAACCAAGCCTCATGGCAAAAGCTCTCAGAGGAATAAGTGTCATCAACGGAATAATCGTAGAAGGGTCTCTCTTCGCACGAGCTAAAAAACGTCTATACTTCGAGAAAAGCCTCGCTCCCTCTTGGCTACCGGAAGCAAAATACTTGTAAAAAACTCTACTACGAACACCTTTAAGCTTCCACACAACTCTAGCAGTACCTACACCGATATAGTATCTCTTCAATAAAACAGATCTGAGTGAAATAACTTCGTCGTGAAGTAAATAAGCGTCCTTAATCAAAGGTAATTCACCCAGCTTAATGCCAGCGACCTCCATTCTATAAAAGAAATCTAAGTCCTCGACATACGGAATACGAGGATCCTGTAAACCAACCCTACTAAAAACACTTCTCTCGAAAAGCCTGTAGTGTGCAACCCTATACCCCCTAGGATACTTAATAATATTCTCAGCTCTAGCCAAAGCACTCTTCTTAAACACAGGAACCTCAGGTATCCTCAAAGCTCCAACTCCTCTCTCTTCAGCATAGTTAACAGCTACTTCGAGTAGCCTAGGAAGCATATATTGATCACTATCGAGGAAAAACACCCACTTTCCACACGAAGCCTTAACACCAATATTCCTCTTAATAGCCTGAAATCTGTAAGGAACATCAATATACTTGTGTCTACTAGGATCAGTAGACTTAATCCACTTTAAAGCAACTTCCCTCGTGGAATCACGGCTCAAACCATCAACAATAATCACCTCATAGTCATCAAGCGTCTGCTTCTCAACACTCTCAAGACACTTAGCAAGAGTCCTAGCAGAATTATACGTAGGAATAATAATTGAAACAAGCACATCGCCCCCCACAGAGACCCTCAATTGAATTAACTTCGATTAAAATATACTTTTAGCCGTATCAGGACAGTGCCACTAAACTAATTTTTTACACCTAGCTTTCTACGAGCCCTCTTAATTGCAGCCAAACGCTCACTAAACTTCCTTAAAGAATAAACTTCCTTCAAGTGACCGTGAATAAGTTCAAGAAGCTCTTCAGCTACATCCCTATGCTCCTCCACAACATTACACTTCTCCAAAGGATCTTTATCCAAATTATACAGCTCAAGCTCCTCAACTCCACGCAGCCTACTGTATATCAGCTTCCAAGAACCATGAATCACCGACACAGCGAATCTAGAAACATCATACCTAAAGTTCTCTAAATCAGGAAAAGCAGTCTCAGCAAAAACAGGGCGAAAAGCCTCCTTTCCACCAGCCGAACCCCTCAAACTCTTACCTCTAAAAGTAGGCGGAGAACGGCCTCCTACTAAATCTACTATTGTTGGTGCTAGATCTAGCAACTGAGCTACGCAGGTCTCAAGATTTATGTTTTCTACAATACTCCCACACAGTATCAAAGGTACTTTAAGTACTTCGTTATAGAGAATATAGTATTCATGACCGTACTTCCCGTGCTCTTTAAAAGCCTCCCCGTGATCTGACGCAATAATCAATAAGGAATTTTCTAAGAACCTCGTATTTTCAAGCTTCTCAAGTAATTCTATAATACTGTCTGTGACATATCTAGCGCAAGCACTGTATAGTTTCATTAAACTACGTAGCTTCTCTCCACTTACTTTTTCTAACTTCTCTGCATAGTTAGTAAGATAGGCTTCCTTCCTGCTAGAGAACCCTATATCCGATAAATATTCCTCAGGTGGAACATAAGGAAAATGAGTATCCATGTAATGAATCCATAGAAAAACCTTCCTGTCACTACTGTAGTTTTCCTTAACCCATTTCAGAACATAGCTATTGAGTTTCCTAGCCTCGACATATGGTAGCTGTAGCCCCCTAAACCCAAACTTAATGCTCCACATTAAATTACGTAGCCATCTATTACGCTTAAGAACACTTTTCACAAACCCGACAGTACTCTCTACAACACTCTCTTTCTTTCTCTCCTTAAAGGGATGATAATATAAAAGATCATGGTACTCATGAAAACCGCGATCCCATCCAAAAAGCTTAGATAAAAACGGATTAGTATTAAACCCCACCGTATAGTACCCATACTTACTCAACACTTCACTAAGACAAGGAATACCATACCTAAGCCTAAGCCCCCCGTGAACTAGAAAAGAAGTAGAAGACATAATCGAAGGAAAACTCTGAGTAGTGCCAGGACCATTACTGTAAGCACACAGAGAAACTCCTCCAGACCTACTACAAATCCTCGAAGCTAAGTAAGAACTATAATCGTAACGCAGAGAATCAATAGTCAACAACAATATATTCCTAGGAGCCTCGCTCATTCACCGCAACTACATTCATACAGATATATATGCCTTGCTAAGTAAACACCTATTAAACAATATCTTAAATACCGTGCTTTATTTACTGAAAGTAGTGGCTCAAGAAAAAAGTCTACCAAAAATCTCTGTAATCATACCAACACGTGACAGACCCAAAGATCTAGCAGAAGTACTCCTATCGATATTAAACCAAGAATACCTACCCCACGAAGTAATAATAGTAGACGGCTCCCCTCGAAAAACAGCAAAATCAGTATACGAGGCATATGTCCAAAAATTCGAGAAAGCAAATAGCAAACTAAAGTACATAGAAGAAGGAGGCATAGGACTAACCACTGGAAGAAACCTCGGCATAAGAGCAGCCGAAGGAGACGCAGTACTCTTCCTAGACGACGACGTAGTCCTAGAAAAAGACACCATCCTCACACTAGCCAAATTCCTCAAAGAAAACCCTAAAGCACTAGGCATACAGCCTAGAATAATTACCACAAAAGAAAAAACAGGCAAAAAACTCTCAGAGAGAATAATTAACGCTGTCCGCAAAACACTAATGCTTTCATACCGCGAAGAAAACAAACTAGCAGTACGCAGATCAGGAGCAAGCATATACCCATACCCCCACACAAAAACAATACAAGCACAAAGACTATCCGGCTGCTGCAGCTGCTTCAGAAAAGAAGTATTCAAGACAATGAAATTCGACACAAAGCTAAAGCGGTGGAGCTACATGGAAGACCTAGACTTCTCCTACAGACTACATAAAAGAAACCCTGGAACACTCTACGCAATCCCCTACACCAAAATAGTACACAAAGAGTCCGGTGAAGCAAGACTCCCTTCGAAAACACAAACATACATGAAAACAGTCTACTGGTACTACATATTCTTCAAAGACATCTACGAAGGATCCCTACTAAACCTAATAGCGTTCCTCTGGGCACAAGCAGGAACACTATTCCTCGTACTAGCCAACACCATAGCTAAACGAAAAAACAAAAACTACAGAAAAACCCTCATCTATTTAATCGAATCACACATCTACGCCCTAAAAAACCTAAAAAACATAGTAGCACAAAACCTAGAATTCTTCAACAAAAAACTACTTCAAGCAAAGAAACCCAGCTAACCTCCCCCGAGCCAGCCTCCAAGCCCTAAACGCGAGTCCTCGAGCATAGTTATCTACAGCAAGCACTAACACAAAATACACAGCAGCACCCAAAGCAATATACACTAAGAGCTTAGGTATCAAATCCATAATTCTCACCTCAATAACACTCCCGGCACCCAGCAAGAAAAGAACAACACCCATAACTAAACTAGCTGACAAATACTTAAACGCGGAGCCAAGCGGCACCCTATAGTCAATAATTTTCTTAGAGTAAACATACTCCCACGCCAAAAACAGCGCCTTACCCAAAGCAAAAGCAGCAGCCCAAAGCAAAGCAATATCAGCTAAACGCAAAACAAGAAAAACTACAAGAATAGCTAAGTAAATGCACTGAAACAGAGACTTAGCAGTAGGAAACACAAAGAGCCTACTTTTCAAGTACTCATCGAAACCAGCCTTCTCCCTAGCATCCACTTCCTCAGTACCAAGAATAACAACCTCAAGCACCCTAGTCAAACTAGCCAAAAAGAGAGCAAAAGCCATAACAGGCAAAACAGCAGATGCAGACAAGTACTTCACGCCGAAAATACAGAGTAGAGAAGGAGCCATCACCACAAGCCCCACACTCATAGGAAAAGCAAACATAAAAGTAAGCCTCAAAGTCTCCTCAATATCCCCACTAGACTTCTTGGCCAAAATCCTAGGGTAAAGCGCCTGAGAAAAAGCAGAAGAATAAAGCACAGTTTGGGCGAGAACTTGAGCAACCCTAAACATAGCGACAGGCAAAGTAGATCCAGCAAAATAAACCACAATATATACGTCAACTGCTCCAATAAAATCCGTCAGCTGATAATACAGAGGAATCCAAGCCAGCCTCAAATACCGCTTCACATGCTCAAACTCGAAGCTACTTTCCTTAACCATAGGAAAAGTGGCGGCAAGTAAGTAAACCATCTTAGCTAGCTGAGCAGCCATGACAGCCACAAGAGCACCTAAAAGCCGCCACCCACCAGTAACCACAATTAAGTAAGCTGCAGCTACCTTGATGATCTCAAACAAGAGAAAAGAGTACCCGATATACTGAGGTGCATATCCCTGACTAACACCTTCTAATGCGGTCGAAACACATGAAAGAAAAACATGGGGGGAAAAAACCAGAAAATAAAAGAAGTCTAAGTGTAGAGAGTGGCACAGAAAATTAGACAAAATAACATATCCGATAGTGGCTAATGTACCTGTGATAATAGAAAAAACTAGAGTAGATTTTGCAACGTTTTCTCCTCGAGCAATAAAACGCGGCGCCCAATATCTTACAATATTAACAGTTAAAACAAAGTAAGTAACAGTAATCGAGATAACTTGCCACAAACCAAAATCGAGCGACGAAAGCTTCCTCGTAACAATAATCGTAAAAGCCAATCCAGTCAAAACACTAAACAACATAGACGAAAACGAAACAAACCCAGCATAACGCAACCTAACTTTAGCACCAAACACACAGTATGATTGACTAAAAATATAAAAACTCTCCTCTATAAAATTGCCAATTCACTTAGATGAAACTTCTTCTCGCCCCCTTATGACAAGGAGAACTTTACTTTAACTACTTTCTACAACAATATTTCAATATTGATGTACTATGGCGCATATTATAAAATTTTTTTATAGACCTCAATATATTCTTTTACGGTTTTTCCCCAACAAAAATATTTGGCTCTCTCAATACTTCTTTTTGACTGTTTATAATATTCTTCCTCGTCATCAATTAAACTCTCTATTTTATCTGCTAAATCAAAGCTATCTCCTGGATAAAATGTTAAGGACTGTGGGCCTGCAACCTCATAAGCTCCACCAGCTCTCGGCACAATAACAGGTAACCCGGAGCCCATAGCCTCTAGTACAGAAAATCCAAAAGGCTCTGCAGAAGCTGTGTGAACATAAATAGACGCTATTCTATAAAGCTTAATTACATCATAGAAAGGCATTCTTTTAAGAAACCGCACTTTATTTTCTAGCCCCATCTTTTTAACAAGTTTCAAAATCTTAAATCTTAAAGGCCCATCTCCACGTATGATTACTTTAAATAATTTTCTTCCTCTAACTAGTTTCAATGCATGTAAAAAGACTTCAGGCTCTTTTGCGGGAACAAACCTACCTATCCATAAAAGTACATGTCTTTTTCTAGGAACCCGAGGAACATTTACTCTAAATTCATCTAAGAGACCGTGATAAATCACCTTTGTAGCTTTTACACCTAAATACTTATAGAGCATTGTACTGGTATAATTACTTATCGCAATTATAGGAACGCCTATGCTATAGAGTACTTCTAAACACTTCATTTCTTTAATATAGTAAGGTTTTTTCGAAAATGTCTCTACCCAAATATTAGGATATCCATGCTCCGTTAAGATAATTTTCTCAAAATTACTTATACTGCAACCATCTATGGCTGAATTAACATGAAAAACATCATACTCCAAACATGAAGCAATTTTTTCCAAAAAAATACTTCTAGTAAATAAGTTTATATATGGGAGACGAGTTTTCGGTAAGAAAAGAAATCTAATACCGTCAATGTTATATTTTTTATCAGAAATTAAAATAACAATGTGATTTTTCTTCAGTTCATTAAGCATGCCAATAGTATAATGTTCTACGTGAGGAGTAAAAGCTATTTTCACGAAGGTAGTATATTCAGATGTTATATAAAATCTGCTTCAGAACTCACAGCCCCGTTAAAGACATTTACCAACATTAGTATAGGAACATATCTTTATATCAACGTTTCTCAATAGATTTGAGGTCTAAGAGCCAGGTGATTAACATTAAAATAGTAGTTGCAAACTATGCGTGGAACCATCTAGGCGGGGCAACTTTAGTTTGTGCTCATGCAGCAAAAGCTTTTCTCGATAAAGGTTTCGACGTCATAGCAGTCTCACTGACCAACTTCAATAAAAATGAATATTTAAAAGAATATGGTATAGATTTAAAAAATATTAAAGTATACTCGCTAATTTCAAAAGATCCCTCAGCTTTTAGTCTCTACTATAGACTCATATACTGGATTCCTTTAATGAAAGCAATTAAAAAAGAAAAACCTCAAGTACTTTTCACAGACGTAGAACTTTACAAACCTGTACTAAAACTCAAAAAGAAGATCGGTTTCAAAATACTAGAATATATACACTTTCCCTATGTAGTAGAAAAAGATAAGATAAATGAACTACCGATAGAATACATAAAAGCTCTAAAGGAATACTTAGGAGAACTAAAAACTCAATACAAGAAATACGAAAAACATCTTTGGAAATACTACTATAAATTCTGGCTAAAACTTTACAAAAAAGTAGCTAGAGAAAACCCCTTCCACTACGCTGACGTAGTAATGTCCAACTCAAAGTACACTGCTAGGTTATCGAAAATAGTGTGGGGTAGAGAGCCAATAGTTCTAAATCCTCCCGTTAAAATAAAAGATTTCACTAAATATTCTACAAAATCAATTGATCAAAGAGAAAATGCTGTTGTTATGATAAGTAGAATATCTCCAGAAAAAAGAATAGAGGAAGCAATAGATGCAATAGCATTAACCAAAACAAAACCACTACTTAGAGTAATAGGAAGAATATCACCATATAATATAAAGTATAAAAAATACTTAGAGAGAAAGGCTAAAGAAAAAAACATTAAAATAGAATTTCAGTGTGATGTTCCTAGAGAAAAATTAGTAGAACTTATAGCGAGGTCGAAAATATTCATACACACTACAAGAGGAGAACACTTCGGGATAGCAGTAGTTGAAGCAATGGCTGCGGGACTGCCAGTTATTGTCCATAAAAGTGGAGGCCCCTATGAAGATATAATAGACTATGGAAAATACGGAATGTTCTACGAAAATTTAGTTGACCTTTCTCAAAAAATAGATGAATTATTAAAAGATTCAAAATTATGGACAGAATATCATAAAAAATCCATAGAAAGGGCAAAAGATTTCGATGAG
>CBDUKN010000029.1:0-17390 GCA_965367815.1 uncultured Thermoprotei archaeon
TAAATCCCTTAAACGAAATCCTAGGACTTACCGGTAAATTAAAACATAGGGCGAGAAGCTCACACATATTCTCACTAAAATAGAATACACTTAGGCTTCAATATTTACTTACCGAATTGAATATTCGACTAAACCATACTGCTAGTTAGTCTAGGCGGAAAATTTTCGCTTTAAATAGTTGCTAAAGTGATAAATTCTATGTAGGAAATTCGTATTGTCTAGGAGCAATTATAGTTGATTGAATTGGGTAAAAGTATACGAAGAGGCGAGTTAGTATTGCTAGGGATTTGGGTGTGCTAGATACATGCTTGTTCTAGTGGCGAATCTTATTTCGTGGCGGTCTCTTTGTAAATATTTATTTATTTTCAATTAATTCATATACATATTTCCTCAATAAAGGGTTTTTGGTGTTGGCATGGAATGTCTTTGAGTTGTGTAACAGTCGTCAATTTTTTTAACGGTTGTTATATAGATTAAGGTGTGAGGCTGGTGACTAGGTTTTTGCTTTCAAGGTATGGTGGGAAAGCTGTGACTAAGGCGGATCTCGCTGAGCTCTGTGGTAGGTTTGGCGTGGATCTAGATTACTTCGTGAACTATGTTATTAGGTATGGTTATGTGGTTAGGATACTTAGGGGGCTTTACTATGTTAAAACTGTGGAAGAGTTTGAGCTTAAGAGGGCGCCGGATCTTCTCCGGATACTGTCGCTGGGGATGGGGAGGCTGGGTGTTGGCTGGTATTTTGGCTTGTATACAGCGCTGAGGTTGAACGGTGTTACTCACGAGTACTATGATGTCGTTTTCGTGCTTAGTGACTCGGTCTATAGGCCTAAGCTGATCAGGGTCGCGGGGGAGAAGGTAAAGTTCGTTAAAGTCAAGCCTAGCTTAGTCGGGTTCGGGCTTGTTAAGAGAAGTGGGCTCGTATACTCGGATCTTGAGAAAACTGTCCTCGACTTTATTTACCTCTCGAGGTATGGCTCGGTCTCTAGAGAGCGGGCGGTGGCGGTGCTCAGAGAGTACGCTGACGAATTAAATAGGGAGAAGCTGGCGGAGTGTGTCAAGCACTACCCTAAGACTGTGAGGAGGGTGTTGAGGGATGAGGGATTACTCTGAGTTTGTTCAGTTCATAGTGGAGAAGACGGGGCTCAATAAGCCACAACTCATCGAGAAAGACGTGTTGCTACACTCGCTGCTCCACAGACTGACCGAGGACAATGAGTTCAGGGAAGGGTACCTGTTCAAGGGGGCTCGTGCCTAGTTAAGTGCTACTTCGGCTACTACAGGTTCAGCGTAGATCTAGACTTCACCTATTTGTGTTAGGAGAGGTGGGAGGGCTTATCCAAGTCTGAGAGGAGGAGAGAGCTAGTATTGGAGGCCGAGCGGCTGGCTCAATTAATTGGGAACTCCTCGAGAGACCTAGGCCTCGAGTTCGTCGCGGACGTTAGGAATAAGAGGTTCGTTGAGTTCGGCAGTGGCTCAAGGCTCGTAACCTACAAGCTCTACTGCCGGGGCGAGCTACTCAAGATCTAGGTGAACTTGGTTCTCGAGGGTTTTGTTTTGATTTTGTTTGAGTGTGTTGTGTTTTTACGTTAATGTTATATGTGTGTTGTATGTGTATTTTATTGATTATTGATGAGCGGGGTTGTTAGGCTTAGTGTTGAGAACTGGGGTCCTATTAAAGATGGGTCTGTGGAGATTAGGCCTTTAACTGTGTTTATAGGTCCTAATAATACGGGGAAGTCTTATTTAGCTATGCTGTTTTATACTTTAGTTCGGACGGTTAGTAGATTGGGTTATAGGGCCTTTAGATTTGTGTCAGCGGAGGAGAAATTGGAGAGTGTTATTTCTGATATAATTGATGCGTATCTTAAAGAAAAGAGAATTACTGAAGATCTAGTAGGAGAGCTCAGTAATTTGATTAGTAAAGCTTTATCTGAAGAAATGTCTAAGGAGTTTTCTTCTATTTTTAGGGAGGAATTAGAGAGAGTGTATTCAAGTGAAGTCGGTGCATTAGTAAAACTAGGTAATAAGGAGGCTCGCATAGAGTTAACAGTTAATAATCCTTATGTAGAATTCTCGGTATTGAGTAGAATAGCTGCCGGGAACAAGCTAAAAGTTGAGAAATTTGAGCTAAGTCTAAAGTCATTCTTAATTGAGAAATATATAAAGAGAAAAATTACCAATGTTCTGCGCTATTTAAGTAAGATAGAGCTTCATAAAGAAATTCGTGTAGCGATTAAAAGATATTTAGAGTCAGAACTGAGTTTATGGCTTTATGAAACATCTCTTAAGCGCATGCTCTTTAAGGGCGATATACATTATCTTCCGGCTTCTAGGGCGGGTATTCTTCATAGCTATAGGTGTGTTGCCAAGGCGTTAGTATCGTTAGCTTCTATAGCTCCGGTAAGGGGTGTTGAGATACCTGGAATACCTGGTCCTTTGGCAGATTTCCTTGGCGAGCTGATATTAATGGGCGAGCCTAGGCGAATTAGTAAAAGGACTCGTGTCATTAAAGCATTAGCTCAGCTACTCGAGGAAAATGTTCTTGAAGGTGAAGTAGCTCTTTTAAGAGGGGCTCCAGAGGCTCCACCAACATTTATTTTTAAATTTGATGGGAGTAGTCTGCCTATTACTAGGGTTTCCTCAATGATTGCTGAGGCAGCGCCACTTATCATCTTATTAAAGTACGGGAATGTGAGTTCAGGTGATACGTTGATTATTGAGGAGCCTGAGGCTCACCTGCATCCTGATAGGCAGGCTAGGTTGGCTGTTTTCTTGGCGAGGCTTGTTAATGAGGCTGGATTGAGGTTTTTGTTGACTACACATAGTGATGTACTGTTAGCTAAGTTCAGTAACTTGGTTTCGCTTAGTGCTTTGTCTCGTGATGAGGTTGTGAGACTTGGCTATGATTTTAATGTAGCGTTGTCTCCGGAGAAAGTGTCTGTGTATAGTTTTGAGCCGGGCCCAGAGGGTGTGAGTGTGGTTCCGGTGAAGGTGACTTATGAGGGTATTCCTGATGATGTTTTTCGGAGGGTTTTAGAGAGTCTTTACGAGGAGACTATGAGTCTTTATTATAGAGTGCAGGAGTCTAGGAGGGCTCGGGGACATGAAGGTTCTGAAAGTGGGACGGATTAGAGTTAGAGTACCTGATGAAGTAGAGGTACTGGAGGTATGTGATCTTGATGAGCTTTATGGCCATAGCTCTATGAAGACGAGGGCGGATGCGCTGATTGTTTTAAGAGGCGGCGACAGGGTTATTGCGGCGATAGTAGAGGACACAGGGAGGCCTGAGCCTCGTGATTTTGAGAGACTGAACGATACTTTGAGGGATTTGATCGAGAAGAGGCTTGTGAGGCCCAGTATGGTGGTACTCAAGGTTTTGCATCATAAGGGATTTAAAACTGGGAGAGCGCTTTTGTTGTCTTTGGCGCGTGCTTTTAAGGTAGAGCTTCAGGAGTGCCGTAGTAAGGCTACGGATCTATGTTTAATACTTCGGAAGAGAAGACTTCTTTCCTGAATTCTGCTTTAAGTATTTTCTCAAGTTAGTTAAGGAGGATGTTAAAGGTTGCTTACTGTATGCTTCTGAGTTCTTTAAGGCAGAAAGTTTATGTTTATATTTGGTGTTTGCTGCATTTTGGTTTTCTGTAGCTTTATGTCGCTTAGTTACTTATTATTGAGTATAAGGAAAATGGGGCTATATTTGTAGTTTTGTATAAAGTGATAAAGTTTTACTTCAAGTATGTTGCTGTATTGCTTACATATACTAACTTGTGTATAATACTTTTAATTTTTCGTTTTCAGCGATTTTAGCTAAATTTTCGTCTCCGGTTACGAATATTTTGCTTCGAGCTTTAATGGCTGATACTATTTGTAAAGCATCTGCAACGTAAATATGATGTTTTAGTACAAGTTTTATGGTTTCTTTAAGTATTCGGGGGCTTATCTCTACGACTATGAGTCTATGTAGTTTGGAGAGAGTTTTCATTTCTCTTAATAGGTTTCTCAGTAATTCTCTTGCATTGAGACCTAGTCTTTTTTCATATTTATCGAAAACAACAGTGGCTTCGGCTATATTCCAGTATGAAAAAGAAATTTTGCTGATGCCGCGGTAGCATTCGCTAAATATTTTATCTACTATGTTGCTGCCTGGTTCGCTGACATATCTTTTAACTAAAGCGCTTGTATCAAGGTAGTAGACTTTATCATTTGATGTCATGTAGAATCGCCTCGACTCGGCTTTTTCTTAATTCTCTTACGATTTTGGTGGCGTTTAAGCCAGCAGGTCTTGACATAGGTATTTCAGATTCTGTAGAAGGTTCTAGTTTTTTTAGTCCAAGTTCCTCTGCTAAAGCATCAATCCATCTTGTAGACGCTAAGTACTCAAAATATTCCTCTACTATACTACTTAGACTTCTGCCTATCTCGCGTGCATAAAGCTTAGTTTCATCAAGTAAATCTCTGCTTATACTTAAAGTAAGCTTTTTCTTACTCATAATATTCCCTCTATACGTATATACGTATCTACGGAATATAATAATTTTGGATTCTATAGAATAACAGTTTTGTGCAGTTTAAAATAAACATATTCTAGTGCTTATTGATATGTTAATAAGTTTTCAAGATAAAGCACAGAAAGCGAGCATATAGAAGGTCGTAAAGTTACTTGAACTCCTTCTCATTTTATCAGCATTATCTTATTTTCTTTGCTCTCTACCTTGTGTTAATGGTTTTAAGCCAATGTTTTTCTCTGCCTTCTTTCAAGTAGGTCTGCTTAGGTTCGCTTAACTAGTTTTAGTTGAAGGATGTTCATAAAATATTGTTTCATATTGGGAGAGTGAGGCTCTTGGGAAGGAAACTAATATATAGTGTATATGATAATGTATACTGGTTTTTGAAAATATGGGAGGAGATTGGTAAGCTTAAGGAAGTATTTGTGCCTATTAGTGAAATTGAAGTTGAATTGAGTAGAAAGGATTTTGAAAGTCTTAAAGAGAGTATTTTGAAGTATATTAAGGAGCACCCGGGATCGCTAACTAGTGAAATAATTGAAGCTTTTGAAGAATATGATCCGTTAGTAGTTCTTAAAGCTCTTTACGAACTGGAGAAAGAGGGGAAAATAGAGGGTAAAGATGTCGAGTCAGCCGATTAGATTTGAGCGTGCAGTCGCTTTGTTAGGAAGTATTCTGTAAGTCCTAAGCCTGTGAGAGTTTGGAAAGGGCATAGAGGTATTAGAATTAAAATGTGGAATGGTTTTCTAATAATAGAAAAAGCGTGGCACCCTAAGTAAGGTTTCTTTTCCTAATTCTATGTAAGTAGTTTAGTTTAAATTAATGTTGAGAGAAGAGAGTTATATTATGGTTATTTTATTTTGTCTCTTGTGTCTTATTTCAAGTATTCTTTACAGATTAGCGGGAAAGTGTTTTCGCTTTGTTTATTGGAATGTTTTGGTGAGGATACGCGAATTGTTTTTATTTTATGTTTTCTTAAGTTATTTGGGGGTGCTGGAGTTGGGTTATGTGAGGGCTGGGGTATGGAATATTGATTGTCCAGAGGATGTTAGGGAGGTTGAGTTGTTGGCAGATACGGGTGCTATTTATACTGTGTTGCCGGCGAGTTTTCTTAGGGAGTTGGGTGTTGAGCCGATTGGTAGGAGGAGGTTTAGGTTAGCTAATAATGAGGTTATTGAAAGGGAGGTAGGTATTGTTGGTATTGAGGTTCAGGGTATTAGGGCGCATACTATAGTGGTTTTTGGAGATGAAGACGTATATTTACTGGGTGTAGTTACGCTAGAGGAGCTTGGCCTCGAAGTAGATCCTATTAGTGGGGAGCTTAGGCCTCTGGAATTGTTGCTCATGTAAGCTGTAGTGGAGATCCTATAGTTTAGTAGGCGTAATTATACTTTAAGTAGAAAAGAACTCCGGCTATGTGGCTGATTTTCTTAGCTATATGGGGATTAAAACCTCTACCTAGTAAATAATATTAACATTAGGAATATTTTATGGTGGAGCTAGGGGCTTGCGTTGTTTTGTTTATAGGGTGTTTTGATTGTGAGTGTGAGTGCGTATAGGCTTGTGATAAGGAGTGGTAGGTGTAGAATTGTTCCTCTCCAGATGGCTTCTGGGAGGTATGTGCCTAGTGCGAGGTATATGAGGGGTGGTATTACGTTGTATAGGCCGAATAGGAGGCCTAGGAAGGCTGTTAGTCTCATTACGGGCTTGTTTATGTCTGGGTAGTAGAGGGCCATTAGGGTTAGTATGACTGGTGTAGTGAAGCAGTAGGAGACTCCGAAGTATCCGACTAAGAGGCACTGTGGGTCTAGTTTGAATGGTTCTGGTGGTGCCCAGTATGCCCATGCTGCTAGGGGGACTAGCCATAGGCGTTTGGGGGCGAAGTATTCTTTTCTGAACTTGTTTCTGTTGACTATGCATTCCCAGCCCCATGAGAAGGCGACTAGTAGTGTTAAGGCTATGTTGCCTGTGAGTACTATTAGGCCGTAGTGTTCTGAGAAGCCTATTCCTTGGCCTATGGCTATCATGAGGTAGATTATGAAGACGTAGACGTCGAAGGCTTTGGCTGCTTTTTCGCCCCAGACTGCGACTGCTGCTATTAAGGCTAGTGTGAGCAAGTGTATTAGGGCGGAGGGCCATGCTAGGTCTACTAGCTTATATATTATTGCCTTGTACGCTACTACCTCTTTGATTACGTCCCACATTTCGTGCCAAGAGTAGCCTTTTGAGGCATAAGGTAGCAGAACCATGAAGCCGATAATATAGAGGAGCGCGTAAAACCATCTCTTGCCAGTAAAATAGTCCATGGCCTGCGAGATGTGCTCCGTATTCACGGCTATCTCCCCCTTAAAATAGAAGCATAGTAAATTAATAATATTTACTATTTTTCACTATTTATTTTTGTTAATCGAATTCTGTGAAAATATTTAGCTAAGTAAGTACTAGATTGTGATAGAGATTGTCTAAGCAGTTAAAAGGCTTCTGATGTAACTATATTAGTGTTTATCATTCTGAAATAGTTAAATTATGAATTAACTCCTCTTTAATGTTTATTTACCTAGTTTTTTCTTTATTTGCATGGTTTGGAGGCGTTGGCCTGAGTTTAAAGATGATGAGAGGGACTTAGTTGTTGCTATTGATCGTAGTAAGGGTAGGAGGATTGTTGTTTACTCTATTGTAGTGTCGTGTATAAGATACCAGTGTTTATTGGTGAAATATTCTAGGGTTTTTAAGCATTGTAAGGATTTGAGTAAAAGAGAGCGTAGAGTTTACTTGCCTAAGGCTTTAAGGCTTATTGGGAGATTTGTGGATCAAGGAGTTTTACTTGGATTAGATGTTATGCAAAATATTAGGGTCTTATTGAGTAGAGTTGAGAGTATTAGAGATAGAATGTATTTTGCTTTTATCGATGATGTGCTTCTTTCTAAGAATGTAGTAAAGAATATTTTTAAAGATATTTTTGTTTTACCTGAATATGCTGTAAGGAAAGCTAGTTTATTGAAAAGTTATGGGCTGAGTTCTTCGGCTTTAAAGACTTTAGTCAATATTGCTGACAATTTAGCGTACTATGTGAGGTGGCAGGTAGAAGAAACTGATTCATCATTATTAAAAGTTAAAAGAAAATTGCCACTTAAGTGGACGCTATCCGCCCGAGATCATCCCTGCCCTTGAGAGGCGGGCTTCCGGTCACAGGCTTCATTCACAAATACTATGTGTTAAGACCTTATAAGCTTTTTGCGCAAGAAAGGCTACTTAAATTGAGTATTTTTCTGCAGTATTTATTTAATGGCTTTCTTTAGTGATGTTACCTTTAATGTAAAGTATGAATTTTACTCAAATCCTCGAGATATTCAATAGATGTATAACTGCAAACTTTCTAGAAAACTTTGTGACTATTAACTACAAACTTTTAACACATAGTCAAGGCTCAGAATTAGCACTGGAGTATAGTCTTCTTTGCCTAGAACTTGCTATTTCAGTTTTCAGCAGTAGTATCTTCAGCAAGGTGTTTTATTAAGAATGATAATAATATCTAAATCTTATGAGGAAATCTATTAGTGGTTTAGGCTGTAGTGTATGATATGGTGTGTAAGTTTAAGTGGATTGTTGTTGACCCTAAGATATGTCATGGTAAGCCTGTGTTTCGTGGTACTAGGGTGCTGGTGTCTGATGTACTTGAAATGCTTGCTTCCGGCATGACTATTGAAGAAGTTTTAGAAGAATATCCTCAACTTACTAAAGAAATGATTCTCGAAGCCCTAGCTTTAGCAGCCGAATTACTGAAGAGGAAACGTCGTGTCATACTGCTTCCTATAGACTGATATGTGGTTTTTAAAGCGTTGCCGTAGAGTTGCTAATTTATATTTGATTTCGGGAGAGGGGGAGTTGTTTTCTTGAGTTTTGTTAGGGAAATAGGATTTATATTTGTGTTTTATAGGTTTTGTTGAGGTGTTGGTATGGGGGTCTTTTAGATAGGATTGTTGTTGATGAAGGGGTTATGTGTGGTAAGCCTGTTATTAAGGGTACTAGAATTACTGTTGAGGCGATTATATGTAGGTTGGCTGAAGGCTTGAGTATAGAGGAGGTTTTAGAGTATTTTCCTCAGTTAACTAGGGAAGATATTAGGACGGCTTTACTGTATGCTTCTAAGCTTCTTGAAGATGAAACTATTATAGTTGTGAGGACATAAAGTTTCTTGTAGACGAGTGTATTGGCAGAAGGTTCTTGATATCTACTGTGTGGAGTAGATACTCATTTTAGTTTTTAGGCGATAAATATAGTAATGGAGGAGTCTACGTATAAGAAAATACTTTTAATAGCGATAGATACGCTGTGTGTAGATCATTTAGGCTGTTATGGGTACGATGTTCCGAGGAATCCTACTACACCGTTCATAGACTTCTTGGCTGAGAAGGGGGCTATTTTTAGGAAACATTATGCCGCAGATGTCCCTACTCCCTCGTCCTTTACATCTCTCTTCACTGGTATTAGGGGGATTAGGCACGGGATAATAGGGTTTAAGAATAAGTCTAATGAATTTAAGTGCAGTACTCCTCTGCTAGCCGAGTGTTTTGCTGAAAAGGGGTTTAAGACAGGAATGGTTTCGAATCTTCTGTATCCTTGTCCATGGCTTGTGAGAGGGTTCCGGGACATTTATCCTCCCGGCCTTAGGTTTCAGGGCGGGACGGCGGAGGAGGTTACGGATAAAGCTATTTCATTACTAGAGGAGTACAGGAATCATGATTTCTTTTTGTTTGTGCACTACTGGGATCCTCACTGCCCGTATTTTGAGAGGTCGAAAGAAGAGTATAGAAGACTCTTTAAGGCCGAGGACTACAAGAACGCCGTCCCTGACATGAAGTATGTTTGGGAAAACGAGTTTGTGAGATTATTCTATGTGAGGAAGCATGAGAAAATGGGGGATCCTATAGACCCGGCTGAAAACCTAGCTTTGTATGACGCGAATATACGGTATGTTGACGATAATATTAAGAGGCTCTACGAGTACCTCGAAGACAAAGGGCTGGTGGACGAGACTCTGATAATTGTTACGAGCGACCACGGAGAAGCCTTCGGAGAATACGGTTTCTGGGATCACTGGACATGCTACCGTAATATAAGTCAGCTGCCGCTCATTATTGTAGGCTACGATATTCCTCACGTCGAGATAGAGACGTATACGCAGAACATAGATGTTATGCCTACTATCTTAGAGCTTGCTGGAATCGAGGTTCCAAAGGGCCTTGATGGGCGGAGCATGGTGCCGCTTTTAAAGGGAGAAGTCGAAGTGTTTCGAGAAGAAGTTGTCGTGAACTCGGATGCGACTGTTGTTCAGCGTATGATGGTTAAAGATGACTACGCGATAGTCCATACCTTAACGCGGCCTGTGTGGGATCACTTGAAGGAGTGGGAGCTATTCAATTTGGCTAAAGACCCTAGCCAGGTAAACGACATATCTGAGAGCGAAGTAGACTTGGCTAAAGAGATGCGTATACAGCTGGGTGACTGGCTTTCAGAAAACCTTAAGGGCCGACCCGACCCGCTGTGGCTATCAGTATATAGAGGTGGCTGGATGTGGAGGGGGCTCCTCAGCCTTCTTACCCAAGAAGAGCTGAAAAAAGCCTACGAGAAATACCCCGAACTTAAGAGAATACAGGAAGAGAAGATAGTCTACTACCGTGTTTAAAGAAGGTAATTGCATGTGATTGCTGAGAAAGTTGCAATAGTTTCTTGCAGCATGAGAGGCCCTACTGCAACTTCCTTAGCTCTAGAAACTCGTCGACGGCCTCTCTCATCTCCTCTAGATCCTCTCCCTCGATGACTACCACGTCCTCAATCTAAGCCTAACAAGCTTTTGTAAGAGCTCTACCCACGTTCTACAGCCTAGCTCAACCTTCAGCCTCCTCAATTCTCTCATGAGGTCTTCAGGCATGTTCTTAACGAGGAGAGTAGGCATGGATATCCGTGGAAATCCAGATTTACAGGATATGAATACTTCCTCATTTATATATTTAAGAAAGCATGATGAATAAGAGGTAAGGTGAGAAACGCCGTTTTGCTTCTATGGTCTCGTTAAAGTATTCAGTATAGGCGCTAGATAGGGCACTATCATGGGTAAGCTCAGGCAACACTCCCTAAGGATCTCGGCACAGTATAAATCATGAAGAGAGAACTCGATATCTTCATCTCTCTTCGCTCTTTAGCTTATTAATATACTCCATGTAATATCTGAGAATTTGAGATGCTTTAGGGACAGCACAATTATGCTTAACTGCTTCCTCTTTCACCTTTCTGAAGATTAATGGTACAGCCTTCTTTTTATCAAAAATTGCATCACCTAATTCAAGGTGAGCTTTGTTAATTGCTCCCATGATCTCGCTCTTTACTAATGGAGGTTTCCTTACTGCCACAACCTTGCCCTTCTCCTTCTTCTTCCTTACAATAATTCCCCTAACCTCGCCAACATACTCATGCTTAAACTTCACTAAAACTGCGTTATACTGTCTATGATGCGGTATCTTCTTTAGAACGCTTAAAGGTGGAAAAATCTTGAGAACAAAGCCCTCATAGCACTGGTATTTCAGTAGCAAATCCTTCCATGATTCTAAGACTTCTCTAACCGATACCACCTTGAATCCAACGAACTTCAATCCGTACTCTTTACATAACTTCTCCACCTTCTCGGGAAGTAAGAACTGTGACCCTAACATAAGATCGAAAATACGATAATCCCAATCGCCATTCCATGCATCTGTAAATCCTGCGGGTGAGTTCTTAGCTCCTCCAAGCTCAAAGAATACCTGATACTTCTTGCTCAGCTTAACTAAAGCACAATACTTCTCTCCTAGCGCTCTTCTCACACTTTCTTCAAAGTTTTTCGGGAGCGGATTGAGATTTCTCGTGTAGAATGCCCCCTCTACGACCGTTACGTTAGAGCCGTCGTATTTTGGTTCAATATACGCGTCGAGATCCAGTAGCTCTGAAATTATCTTAACTATGGCTTCAAACTCCTCCACCGTATAGATATTTGGATATTTCTTCAAAGAAGACACCTCATGCAAAATAGTAGCCTACCTACAAGTCCGTAGCTAAGGCAAGTAATGTGTTATTAGGCTCTGTAGACTTAATGCCCATTTTATCGCCTCAGCATAATATGATAGTGACCCTATTAATAGCTACTTTGAGAAAAATAAATGTTTTCATAGTTTTGTAATGGCAGAGTCACATTCTACATTTCTACCTATTTATTATGCCAGATTTTCTTGGCTACAGAAACATAGTGGAGATATTGCCTGACTACGAGAAGACTCTAAAGCAGATTCTCGTAATGAAGAAACTAGCTAACACCTATAACCGAGATAACGGGTAGTAGAGCCGTGCACTCAGCGGCCCTTATTTAGCTTAAACAGCGAATTTGAAGCAGTTTTCGCAGGTTTCATAGCAAGCACTCTCATAGGACTAGTTTACTTAACACCTCTCTTCCTCATAGTAGACTACGTTTTAAGGAGATGCGGCAAAAGGTTATGTATTTCAAGGTATCATGTGAAGACAACAGGCATAGTCGCTTTAACATCACTAGTTTTTATAGTTATAGGATTAGCATTGAACTTGACTCCAGTACTAGTTGTTTCAACGTCTGCATACGTACTTTCATTAACAGCTTTGGCGCCAATAACACTACTACGTGTTCCTAGTAGTAAATAGAAAATTATCCATGTATGGAGTAACTCTCAGCAGGGGCTTCTTAATTAAGTGGAAGTGGTAAATGAGTATTATGTGAGAGAATCCTTCGAGGTCTTTTAGGCCTTCTACGTTACTCTGGGTAGATTTCGACAACTCTTTTAATGCCTTTTCCAGCTGTAGGCTGTATTGGGACTTTTAAACGGTGTTCTTATTACACCGATAGGCTTATAGACTATTCCTTGTTCTAGTTTTCTATACTGTGTTGAGTAGTTTACAGTATTGACGTATTGAGTCTTTTGACCAGAGAGTACTTCTTTATGCTATGTGGAGTGAGTTTCTATGAAGTAGTCTGAAAGCAATATTAATCTGAGTATAGTTCATGAATCGGAAAATTTTTATTTTCTGTCTTACTATAATATTCGGATATTTTATGATTACGGAAGTTAGGGTTGGTAGGAGGAGGACTATTGTTATTCCTAAGGCTGTGGCTGAGGCTCTAGGTATTGAAGAGGGGTCGAGGCTGAGGCTAGAGGTTAGAGGTGATAGTGTAGTTCTTAGAGTTATTCCTGACGCTATTTGGCTTTCGGTATATGGTGAAAAATTTGCTAAAGTTACTTTAAGGGAGTTAGAGGAGGAGAGTGTTGTAAGGCAGAAAAAATACATTGAAGAAGAGGCTTAGAGTACTTATTGACACTACTTTTCTGCTACCTGCTTTAGGTGTAGAAGTGGAGGAGGAGGCTGAGGAAGCTATACCTCTTTTTAGGAAAATTGATGTGTATTATCTTGAAGTAGGGGTATTGGAAGCTATTTGGAAAATTTTGAAAATAGTTGGCTTAGAGAATTTCGAAAGAATTAGGATTGGTCTTGAGGCTATAAGGAAGACTTATAATTTAGCTTACCCGCCGGCAGAAGCATATGTAAGTGCTGTTGAAATATATAAGCGGGGACATAAAGACTATATAGATGCACTATACTATACTACGGCTAAAGTATTGAATTTAAAGTTTTTGACAATTGATGAGGAATTTATAGAATTTCTTAAGAAAAAAGAATACGATATAGAAGACACTGTTATTACTCCTAGAGAACTTAAAATTTATTTAAGTAAATGAGTCTTGGCGATGACTTAAGCCTATCTCTTAAGTGCTATGGAGTTCGCGCATAAAGTAGACCAGTTTTCGCGAAGATAGCTTTATTCCTTAGTTTTCTCGAAAATATCGTGGATCTAAAAGCATTATTTGATAAAATAGTACATTGTGTACTGAAGAGCTACGGGGAGAGAATTTTAGCTATTATAGTGTTTGGGTCTGCTACACGGCCTAGAGACTTTGTGTGGGGGCTGAGCGACATAGATGTTCTACTAGTAATGAATGATAAAATTGATGAAAGTGGGAGAAGTATAGAGGAGAGCGTAGACGGCTTTAAAGTGTCTATGGTAGTTTTCGAGAAGGGTGAAGTAGAGGAAGCTGCTGTTGCTGGGAGTCCTCTTGTTCACTGGATTAAAAAAGACTCTATAGTACTCTACTATTCGAGTGAAAAAGTATTAGATTGGCTTAATTCATTAAGCCCTAGAATAACGAGTTATACACTGGAAGTTTTTAGGAGGTCTTCTGTAGTAGCGTATGGTATAGCTGCAGATTACTATTTCCAGAGAAATGGGAGAAGAGTTGTTCACCACTTATATCATTCTCTGAGACATGCACTAAGATATAGGAGCGCAAGAGAACTAAACAATATTCCTGTATCTAATGAAGAAGTATATGCTGCTGCCGAGAAATTATGTGGCCGGGAAGTCTTGGAGGTTTTTAGAGAGCTAGTAGGGCTTAGACGTGGCAAGAGAGTAGAGATAGGTGTAGCTGATAGGCTACTTGAAGAAGTGTCTAGAGTTATAGGCGGTATAGTTGAGCTTAAATTTCCGAGATGGATTTACGTAAAATATTTGCTGAAGAACATAGGTGATCCTGCTATTGTGTCTTATGGAATAGAAAAGAATGTAGTTAGAGTAGTAGCTTTTCTCATAGCCCGGAGAAAAAGAAAATACATCAGAGTAGTCATATAGGTAGCTCAAGGCCAGCTCATGTACTTAAGAAACTTAGCCGAAGTAATTTAAGTTACAGGTAGTCAAAATATTTATTGCTATTGTTAATGTAGAAGAGTAGAAGTATCATGAATGTTGAGTTTGCAGATAGTGTGCGAATCGAGCTTAGAAGACTAAGAATAACGCTGAGTGAACGAGAGCTATGGAGAGAACTTCCAGCAAAATAGTAATTTTCACCGAAAGATTCCTACAGAAAGTTCTATAATATACTAGAATGATAAACTTAGCTAATGTACGCTATTATAATACCGGTTTGTTTACGAATCCTTTTAGTAGAATTGAAGCTTTAGGCAGAGTTATTAAGTTTTAGTCTAGCAGTATTTCTTACCGGTATAGCTAGTTCTTCTCTGAATACCCATTTCTTATTTTCAACATACTTCCATAATAGTGGAAACACTTTTACTATACTTACACCTGACTGAATAAATGGTGGATAAGGCATTTTCACTTTAAAGCATTCTGCCTCCTGCATAATATAGGCTTCGTAGATGCACGGGTATTGTGCTGCTAAAACGGCTTTATTGACATCTATTACGGCTGAAAATGCTCCTGGGAGCTGACACAGGATTCTAGCGAAGAGCGGAGCATCTTTGCCTTCAAAATAGTAGATTTTAATTGGTAGTATTCCTGTATCCGCGTAGACTAGTGCAGTGTTTCCTTTCCACATAGCTTTGACGTGCTTATTGAAGTGGTAGCTGAGAACTTGCTCAGAGATGTCAGGTAAGCTTGGATCGAATAGTTTTTTAGCTTCTTTATATATTGCTAGTGGTCTAGCAAAGGGATTTCTAATACGTCCCTGTAGAAGTACTAAATCATAAATATCTGGAGCTCTGTAGCTGTTCCATCTTTTAACGGTATATCTATATGAATCTACTATATTCTCGAAGTCGAATACAGGTACGAGGCTTCTTGTTTCTGGATCATATCTTGTTAGTGGACTTAGTGGAGTCCATTTAATTAACTCATAGCCTCTGACTACTACAAGTGGCTCTGACTTAAAGCAGTCAAGATACTTTTTAGCGATATAGTAGACTCATTAAATCTGTAATTTTTCTGTGTCTATTGTTAGTGTGGAAGAGCCTGAGAAAGGATACTTGCTTGCGAGGATCTTCAAGAACATGCTTTAATGAGTTTGAGAATAAGGAGGAAGTGTATTAGAATGTTTGTGGAAGTGTTTTTAGCTATTTTGTTTTTAATAGTGTTTATTCAATTGCTGTTGATAGAGTTAGCGTAGTTTTCGTGAAGTACAAGTAAAGTGTAGATTATTTTGTGTTGCAAGAAGGCTGGAAGAGACTTTTTAGACTAAGATCGGTGTTATGGCTATTTCTCTAGTTTTAGAGATTAGGTATTTCCTATTGATGTGTTTGTGTATGAGTCTTTGAGGAGCTGGATAATTTGGTTTTATGGTTATGCTATACTTGCTTGAAATACTTAATAGAGTTAAGTTCGTCGAATATATGTGTTTCTAATTTTTATGTCTACTAGAATTTGCTATAATTACTTATTACTTTAAGTTGTTTTCTTTATAGCTCTATCGTAGTGTAACTTAGTTTTGATTGAAGAAGTCTTCGAGCATTAGTGGTTTGAGGGGGCTCAGTATGTCTACGCCGTGTTTGGGTCTTCCGTTTTCGTGTCGAGCCAGAAGAGTATAGCGTAGTCTCCTGGCGTCACGTTGATAAAGGCGTATTTACTGTCTTCTAGTTTACTTGCTTCGGCGAGAGGGCTGTAAAGATAAGTGCTGTGGTGCTTGAGAGTATCTTTGTATCTAAAGAGATAGCCTCTGACTATATCTCCTTCTTCTAGTTTTCCATAAACTTTTACGTCGCATACTACAGTGTACCCATTGATTTCTACTTTAGCTACTTCTACTTTCTTTACGCCTCTGCCTTACGGCTATTTCATTCAGTCCAGCACTAGTATCAAGAAAGTATTTCCACTGCTCTGGAAATATGTTGAAGGCAGGAAGTGGGTATTCAGGGAAGAGCTCACTATACCAGTAAGGGAAGTTCTTGTACCGAAAAAGTAGACTTCTGTTTATGTTTACTCGAGTTTTGCTTTCTACGATATTATAGGCAGTAATATCTATGTTTACTATAGAAAGTAATACTAGACAATTTTGTAGACTAACACTACTTGGTTTCTTTAAAAATATTGCTGAAAGGACTTAGGCAAAAACCTTTGTACAGTTTTAAATGATCATATTAAGATTTACTTGGTTAAAGAACTTAAATATTTCATTAACTTATTGTCTTTTTTCTATAATGTATTCACAGTAAGGATCTCCTCTAGCCATACACTTTCTTTCAGTTGCTACTATTTTCTGAGGATCTATGTTCCAGTAGCGAGAAAACCATCCCACAAGAACTCCCTTCAAAAAGCTACTCATTTTTACTCCTATGTCTTTAAGTAACTGGCACTCAAAGCAATCATATATTCTTAAAACTATTTTATTTTCACTTATGCTTACTATTTTAAATACACCGAATCCTACTATTCTACCCATTTCCTCTAAGAGTCTCAGTAACATTTGTTTATTTTTTGTTAAATCAAAGTATTTATCATAAACGTTTATGCCTCCATAGAGACCTACATGGTATAGTATTGAACCCCATCCTTCTCCTAAGTGTCTCCACCCCTCTTTAATGAATCCTTCGTAAAAAGATTTACGGAGAATTATTGCTCTTTCTCCTATTAATATAGGCGGAAAAGACCACAAATCTAAAGCAAATCCGTCGAATAACGGTTCAGCATAATTGACACTCTTAGTGAACTCAAAACTAGAAATTTCTCTAACTAGTTCCTTTGCGGTATTCTCTCCTCCTTTAATATCGGCTACTATTACTACTCTGAATTCACCTGTATGAGGTAAAATAAATGTTCTAACTTGAAATAAAGGAATATTTCTTTTTGAAAATTCTTTAAGAATAGTAGCTAAAATACCTACCTCGTACAGTATTTTAGGCTTCAATATTATGTCGAATATATAAGGTATGGTTCCTGGAAGGTTTACACAAGAACATAGTTCATTCTGTCTCTTATACACATCTCCGAGCCCACGAGATCTCTCTACATCTCGTATGCCGTCTTCTGCTTGACAAAAAAAA
>CBDUKN010000030.1:0-17132 GCA_965367815.1 uncultured Thermoprotei archaeon
TTATAAATATATTAAAGGAGTATAACAATAATGTTATAGTAGAAGATAAGAGACTAAATAGTCTAATGAATTTTCTAAAAGTAAATATTACAAGAAATCAAGGCAGACTTGAAATATCTGTTAATAAAATCGACAGATACTTCTTAAAGGAGTTACGTGAAATATGTACATTAACGTATTATAAAGAAAAAGTGATTCTTGATGAAGAAAAAAATTACAAAGGAACTGAACTTATAGAGAGAAAGCTCACGTGTTTAGATGTAGATTTCTCTCAAAGTAAAATATACGTTCCTGTAGGGCTTTTACATCGTATAGTCAATTTTCTAGAAGATCTAGAAATACCGTATAGTTTAAATATTAAAGAGAAAGATGATATAAATATTCAAATGAAAATAAACTTTACCTTATATCCTCATCAAAAAGAGGCCTACATAAAATGGCTCGAATGCAGAAGAGGCACAATAGCGATTTTCACAAGAGGCGGAAAGTCCTTCATTGCTTTACGGGCAATTTACGACCTGAAAAAGCCTACAATCATATTCGTTACTACAAGAGAATTAGCAACTACATGGAAAACCTATTTGACTAAGTATTTAGGTATAAAAGAGTATGAAATAGGATATCTCGGTGAAGGCGTAAAGAAGATAACTCCAATAACAATATCTACTTATGTTAGTGGAGTTAAATATATTGAGGATATTAAAGATAAATTTGAGTTAGTTATTTTCGATGAAGGGCATCATTTGCCAGCCGAGTCATTTAAAAAGATTGCATTAAAGATAGATGCGCTCTATAGAATGGTGCTGACAGCAACTCCCTACCGACGAGATAGAAACGAAGTTCTTATATTCTCTCTATGTGGAGACTTGGTAGCCAATATAGACTATATATCGCTGCTCAAAATGAAGATAGTTGCCCCAATAGAAGTTTTCAAAGCCGTTTTTGCTATAGGACAGGAAGACAAGCTTAATAAACTCATTGAGATACTTAATGAACATAAAGATGAGCAAACACTTGTTTTTACACAGTATATAGATACTGCTAAAAAACTATATTTTGAGTTACTTAAAAGAGGTTTTAAGGTAGCACTAATAACTGGAGAAGTAAATAAGAGCAAACGTGAGCGCTTTTTTAGAGATTTTGTCAAAGGATTAATTAAAGTGCTGGTTACAACAACTGTTCTAGACGAAGGAATAACAGCTCCTGATGCGGAAGTCGCGATCATATATGAAGGTACGGGTGAAGAGCGACAAATGATTCAGCGTATAGGGAGAGTACTAGGTTATAAGCCCGGCAAAAAGGCGAAGATATATGAGATTATTGATATTACAAATCCCAAGGAAAAAGTAGCGTATCTTCGGAGAAAAAGTGTGAGAGAGTATTATAGGCTTGATTTAATAAGGAAAATTATGCACAAAGATAGTGCTCAGACTTTGCTAGAAACTTTCTATTAATAGTCTACTCTATCCACTTCTTTTTGCTTATTTTCTCTGGTAAGTATACATGTGATAAGAATTTAAATCCGTGACCAGAGAGGGCTTCTATTTCTATCTTCTGCTTTTTCTTTAAAAATAGCTTAAGTTCCCGCTGCCACTTTTCGCTCTTAAACCATGGATAGTTGAGTAATTCTTGGGCACGTTTTAAGTCTCTCTCTGTTGCGGCAATAATATAGTTTTTAGGTATTTTATACTCCTCTATGTCGGTTACAGTAACTCCTATAAACTTGGCTCCTGGTGTAGCCAATCGCTCACTTTCATAGCTTAGTGAAATAGATCCGCTTCTATAAACAGAGTATATGTAAAATCCATAAGAGTCACAGTCTGTTAGAATATAAACTGGTAAACCGAATTCCTCCCATAGTCTTCTAATCATTCTTCTAGTGGATCTATCTGGCTGACCTTTTCCTGTGACTAAAATACAGTTTTCTCTCCGCCAGTACTCTTCTTCGTTAAGTCTTTCGAAAATGGCGTCTTTCTCTACACAAAGTACATAGTCTGCTTCGACTTTTACTATTTCAAGTCTATCGGGATTAGGTGGAATAGCGTATGCACCGCTACCCATTTTAGAGCAATCTATGAGATAGCCCTTAGAGCGGACCACTATATTTCCGACGATTTTTCCTTTGGCATCATGCATTATGCCCATGTGTTCTCTTAAGAGGCCTGTAGAAACCTCGATATCTTGTATTACTGAGTTTGACTCGCGCTGGTCGTACCAAGTCTCTTCTGTACACTTTCTGCCCAAATGATCTCTATAAGCTATGGTGTGTTTTCCCATATAGTAAAGGTCTCTTATAGTAGGGTAGTCGTTCTCTCTTCTAGCCTTGACTATTAGGCTGAGCATTAGAAGTGTCTGCATGAATTTCTTAGACTCCTTTAAGTCGAAGAATTCTCTAATGGCTTTCTGTGGACCTAGTCTTAATATTTTCTTTTCTTCGTCCCATATTGTGTTGGACAGTGTTCTTACAGGAATCTCTAAATACGGCGGATTGCCTTTTTCGACCATTTTCAAGATTTTTTGAGCCAGCTTTTCTAGTCTCTCTAATACTTCTTCGTCACTTGGAGCTGGTATCTTTGGCATAAACTATCACCTCCTCTCTACCTCTACTACTTTTCATCAGAACTTTCTCCATAATCGCGATAAGTTTCTCCTTAATATACTCTTCTTCAACACGGCATATTTCGCTGAGAGCGCGCGCAACCTCAGGTATGTATTTCTCAAAAGTGACTTTCTTCTTCTGGAGTTCGTATATTTTTTCTATCTTGATTATATGTGATCGAAGTCTTCTCGCAGCCTCTTTAATAGCGTTTTCTATTTCTTTTTCTATTTCCTCAACATCTGCAATAGCCTCTTTACCCACGCCTTTAAATGGTAGTTTAGTAGAGCATACATGGACTACGACGGCTAGTGGTGCTGGGAATTTCACCTTGTAGTAGCTCCAGTCAATAGAGTCTACTATTTTTCTACAAACATCTGCTCCTTCGTCGTAGAGAAGGGGAATCTTGTTTGCGAATCTAAACAGTAGAGGTTTTTCTACGGCAGGTATATTTCCTCCCCAGGCTAGAGCTACCTCCACTATGAATGGATTGCCTGCATATGATGAAGGTTTTCGCGTAACAGCGGTCACAAACTCAGGTTTAAGGGTTTCTTCAATACCCTTCTTAAGTAGGTCAGAGCCTAGTGGAGATAGTGCTTTTCCACGAGGTCTTCTCCATTTATCGTATTCTTTCATCTTACTCATTAATAAGGTTAAGTCGTTGAGGTCTAGCTTTTTGACTTTAATTGATGGCGAGAAACCAGCCCATTTACAGAAAGCTTCTGCTGTTGTTTCTCCTATACTGTCGAAATTTGTCATAAGGAATTCCTTTAAAGTTAAGTCTTCCTTTAAAGACGAAATCATGGCTTTTAGCATTTCTAGATCTACGCCATGCGGGTGAGGTTTGCTTTCACTAGGTAGTGCGGGTAATTTACGGGTTACTCTCTTGAATGAAATTTCGAGATCAGGTGCTTTGAAGTATATGTTAGCGTAAGGCGTTATCATAGCAGTTCTCCTAATGTATTCTTCTACTCTTCTTCGCGCTGAAGGCCAATTGCCTTGAATAGTTAACCTGACTACAGTACCATGCCATCTCTTTTCTTTTCTGTATACTTTATGGTTTAGCACTATTGGTCTATTAGAAGTAATGTCTATGAGTATTTCATACTCGTAGATGCTGCATGAGTAAGGTGTCGAGCTTCTGACGAAAATGGGCTTACCTGTTGTAATTTGTGCATAGAGAACTGCCATTTTTACGCCTAGACCGAAGACTCCTCTAGATTGTCTGAGTTTGTATTTAGACCCGTAGAATACTCTTCCGAAGACGTTAGGGACTTCGTGTCGCGGTATGCCTATACCGTTATCTTCGACAGTTATTTCGACTAATTCTGTTCCATTGTTTTCATAGGTGTTGACTAGTATTTTGATGTCCGGCAGAATTCGATAGAGCTCTGTTGCGTCTAAAGCGTTTTCAACTAATTCTCTTATTGTTTGATAGACAGCTCTAGTTGGATTAGAGAATCCTGCTATTTCCTTGTTTCGGTAGAAAAACTCAGCTGGGCTGAGTCCTTTATATTCTCTTAGTAGTGCTTCGTCGGTAATCGGCATAAGGATCCCTCTTTAAGCCAAAGAACGTATTTTTCATGCAGACATAAATATAAACTTTCACCAAGAGAGGTTAGCTAAAGTATTTATCTAAGGTCTCTACTGAAGGCTCGTATTCTTCCTCTATTTTTTCTCCGGAAGATTCGGGTAACTTTTCTCCTCTAACGCATGCGATTATTCTTCTGGCTAACTCAGGTCCTATTAAAGGCAGTCTTACTAGGTCTTTTATACTAGCTTTCTTTAATGCATCTATGCTTCTATAGCCGTAGTTAGCTAGAATTCTAGCTCTAACTCTGCCTATGCCCTCAATACGCACTAAATCTAGAAGATCTCTTTTCACTCCGTGCTTTATTCTCGACCTTAGCTCCTGTAATTTTTTCAAGTGCTGAGGAGAGCCCATAATTTTACATATTTCTGAAGCTGCGTAGCATATCCACTCAGCGGTCTGAACGAATGCATAAAGGTCTCCAGGACCTATATCGTATTTTTCTACTATTGTTTCTTCCGGAACTTCCTCTATCCAATCGAATAGGAGCAGAGCTGTCTTAGCTGAAGCTAAAGTAAACTCATATTCGTATTCATCTTCGTAGACTTCAGCTTCGAGTATCTTAAATAGCTGTGGCGCAAGTTTCATTAAAAGCGCTTCGACTACTTTTCTTTCACCTCTCTTTAAGTACATTTTTTGCATATCTGGTGTAAGACATATTATCAGTAAATACTCATAGTCATTGAATACTGTTTTCCCACCAAGGTATTTGAGTAAAGTGAGCGCTGTGAGAGGGTCTATGTAGAGATCGCTTACTCTTTTCCCCAGAGGAGTTGCCTTGAGAAGAGAATCTGAAGCTTCTAGTAGGTTACTTTTCACGAGGAAATCTATTGCTCTCTTAATCCCTTCTAAAAGCAGTTGGCGACCTATTTGTCTAAAACATAGAGTAAGGGAAAAATTTTGCATTAAGTCTTCGTAGGACTCTGCATACCCTGAGGCTACTAACGCTAGCGTATGTATTCTTAGGTTCTTTTCAGCAGACAGCTTTGAGAACAATTTTTCCGGCTTGGCGTAGATATACTCTTTAAGGAGATAGTCTCTTTCGTCGAGAGTTTTTGACAGTAAAATAGCTTCACCTTGTTTATCGTATTTCGGCCTACCTGCTCTTCCTGCCATCTGCTTGTATTCTAGTACTGGAATAGGTACGTAGCCAAAAGAGGGATCATATCTTCTATAGTCTTGTATAATAACTCTTCGTGCTGGAAGATTTACTCCTGCAGCTAGTGTTGTAGTTGCGCATAAAACCTTAATTATATTTGACCTAAAGCTTTTTTCGATAATTTTTCTTAAAGAATACGGTAGACCCGCGTGATGAAATGAGCATCCTTCTTGAACAAGTGCAGCTAACTCTCTATTGAGTTTTGTTTGAGGCGGTGTTTTAGCTATTTCTTCTGCTATTTTTCTAAGATTAGTTCTTTCTGATAGAGTGAGCATTTCTGAAGAAACCTTTTTAAGTTTTTTAGCTAATCTTACTGCACCACTCCTTGTACTAGTAAATATAAGTACCTGTCCTCCTGAAGACAGACAATCATATGTTAAAGAAGATATAGGGTCTCCCTTTACAGGTATTTGTACTTCGCTTCCGTCATTAAAGTATACTGTACCATTATAGTACACTCCCTCTTTTAAAGGAACAGGGCGCCACTCGCTCTTAATTAATTTAGCATTTAGCCATGAAGCTATTTCATCTGCATTACCTATAGTTGCACTGAGCGCGACTACTTGCGGACTATTTCTCAAAAGCTTGGCTGCTGTTATTTCAAGCACTGGTCCTCTGTGACCATCTTGAATTAGATGAATCTCATCGAATACTACTACTTTCACGTGGTTCAGCCAAGGAGGCTTATGTCTTGTTAAACTGTCAGCTTTCTCATAAGTAGCAATAATAATGTCGTACTCACTCAGCCAGGGATCTGAAGAATCATAGTCACCCGTAGTAATGGCTATCTTAAGTCCAGCTTTTTCATACTTCTTAAAATCCTCATATTTCTCGTATGCAAGTGCTTTCAGTGGAGATAAGTAAAGCGCAATGCAGCCTTCTTCTAATACCTTTTTCACCATAGCTAGTTCTGCTATTAAAGTTTTTCCTGAGGCCGTTGGAGTGGCCATAACTATGTTTTCCCCTTCTAAGACTCCAGCTCTGATGGCTTCTCTTTGAGGAGGATACAGCCTCTCTATACCTTCCTTTCTTAAAATTTCTTTAACTTGCTGAGGTATTGGTAGTGAATCTATTTTCATAGATTGTTACCTTATGCTCTGACTCTTCTGATATAGCCGGGTTTAGGCTCGTATATAATTCCCTCGCTTTTCCAGTGTCTCAGAGCTTTTTCGACAAATGTCTCGTCAAGACTCTCGTCTTTAGCAGCTTCTATTAACTCGGTTACTTTGACTAAGCCATTATCGGAAGTTGCTTCCATATCTTTTATTAAGTCCATTAATTTAGCTAATTTTTCTTGTTGAGATCTTGGCTTACCTGTCAATATCACGTCTATGTCTGGCATTTTTGTCTCTACGTCTATTCCGACATTGTGAAGGAAGTACGACATAAGCTCTATCGCTGCTTCAGCGTCCTCCGCGGTAGCTACAGTCTTGAGGGCCATTTTAGCGTGTGCTTCTGTAAGTCTAACTAGAGCCTCGAGTTGTCTAGGAGTTATTGCCACAGGAGAGTCCGGTGTAGTAGATTTTGCTCTCATCTCTAAGTAAAATTCCTCTATTTTCTTCATGGCTTCTTCGCTAAGCCTTACATGAATGTTCTTCCTTGCGTATGCTATATACTTCTTGAGCACGTCGATGGGAATTATTCCGTCTGCCTCGGGTAATTCTCCTTGATGAATTCTTAACACGTGTTCTGTTAGTGCTTTGTCTTTTTCTAGATCAGGAGTATCGACTATTACGAATATTAAGTCGAATCTAGAAAGTATGGTGATAGGTAAGTCTATATTGTCGACAATGCCTTTTTGCGGAATATATCTTCCGAAAGCTGGGTTAGCTGCTGCGAGAACAGCGGTTCTAGCATTTAGTGTGGCTACAATACCTGCTTTAGCTATGCTAACAGTCTGCTGCTCCATTGCTTCATGCATGCTAACTCGATCCCTATTATCCATTTTATCTATCTCGTCGATGCACGCTATACCTTTGTCTGCCAAAACCAGAGCACCAGCCTCTAGATAGAAGTCTCCCGTTGTTTTATCTCTTACAACAGCGGCTGTTAGGCCTGCTGCAGTAGATCCTTTGCCTGTAGTGTACACAGCTCTTGGAGCAACTTGAGCTACAAAGCGCAGAAGCTGGGACTTAGCAGTACCTGGGTCACCTACTAAAAGTATGTGTATATCGCCTCTTATTCTAACACCATCAGGCAAGACTTTAGGCTCGCCTCCGAAAAGCTGCAATGCTATAGCTTTCTTTATATGATGATAACCATATATCGAGGGAGCTATTGATTTAATAATTCTTTCTCTTATACTCGGATCTTCTGCAAGTTTAAGTATCATTTTTTCGTCTTGGGGAGTGATCTCAATGTCAAGAAATCCTTTTTCGGAAGCTTCTATGTAATTTGCTTCAAGGTATGTTCTAAACAAAGGAGGCTTATCTTTCTTAAGAGAGTATTCCTGCTGCACCATGAGTACTCCAGTTATCGATACTCTATCTCCGGGTCTTACTACATCGACTAAATCTTCCCTTAAGACAACTTCTAGTGATCTAGGCAGCTGACCTGGTGGGAGTTCTTCAGGTTTTTCTTGAACTACTGCTTTTTGCCAATCAATATAGGTTGACTTTTCCAAAACTAGTTCAAAATTAGATTTGCGTTTTCTCTTAGACTTTTTCTTCGCTGATTCCTCTAAGAAATCTTCTTCCATGCCACAATAAGGACAGAAAGTCGGCTGAGAAAAACCTCTTCCAAGTTGCGGGACCCTTACTTCGCCGCCGCATTCAACACAGCGGAAAACGGCTTCATAGAGTAACTGCTTAACAGGAGTTATTTTTGTTACAATTCCTTCTACCGATATTAGTTTAAAGAGATGTTCTGAGCGAAGTTTTCTTAATGGAATTACGTCAGGGACTCCTCTAAATCTTGCATTGAATCTCTCGTATTTCTGCGCATAGTCTTTAGCTTCTATTTCAATGAAGTCTTTCACAGCCTTGTTTGCCGCATCCAAGGTCACTAGAGGATTTTCTCTAAGTTCTTTTGCTAAATCTTTATCAAAAATTAGTAAGTCGTCGAAATCTATTACAAGTGATGTAGAGCCCGATAAGACCATTTGTTTTACTCTTTCTCTATACTTGAATTCGCCTTTCTCTTGAAATACTTTAAGAAAATCTAAAAATTTGCTTCTAAGATCTACGGAAACTTGAACCTCCATATTACCTCCCCACTAAATTCTCAACAATAAACTGGTTCCACGAAGAAAGGATATTACAAAGCAGTATGTACAGGAATTCTTCTTCAGCAGTCATTTTATTAATTAAATCTCTCTGAGGAGTGGGAGAAAGTAAAGCTAATTTAACTATTTTTTGGGTTCTATATTTTATTAAATCAAGTAAATTAGACTTAATAAGCATGATGTTCTTTGAATGAAAAATAAAGTTTTTGTCATTAAGTTCTTTTTCCATTTTTCTTAATAATATAGAGCATTTAGCATAAAAGTCCTTAGATAATTTCTGCAGCTCTTCTTCTTTTTCTTCTTTCCAAACTATTCTAGCAATAGTTGCGGGAGTTAATTCTTCAATATTGTTTTCACTAAAATTATTTTCATTAAGTTTATTAAGTAAAGAAGAGTAGGTAATCTTAATAATATGTCCTTTATCTGTTTTAATTTCTATAGGAATATTTTCACGTAGTGTTTTGAGTATTGCAGTAATAAAAGCTCTGGTTAGCATTACATAATCTCTACTCCGGTGCTAAATAAAAGGAGTCGTAAGGTGAATAAAAGTAATATCTCTCTATGGTTGAGGGTAATACTCGACTATTATAGCACTTTATATTAGGTATTCATTTAACTGCAATTATTTTACTTTGGCGAGATCTTGCGCGCCTCTCTTTCAGTCTCGCGCAGCATTAGAATGTCGCCTAAGCGAACTGGTCCTCTTACGTTTCTTGTGAGGACTCTGCCTTTATCTTTTCCTTCGAGAATTCTGCACCTTACTTGGATTACCTCTCCACACACTCCTGTTCTGCCTATTATTTGAATTACGACAGCTGGAGTAGCATCCATTACAGGTTCTTTTGAAGGTCTTTTGCTCATAGCGGGATTACTTGACTTAAACCCTATATTAATTTAACTGTCAATGGAAATGTTAATTGTATACTATAGTGAGGTAAAAATTATTTAGAAAAACTTTTATTTTTAATATTATGGAGGTAATAGTTTACGTTTATTTACTAGGAGTAATACCGGCTTTTACTTTTATTTCCTGGACTTTCTGTATTATTTCTTCTACTAATGAAGCAGCGTCTCCTGGCTCAATTATACACGCCGAGGCGGCAGCAACCTCTATTCCGGCAGCTTCACCTAACTTCTTCTTTGAGGGGACGTATATGTAGGGTATCTTCTTTTCTTCACATAGTAGAGGTAAGTGTGCAACGATTTCGGGAGGGTCGACATCTTCTGCTATCAATACTAGTTTTGCTAGACCTCTTTCAACGGCTTTTGTTGTCTCGTTTGTGCCCTTTTTGATTTTGCCTCCGCTGGCTTTAGCAAGTCTTAGAGCTTCATAAGCTTTCTCAGCTAATTCTTCCGGCACTTCGAATCTTACATAGAAGGGTTTGCTGGACATATCCCTCACCTTTCATCGTTCATTTAAGAGTAACAATTCTTTTTCGAATATAAGTCTTTCCGCGTTAGGATATTCCCATAAGTATGAGGTCACTTGATATGTTTTAGAAAAACTTATAAATTTGTATGGAATAGGGGAGTGAAGTACCATGCCAAGAGTAAGAAAATGTACGTTCTGTGGAAGAGAAATTCCACCAGGGACTGGCATGATGTACGTACGAACAGATGGAACGATATACTACTTTTGCTCGAGGAAATGTAGAGTCAGTATGCTCCAGTTTAAACGAAACCCGCTGAAGTGGAAGTGGACAGAGAAGTATAGACTCGCTAAGAAAGCGAAAACAAGTTAAGAAAACTTATAACTGTCTTCTTGTCAACTATTTGGGGTTCTTAAGTGTCATATTACTATAGATCCCCAATAGTTGTAGTCCTAGGACATGTAGATGTAGGGAAAACTGCTCTTTTAGACAAAATCAGAGGTACAGCTGTTACTCTCAAGGAGCCTGGCACAATGACTCAACATATAGGAGCCTCTTTCCTACCATGGAAAATTCTTGAAAAAATGTGTGGTCCGCTTGTAAAAGCTGTAAAAGCTAAAGTTAAAATCCCTGGAATACTTGTAATAGATACTCCTGGGCACGAAGCTTTTGCTAACCTAAGAAGAAGAGGAGGGTCTATAGCAGATTTGGCTATTCTAGTCGTGGATGTTATCAAGGGGTTTGAAAGGCAAACCTACGAGTGCATTGATATTCTGAGGTCTAGGTCAACTATGTTTATTATAGCAGCTAACAAAATAGATAAAATACCTGGCTGGAATCCTCAACCAGGTAAGCCTTTTGTTGAGACAATTAGACATCAGCGAGAAGACGTGCAAATAAGGTTAGAGGAGTACTTATACAGGATAATTGCTGAAATGAATAAACTAGGCTATAGATGTGATAGATACGATAGAGTTAGAGATTTTTCGAAAACTGTCGCTATAGTACCAACGAGCGCCCTGACTGGTGAAGGTATACCGGATCTCCTCCTGGTTCTAGCTGGTATGGCTCAAAAATACTTACTCGATAGACTGAAGACTACTATACGTAAAGGAAAGGGTGTAGTGCTAGAAGTTAGAGAGGAACCAGGGTTAGGAACTGTTGTAGATACTATTCTATATGATGGTGTTATAAGAAAGGGTGACCTAATAGTTGTAGGTGGTCTTGGCGAGCCTATTGTAACAAAAGTGAAGGCTTTGTTAATGCCTAAACCAATGGATGAAATGAGGTCTCCTGAAGACCGCTTTAAATCGGTTGATAAAGTTATGGCGGCGGCAGGAGTCAGAATAGTTGCAACAAGCTTAGACAAAGCAGTAGCCGGAGCACCTGTAATAGTTGTAGATGAGTCTGAAGTAAGTAAAGCCGTAAAAGAAGTCATAGAAGAAATATCGAGTATTAGATTTAGCAAAGAAGTTAACGGTGTAGTTGCTAAAGCAGATACCCTCGGAACACTCGAAGCTCTAGTCAGCTACTTAGAATCTAAAGGCATTCCCGTAAGATATGCTGATGTCGGTCCGGTTACTAAAAGAGATATAGTAGAGGCATCTCTCGTAAAAGAGAAAGAGAAAAACTATGGAGTAGTTCTCGCATTCAATGTAAAAGTATATCCGGAAGCTGAAGACGAGGCATATAAATATGGTGTAAGAATATTTAGGAATAATATCCTTTACAGGCTTGTCGAGGAATACTTAGAGTGGATAAAAATGGAGAAAGATAAGAGAGTCGCCTACATTTTATCTAAGTGCGTGCTGCCAGGAAAAATACGTATTTTGCCAGGATACGTTTTCAGAAGAAGTAACCCAGCGATAGTAGGTATTGAGGTCTTAGCGGGAAGAATTAAGCCTGGCTATCCTCTAATTAAAGAAAGTGGAAGGAGAATTGGAGAAATCATGCAGATACAGGAACATGGAAAACCCATATCAGAGGCTACTGCTGGAATGGCTGTAGCAATATCTATAAGAGGAGATATAATCGTGGGCAGACAAGTAAAGGAAGGAGACATCTTGTACACTGATGTACCGTTTTCTGATGCTCAGTTAATAGCAGAAGAGCTCAAAGGTGTGTTGAGCGAGGAGGAGTTTAAAGTGCTGGATGAAATAATGGAAATCAAAAGGAAGTACTTAATGGAGCGTAGAAGCAAAACTTAGAGACATTACTGTAGCGTATAAAGAATTTTATTATATTCTAATTGGTATTTAGAAAGAATACCTAAGCTTAGTTTTAAGGAAAAACTTATAGGTTTGATTAGTTAGGGAGAAACGGCGATTAATATATGCCAGAATTCAAAGTAGTAGTTTCAGATCCTAAAACGGGGAAGGCTAAAACAATTGAAGTAAAGGGTAGAGAAGCAGAAGCACTTCTAGGACTGAAAATAGGAGACGAAGTAGACGGAAGCATTCTCGGTCTTCCAGGAGTAAAGCTAATGATAACAGGAGGATCAGGTAAAGCTGGGGAGCCTATGAGACCTGACATACATGGCGGTGTAAAGAAGAGAGTACTGCTCTCAGGGCCTCCAGGTTATCATCCACCTAAGAAGGGGCTAAGAAAGCGTAAGTTTATTCGAGGAAACGTTATTACTGAAGATATAGTACAAGTAAACATGAAAATAGTGTATGAGAAGCCGGATCAAAAGCCGGTAATCACTTAAAATAAGTTCAAATTTTATGAATTTTAATGAATATAGCTTATGTACTTTTGTAAAGTAAAATTAAATAGCTGGAAAATATATTTCAGAAACTGTCTTAGGTGGCACTATGTCTGCGCCTAAAGTTCAGCCTTTAGTCAATATAGGTACAGCAGGACACGTAGATCATGGTAAAACAACCTTAGTTGAGGCAATAACAGGAATATGGGCTGCTAGGCACTCAGAAGAGTTAAAGCGAGGAATAACTCTGAAATTAGGATATGCTGATACAGCTATTTTTAAATGTCCTAAGTGTCCTCCTCCACAGTGCTATACTTCTGAGGCTTTATCTCCTGAAGGTGTTTGTAAATATTGTGGATCACCTCTAGAGTTCGTCCGAAGAATATCTTTTGTAGATGTACCAGGACACGAGATGCTCATGGCTACAATGATAGCTGGGTCCACGCTAATGGATGGAGTAGTTTTCGTAATAGATGCTTCAGAGCCGTGTCCACAGCCACAGACTAAAGAGCATTTCGCAGCACTGACAATAATGGGTATAAAAAACATAGTCATAGTGCAAAACAAAATCGATATTGTGCCTAAAGAAAAAGTTATTGAAAACTATAACCAGATATTAAAGTTTATTAAAGGCACTTGGGCCGAAGGAGCTCCAATAATTCCTGTCTCAGCTCTACATAAAGTCAATGTAGATGCTGTTATTGAAGCCATCGAAGAATGTATTCCTACTCCACAGAGAGATCCAACATTACCTCCAAGGATGCTAGTAGCACGGTCATTTGATGTAAATAAACCCGGCACACCTCCCGACAAACTTAAAGGAGGAGTTTTAGGAGGAACAATAATTCAAGGTAAATTTAGAATAAGTGACGAAATAGAAATAAGACCTGGAATAAGAGTTGTAGGTCAGAGAGGGAAAATAGAGTATAGACCTTTGTTTACTGAAATAGTTAGCTTAAAGAGCGGAAACATAGAACTGGAAGAAGCTAGACCTGGAGGACTGATAGGTGTAGGGACTCTTCTAGATCCAAGCTTAACTAAAGCAGATGCGCTGATAGGAAACGTTGTAGGTAAGCCAGGTACTCTACCTCCAGTCTGGAATACTTTAGAGCTCGATGTACATCTTCTCGAGAGAGTCGTCGGTTTAGCTCAAGAAAAGAAAGTAGAGAAAATAAAGCCTAAAGAACCCTTAATGCTAAACGTAGGTACTGCTACAACTCTAGGTATAGTCACTTCAGTAAGTGAAAATATAGTGAATATAGTTTTAAGAAAGCCTGTATGCGCAGAAAAAGGAGCTAGGGTAGCTATCAGTCGGCAGGTAATGGGACGCTGGAGGCTTGTAGGATACGGTATTATTAGATGAAGAGAGGCTGTACGAAGAGTACTTCTGCAAACATCATTAGAAAGTAAGTGATCAGTGAAGCAATAATCGCTCTTATGGGAGTCATTTTTCGCTCCGATATATAGATAGCTAAACATACTACTATGTTCCATAGTGAGAAGAACCAGGCATAGTAAGTTCTGATAGTGCTCATAGGCCAAGGCGCATTGCTGATCCACTGAGCAACTGCATGTGCTACTATGAGATCCTTTATTTTTGTAGTACATGAAGCAGAATAAGTAATAAAGATAGTTAAGGAAGGCATTGAACTTAAGAAGAATACTAAATGTAGTGTATCAATAATCATATGAAGCAAGTACACTGAAAACAGATACCCTGTAGCGGAGAAAAGAGATGCGTGTTCTCCTTGACCTTTAAGTATACTTGAGACCAACCAGAATACTCCGAATGCAATGAACCACCTCATAACAACGCCTAGTATTCTTAGTGATGCAATTGAAGTTAACTGTGATATATAACCGCCACTTAAACTGACTTTGGTGCCGTTATAGTACAATATTTCGGCCTTAGAATACCATAGAAATCCTTCGTAGAGCGAAATTACAATTACCAGTGAGACCACTATGACTGGGCCTAAAAAGTCAGGTGATCGTGATACTTCATCGAAGAGTTTGAAGGGGTTCACATAGACTAAGCATATTCTTCTCAATGAGCGCTTTAAGTGAGTAAGGAGCGTTGGAGGCTTTGCGTAGACAAGCATCGATTCTTTTATTTCTCCCTCCAAGTTCTCACCGAGGTATTTTCATGATATTTACTTAAATAGTATTCTGTGTGCTTCCGTTACGCACAGATGAGCGTTTCTGTTCGTTCTACTTCTTGCATTTGTCTTATTTTTGTAACAATGAAGCCTAGTCTTTCTATATTTTCTGTTTCAACTTTGACAATTATGTCCCAGCTACCATATGTTATAAATCCCTCTTTTACTTCTTCAATTTTTCTTAATTCTTCTAGTACTGAATATTCACATCCGCCTTTAACTACTATCAGTATATATGCGATTATTTTATTTTGAGACACATGATTTGAGTATATACTTCGCTATAAACTTTTAGGTTTGATGTATCTTCAATACTTATCAAGTAGTTCTAACGGATTGATAAAAATATATACTTTCACTGTATATCCTACCTTATGAGCAAAAAGGGAAGAAGGGGAGTCAGAGGGTTTGATGTAAAGTCTCTTCCCTATGTTTCAAGAGTATATGTTAATAATCAAGTACTTTTGCCTGCAAGTCTAATTAGAGCACTTGGAATAAGAGACTTAAAGTATGCTAAAATTACTTTTAAATACAAAGATCAAGTGTTGACTATAAGAGCAACGTTGCTGCGTACGAGAAATACTGATTCAAGACAGTTCACAATACCTAAGAATATCAGAGAGAGATACGGTATCAAGCCCGGAGATAGTGTAGAAATACTTTCGATAACAAAATTAGCCAGACACGAAGAAGAAGAAATTGCTGTTAAAAGGAGATCTCGTTAATATAGTTCGTTTTTCCCGAATTTCTTTGGTGTAAGGTTGCTTTTTACTTGAAAAATATTTAAATGATAGTGTGACAGAAAAAATAGCGGATGATGTGACCGCTACACGATGATTGATGACGAAGGTTAAAAGCGCTGACACTTTGAGATAAATATATACTTTGCTTTTCTTTAATTAAATGGTATGTCCGAAGATAAATCACTTGAATTGCTTAGGAAGAAGAAGTTGCTCGAGCTACAAATGAAGTTGCTAGAAAAGCAGCTAAGGGAAAAAGAACCGAAAATATCTCCTAAAAAAATACTGGAATCAGTGCTCACTCCTAAGGCTAAAGAAATTCTGAGAGAGGCTAGAAGACAGTATCCTGAGGCAACTGAAAGAGTAATAGAGATTTTAGCAAACTATGTTGTTGAAAAGGGCATAAAGAAAATAGATGGAGTAACATTATACAATATTTTCCTAAATCTTGGGTTACCAGTAAGAATTGAAACAAAGATAGTATACAAAAGTCGGGGTGAAGTGAAGAGTATTCGCGAGCTGCTTAAAAACAAAGAAGATTAACATTCTATTATACTCAAAGCATAGACTTATAAATATCGAAAATCATCTTCTTACGGTGCGTAAGTTTGGCTAAAATATCGAAACTCATTGTCGTATATACTACATGGGACCCTATATCAAAGTATGTGAGGAGAGTTTGTAGAGAAGTAGCCAAAGAAGAAGGAATAGAACTTGATGAAAGAGAAGAAGACTGGGAATTTTTGGCCAAGTACGGTGAAAAAGACGAGATTGCAGGAGTAGATATTCCCCAGGTACTGCTTCAATACGACGATGGTAAAATAGTGCACGTAATGACTCGTATTCCCATAACTGATAAAGGTAAACCTGATATTGATAAAGCGAAAAATATAATAAAGAACGCCATTAAGGGGGAAGCCTGATGAAAACCAAGTTAGTTATAGTTGAATGTAGTGAAGGGAAATGTACTAAAATAGATATAAAGGAAGGTGAACTAGAGGAGGTTGTAAAAAACTTAGCAAAAGAAGCGCTCGGAAAATGGAATACCAGCGAGTCTGATTTCTTCGTTACACACGATGTTAGAGTAATTTCAAGAAAACTACCATTAAGTAAAGGAGAGTTTGAAGTACTCTCTAAGTTTAATTTAAGAAGAAGTGGAAATGAAGCAATAGCAGAAATTCCTGTCTATGAAATTTCGTACGACAATCAATGGAGTGGTGATAGCGTTACTGTAAAAAGTATAATACTAGTAGCTCCCTACATCGACGAAGACTTCAAAAACGAAATTATTGAATATGCAAAAGAGCTTACGACAATGTCGTCTGAAGAGTTCTTAGAAGAGGAGCTATAAAAGATCTACGAAACAAGATTATGTGATAGACTTAAAACCTCTATTAATTGAATACGTTTCTCCTAAAGCTCCTTACAGAGAAAGACAGCTAAGTACACTAGTAGGTTTTCTTAACAACGATAGTAATTACTCAAACTTAATAATCTTAAGAGGAGCATCTGGCTTAGGACTGTCTCTTATACACATCTCCGAGCCCACGAGACCTCTCTACATCTCGTATGCCGTCTTCTGCTTGAAAA
>CBDUKN010000031.1:0-16623 GCA_965367815.1 uncultured Thermoprotei archaeon
CCAGCCAACTTAACTTGGAGACTTATAGACAGATTTGAAATTCCTATAAAAATAGGTGAGTGAATATGGAAGAGTACTTGTCTGTAGTATTAGCTGTAGTAGCCTGTTGTATACTAGTGTTTTTTAGTTGTATTAATTTGAATTATTATAGTGAAGCAGATATACTGGATTTCCTTACGGACGTAAAATATGCAAGTATATCCAACGTTAATTTTACAAGAATATATTATTTCCCATTCAAAGTTAGCATAGTTAATGGAAGTATTATTGTTTCGAAACCAATAGTTCAAGTATACTTTGCTGAAGTCGATAACATTATAAAAGCTCCAGTTATAGTCTCACGTAACATTACTTTGACGGGCCTAGTTAAATTAAGAGTTATTAGTTACGATAATAGTCTTGTTTATATAGAAGTTGTCGACAAAAAAATAGTCACCTAGGGTGTAAACAGCTTGAAGCAAGTAGTTTACTGGGATTTAGAAAAGAATATTCCTTTACTTCAAAGAAAACCACGCAAGCTTACTCAAATAGTTGCTGAAAGCGACCTGAGACCTCTTTTCTCCGCAGAATTTTCAAGACTAAAGCACTATGTGTACAAAAAATATGGTAGTTGTTCAAAGAGTCTTCTTCCTCGAGGAGTTGCGCTAGTTTCACAAGTAAAAGATTACTTAGACGATATGAAATCGGTTTACGCGGATGGAGGACTTCTCTGCCAATTTTACTTTAATCCAGTTGAACTAAAGTGGCACGTAAGGTTAAGCAAAATAGGTGCTTTGAAAGCAGTGAGAGATAAAGTGATCTCGTATGGATATATATGGAAAAACAGCATTTCAAAAGGAGTCTACAGATTAGATGACTTCGAGAAGAAGTTTACTGGAGGAGTATCAAATGAATTTGCTGTACTTTCACCTGAAGGTAAAATTTTAGGACTAGGTCTTATTGAAGGCAGCAAGGTCGTTATTATCAAGAAGTGGGCTAAACCTCCCTCAGAAGCATTGGAAGAGAAATCTACGTGGAGAGATTTTGTTGAAGAGAACTATACTGAAATTGAGCATAAATTTTTTGAAAGCCTGAATATTTTAATAAAATTCTATAAAAAGAAGAAAAATAGACGAAAATTTATAGTAACTTTTTCTGGCGGAAAAGACAGTAGTGTTGTGCTTAGTCTAGCTATGGAAGCTAAAATAGATTGTGAAGTTTTATTCAATAATACAGGAGTAGAGCACATAGAGACTCTATCTTTTGTTAAAGTGCTAGCAAATAAACTGGGAGCTCCTCTTAAAACAATCGAAGCACCTGCAGATTTCTTTAAAAAAGTAGCCGAAAAAGGACCTCCTGCAAGAGACTATAGGTGGTGTACAGATTATCTCAAGATATTACCGTCGCAAAAATACTTCGCAAAATATTCACACGTAGTAAATGTAGTTGGTTTAAGAAGAGTAGAATCGTCTTCAAGAAGCAGACTCGGATACGTATTTAGACAGAGTGAAAAACCGGATGTAATTGGACTAGCTCCAATACTTAAATGGACCGGAATCCACGTATGGCTGTACATTGCTACAAGGAATCTTCCTTATAATCCGCTATATTTAGCAGGATTTGAAAGAATAGGATGCTTTATGTGTCCTTCAGCAAATTTATCCGAACTAGATTTTACGAGAAAAGTACATAGCGAACTATGGGAGCTCTGGGAAAATGTTCTTCAAGAAGTAGCCTCAAGGCTACAGCTAAATAATAACTGGAGCAAGTACTGTCTCTGGAGATGGAAAGGACTAGCTGTTAAGAAAAGAGAGCTCTGCAAAGCCATAGGTGATATGTCTCTCTATATAGAATACGACTATAACAAAGTACTGGTCTAGGAAACATCAACTCGAAAAACTTATTTAGTCTCTCTGAGAAAATAATCACGCCCCGGTAGCTCAGCCTGGGAGAGCATCCGGCTGAAGACCGGAGGGTCCCGGGTTCAAGTCCCGGCCGGGGCACTACTTTTCCATAACCCAAACTTTCTCCGTGACGAAAAGCTTATCTATCACTCACGAAAACCAATTTTGGGCCGGTGGTGTAGCCTGGAGGCATGCCGCCCTTGCGAGCCTCTTCCCCAGAACTGCGCGGGCCAAGAGAGGCGGAGGACCCGGGTTCAAATCCCGGCCGGTCCACTATTTCTCTTAATTTTTAGCTCTCACTTAAAGTAGTCTTAGGCGTTGCATCTTTAAAGAAAACTAGAATCAGCCCACCTGCCTTCTAATCATCAAGTCATTGCCGCCTGAGCTCATCACTCAGCTTAATAAATATATTTTCTGGCTTAAATACTCAGTGGGGATTGTGTGAAAGTCCTAGTAACTGGGGCTACAGGCTTTATAGGAGGCCACCTGGTAGAAGACCTGCACAACAGAGGATATGATGTAATTGCAATGGCCCGTAAGACAAGTAATATATCCAAGCTTAAGGAGCTAGGACTTGAGATAAGATTTGCTGATTTAACTGACCCCGCCAGCCTAGTTGAAGCTACTAAGGGAGTTGACGCTGTAATTCACCTAGCTGCATACTATACTTTCCATGGCAAAAAAGAGCTTTACTGGAAAGTAAACGTTGAGGGAACTAGGAGTTTAGTTGAAGCATGCCTAAAGAACGGCGGCACTCGTTTCATTTACTGTAGTACGACGGAGGCAGTGGGTCCCGTCAAAAATCCTCCTGCAACAGAAGATGTAGAGCCTAATCCTACATATGAGTACGGCAGATCTAAGCTAGCTGCAGAAAGAATAGTGAAAAGCTATGGCGAGAAAGGCTTGAAGTACACAATACTAAGGCCTTCAGGAGTTTACGGTCCTGGTAATGTTAACGATGTATCTTACTGGTTCATTACAGGTTTCGCGAAAAAGGCTCTCTGGTCATACTTTATAGTAGGCTCGGGTGAAACATTAATACAGTTTGTTCACGTGAAAGACGTTGTACAGGGGTTCAGACTAGCGTTAGAAAAAGAAGTATCTACTGGACAAACTTACTTCATCACAGAGGATAGAGCTTATACTTATAATGAAGTATATAAAATTCTAGCAGAAATAGTAGGCAGAGATCCTCCTAAAATCCATGTTCCGCCTATTCTAGCTAAACTGATGATATTCCCAGTAGAAGTAACGTACAAGATTTTTGGAAAGGAAAACTTCATGTGGCATGTCTCAACAGTAGATGCTGTAACTCAGCACCGAGCATACAGTATAGAGAAAGCTAAGCGAGAGTTAGGTTACAATCCTCAGTATGACTTGAGAAGAGGACTTAAAGAAACCGTCGAGTGGTATAAGCAGCATGGCTATATATAGCCTGCTCTACTGTAATATTTTTCTAAAACTTTGTCATATTCTTTATCGTTTTTAATAGCTCTTATAACCTTTCTAATGTACTCGACCCAGTACTCTATAAGCTCTTTACCTTTCTGAGAAGAAGCTTTAAGAGGATTGCCTACGTAGCCTTCGGGAGCATATCTCTGCCAATCTACCATTGATTCGACGTACTCTACGAGATACCTTTTGCCCAATTTTGCTTCTCTCTTTACGTTGTCTAGCTTAACTAAATGGGGCTTTAAGAAAAGCATTAAGCTAGTTTCTATCTCGCATGCATGTTCGTATACATCTGTTTCACGAATTTCATCTATTTTGTTTCTCAGAGGACCCAAGGTGTCTGCGAGAACATAAAGATTTCCCTTAAAACCCTTTTCCAGCATTTTCCTAACAAATAGTCTTAAAACACGCTTGTTACCTCCATGGCCGTTTAAAATCAATATTTTCTTGAATCCCTGCCTGTACACTTCTTCGACTATATCTTCAAGAAGTTTCATGAAGGTCTCTGACTTCAAACTAATAGTTCCAGGAAAATGTCTGTTTTCAGGAACATAAGCATAGTAAAGAGGAGGTAGAACTATAGCTCCCTCTTTTTCAGCGGCCTTTAAAGCTATATAGTATATTATCATAGTGTCTGTTCCTAAAGGAAGATGAGGTCCATGCACTTCAATACTGCCTATAGGAACTATTACTACAGTAGTCTCTTTATCTACAGCGCCTATATCTTTTGAAGTAAGTTCTTCCCACTTCATTATTTCACTTGAGAGCAGAAATAGCCTTATCTATAAGCTCTTTTTTCAGAGAGGCAATTAGCGCTATTCCATTTCTCTCGTAAAGACTATAGTCAAGATCGTTACCATTTAAGTCCACAACATATCCTCCTGCTTCTCTAACGATGAAGACTCCTGCAGAAATATCGACCACTCTGAGAAAGCCTCTAACGTCGACAAATGCGTCAAAAGTTCCTAAACTAGTATAGCATAGCTCTAGTGCAGCAGAACCTAAAGTCCTTACTTTAGGCAGTCCTAGTCCATAGTATACTTTCATGAAGGGCTCTACAGAATTTTCATTGAAATAACCTGATATCATTAGAGCTTTAGGCACTTCTCTTGGCTCTAATGGTTTTTCGTTAACGTATACTCCTTGACCCTTTTCTGCACAGAAAATATCTCCGCGGAAGACGTCCTTGACTACTCCGACAAATACGTTTTTTGAGCGAGGATTCTCAGAGTACTCTGCTACGGCAATAGATATAGACGTGAATGGAATTCCTTTGATAAAGTTGTATGAGCCGTCAAGCGGGTCAACTACAAAAATATATTGCGGATTATCTGTCCTCTTAATAATTCCTCTTTCTTCTGTAATAACAACTGCGTCGTATTTTTCAAAAATGATGTTCACAATAAAGTCTTCTACAGTTTTATCGACTAAACGCGTATCGTCTCTTCCATGTTTGCCTACTATTCTCCACGATTCTTTGCTTGAGAACATTTTTAATGCCTTTTCAGCAGCCTGATTTGCTATGTTTTTTAAGTCATTTAAGAGACTCATGAAATGAATTACAGAAATCGTGTTTTAAGTATATTGCTCTACTTCACTCTCTTCTCCTCTTCTTCCTGCCTAATTATTAAACCATATAGCTCGATTAAGCTCTTTGCCTGAGAATAGAACTTAATTTTTCTCATAGTAGGTGCTTGCTCAAGAAGAGGATTTTTCTCCCCTCTGAGTAGTGCTTTAGAAATATTATCTAGTTTTTCTTTAAGTTCTTTAGTTTTTTCGACCTCATGGTAAGCTAGGTTCGTCCGTTCACCTGGATCTTTCTTTAACTTAAATAGCTGCATGTAGTCTTTCGGAATTCCGTCGGGAGTTTTCTCTAAATACACTATTAGCTTCCAGTCTCTTATCCTGAGGCCTATTGCTTTTTGCTGAGTATTTTCAAGTAGTACTACAGGTCTCTCTTCATCACAGGCGTCTACAAGAGATTTTCCATCAATTTTTATTGGAGGCTTCACACCAGCTAACTCGTATATAGTATACGCTATGTCGACGTGCTGAACTAGGTCTTCACGTACATCCTTCTCTCCATTAGGAAGCCTCATGATTAAAGGAACTCTTGTAACATTATCATAGAGACCCTTATGTCCCATATAGTCTCCATGTTCTTGAAGATTTTCGCCGTGATCTGAGGTTATGAAAAGAACCGTGGACTCTAGAAGGTCTTTTTCTCGAAGAAAATCTATTAACTCACCTATCTTATCATCTACGTACCGTATTTCGCCGTCGTACTGCGATATAGCGTAGTCAAGGAGCTTCTCGTCTTCAGGAGGCTCTTTTTGCCAGAAAACTTTGTTATATGGTTTAGGCGGCCTATAAGGAGAGTGCGGGTCCCAGTAGTGGATAAACATGAAGAAAGGTTTTCTTCTATCTAGTAGTTCCTTGAGAACTTTAATTGAGTATTCTGTAACATCATCTGCTTGAACTTTCAGGCCTGCTTCGGGAGCAGGTATGCCTCCTGGATGACTGTATATGTGAAATCCTCTTGTAAACCACTTGTAGAAGTCGCCATACTTCAAGAACATGTTGTCTACAGCACCTGTCACGTAGCCTTCTTTTCTCAAAACTTCTTGAACCATAGGAATATCTTCGCTTAACTGTGCTGAACCCATATGAGTAACTATGCCGTGGCCTAGTGGATGTACTCCCGTGAGAATAGTAGTCCAAGCCGGGTGAGTAGGTATACCGTTAGCAAAGGCCCATTTAAAGACAATACTTTCTTCAGCTATTTTATCTATATTCGGGCTTGTTTTTCTAACGTATCCATAGCAGGAAAGATGATCGGCTCTTAAAGTATCTATGCCTATTATGATAAAATTATATTTTTCCATGCCCCCTAAGTAAACGAGATTTCAGCAAATAAAAAACTATAGACTAAACAATGCTTCTCTTCTTAGCTAAAGCTTTACTCGAGAAAGAGAGCTTCACTCCACTTTCTCTAGAAACTATTGATAGAATTTTCTCTCTCACGAATTCTCTTTCTTCAGGTCTAAGAACGGCTTTCTCATGAGCGCGGATCATTAAATAAGGATAGCCCTTACACATGAGGGCCTGAGCCAAAATAAATCGATGTATTTTTTGAACAAGGTTTTTATCCTTAGAAACCCATGTGGGGAACTCTACTCTGAGTATACTGTAACCTGTATTTAAGTAGAAAAAGGCTATTTTCTTTTCAAGAATACTCTTCTTAAGCACTTTATTGTGTTCAATAAATATTGATGAGCGCGCGCCGGGCCTTAGTACAAACGACATAAGTGTTTTATCCTCAACTACGCTTTTGCATAACTTAAGTATGCACGAGGAGCACGATTTTACTCGGCTGCAGTATACTCTAGTTAGAGTGTTTACAATAGACCTTGATCTAGTGAAATATACTGCTATAGGCACTAGTTTAAGGGGCCTCATTTTGCTAAATTCATCTTCTACTAGAGACAGCATGTATTCTCGATCATCTCTAGACCTTGAGCCGAGATAACTTAAAGAGAAAGATCTATCAAATAGAACTAGAGTCGCTGTATCAGAGGCGTAGGACTTTGCTATTTTACACTCTTCGCTGAAAGACCAAGCGTCTATATCAGCAGAAGTCATTAAGTATTTTACTCCTCTCTTTTCTACATAAACTTCATTGCCTATTCTAAGTATAGGTATACTATCCTCTATGTATTCTCCTTTTTCGTATGAGACATAAAAAGAGCCTATATTGAGTAAAGCAAAAGGCGGATCAATGTGGGGGTCAGGTTCAATCCAGCTACTATCAACTGCGACTGCAGTTGAATCACTGCATGCTTCTTTGAGAAATTCTGGATTTACTTCACTTAAAGGCTGATATTTTGTGTCAAATGGAACAGGTGGAGGAATATTCCAGAACCCCCATTCATCTGTTGGAATAGCTAAAGGCGATGTGTCTTCACTTAAAATTACTTGCAACTCCTCTATTTCAGGAAGAGGCGAGCTAATAATGTCTAAGAGAGTTTTTAAACTTCGAGGATATCCTACATCCTTACTCGAAATAAAGCGAGCCTTATGTCTGAGCTCTTTAATGAACTTAATTTGATCTAACACTAAAAGATAGTAGCTAGGCCAAGAGATATAACTATCACTTGTTAAGTGAAAGTTATATACTAAGATACGAATACTAAATCATGGTAATCGTTAAATGGCATAGACACGCTTGTTTTGAAATAAGAGGTAGTAGTGTAACCGTAGTAATAGATCCTCATGACGGAGCATCGCTTGGTATAGCTCCCCCGTCATGTAAAGGAGACGTAATTCTAGTAACGCACGATCACTTCGACCACAATGCGGTAAGTATAGTAGCTAAGCCAGATTCCGAGATCTTAGTAATGCTTAGAGGAGAAAAAACAGTAAAAGGAGTTTATGTAAAAGGAATAAAAACTTATCACGATAAATTTGAAGGAAGACAGAGAGGAGAAAATACGGTATACCTGTTTATAGTAGATGGTATAAGATTTGCTCACCTAGGAGACTTAGGCCATGTTCTCAATGAAAGCGAAATAAAAGAGCTAGGTGAAGTAGACGTTCTCTTCATACCTGTCGGAGGAACCTATACTATCGGAGCGAAAGAAGCAGCAGAAATCGTAAATAAGCTTTCACCAAAATTAGTGATGCCAATGCATTACAAGATTCCCGGACTAGAGTTACCTTTATCTGAAGTAGATAAGTTTGCATCGAAATTCGAGAAAGTAGAGGAAAAGCCTAATGAAGTAGAGGTAACAAAAGAAAATCTCCCGGAGCCCGTAACAATATGGGTGTTGTCGCCAGAATAATCTAAATACTTCTTAGCTCTAAGTAACTAGGGGATGAAGACTGCACGTCAGGGGCTTATTGATGGCCTAATTGGTCTTTGCGGACCCCTCGACTAAACATGTTGTCTAATTCTTTTTTGAGTAACTCTATTAAATATCCTTCTTCTCCCGGAACTCCTTTAAAAACGAATTTATCGTTTATATAGACTTCAGGCATATCGTCTCTACTTTTATCTTCAATTAAACTTACTTCAATACTATACTCTTCTTCCAAGAGATCTTTGATGTAAAGTATCCAGTCTCTTACGGTTTGATACCAGTAGCCTCCATCGCCCTTAATCTTAATGTATATACGTGAAACTGAGGGCATATTTTCTCCCTTTCTTTAGGTAAATTGCATCGGAGTTATAACAGTAAGCTTATTATATACCGGAGTAAATAAACTCTGTGAAGGTAAAAAGGATAGATATTTCTCTTGGAGGCTCAAAAATTGTAATATTTAATGAGAAGGATGCTATTAGGCTTGGTTTAAAGCCTTATGACAGAGTTAAAGTAGTTAGTGAGTCGGGAAAATCTATTACAGCGTCGGTTAGTATTACTAGGACATTTATTAATGAAGGAGAAATAGGTGTTTTAAAGGAAGTTGGAGAAAGTCTTGGAGTAAAAGAAGGAGATGAGGTAAAAGTCGTACTCGCACCTCATCCTGCTTCCTGGCAGTTTATACGGAAAAAGCTTAAGGGAAATAAGTTAACAAGAGACGAAATATACTATATTATCAGAGATGTTGTTTCAGGAGAGTTAAGCGAACTAGAAATCGCTGCTTTTCTGTTAGCAGAGTACTTTCATGGAATGAGTATAGACGAAATAGTTTATATGATAGAGGCTATGGTCGAAACAGGGGTCAGGATAGAGTTTGAAGAAACAGTATACGACATTCATAGCATAGGCGGTGTACCAGGAAATTCTAAAGTTGCTTTAATAGAAGTACCTGTTGTCGCTGCTACAGGACTACTTATTCCAAAGACCAGTAGCAGAGCTATAACAAGCCCAGCAGGCACCGCTGATACTATGGAGGTTCTAGCGAATGTTAGTTTTAAAGCAGATGAAATAAGGGAAATGGCTCTAAAAGCTAGGGGACTGATATGCTGGGGTGGGATTCTCGGATTGGCGCCGGCCGATGACATTTTCATAAAAGTAGAGCATCCTCTTCAAATAGATCCTCCGTCTCAGATGATAGCAAGTATTTTGGCGAAAAAAGTGGCCATGGGAGTCAAGTACCTAGTAATAGATATTCCCACGGGCAAGGGTACAAAAGCTCCTACAAGAGAGTATTCTGAGAAGCTGGCTAGACTATTTCTTGATGTAAGCGAGAAACTGAACATAACGCTTAGATGTGCTATCACTTACGGAGGCCAGCCTATTGGTTACAGCGCAGGCCCGGCTCTCGAGGCCAGAGAAGCTATAGAGGCTTTGCAAAACAAGCGTGGTGCTATGAGCGTTATTGATAAAGCACTTTCGCTAGCAGGCTTAATATTCGAGATGGCTGGTCTTGAAGCAAAAGGTAAAGGATATGACTTAGCTAAGGAGATATTTAGGTCAGGTAAGGCATGGGAGAAAATGAAGCAGATAATTGAAGTACAGGGAGGCGACCCGAATATAAAGCCTGAAGATATTCCAGTAGGCGGTAAGAGAATTAGAATAGAGTCTCCTGTCGACAGCTATGTGACTCATGTAGACAATACAGCTATTACTTTGATAGCTAGAGCCGCTGGAGCCCCAATAGACAAAGGAGCGGGTGTAGCAATATTCGTTAAAGCAGGCCATAAAGTTAAGAAAGGGGATCCTCTCATAGAGATTTACGCTGAGAGAGAATCGAAGTTAACGGAGGCATATAATCTGGCGCTTAAACTTAAGCCTGTTACTCTAGAAGGAATGCTGCTGAAGACTATTCCATGAAGAAAGTAATTAGAGACCCTGTTCACGGAAATATAGAACTAGATGAGTTAGATTTAGCTATAATAGACTCTGAGCCCTTCCAGAGATTACGAGGAATAAAGCAGCTAGGCTTAGTTCACTTAGTTTTTCCTGGAGCTACTCACACAAGGTTTGAACATTCTATCGGTGTACGCTACTTGGCCGAGGAAATATTTACTACAGTAAATTCTAGGGAAAGCATTTTCTCCGAAGAAGACTTTAATAAACTGAAGGCAGCAGCCCTGCTCCATGATATTGCGCATACAGCTTTTTCCCATGTACTAGAGGAAGTCGTTAAAGAAGAGGGAGTTTCTCATGAAGAAATGTCGGAGAGAATCATTAACGGAACTGAGCTTAAAGATATTTTGGGAGATTATGGTCTTCGAGTAAAAGATGTCGTTGATATCATTAAGGGTAAAGAAGGGCCTTTATCGCAAATAGTTAAAAGCGACTTAGACGCCGATAGACTCGACTATCTTCAGCGCGACGCATATTACTGTGGTGTAGCATACGGTGTAATAGATTCCCGCATACTGAGAGAATTTACTGTAGTAAATGATACTTTAGCTGTAAGTGAGAAGGGACTTTACCCTGCAGTAACAGTTCTTTTTGCCAGGCATACAATGTTTACTGTCGTATACGGTCACAAAACCTCGAGAGCCGCTACTTGTATGTTAGTCAAAGGAGTGCGTAGGGCATTAGAAGAAGGAGTTATTTCTTTTGATGAATTGTTTAGGCTTACTGATGAAGAGCTTCTTATAAAGCTCCGAGACTCGAGAGTAAGCTATTGTCGAGAAATTGCAGAGAGAATTAGAAGAAGAAAATTGTTTAAAATGGCTTATCAGCTTAGAGGAGATATTCTTTCAGTGGACACGATACTGGAGTTTGTTTTTCTCAAAGAAAATGTTTTAGAGAAGCAAAAGCTTGAGGAAAGTATAGCTGAGAAAGCCGGAGTGCATGTAGGCTACGTGGCCTTAGATATTCCGGAAAACCCGGTGCTAGAGGAAGCTAATGTCAAGATTTATACTGAAGAAGGGTTGAAGGATATTAAGGAGCTTTCACCTATAGCGAAGACTTTAACTGATGCTTATACCTTTTCGTGGAGCGTAGCTGTATTTACCCTAGAGGAACATAGGTCTATTGTAAGAGATGCTGCAAAAGAAGTCTTGAGAAAATTTATCAAGATTTAGAATAGTTCTCTTTCGAAGGAAGTTAGTACTTGGCAACCTTTCTCTGTGACTACTACCATGTCTTCTATGCGGACTCCTCCTACTCCAGGTATATAAACTCCGGGCTCTACAGTAACGACCATGTTTTTCTTTAAAATATCTTTTGAAGTGGCGCCTAGAGCAGGTTTTTCGTGTATCTCGATTCCTACTCCGTGGCCTAAACTGTGGACAAAGAACTTTGCTAAGCCCTTTTCCTTCAAATAATCTCTAGCGACTTTATCTACTTCGCTACACGGCTTACCTTCAGCTATAGCTTCTATTGCTTTCTTCTGAGCTTCGAGTACCGAGTAAAGTATTTCTCTTATTTTCCCTCGAGGTTTACCGATGTACAGTGTCCTAGTCATATCAGCACAGTATCCATTAATTCTAGCTCCAAGATCTATTACAACGAGGTCTCCTTCGGTAATTTTCCTTTCCGATGGAGTAAAGTGTGGATAAACAGAGTTTTCTCCCGAAGCAACTATGGGCTCAAATGACGGGGATCCTTCAGAATAGATTACTCTAGCTATTTCAGCAGCTATTTCTCTTTCACTTACTCCGACGTCAATTACTTCAATAGCTTTTCTCATAGCTCTTTCAGTAACTTTTACTGCTTTCATAATGAACTCTAACTCAACTTCATCTTTGATAGCTCTCATAGATGTTATGACTTCAGTAAAGTCTACCAATGACTCTATTCTGATGTTCTTTTTTATAATCTCTTCAAGTTTAGGTGTAGGAGCCTCTATTCCGATGTTCTTGGCTTCAAGTTCTTCTAGTAAAAGGCATATAGCTTTCTCAGTAGTATCGGCATAAACAGGCTTTTCGTCTACTTTAAGAGGAGTACCCCTTAGCGCATGTACCCTTATGTCTTTGACGTAAGAAGTGGCTTTAGCTCTCTCGTATTCAAGTCTACTTGTAAGTAAAATAGGGTCTCTGTCTACCGGGATAAAGAGTGTTCCACCGCCTTCGAATCCAGTGAAGTAGAAAATATTTGGTGCACTTCTAACAATAATTACGCCAAGATTTTTCTTAGATGCTTCTTCTCTTATTTTACGCAGTCTTCTATCATAAATATAGCTCACGTACTACTGTGCACCCTAAAGTATATTAAGTTATTTGCTTTGCTAGGAGAAAGAATGGGCTGAAATACCGATTATCTTAAGAATATCTCTTAAATCATATATGACTGGAACATCGTATTTTTTGTTAGTGTTAAGGTCTCTAACTATTATTACGACATCTATTCCAGCAGCTTTTGCGCATTCCACGTCGTAAGCACTATCGCCTACATATAAAGCCTCCTTAGGGGTTACTTGAAGTCTGCTTACTGTGTCGAGAAGATGCCGTGGATCAGGCTTAGGGTACTCTACGTCATCTCTGCATAGAATAACGTCAATCAAGTCAAATATACCAATTTTTCTCAGTGTTTGGTAAGCTATACTACGGCTACTAAATGTACATATACCTATTTTAATAGAATTGTCTTTGAGAGATTTAATGACTTCCTTAGCGTGGGGATCAGGTTTAAAGAATTTCTGTGCATATACACCGTACTCGTCTATTATTTCGTCAGCTATCTGAGTAACCTTGGCTTTCATCAAAGCATTGTTTTTGAAAAATTCTCGTGCAAGAAAACGCATTCTATATAAAAAATCGTCAGGTTTAAGAATATTCTCGAGTCTTTTGTCAAATGAAACTAACGCGTTATATAACCTGAGCTTATACTGCATGTATACCTCCTTGTTAGGAAATCTGCCAACAGTAAGTGTTCCGTCTAAATCGAATATTACTGCTTTCTTATGCATGATCGCCTCCTATTAAATCATAGAAAATATCTTTATTGCTATTCGATACCTTTATTATATTTTTATTTATCAAGATTTTGAGTGCCTTTCTTACTACTCTTCTTAGTTCTCTTCTATTATCTACTCTACCATATAAATTTAGTGACGCTTTTCTCAGACTACCTGTTCTACTAATTTCTTCTAATAATTCTTTTTCTCGTTCAGATAAGTCTAAATTATATCTTAATGCTAATCTAGCTATATCTACTGGAGAAAGCCCTAGGTACACATCGCTGTCGCTTACTCCGTAAAGAACGTTTTTTATCTTAAGTTCTATAATTGTAACCCATTCTTTTGGATTTATTTTACCGTAGGTTTTCTTAAGTTCTTTTAATAGCTCTTGAAGGCTTTTGAATCCATCTTTTTTAGCATCTTCATCTGTCAAATCTTTTACTTTTTTATACTTCACGCTAACTATTTCAGCTTTTGCTATAACTTTGCCTCCGCTATGAATGAATACTTCCTTGTACTTTGGTCTAACTATACCTCTTCTAATAGTAGTTGTCTTCTGTCCCTTGAGTAGCATTCCTATATATCTCCATTTGAGTGTAAGGTGGCGGCCCAAGTATATTGGCTTCATTTAATCACTCTCCATGAAATAAATTGGTCTAAAATATAATCGTATTGTTCTACGTTTTCCTACGACTGCCTAACGTTTACATCACTTTACTCAACTATTTATTTTTAGTTCTCTCAATAATCACGTGTCTGAAAGTAAAATTGTCGCGCTTAAAATCCTATTGAGAATATATGTGGTTGCCATAATACTGTACATTGTTGTCAAACTTATTGCTATTGTCACAGAAGAAGTTCTAGTACAGGAATATGTCTTGGAGTACTTTATGCTAGGCTTACTTTTCCTAATAATATCTGTCTTTATTTCATTCCCTGAAACTAGAACACTTATCTATGGCTATAGTAGAGTAGGCTGCGTAAAATACTACTTATCTCAGCTGGCTATCTACTTGATCATCTGTTCTCTTATTTTACATTACTTGTCTAGAATTCTCGCCGTAAACCTTGTTGATTTAAGGCTTGTCTTTTGGATACTTTGTGGTATTTTTGGCACAATTATCTTTAGTGACATAGTTATTAAAGAAAAGAAAGTATTTGCTTTCAAAGAACTGAAGTTAAGGCCTATTAAGGCACTTAGATTACCTAGATTTAAGCGATTAAGGCTAGACAGTGATATTCAATTGAAGCTTAAAACAGAGAGCATAGTGTTGATTCTTGACGGCGATTACAAAGGAGTATGTATTTACGGTGATAGCCGCTTGCACATAGATTCTCTCTTTTATTCGTTTGGAGCATTACCTAAAAGGAGACTACGAGGATTTACTCTAGTAATTTCTAGGAAAATAAATATACCTGAAGATGCTGAAGAGCTAGAAGAAAGCGAGGCTAAAAGCTACATAGATGATTCTATGGAGCAGGTAAACGTCTTAAATAAAGTTATAAAGAGAGTTAGGGAGCTTATAGAAGAAGAGGTGCATAGAAGAGCTGTAATAGCTGCAGAGGAAAGCGACGATATTAAAGTATTTAAGCTATGGAGGCTTTACGCTATAGAAGACAGGTACTATAGGCTTAAAGTAGTGAATTTAGGCGGTCTTCACGTAAGTGAAATTAAGTGGATAATAATGCTGAGAGACTCTAGAGCTATACTGCTCAAACACAGTGACGGCTATATGATAATTAAATGTAAGTTAGGTTTCCCTAAGAAGGTGAAAGAAGATGAGCATAGGAGTTAAGGAAATACGCGGACTGTTTTTCAGAATTGCGCTCTTCCTTTTTGCAGTATACATTTTAGCTAAAATAACAGGGTTCTATGAAAACTGGGTCGAGTATACTCCTTTCTTAGCACTGCTTTTCTTTGCCTTAAGTATTCTAACTTACGGTCTTAAAGGAAGTCCAGTGAAGAAGGCTCAAAGTATAGCATACAGGCTTGGAGGTTTCCTATTTTTAATATGGCTATACATGGTCCTAGCAAAAATAAAATATTTTCAGCTGTTTTCACTTACTATAACATCGCCTCAAGTATTCTGGGCTTCAGTATTCCTATTCGGATTAGGCTTTGTTCTAGGAGCTCTTGAAAGGTGATAATAATTGCTTTCAGAGAACCTAAAGAGGGCTCTTCTTAAACTTTATGTAAATTACTGCTTTAATAGCATAAAAAAGAAGGATCCGAGAGCATTTGAGGTAGTTAAAAGAGGAGTAAAGAAAAAGATTATATTGTGTCTACTGAGACATGGAAACGAGTGGATGAGTATTTCTGAAGTAGCTAGAGAAATAAAGGTGAGCAAAGCTACTGTACAAGATCACTTAGAAGTAATGTTGCGTGAAGGAGTGTTAGAAGACATGAGGATAATGAATAGAAGGCTTTTTAAGATTAAAGACGAGGTTTTTTCGCCTTTCCCACCTCTACTTGATATTGCTCTAGTTCTCTCTTCGCTAGTGTTTTTCTCTCTATATGTGTTTTATGAGAGAGAAATTCTTCTCGGTCTTGCTTTGGGCACGATTTTCTCTCTTATATTAGCAAAGGTATTAGAGAAAGTGGAACTTGCATAAAGTTTAAGAGAGACCTTCAGTTGTAGGTATTTGAGTAAATGAGTTCAGTTTTAAAGGGAATTGAAGCAAAACATAGGTTCTTTAGGAACATAAAGAAGCCTGTCCGCTTTATCAGCGGAGTTCATGTCATAGCTGTCATGGTTAAGCCGAGGCAGTGTCCTCACGGAAGATGTCTTTATTGTCCTGGAGGAGTCGAGCTAGGTTCTCCTCAATCCTATGTGCCAGATAGCCCCGCTGTGGCCAGAGCAATTCCGCTAAACTATGATCCCTATGAACAAGTCAAATGCAGAATCAAGGCTTATGAGGCGATGGGACACACAGTGAGCAAAGTAGAGTTAATAGTCATGGGAGGGACTTTTCTGGCGTATCCTAGCGATTACCAAGAGTGGTTTATAGTAATGTGTCTTAAAGCTATGAACGATTATCCTCACTTCAGAAAAGGTCCTAAGAAAGTGAGCTTATCTAGAGAGCAGGTTCGAAACGAGCAAGCTAAAATAAGGTGTGTTGGCCTGACTATAGAAACTCGTCCCGACTGGTGTAAAGAAGAACATGTAGACCGTATGCTGTACTTAGGTGCAACTCGCTGCGAAATAGGAGTTCAAACTATTTATGACGAGATTCTTGAGAAAGTAGAGCGCGGGCATACCGTAGAAGACTCTATTAAAGCTACACAGCTGCTGAAAGATGCGGCTTATAAGGTCTGCTACCACCTGATGCCCGGACTTCCTGGCTCAGACCTAGATAAAGACTTAGAGATGTTTAAAACAGTATTTAGCGACGAGAGATTTAAGCCAGATTACCTCAAAATATATCCTACACTTGTCATACCTTCATCGAAGTTATATGAGCTGTGGAAAAGAGGTCTATACAAGCC
>CBDUKN010000032.1:0-11740 GCA_965367815.1 uncultured Thermoprotei archaeon
ATGATACGGCGACCACCGAGATCTACACCGTCTAATTCGTCGGCAGCGTCAGATGTGTATAAGAGACAGACTTTATGCAATATACTTAAATATGCTTAAGCATAAGAAATTCTGGATGCCTTTATGCCTAAACGTACAACTGTAATACTTGAAGATGATATCTACGAAAAACTTATTCAAGAAAGCATCAGGAGATATGGCACTGCAAAAGCTTTATCAAAAGTACTAAACGAGCTACTTAGGGAAAAACTTAGTGCTCGCCACGAACTGCTTCAGCTCATATACTCCGATAAGCTTGTCGAAATAAGTTTAGAAGAATTTGAAAAATTCCGCAGAGAGCTGAGCAAGAGGCTTGAAGAACGATGATAATAGATACAACTTATCTACTTCCACTAGCGAGAATAAGTATTAATACGGATTTACTCAAAGCTATAGCTGAAAAAAGGCTTAAAGTAAAAATAAGTTTCAGTGACCTAAAAGTGAGTTTAATTTCACTATTTGAACTTCAGGCTAAAGCGTCTAAACTAAATATTCCACCAGAGTACGTGTCGAAAGCTATAGACGTAATATTAAGGAATTTTACTGTAGTGCCATTTTATCAAAACAAAATAATTAGTAAAGCTCATGAACTCCGCAGAATTATAGACGACTATATAGATTGCATTATAGTAGCGACAGCAGTAGTTCTTAAAGAAGACTTAGCTACAGAAGATAGAACTATATTATCTGTGAAAAACTTCATTAAGAAAAAATATAATATAAAAGTAGTAAAATATAAAGATATTGCTTTACCTAAATCATAACCAAAAATTCATAATTTAGATTAATTCTTCTCTAACTAATATAGGATAGTAATTTTAATTAATCTAAGACAAACTTACAGTCATATATATTTCTCTCCGCCAATATTAACAGTACGACGAATATAATTTTGGCAAAGTATATTTTAGTTAATTTTTGTTTCTAAATAAAGATAATTGCATAAATTAGCAATTTTGAGAGAAACTTTATCTACTAAATTGTTGTTAGCGTATGTCTTCAGCAGCGGCTGCTCAGGCTTCAGTTGTACTAGGTCCTATTATCGTAGTTGACTGCGAAAATTTCATCAAAGTACTTTCAATTGAGGAAAATCTTCTGTTAATTGAAGTAGAGGTAAAAGAGGGAGTATTCTCTAAGAAAGCAAAGTATGTCTATGTGACGTCGATTAAAGGCCTAGTTTTTATGGTTAAAACAGAAAGTAGGATAGACTATAAGAATGCGATAATAGTAAAAGGCAAGAAACTAGTTTTACCTCAGTTTGTACGAAGTGCTTTGGGGTAATTCAAGTAGTTTTACCTTAATCTATTCAAGACCTTAGCTATTTTATTAAATTCTTAAGGATAGTTTCTGCCGTAAAAAAGATAAAGAGCATAGAAGAGCTTTTAACATAATATGCTATAATTATCATTAAAGCGAACATTGACTAGAAAATTATGTTATAGAAAAATGAGCGATAAAATAAAATAATTTATTTTCCAAATAGTTTATTTATCATGGGTAGCAACGATTCAAGTCTGAAAAACACGTACCCTTTTAGCCCTACTCTCTCAGCTACTCGCATATAGTCTACTACATCCTCAGGCCTTTCTAAGAAACCGTGGCTTGTTTTAATACCTATGCATATATACGCTGGTATATTCTTCGCTATAGTTAAAGCGTCTATACATAGTCGTTTAAAAAGATCTAGCGAATATACATAGCCTGTCGGAATAACGAAATCGAGAAGCCCCGATCTAACCCACTTAGGCCAATCTTGGGCGACAACATATCTTGAAGTACTTGTCCAAACATAAGCAGAAAGTTTAAGACCTCTACTTCTAACAAGCTTGCCTGCTTGCTTTACGAAAGCTGTAATATTTTCGCAGTGAAATTCTTCCCATTTATACCATAAATCACTAGGATACTTTATTTCCAATGGGTCAACGCCGTATTCTTCAGCAAATTTTTTCCTACAGTTTTCGCAGTAACATAAGCCTCCTGGAGTCCTTACATAATCCAGACTTATACCGTCTACTTCATAATTATCAATAATTTCCCTTATTACATCAATCATGTAATTTCTCGCCTCGGTATTCGATGGACAAATATAGCCTCTGACTTCACCCTCAATACTCTTAAATGCCCAGTCAGCATGCCTTTTTAAAATAGGTCCAAGCTCTGCTCCCCCTTCAGAGTACACACATACCCAAGGATATACCTTAATACTATATTCTCGCCCAAGTCTTGAAGTCTCTTTCAATAAGTCTATGTTTTTGTATATTTTACCTTCTATAAGTTTTGAGCCATAACTTGCCCTAGATCTAGTGTCCTTAGCTAAAGGCAGTATGAAATTAAAATCGTATGTAGACAGCACTTTAAACAATTCCTCTAGCTTTTCAATACCCTTATTTGAATCCGGTACGAGATTCACAAAATGTGCATAGACTCCCTTAATCACAGTGCTACTTTTTCTTAAAAATATATTAACATATCTATTTAAGGTAGTCTGAAAATAAATATTTTAAATTATTTTAGTAAAATGGTATAAAATACGGCATAAAAGGATAAAAGGGCATAGGATAAAAGAACATAGGATATATCCACTGAAACGGATTGAAAAGCATGTAGAAGTAAGGGTTAAACATTAAGTGAATAGGGAGTAGCGTATAATAGTACATCAGCAGCGGGTTAAAGGATAAGCTCATGAAATAAGGGTTCCAGAAAACATAAGGATCCTGATATGCTGAAGGAGTATAATTTTCTTTTTTAGGAGTAAAGTAAGGACAAATCGGTGAGCTTGGATCAATTTTCATATTATGTAATTTGCAGTATCCATTGCTGTAGTAAATGCAATCTGAATGTCTTGGATTATAGGTCTGCACATAATTATGTGCTATAGCACAAAATATAAACTTATTGATTAGCCTGAAATAAATCATAAAACACAGTACAGTCTCTAACTATACTAAATCAGGATATTATGAAAAACTCTATGACAGCCGCCATAAACATTATTGAAGTATCGCTTCATTTCCGCTAAGACCCTTATTTACAAGTTCTTTATCATCTTTTCTAAATACAATCAAGGAGCCACGTAGTACCGAGAATAATATTTTAAGAGCTCATTGTAGGCTTCTATCGGATTAATTTCTCTAATTCTTTTAAACACCGAATATATGTACTTTAAAGCACACAAAAATTTGCTAAGATTTTTCCTCTAAGAATAATTGAGTTAAATTTCTTGAAAATGGTTCAAAAGAAGTATTAGAGAAAATGCTTGTATATTTGCTACTCAATAGCAGTAAAGGCTATAGTTCTCTCTGAAATCTTTTGAGAATCCACTTCCAGAAGGGTATTACATGAATTTGATTACCATTGATTTTTATCAAGTCTTCTTGATCCCATGTAACTATTGTTAATTTTTTGCACTCTAGTACTTTCGACGCCTTTTGTAGTGCTGATACTTCTCTCTTGAAATTTTCATTTACTAGTTCATAAGTTACCTGTATAAGCTGCTTTATGCTATCGTTTTCAACTATAACAAAGTCTACTTCATCTTCTTGTCTACTTCGCCAATAAAATATATTGTTGTTCGGTTCATATCCCTCCTTAACTAATTCGAGGAAAACAGCATTCTCTAGAAGTTTTTCAGGATTCCTTCTGCCTACGGTGTATCTGTAGAGCCCGTTATCTACTAAGTATACTTTTGGTGTAGTTAGCTCTAGTTTTCTTAAACTTATGTTTGTCAATACGGTTATTTTTCTCAAGAAAAACGCCAACTGAATATCTTCAAGTATTTTCTGGAAATTATATAGTGTTTTTTTGGCTACTTTTATTCCCCTAGACTTAAGTGTATTAAATACTTTATTTACCGAAAACTGGCTTGAAAAAGAAGATATTATTGATTTTATGAAAAACTCTAAAACATACCTATTTTTTACGCCATATCTTTCGATGATATCTCTATATATTACGAGATCTAAGTATTCTCTATAAAATGCTCTGGGCAAAACATTATTTAGTACTATGTCGGGAAATACACCTTTCTCAATATATTCATTTACAATACTCTTTATTTTTGCTTCTTCATATGAAGAGTAGTACTTTTTCTGCTGAATACCTTTTAGTTTAAATATTTCCTTGAAAGAGAAAGGATATATTTTGATAGGTATTGTTCTCCCTCTAAGCTGTGTAGCTATTTCTTTTGACAATAGTTTTGAAGAAGACCCTGTTACAAAAATGAAGTACTTTCTCTTTTCGTATAAAGTATAGACTACTTTTTCCCATTTACTTAGAGCCTGCACTTCATCGAAAAAGATGTACTGTGGCGGTTTGCCGTAGATCTCTTGATGTATTAGCGGCAGCTTTAAGGGATTTTTTATTTCAATATAGTCTTCGAAATTAACAAAAAGATAATCTTCGTCTCTAAGCTTTCTAACATTTTTAATAAAATAGTATAGAAAGAATGTTTTTCCTGCTCTTCGCGGCCCTATAACAGATATAATAAAGTTTTTGTTTTCTTTAATATGTACCAATCTCTCTTTAACATCTATACTCTTAATATCTTCCTTTTTGTCTAGTAAGTACGTTCTAACATCCATTCTTACTCCTATAGGGGAAAACTTTTACATAAATTTTTCTCCCTATAAGAGACATTATGTCAAAGACCATTAGAAGAATAAAGTCTTTCTACCAATACTAATTATAGTCCTTTTACTAAAACAATTATTGTAAGTTTTCTAACTGCGAGAAGCTGTTTCAATAGAGGAATATTAGTAAAGGTAAGTAGAACACAGCAGACACTGCTAAGCTTAAAGAAGTATTCTGTCTATTCTCTTGAAGGGCTTTTTAAGTCTCTCGTTGGCCCAGGAAAGTACGTCTACATGGCCTATATCGTATTGAGCAAACTGAAAAACAGCTTTATTTCCAGTATTAATGGCCTTTCAGTATATTTCAATAGCCTTTTCTCTTTCACCACTACGCCGAGATATATGTCTTATCCATATATAGCTCTACACAACAAGAGGTTCTTTTGGATTTTCATTTAAGAGCTTTAAAACTCTCTTAAAAGCTTCTTGAACGCTCTTCTTTACCGTAGGGAGGAAGCTTAAAGCAAATCATTAACTCGCGTAAAGGCTTCTCAAAAACATTGCAGACAATAACTTCCGCAGACCCTGAAATCTTTCCCTTCTTAAAGTCAAATTCTGCATTAATATCGTACTTACATACAGACATAACAGCATATTAAATAAGAAATATAAATGACTATTTTCCGACAGAAAATATAAGAGATTATTCTCAGTCCTCTTTTAAAACAAAAATGTATGCAAAAATATAGTTTGTTTAAATTATTATGGTTTTTAGTGAATAGGTTCTAGTTGAATAGCATTATAAAACAGCGAGAAGCTTTGCTCCCTCGAATCCTATGATTTCTTCAGATAGGCCTCTTTTTCTGACTGCATCGAGAAAACCTTCTAGCACATATACTCCAATGAAATCTTTCTTCTCTTCAAGTAGCTCAATATGCATTTCTAAGTTTTCTATGAAATCTTCTAATGGAATTAAGCCAAGTAAACATAGCTGCATTGAAGCAATAGTGTTCAAAATAATATTACTGAGATCCTTAGATTTAATAGAAAAGCTGTGAGCTTTAGCAACTAAGTCTGAACACCACTCTACCATAGAATTATCATCAAATATTAAGCCTAGTAGAGTAAATACATATGCTAGAGTAAGCATATGTCCTACTTTCTCATAAAACTCCACTATTCCTACAGTCGACTTCAGTGCCGTTCTCGCTTCATCTAAAGCTCTCAAGTAGTCTCCGCCAGCAATATAGATTAGAGCTAAAAGCTCTCTAACCATAGCCTCGCTGTACGGGTCATTTGCTTTTCTAAATACCTCAATACACTTATTTAAATTAAATCCTCCTATTTTCTCGTGAACAATACTCAAGCATCTTTTTGTATTTTCAGCTAAAATAAAGTCTATTAAAGCAATATTTAGCCTTACTCCAGCTGCTCCTCTATTGTCACGCCCTCTCAGAAAATACTCTAGTGCACTACTAAGATGCTTTTTAGCTTCACTAAGCTCTGCTTTCCTAAAGTGTAGTTCACCTAGAATATTCTCTACAATAGCTAATCTATGGTAATAGTCTTCTGGACCATAAGTGTTGACAATTTCTTTTTCATATTTTTCTAAAAGACTTTTGAACTCATATAATATTTCTTCAGCTTCACTATATTTTCTTTCATACATATTTATTAAAGCTTTAACTTGAAGAACTATTAGATAGGCATTAAGCCACTCTAGTTTACTAGAATACGTATTTACATCACTTAATATTTCTTCGGCGACATTAATGTACTCTTTTGCAAGCTTAGTGTTATTTAATACCATGAAACAGAAATATGCGTCATCAGCAAAGCTTGTTGCACACAGTGCTTTAAGTCTATTTTCATAGTTTTCTTCTCTTTTAGCTCCTTTATTTAAGAGCTTTATTAGCGTTCCACTATGATATATTATTGCCATGCCGCGTCTCTTAGGCATAGTTAAGAGCCATTCTTTAGGCTCTACAGACTGTTTTTCGTAGTGTGCTACTGCCGCTTTATGTATTCCTATCTTATAGTCGTCTCCAAGCACTATATTGTAAATAACATCTCTAAGCCACAGAGCATTATGATCAAATGCATACACTTCTTCTCCCTTATGAACACCTAGTTTTTCGATTAGTCCCCTTTTCTCGAGCTCACTTAAGTACTCTGCTGCGCGCCCACCTTTCCATTCCTTAAATATTTCTTTAAACTCACTTTTAGTAAAACTTAGTAAACAGGATGCCACATAAAGTGCTTCCTCGACGTCTCGGTGAACTGTCTTAATATATGCCTTAATTTGCTCATCTAAAGCATAAGGAATAGCTTTAAGTTCATTCAATCCTATTCGATTAACTCCTCTTTCTGCATAAACAGTATTTAGTACTATAGACATTCTACCCAGAATACCTCGAGTTTTCTCCCACAGCATTCTGAGAGCACTCTTATCTACTTCAAACCCCATAGACCTAGCTATTTTCTCTAGAGTATCTAAGTCTTCCTGCGAAACAGGAGGAACCTCTATCAGTAAAGCGTCTCCGCACGTTTCCTGAACAAAAATAGGAAAATTATCAGATTTCTCCACTAAATCAGGATAGCTATAAATAGCTATAAACGTCAAACCAGAAATATCTCCAGCAATTTTACGCATAATTTTCAATAAAGTCCTCCTATCAATAGCATCCACTTGACTTAAATCATCTACTACTACAATAACCCAGTCTAGATCCCTTTTCCTTAAAAGCTTCTCTAGCGTCTTCCTAAAATCTCTTAAAATAACTCTAGCGTACGTAGGCGGCAACTTAGGAGACATTAAAGCCTTCTTTAAATTACTCCAGTTGTCCTTAAGCCCAAGATACATTTCTTCCGAAAACTCCTCAAATCCCTTAACCTTGTCGTAGAGTTCCTCCAGCTTACCAGGAAGCACCCCAGGGAAAACATCCACCATTTCAATAAACTGTTTCAAAAGAGAATGCTTTATTTCACTAACATCTTTCTTTATACCCAATTCCTCATAAATATTCAGTATTAACCATCGAAGAGCTTTCTCAAATGTAATAAATGACCTTTTTCTCTCAAAATCCTCTTCTTCAGGCCTGACTTTAACCGTAGCTGTAACTACTCTGTACTCCGTACTGCTATTTCCTACACTATTTTCTAGATCAGCTAGCACTTTATTCACTAATGTGGTTTTACCTGACCCATAAGCACCATGGACGATAACAATAGTATCCCTTCTCTGAGCTTCCTCCATAGCTCTCAGAAGACTTTTCTCCAGAAGAGGTCTGGAAACATAGTATTTCAGTCTCTCACCACTAAGAGGCGTGCAACAAAATTTAGCAATGCAGGTAAATTCGTTTTCACCTGAAAATTTATTTACCATTACTAATAAAACAATAAAAAGTAAATAAATTTTACTCTACTAAAAAATACCAATACATATACCTTAGATAAAGGAGTTTTATCAAGTAAATAAAAATTCCTATTCAGAACTCTAAAGTCAAGCTGACCTCCTTGCCCAAATATAGTCTTCAAAATATTTACAACTTAAGTCTCTATAAACGATAGCAACTTTTAGCGAAAGTACAGTATCACGCCTAAGAAACGTGTTCTATCTCTCCAAAGCTCGCTGTAAACTTTCTCGACTTCATACCATTTAAATCTATGAGTTACTAAATGCGATATATCAATTACTTTAAATTTAAGGAGATTAAAAAACAGTTCGGTGTTTCTTCTCCTAGTCCAAGGGAAGTGCAGAGTTTCGACTTCAGGCTGACTAGTGAAGTGAGTTCCTATTATAATTCTGCTTGGAGCATTTATCTCATCATGGAAATCTAGTGTTGAAGGACCTCTAGGTGAACTCAATATGATTAATTTTCCCAGCTTTCTGACTAGTTTAATAGCCTCTGGAATAACACTTGGATTACCAGTAACTTCAAATACAACATCAGCCATCCTACCTTCACTAAGCTCGCGCACTTTTTCGTAAACTACTTCCCTACCAGCATTTATTGTAAATACAGCACCTGATTTTTCAGCTAACTTTAACCTAAAATCTGCGAGATCAACAGCTACTACAGGAAAAGCTCCGCATAGTCTACTAAACATTACAGCCATTTGGCCTAGCAGCCCCAATCCCGCAACAACGACAAAATCTCCTAGTGATACACTAGCTAACCTTACGCTATTCATTACGCCTGCCGCAATAGTATGGAATACTGCTTCTTCGTCGCTAACCTCATCTGGAATTTTTATTAATTCTCGCTCTGGTACAATCACGTATTCAGCATGTCCACCTAAGCTGGCAACTCTATCTCCTACTTCAAATTCTTTTACATGAGAACCCACTTCAACCACTTCACCTACATTACAGTACCCCGGTCTAAACGGATACTTCACGTAGTCAGCCCACCGCGAAGCCTCAGGAAACTGCCCAGAATAAGCAGTAAGCTCTGTACCCGTACTTATCAGCGTACAGCGAGTCTTCACTAGAACTTCATGTGGACCAATATCTCTCAGCTCCTCTTCCTCTATACTAACTTTAAATGGCTCCTTAAACACAATATAGCGTGACTTCATCGATAACATATTGGGAAACTGAAGTTAAAAACTTAAGTTTCCCGGAAGCATTACAATAGCTAAAATAATGAATACTAAACTAAAAGAAAGATAAAACCATTTTCTTCATTTTAATGAGAATTACACCTACACACTAAATTTATTTACATAAATTAAGCTATTGTCATAAGGGATCGGCATGTCTACATTAAAGCATTTAATTGAAGTAATAGATCTTTTAGAAAATCCTAAAGTATGTGGAGAGACTGTCAAACAGTTCTTTGAGAAGAAAAAACTTTTGGATACAATAGAAATACACGTAGAGGAAGTAAGTGGAACTACAGGACACACAGATTTCATTAAGATAGTTATTTCAGGCAGCAGAGGCAAGCAAAATGGAGGCTCAGCACCTACACTCGGCATTGTAGGCAGACTTGGTGGCGTTGGTGCGCGCCCAGTACTAGTAGGCATGGTATCAGACGCTGATGGAGCAATAGTAGCTCTCGCCGCCGCATATAAAATAGCGGAAATGAAGAAAAGAGGCGATGTACTCGCCGGAGACGTTATTGTAGCGACTCATATATGCCCGAACGCTCCCATTAAGCCGCATAAGCCAGTTCCTATGATGAGTAGCCCTGTAGACATATTTGAGCTACTTAAAAGAGAAGCAGACCCCCGGATGAACGCTATTTTAAGCATAGATGCTACTAAAGCAAACTGGATTATAAAACACACAGGATTTGCTATTACTCCAACAGTTAAAGAAGGCTGGATACTGAAACCAAGCCCCGACCTCGTAGACATTTATACCAGAGTAACAGGCGAACCCCCAGTCATAGTACCCATAACGATGCAGGACATACTACCATTCTCTACATCAGTATACCACATAAACAGCATAGTACAGCCCTGGATCTACACTACAGCACCCGTAGTAGGAGTAGCAACAACTACAAGAGTGCCCGTACCCGGCTCAGCTACAGGCGCAACCAATATATGGGCACTAGAACAAGCAACACGATTCGTTGTCGAAGTAGCTAAAGACTACACAGCTCATAAAGCAAAATTCTACGATGAAGAAGAATGGAATAAAATAATTGAAGTACATGGAAGCATTCAAGAAATACTGAGAAAAGGCGCGCCGCCATGAAGCTGGCCCTTGTAACAATAGGCCAAACCCCTAGAACAAACATACTAAAAGATATCGCGGATCTCTTGAAAAACATAGACTACGCAGAATACGGAGCTTTAGACGGCTTAACTAGAAAACAGATAGAGCAGCAGTATTTTCCTCGAGAAAACGGAGAATTCTACGTCACTAGGCTAGCAGACGGTACACAAGTCAAATTGTTGAAAAACGTATAACAGATAGACTGAAGAAGCTAGTAAAGGAAGTAGAGAATAAAGCAGATATAATAGTAATAATGTGCACTAGAGACTTCGAAATAAAAATCAAATAAAATAATAATTATTCCTAGCAAAATAATGACTAAGATCGTTGAGGCACTACCCCCTAAGAAAATAGCCGTATTCATCCCAGATAAAAAGCAGACGCAAATGACTCTAAACAAATGGAGCAGTATTGCGGAATATGTCAGCATATATACCCGTGGTCGCCTTACACAGACCCCTTAGAGACTCTACAGAAATACGCTAAAAAAGCTAGAGAAGTAGACCTCGTAGTAATGGACTGCATAGGCTACACCAAAGAACACAGAAAAAACAGTAAGTATTCAGGAAAATCGGTCCTCCTACCAAGAATACTAGCAATAGCCACAGCACTAAGTTTCATTACAAGTACAGAAAAATAACACCCTACATAGTAGTGAAGAATTCTTAGAAGAAATAAAAAATCAACTAAGCAATAGAACACCGTAAAGTAAACTAAAGGCTATCTAAAATAATTAATCTTAGGAAAACATGATACAGAAAGCTGACGCAAAAGATGTTAATGAAATAGTTTCAGTTATAAACGAATCTAACTATCAGGCCTACCGTAGCATAATACCGCCAGAACACTTTAAACACCCAGTAGTGACCCACAATCAGATTCTAAGGGACATGAAAGAGATGATATTCTACGTATATAAGCTCAAAGACAAAGTAGTAGGCGTAGCGGCACTAAAACCTCTACATGAAAAAAGGACAGGCCTAGTTAGATGGGTATACGTACACCCAAAGCACCAGCATAAAGGCATAGGATCAGCTCTAATAAAACATATTGAAGAAGAAGCCCGTAAACTGAATTTAAAGAAACTACGCTTATTCACTCACGAAAAAGCTGTCTGGGCAATAAACTTCTACAAAAAACACGGATACAGAATAGTCGGCTACATACAGAGAACAGCATGGAAAGACATCCTAATGGAAAAAGACATAGCATAAAGCAGACAGCTCATAATACCCTTTGTATTTTTATAACTCATGAAACCTACAATCAATATATCGCATAAATTAAAAGAAAAAGCTGATGAAAACAGATAAAGATATTTCAGCTTAGTTTCTGTCTCTTATACACATCTCCGAGCCCACGAGACCTCTCTACATCTCGTATGCCGTCTTCTGCTTGAAAA
>CBDUKN010000033.1:0-10806 GCA_965367815.1 uncultured Thermoprotei archaeon
CATAGCCGTAAGGTATGGAACCCTATTACTGGAGAAGTTATAGAGTATCCAAAGACATGGGACATGGCATTAGATCCCGAGAAATGGGGTATTCCAGTTGAGAAAGAAAAGTTTCAATGTTGGTTTGCTAAAACTCACTTCTGGGTCCCCAGAGACCTAGACTGGCACGACTACGACCCCGCTAAAGTGAGTGCCTACTTCCCAGATATAACTAATCCGAAGTTTCAAGAGCTTTTACTGAGCTGGGCATATAAGCAGATAGACTGTGGTGTAGATGCTATATGGATAGACATGCTATTTGCTCAAGTACACTTTCTCGCTAAGATGACAGGGGATGAAAACCATATAGCCGTCAGAGAATCTCTTGAGGCTGTATGTCAGATAGTAGATGCAATACATGAGTATGGGCTCTCAAAAGGTCGCTATATATATGTAGGGAGCTGGCCTCTAAGCCTCAAATCGCCCCATAAGGTTCCTAAACTAGACTTCATCACAATCTCTCCCACTTCAAGAGAAATACTATATATGGATCTTAATGAGACTAGGTACGACACAATAATAAAGACGGTGAAAAATTTATGGGGAGAAATACCTATCTTCGCCTTCATAGACTGGGCTGCTACTACAAGAACTCCTCTAGGAGTTTTCAGCCAGAATTTAACAAGAGAACAGCAGTGTGAATTCCTTAAAATGGCCGACGAATTCTTCCAGAGTAGGGGTATAAACTTCATCTATCCAGTACATGGAGGATTTCTTGGAATAAATGCTACAGTAAAAGCTTTCGGTAAGTTTAATACCTATGACTCTCAAGCACCTGAGTTCAATACATATGAAACTATACTAGAGTTAGCGTATAAAAAGGCACTAAGGGGAGCACCTTCAGAAGAAACTTCGTGGAAAGAAGGAATAGTTGATGTCATAGACCTTAGAGGAAGTAATTTAGAGACAAGACTTATGGTATTAAGTCTTCAGGGAATAGTGAATAGAAGAAAGCCCTCAATTTATGTCCTGTGGGAAAGTGCGCACTTAAGACCTACAGCTTCCGAGAGATGGTTAGAGTATTATAAGAGTAAGGGGTGGATTAAAGGATATAGGATTATCGACGTCTACGATGCTATTGAGAAGTATAAGCACTATTTGAAGGGAATAGTTGTATACGATCCAGAACTTCCTGCAACCATAAATCTCGCTGTCTCTCTAGCGGGTGTAGAAGATCTAATTATAGCACACCCAAGTATGCTAGAGAAGTTAATAGAGCTAGGACTGGAAGTGAAGTATGATCTTCGAAATAAGTTTAAAGACCGGATAGATGCTCATAAATGGCAATTAGAAAATGTATTTCCAAGATGTAGTAAAGATTTGATAAACCTCTTTCCGACTATGAAGAGAATAGCAATATACAGAGTGTCGATAATAGACTATGTAATAGCTAATAAGGGGTGCTCGATAGGTCTGAGTGTAAGAAATGAGTCTTCGTTAATAGGTAAATACTATAGTAAAATGAACAAGTTTGCAGTAGCAATAGGATATCCAGAAGGCCCAAAGTGGGAGAGAGCGTGGGTATCTCTAACATCTAAGTATGGCCTACTTAATTTACTGGCTACGGCCTTTTCTCCCAACTTCTCCTTTCATTCCAAAATACCAGCTAAAAAAGAGTATAAACAGGAGCATAAGTTTGAAGTAAAGGTAGATCCAGGCAAGATCTATATAGCCTTTGCAGTCTCAGATCTAGGGCTCAACGTAATGCATGACTTTTACTATGAAATGTGGTTAAGTGAAGGGAGAGGAGAGATTCCCGTTAGTTGGTGGTTAGATCCTATAGTTGTAGACCTATGTCCAGGAATAGTACAATACTATTATGAGACCAAAACTCCTAGTGATTACTTTTTCTCAGCCCATGTAGGAGGGAGAATTAGACCATCTGACTTCCCATACTTAGAGGAATACTTACATAGAGGACAAAAATACTTAGATAGATGTTCATTAAAAGTAGTAGCATTTAGTAATCACAATAAAAAGGATGAAAAAGTATTCAAACTCTACTCAAGTATACTCAAGGTAGAGGGATTCTCTTTTGGATTCGGTCCAGAGTTTGAAGAAGATTACTGGTTTGTAGACGATAAGGTCTGGATCGTTCCCAGATACATGGGAGATCCTAAGAAATTGTATGATGCCTTAGTAAAGTATATAGACTCAAAGTCTAAAAAACCTTTATTTATAATAGCTGGTATAGGGCTATGGTACTATCCAAAAGTTAAGGATTTAATAAACATTAAGAAGAAACTAGAGGAAAAGTATGGAGATCAGGTAGTGTTCTGCCGAATTGACGAACTAATAGGCGCTATTAAACACTACAAACTATTAGAGGAAAAATCAGCAATAGAAATGAATAGGTTTCGACTACTCTTACTTATAGTTATCGTAGTTATTACTTTATTGCTGATATTGTTTTATTTCAAAACTAGAAATTACAAAGTTAGAAAACTTAAATTTAAATTCTCTAAAGATTTTATTAACTCTCAACACTCCAATGTGTGCGGGAAGAGAAGAGATAGTAGTTCAGAAAATTTTGTGTACAGTAGTATTTTCCTTTGTTTCGCAAAGCTCTTGTAGCTATGTCCCCTCTACTATACATAGACATAATCATATATAAAACTATTAGAAAAGTAGTCCTTAATGTAAGATAAACTCTGAGAATGCTAGCTAAACTTCGTCTTAAGTATATTCAGTAGTTATCTTAATTAATAATGTAGATTTAATTTTAATTGAATATCTTTAGATATTTTCTTAAAAGTAGAATTACAGAACCCTATTGATTCAACACCGCTATCTTTATATACGTCAAATTTAATTCTACTATAATAGAAATAGATTTGATTAGAATAGAATTGGGTAAGAGTATGGGCGAAAAGGATAAAGTAGATGAGCTTCGTGAGTCGCTGCGAGAGCTAAAGAGAGAAATAGAGAGGCTTAGAGAAGAGCTTCATAGGCTGAAGGAAAGTAGAGCTGATGAAGAAAGAGAAGAGTATATGACTTATCCTAGGAAGAGAGTATTCATAGGGTTGGGCGAGTTTATAGGAGATCTAGTTGAAGATATCATGGAAGGTGTCAGGGAAGAAATTGAGAGAGCTGTTTTCATAGGTCCTAGGGGAGTAATAGTTGCTAGGGGGAAGCAGAGAAGAGTAAGAGAGCCAGTAGACTTTAATGAGAAGCAGGCAGCTAAGCTTCTAGAAGCTCTGGCTAATGAAAATAGACTCAAGATACTTAAGTCTCTCTCCCGTGGAGGTAAGTATCTTAAAGAACTACAGGAGGAGCTACCCGGTATTTCCGCGGGGACTCTTTCAAGTCACTTAAATGTACTGGAGGAAGCAGGACTAGTAGTTCAGGAGGCTGTTAGAGGAAGATACTTAATTACACTACCTGGCCGCTTCGCGCTAAAAATGGTTTCAAGTCTAGTGAGATACCTAGGTGAGTTTGATGTGGAAGATTGAGCCTAAAACCTTTGAGCTGAAAGAAGAGACAGAGCTATTTAGAAACACTAAGTGCTATCTCAAGGTAAAGCAGGGAGCAAAAGTACTTAAAGTATCTTATAGAGATAGACACGTAGGCTACGCGTTTAAGGGGCCAGTAGAGTACGCAGTAGACACTGTAATTGAAACGTCTCAAGGCGCTCTAGGAAAGTCAGTTAAAGTAAGTAGAGAAGACATAGTCTTAGTCTTCATGAATCCTCTCCCTAAGCTAAAGCTTAGGGAAGCAGAGGCAGACATAGACTTCATTGAGGAAGTACTCGATATGTGTGAGGAACTAGCTGAAGAAAGGAAAGTAAGTCTTAAAGCTCTGCGTGGCGAATCAGAATACTTTACAGCAGTATTCCCTAGAGAAAACTACTACGAGATAATAGTGGCTAAGAAAGACAAATTAGTATATGTGACTGAAAACACAATTTATGTAGCAGCTTCTTCAAGTAAAAATATTCTGGTTTCAGAAAACAGAATAGTAATTTCATCTAAAAACAAATTACTTTATCTTCCAAAGACATCTTCACATAGTGATTCAGCAGTTTAATGACTCTTTCGAGCAACTAAAATACCGACTAGAATAAAAGAAAGTGATAAACTATTTATTTATCTTTTTCTCTAAAATATTACTTACTTTCAGAGCATCATATAGTATCACACAGTCACTTAGCATTTTCTTCACAAGAGGATCCTCTAAGTCCTTTAGCTCGAAGACAATCAAGTCTAGTGAAAACCCTCTAGGCTTCAGTCTTCTAAGCTCTTCAATTAACTTAAATCCATCACTAATCTTCTCGAAAATCACTGCCACATCGTAGTCGCTGTAAGAAACATGAGTCCCGCGGGCTCTTGAGCCGAAGAGAACAATACTGCACTTCCTGTATTTACAAGTAATTTTCCTAGTAAACTCTCTAAATAACTCATCTTGCCTTTTAATGAGCTCAGCCCGCCTCCTCAGAAACAACTCTCTTAACCCATTCAATGATCTCAGAGGCATAGTTAACACACCTAGATGCCAGGGACTCATTATAATTAAAGGGAGATCTCCTAAGATATCTGGCTAATGTATAATGAGGAGTAAGTGCATCCGCATAAGTATAGAGATTAAAAGAAGGATTTAAATTAAGAGCTCTACTAAATCGTGTGCAAAAAGGTGAGTACCTGTAAGAGCTACATAAAGCGCCCTAAGATAAAACTCGACTGCCTGTTGAGCTTCAAAACAGGCGAGCCAGTATATGCCCTCAGATAAGTGCCTCTTAGCTTCTCTTAAAAAGACTTCAGCTTTTTCAATCCATTCAGAAGAAAGTTCAATAACCACTGCTAGTAATCCCTACTAACTGCTATATTTACTTACCTATAGCACTTGAAGCAACTATACTTCCTCCCTCAAGAGTTTCCATCTACTACTAAGCATTATGAAATATTTTTCGATTTCAGAGAGACTTTATTATGCAGAGATATTTAATACACCGAATAGTAAAAATTCAATAGAATTAAAATAGTTCCTACCTAGTTACATTATAAATAGTTAAGTCCATCTACTTAAGTCACCTGTTTTCTCTGCTTTTATGAGCGAGTACTTAAATAAAACAACGCCCAGTGGAAGCAGAATAGCTATTTGAATTAATAATGGATGTAACAAATGATAGTAGCTATGCAGCCAAATACCTTTAGATACTGCTAATCTTAGTGCTTCATAAAAATAAGTATGCGGCAGAATATAAGAAAGAGGTCTAATGAATCCCGGTAGAAGCTGAACAGGAAAATAGTAGCCACTGAGTATGCGTTGAGCAATATTTATGGCCCATGTTATAGGACTTCCCTGTTTAGCGTTCATTAATGTAAATGTACTAGCTGAAATTAAACCCAGACCTAGGAAAGGTAGAAGCCCTATTGCAAGAACTTCAAGTACTTGAGGAAGATTTTCTAGGTGTAAAGGTATTCCTAGTATTGCTGCAAACGATAGTAAAGTGAAAACAGCTAGTGTATTCCATACTAGTGAGGTGAGGAGGGAACCCATTATCATTCCCTTAAGTCCTACTGGAGAAGTTATATAGAGATCTGTTTCACAGCCCCAGTAGCCCATGCCTATAGCTTCGTAGAAAGAATATAAGAATAGACCAGCTAATATATCGCCTATTATTGCTACTAAAAGGTATTCGGGATAAGTTATACCGTAAGCCGAGATATATCTGTTCATTCCCCCTTCAACAAATATTGCCATAAGGTAGTAGGCTAGTGTTCCAATAACAATGTCTATTAGGGATAAAGTAAATATTATTGGGAAAAACATCGCCTTTAATAGCCTTGTTTTTAGTGTTTCAAGAGCTACCAATAACACTATCCTAAATCCTCCTCTCTTCAACTCATACTTATCCATACTCTTCACCCACAATTGCTCTATAAACATCTTCTAGTGTAGGTTCAGAAATGTTAGCATAAAGAATAGTACTTGAATACATTAACAAAATATCTAAAACATTATTCAGTGTCTCTAAAGGATTTCTAGTTAAAATCCTCAATAGTGTTTCAGCTCCATAGCTTCTATGGAAAACATCAATATGTATTATATCTTCAATAGACTTTATTTTATTTAAGGCATCCTCATATACATTATATGCTTTAATCTCAACTACCTTACCTCTGGTAAACTTAGCTTTAAGTTCATCAGCAGTCCCCAAAGCTATTATTTTACCATCCTTGATTATAGCTATTCTATCAGCCAAATACTCTGCCTCATGCATGAAATGAGTAGTAAAAATTACCGTTATGCCTCTTTTCTTCATCTCAGTTTTGATATAATCTCTTATCTGTTTAGCGAAAACAGGATCTAAGCCTACTGTAGGCTCATCAATTAAGTATAGAGGAACATCTGCTATGAAACCCTTAGCCAAGGCGAGTCGCTGTCTTTCACCTGATGATAGTTTCGTAGGATTATCTTTAGCTTTATGAGAAAGTCCTACTATATCAAGTACTTCTTTTGCTCTCCTTTTAGCTTCCTTGAAATCATAACCGTAAAGTAGTGCAAATAGCTGGAGATTTTCTTCAAGACTTAAAGACCAGTCAAAGCCTCCCCAGTAGCCAGATCCTACGAGATTCATACGCTTTTTAGCTTTAAGAGGCTCCTCGACCACATTAACTCCATCAACTTCAATATACCCTTTATCGGGCAACAGAAGAGCCCCAATACACTTCACTAAAGTAGTCTTACCAGCACCGTTTGGCCCAACTATAGCGAAAATTTCTTTTCTCTTAACCCTAAATGAAACTCCTTTCAAAGCCTCTACAACTCCTTCTTTCCGCATACGGAAAATAGTCGCAAGAATCCAGTGAGCCTGACCTAAGCAAGTGCCTGGCCCAAATCGCTTATACTTGGGATAGCTTTTATAAACATTATTTACTATAACAATATCCTTCGACATTAAGACCACCAAGAGAGCCTACCATCTCTTAAAGCTTTTTCAAAACCCTTCCTAATGAGATAATAGCTTAATGGGAGAACTACTCCAGCGTATATTGCTAAGAGTACTAAGTCTGCTAACACAGGGCTAAAGCCTAGTGCTACAAAAACACTATGTATTGGTAGAGAAGATTCTCCCGAAACAGAGCCTAGCAGTATTCTTCTCTCAGCATCAAATACGTATGTATGAGGCACTATTAGTGAAAGCCACCTGCACCACTCTGGCAAGATATTTAAAGGATAATAGAGACCCGATAAAAGTCTAGCAACTATGCTAGCAATCCAATTAACAGGATCACTTCCTCCCTTAGCTTCTAGCAAATAAAGAGTACTTGCAGAAATTAATCCAATGCCCATGCAAGCCAAAAACCCTGTAAAGAAAACAACTGTGCTAAGTATATTTAAGGGCTTAGTAGATAAGCCTAAGAGAATAGCTGTTAGTAAGTATATTAGTGTTTTAACGGATTCTCTTACTATAGGACCTATTGAAAAAGCTGTGACAAGAAAAGTAGGATTAACGGGAGAAGAGAAAAGAATCTCTATTCTTCTACCCCAAAACGCATCTTCTATAGCCGAGCGAGGAGCAGTTAGAGCAACCGAAAGCAACTGATTACATACAAGACCTAATACAATGAAAGCAAAATAATCTCCGCCATAGGCTTTAAGCATATAAGAAATATACTTTCCAGCAGCTGAAGCAATTATAGCCATTGTAGCTAAATCAATAACTACTTGTATTAACTCAAGCACAAAATTTACTTTAAAGTAAGTCCATACTCTAAAATATCTTTTTATAAAATAATATACTATTCTTAGATCTTTAAATAGATTCATAGCACTCGCCCTCTACCAGAAACTTAAAAACATCTTCTAAACTAATTCTCTCAGAAGACAGACTAACTATTTTTAAGTCTTCTTTCTTAATTAATTCAATTAAATTAGGTGTAATATATTCTAATTCTCTAGTATATATTTCTATTAATTCATCATTTAAGTTAAGTTTTTCTATATCAAGCTTCTTTATTTTACTAATGAGTTTTTCTGAAGGAACTCTATTTAATTTTATAGATATCTTTTCTAGTTTTCTGATTTTCTTTTTCAAGTTACTCGGAGTATCGCATGCAATTATTTTACCTTTGTTCAGAAATGCTACTCTATCAGCAAGTGTTTCTACTTCGACTGCCTGGTGACTCGTCATCAGGATTGTTATCTTGTATTCTTTCGAAATGATATTAGTTAAAATAGCTCTAACTTTATTGGCTAAAACAGGATCGAGGCTTCGTGTAGGTTCATCGAGCAAGAGTACGGGGGTTTTGATTAAAAGCATTTTCGCTAAAATTGCTTTATGCATTTCTCCAGTAGAAAGAAAAATGGCTTCTTTATTGAGTATATTTTTTAAATCTAAAAGCTCGGTAGCAAACTCTATTCTTTTTAGAAGAACTTCTTTAGGAATTCCGTAAAGTCTGCCGAAAAACATGAGGTTTTCTTTTACTGTATAGGCGTAATGTAAGCCGAGCCATGAGCCACCTATAATTAAGTTACATGAAGCTTTAGCTTTACTTCTTTCCTTAATTATATGGTAACCATTAATCCAGGCTTCACCTTCGTCAGGTCTAATGACACATGATAAGATTTTAAGTAAAGTGGTTTTTCCCGCACCATTAGGTCCCATAATTGCGAAGATTTCTCCTTTTCTTACTTTAAATGAAATTCCCTTTAATGCCTCTATGATTCCCTTACCTTTTTCTTTCTTAAATCTCTTCGTTAAGTTATCAGCGATAATCATATATTTCATAGCTGCTCCTAACGATCTTCATCTATTACTATGTATATGAAATGTCCTTTTTCGGTTTCAAAAGGAGATTTTATTAATCCATATTCTTTTAGTTTTTCTTCAATAATATTTAGTACTATAAACTTCCATAGGAACCATCTTGCTTCATCGTCTGTTAGCTTGTAGCCCTGTTTAGCCATTAATGTGTTCTTAAACCATTCTTCAGCTTTCATTAGTGATTTCTCGTAAACTTTTTTAACTGCTTCAGCCGCGATATCACTAAAATCTTTTAATAATTTTTTCAGTGATTCTAACTCTTTAACAGTGTATACGGGAATCGCCAAGGCATAGTAACGTTCCTGCTTATACTTTTTATGAGGATACTCTACTTCCTTAACTATATTGTATTCAATTAGCTTCTTTATGTGATCGAGTACTGTTGTCGCTGAGAGACCTAGTTTCTCAGAAATTTGTTTAGCTGTAAGAGGTCCTTCTAGTGCTAATAAAGCGGCTATCGCTTTTCTACTGTCTGCTGTAAAGACCGCAAAAGGTATATCGCGTCCGCTACCCCAGACCTCTATGAACTTTTTAGCGTACTTCTCCACATTATTCATAGCCTATTAGCTATTCAGCTTATCAGCTTATAAGCTTTTCTGCTTATAGCCTACTTTAATTCAGCGAGTTTTATGACTGCTTAAATAGAGCCACAGTAAGTATAGTCTCGGTGATCAACATGACTATAGGGAGAGGCAGAGCCCTCTTAGTTATTTTTTCACCATTTATACTTAATATGGCATGTTCTACTGCGATTGCCATGGGCTATATAGCAGGAGCCATGGCTAGAGGAGTGCCTCCAGAGAAAATAGGAATTCTCATAGCGAAAGCGCTTCTCACATACAATTTCTACTGGTCGGTCATACAGGTATGCTGGGGACTTTATGTCATTAAGCTTCTTGGAGGCTGGAGCATCGTTAAGGAAAAGTACTCTACTAGCGATATTTCGGAAAAACCTGTCACAAGTATTGCTCTAATCATTGCATTAATTCTGCTATCTCAGGGAGTAATTATGTTCATGCAGTATCTCAACTGTCTTCTCTACTACCAAGGCTCCTGGGAAAAGTATCTTGAATACTGGCGCGAAATCACCGCAGACTTACCGCTATTCTCTAAAATATACTTCGTTGCAATAGCTCCATTCACGGCAGGAATCTTCGAGGAGATTATATGGAGGCTCTTCGGAATAAAGGTACTTGAAAAATACTTCGGCTCAAAGAATGCTCTAGTAATACAGGCACTAGCTTTCGCTATATGGCACGGCTTCTCACTGCACACAGTAGCGACTTTTATAATAGGCTTAGTCTATGGCTACATCTACCTCAAGAGGAGAAAACTCTTAGTACTATCAACAGCTCACGTAATTACAGACATTATAGGGTTCTCTCTAGCATTCCTTCGATAAGGTTCATTTAGAAATGCTATTTTCAGAAATTATTTACATATACTTCACTTTAATACTATGAGCAATATACCTTAATATATGCTATTCTGGTATAATAATATTTACTTTAGGGTATTTCTGCGCGAACCTGTTTTTGAATTCCTTTGGGTTTATATTACAGATAAAGTCTCCTGGTTTGAATTTATCGTAGTGCATTAACACAATATTGTTTATAGTGAATGTTTTTAGAAAATCTTCTAGCACTTTCTCTACAGGCCATATGATGAGCACATCTATTGTGTCTGTAGCTTTAGGTAAGTCTGGCGGTACTTTGTGGCAGTCCCCTGAATAGAATAGTTTTCTGTTATTGCTCTCGATAAGGAAGCTGTACTTATCTGGCGACTCTTCTTCATTTTGAATGGGAACTATTTTTACTCGATTTAATCTTATTGGATGATTTCTCTCTACAGTGAAGCAGTTTTCTACTCCTTTTCTAGTGAGCTGATCTACTACTGATTTAGTAGAGTATACTAAGACTCCGTTACATCTGCTAGATATTTTTAGTACTGCTTCTATATCGAAGTGGTCTCCGTGGTCATGTGTAATTAGAATTATTTTA
>CBDUKN010000034.1:0-6791 GCA_965367815.1 uncultured Thermoprotei archaeon
GTTCTAATAGTAGAGGTACCTATGTCCAAACCTATATGAATATTCCCTTTAGCCATAAATTAAATCAATAAAATTAATTGAAATGTTAAGGGAAATGAATTGTATCAATGAGAAATACCTAATAGATTTACCACGGTATTCGATGAAAGAATTAAAAGATATTTTTATGTATCGTTTTAGTTTAACTAACTGTCCTGTAAGTTTTCTTGATGAACAATTATTTAATTATTTAGCTGAAATAGTGTATAAGTATTTTTATAGTAATGTTTCGGTCGGTCTTGCGGTACTATATGAAATATTACAAAGAGTTATTAATAAGAATTGTATGGAAATATCTTTACAGGATATAGATAATTTATTGAAGAATTACTTTAATCCTATATAAAATTTTGATAATATTTTGTTGTTCTCTAAAAGATTTATGGGATTCTTAGAGATTACTTTAAGCTGTAGTCCGCCTACCGATATATAGTATAATGTGTTTTCGTTTTCCTTCTTTCTAAGATAGTATATCCCTTCTGCATATACTTTCCATTCATTTTCTTCGAATTCCTCTGGAAGCATTTTGAAAAATATTTTCGAATCTTTTTCTGGAGAAATATTAGCTTCTCTTAAAATCTGGTCTGGGAGCTCAAATATTATTTTGATATCTTTGTTCTTACTAGCTAAAGTGAGTATTGTTAGACCCTCGCGCGATTCAATATCATCTATAATCATTTCTTCTTCCATAATCTCGTCGTTTTCACTAGAGATGGCAGTAATTTATATAATTTTGGTGCTATATTTTTGGCGGTGACAGAGTGGGCTACGCAATGCGCAAGCTTGTTGTTGAGCTTGCGTCGCTAGTGGACAAAAACGTTGAGGTCAGAACAACTACGGGAAGAGTATATAGCGGAAAACTCTACACAGTAGATCCCTCTTCCTTTAATATTTGTCTGGCAGATGCTAGGGACAATGAAGGAAATACTTACTCAAGAGTTTTCATATATTCTCATGCAGTGTCCGAAATATTAGTAAGGGAAATGATTTTAGATTTAGAAAAACTAGCTGAAAGACTAGAGAAAGTATTTCCGCATATGGTGAAGTACTATGAAGACGCCAGAGTAATAGTAGTTATGGATAGAATTCGGGTTAGCGAGAAAGGAGTAGAAGGAGAAGGACCTTTAGCTGAGAAAGTTAAAAGAATATACGAAGAATTCATAGCTGAGCAAAGCAGATAATACTAGAGATGTCGTTTGAGGTAGTATGTAAGGATGTACTAGGGAGAATAGGGAGACTTAAGACTAAACATGGTATTATTGAAACTCCCGCTCTTTTTCCTGTAATGAATCCGCTTAAATCTGAAATTCCGGCAGAAAAAGTACTTGAAGTAGGTTTTAATTCTGTAATAACTAACGCATATATAATTAAAAGAAGGTATGGAGATCATGCGAAAATACTTGGTGTACATAAAATTCTAGGAGTTAATTGTCCTGTAATGACAGATTCAGGCGCATATCAAATACTAATGTATGGTTACGCTGAAGTCGATCCTGATGAAATACTTATTTTTCAAAAAGAGATCGGAAGTGATATAGGAGTTATTCTCGATATACCTTCAAGAGCTGATGAAAGTATCGAAGAAACAGCGTCGAGAGTATATGAGACGTTGAGAAGAGCGAAAAGAGCACTAGAATTTAGAGACGAGTTAAATGGAATGCTGCTAGTTGCTCCTATACAGGGAGCACCTTATAAAGAATTAGTTAAGTTATCTGCCACTAAGCTAAGTCAGCTTGACTTCGATATCTATGCTATTGGTAGCCCTACACAGTATCTGGAAGAATATAGATTTAGGGAAGTTATAGAACTGACACTTACAGCGAGACTTAATATACCTTTTTCGAAGCCCCTGCATCTATTTGGCGCAGGGCATCCTCTAATACTTCCTTTAGCTGCAGCTATGGGGTGTGATCTTTTTGATTCAGCATCATATATACTGTATGCAAGAGATGAGAGATATATTTCGGCTCACGGAACATTGAGGTTAAATAATATGGAGTATTTTCCTTGTAATTGTCCTGTATGTTCAAAGTATACTCCTTCAGAATTAAGAGAAATGAATTTTCATGAAAGAGTAAGACTGCTGGCTCTTCATAACTTATATGAAATAAAAAGAGAAGTAAATACTATTAAAGAAGCCATTAAAGAGGGTTTTCTCTGGGAGTTAATTGAAAGCAGATGTAAAGTTCACCCATCTCTCTGGGAAGCATTTAAAGTAGTTAAAAAGTACTCTAAAATTATAGAGAAGTATTCAGTCTCTACAAGAGCTTCTGCTCAAGGTATTTTTCTATTAAGCCCGCTATCTATTTTCAGACCAGAAGTAGTAAGACACACATGGAGGCTTGTAAATAACTATGCTCCAGCCATAAGAGCTAAATACTTAATTTTTCTCCCAGATACTGGCGAAAAACCTTTTATTGAAAATAAAATTTATCGTCTCCTTATTAGAGAGCTCAAGAAGAAATTGAATGAAGATAAATTATCTTTGATAAACATTTGTATATATAATGAATTCTTCGGATTAGTACCTGTTGATATAAGTGAAACATATCCGTTATCTCAGCACGAGCGAGTTAATATTGAAGATAATACATTAATGGCTAAAAAAATAAAGAGAATTATTAGTGATTATATACTAAGTATAGCTGATGAGAAAAGTGACAGTAAAGTGAAGATAATAGTATTTTGTTGTAGTAAGTTTTTCTATAAAATATTTAAAGAATTGGCGTTCTCAATAAATAGAAAATATTCGTCAATAAAGTTCATTATAGTAGTAGGGTCTGTTAATGAATATGATAAAGTAGTGGACGTTATTGTTAAAGCGGTAAGTGAGTGGAATTATACGTAAAGTAGTTTATCTTTGCCCTTAATCTCTACTGTTTTTTCATACTTTTTCATTAGTTCACTTAACTCTTTTTCTATTTTCTGTTCTTGCTCTGCTAGCTTAAGGAGCTTTCCTGTATCTATATTGCTTCCAGTCATTTTATTAAATACAGAAACTGCTGTAGCTACAGCAGCGTAATCGTTTTTATCTGGATGTGCATATGGAAGAATTGCTACAGCAGGAAAGTCTTCTATTTCAAAATATGCTAGGAGTAAGGCCAATGGACCAATTACGTATAGTCTGTCTTCTAATAGAAGATTGTCGTCTAGTTTGTCTCTAATAAGATTCATGTAAGCTGATGTAGGTACTATTTTGTAATTTAGGCTTGTATTCTTTTTCTTAAATCGTATATCGAGACCTCCGAAGAGAATTGCTTTATCAAAACCATTGCTTAAAGTCCAATCAACTAGATTCTTGGCGACTTCATACATGTCTTTCAGTTCAAGTTGAACATTATATACTACGAAGACTAACTGGTTAAACTTGTATATTTCGTAAGGAAATCTCAGCACTCTATTTTCCAGAAAAACATATGGAGGTAGATATTTTGTTTTGATGAATCCAATACGTTTAGCTTTAAGTTCTTCTGCTAAATACTTTGTTGTCAGGAACCCTACTCCACCTATTCCATGAAACCCAGTCACTAGCACACACGAGTTCAAATCTACATCGCATTTTATTATGATATCTTGCTTGTGTCTAGGCATAGTGTATGTCCCTCGTGCCCGGAAATTGGGGGTGGTGGACCCCCAGGGGTGGGTGCCTATCCAGTAGTGTTCCGCATAGTTCCCCTCACCCCGGGTACCTACGAACGCCGCCCGCCACCCTTAGGGCTGCTCCGTCGAGGCGGCTAAGCCGCTCTCCCGGGCCTAACCCGGTTCGGGTGCGCGACTACACCCCTCTCCCTACAGAGAGGGGTGTAGTCTACGGGCGGCCCCGTAGGGCCGAGGATCATTGGGTACCCTATGCGGAACACTACTGGAGGAAGGCACCGCCCCCTAGGGTGAGCCCCCGCCATATTGACCGTTTGCGGATACAGGGGAGGCCAAGTTCCCCGGGGCCCCACCACCCCTTACTCTACTTTCTTAGCATTCTTATTTAGTTTTCTCTTGCTATTTGTAGTAGAATGAGCACCTTTTAGTTAATCGATAATTTTTCTAAAATTTCGCATGCTCTACATATTTCGCGAGAAGTAGGATATCCGCACTTGGAGCAGGGTTTTAGTTTCTTTTCTTTTAAAAAAGAGACCATCCTTGTGCTTAGTCTATCGAAACATTTGACAATATTGTATTTAACACTGGGATTCTGTAGCTCGAGTTCGTATAAATATTCTCTAATGCCTCCTCGCATAGAGAAATGTACATAAGGGCATAGGTCTTCAGGTAGAGGTATTTCTTTGAAGTAGCAGTAAAGAGCTATTTCTCTTTCAGGAATATATCTTAAAGGCTTTATTCTAGGCACAAATCCTTCATATTGAACTAACCCGAGCGCCTCGGCACCTAGTCTTAAAAGTCTTACATCGTCGCCTCTTATAACATTCATCACTAGAGTCTGAGCCTCGTCATCTAAGTTATGCCCTGTAACTATTTTTGTAGCTTTTTCTTTCAAGGCAATTTCGTTCAGTAATTTTCTCCTAAGTACTCCGCAAATAGTGCAAGGCATTAAGTTGAGTTTCTTGTTTCGAGCCCTTTCCCATAATTCTTGAAGACTATACCCGTAAAATTCCTTAAAAGAGAAAACTTTGTATTCTACATCTAACTTTCTGCAGAGTTGACTAATATACTCAATATCTTTTTTCCTAAAGTTCCCTGGATGTCCTTCGTATATTGTTACAGCTACTACTTTAGAAGAATATCTTCTTTCAATTTTAGTGAGAATATTGAGCAAAGCTAAACTGTCTTTTCCGCCTGATACTGCCAATAAAAGCTTTTCTCCTCTTTTAAGCTTATACATTCTTAAAGTCTTTAAAACAGTCTGCTCGATAGATTTAATAAAGCATTCTCTGCATAATCTTTCGCCTGATACTCTTCTAAAATATACAGCTTCTCTACGTTTGCATCGTGTACACAGCATTCATTCTCTTTCAAGGAGTTCTATAATTTAAAGCTAATGATGGTGCCTAGCCGCCGGTTTTCATAAGAAAAGCTTATTTATCCCGTAGTAATCATTCTTCTGGGCCCGTAGCTTAGCCAGGTAGAGCACCCGGCTCATAACCGGGGGGTCGCGGGTTCAAATCCCGCCGGGCCCACTTTCTGTAAACTTATTAATTGTATTCAACAATATTATGTGAAGACAAGTGTAGAAGTTGCAGTAATTGAGGTTATATTTCTTGCTGTATGTATTGTAAGCATTTATTATCTAATTCCACTAGTTAAAGACTGCATATTAATTTTAGCTAAATGTGAACATATTAAAAATACTTTAATAAATATTTATTCTCAATTAAATGGATCTAGTGTCTTTAAGGTAATCAATGGGACTTTAATATGGGTTGAACCATGAGGAAAAGTATAGAATCGACTATTATTCTCGTTTTATGGCTAACTTTTGCTGTAGTAGCCGGGGTTATTGTATATAAGCAGACGGAGTACTTGAATAAAGTAGCTTTTGGGGCCTCGTCATATATTTTCTTAAGTAAAATATACTCCCTTGCTACGAAAACTAAACATATAGATTATATTTCATGTAAATTAAGAATACCAGAAAATTTAATTAATTCAAAAATAATAATTAACTGCACCTCTTTTAAAGTAATTAAAGGTAAAAATATAATTAAAATAAAAATAAATAAGTTAAATGTTATTTCTCGTAGTTATATTTTGAATTCAACTAAAATTATAGTAAAAGTATATAGAAACAGAAACGGAGAAATTGAAATTAAAATAACGGAATGTTATGACTCTTAAAACACAAAAATAAGGGAGTATGAGTTACAGAAAAAAGTCTCGTGGATGGAGCATTCTTCACGCAACTACATTAGTTTTGGTTTACACAATCATCTTAATGCTAATACAAGTCGCCTATTTAGTTATGCTAATTAACTTCATGAAAATTCAAGGTGTGAACATTCCATGAATGTAGTTATTTTAGACTGCTTATTGGCATTTATTATAATAGTATGTTTAATTACTTATATTGGTTTGGTTATTCATAGTTGCAGTTATTTCAGTAAAATAGTTAGTTTAGAAAAGTATTATAATAGAAAAATAGAATATATGTCTAAAACAGAGTTGTTACATAAAATTAAAGTAAAAAACGAGATTTCATTTAAAGTAACTAAGGAAATATTGCTTTACTTCTATTTAAACTATAAGGAAATAGCATACATAGTGGTTGATATAAATGACCGAGAATAGAGGACTAGTATCACTTTATGTAGCTCTATTACTTGTGCTCATTATACTTTCTTATATGGTTATCTACCTAGAGAACATAATAATGCTTTATGATCTTACTTCGCTGTCTATTATTTGCGATGAATTTATCATCGAAACAAAATCTTTTTCAGCATCTCTCGCCAGACTTACACTTTTGAGCATAATTCAGCGAGCAAGAAATGGCACTTTAACTATAGAAAGTCTGCTTCAGCTACGCAATTTAGTGGAATCACAGGTATATAAGGTGTATAGTTATCTTATAAAGAATTTTCCTAGAAGACTAAATTTTTCAGTAGAGATTTTCAAAATATCAATAAGCGAATATAATTACCATAATATACATGAATTTTTTAATAAAATAGCGTACTATAATGTCTTTACACAAAATACTATAAGCAGTGAGTTCAGATACTGTACTGTAGCTGTCTCTTATACACATCTGACGCTGCCGACGAATTAGACGGTGTAGATCTCGGTGGTCGCCGTATCAT
>CBDUKN010000035.1:0-5423 GCA_965367815.1 uncultured Thermoprotei archaeon
GCATACGAGATGTAGAGAGGTCTCGTGGGCTCGGAGATGTGTATAAGAGACAGCAGCATACTAATACCTTTCAGAGAAATGATTCCCGATGAACCCTCCTCTCCCCCTCATTCTTAAGAAGAGGGGGCGGGGGAGCGGGGAGGGATGATGATCAGGGCCCACGTTGACCAGTGATATAGCAGCTACTCCCCCGCCACTATCAGGGGGAGTACTGACTACTATGTTTTCAATGCTAAAATATTTAAATTTATCGACTACACCCCGCTCCCTCGCTCACCTAAACGTAGTAGGGTGGGGGTATGCATATCAAAGGTATTTTATACATTAGTGAGAATAAGGAATCAAATAGAGTTAAAGAATTTCTACGCAGATACAGAATTTTCATAGAGAAAGAAGTATTTAGCGAACAAGTAGTAGCAATAAATGGTAAAATACTTAAAACTCCAGTACTAGTAGCTGAGAACAAAATCTACGTAGGATTTAAGGCTATAAGAAACTATATTATCCAACTTAAGGAAAAGGAAATTCTTAGAGCTATTACTGTTTTAATCAAATCAAGCAAAGGAAGTATGATTACGATTGATTCGAAGAGAATTATACGGTATCTGGGTTGGAGTAGCGCAGCAAATAAACTTCTTGTTGCTAAGGTGCTTAAAAAATATTTAGCAATGAATACCTGTGTTGAAGTTAAAAAAGATAATACTAAACTAAAATTCATTATTTTAAATAAAAATTCATTAAAGGTGAAACCACTATGAAATGGTGGGAGAGAATTCTAGTGCAGGAAGAACCAGTAATAGTTCTAGGGAAGACTAGAACTGGTAAAACTACTGCAGTGCTAAACTTTATTTATCAGGCTAAGAATACAGCAGATTTCTATATAATAGATCTATATGGAGAGTACGGAAGCTTAGATTTGCCTCGATATAAACCATTCCTACCTTTTAAAGCGCTTAAGCCGTACCTACCTTACATTTTATCAGCAGCACTTAGACCTTCTTCATCAGGTTTTGAAATCGCAGCTGCAGCAGAAGAAGCTTTGAAAGAAAACCCTGAAACATGGGAAGAGTTCTTTGAGACACTAGAGGTGATTAGAACACGGTACTATCATGGTGTCCTTGGTATCAAGAGTAGACTATTGCCTATTAGAGAACTTCTAGTAGACGAAGACTTGCCTCTGCCGCCGCCAGGCATTATTGATTTATCTCAAGTATATAGACTAGACTCGAAATTTATTTTCCAAGCAGTGTTTTCAGCTTGGCTTCTTCAAGAAGCTATGGTTAAGGAATTTCCCAGAACAACATTTCTAGTCATAGAAGAAGCTAGTGAACAAAACTTGCCTAGTATAACTCCAATAATTATTAGTGCTATGCGGCTCTTAGGAAAACATAACATAAGACCTATTGCTCTGTACCATACTTTGCCAGACTATGAAAACTATGAGAAGACTCTAAGGCAAATGATCTTAATGGTATTTAACGTAGGCCAAATAAGCGAAGACTATTTCAAATTCTTTAATTTTCCTCGAGACGTAAAAAGGCTCAAGAAAGGTCACTGTCTAATATATATTCCTAGTGAGAACAAGTGGTATACAGTAAAAATTAAGGCTAAGATTCTTCCTTCACTTAAGAAGGCTACTCTATCGCCATTAATTACTGTAAACAAAAACAATAATGAAGATAAGAATACAAAAAAAGATACTGAAGTAAGAATCTCAAATAGTAAAAATAATCAAGAAGAATTTAAAAAAGAACTAAATGCGATACAAAAAGAGATCCAGAAGATGAAGGAAGTTATAGGAAATGTTCAATCAAAGTCTCCTAGTATTTTAAGTGAACAAGTAAGATCTCTTGCAACAGAAATTGAGAGAGTAAAAAGGAGAGTAGCTGCTAGTGAGTCGAGTATAGACAGAGTTTTCGATGATCTTGAAACAATTGAAAAGAGACTCGCAAAACTTGAAATGAAAATCAGTAAAATGGAGGAGTTTCTTCGAAAAATAGCGGAGTTTATTGAATTCAGAGTGCAGGAGGCTTCAATGAGGGGAGAAGAATATCCGTTATTTAAGAAGGTGAGAAAATGATTCCAAAGTATTTTCCTTACGAGAAACCAAGGCCACAACAGCATGAAATATGGATGTTTTTAGATGAATTAGATAACAGCAATATTTTAATTGAAGCACCAACAGGCGTGGGTAAGACCGCCGCAGTGCTTTCTTATCTTCTAGAAAAATACAGTAGAATTGCATGGTTCTGCTTTACCAAAAAGGAAAGGGAAGTTGTTGTCAGAGAGCTTCAGAAAATTCAAGAAAAATATCCTATTGATTTCATAGAGATTCGAAGTATATACGATGCTTGCCACTATGTCAAAAGTCAGTTGCTTAAGCTTTCTAAACAAGGTGTATGTTATCCTTTTCCGAGACAGTACTGCATGCATAGTAAGTTTAAAGGATGCCCATTATCTCCTAAATGTCCTTTTGAAAAACAGTTTATTAGTGACGCTAGAGTTAAAGTGCTTACCTACGCTTGGCTGTGCTATCCGTCGAGAATAGAGCCTTTAATTCAGAAAAGCGACGTCGTAGTATTCGATGAGTGTCATCATATAATTTTACCGCAGACGTTTACTATACCTATGGAGTACATTAGTAGAGCTTTAAGAGAAGCAGAACTTTTTAGTGTAAAGGCGAAGTTCATCACTGCTTTGTCTAAGAGAGAAAAAGTTATTGAGGTAAATGAAGACGAAATATGCTATTTAATTCAGCGAGGAGAAGAGATTCTGTATAAGCAGGGTATTAGTTATCTCTTTGAAGTGACAGATATTGTAAGAGCAAGTAGTACGGAAAAACTTTTCAGAACTAAAGAGGGTTACCAAGGATTAATAATACTATATGATACACTGAAGAAAATTGCTAAATCAAAGAAAACAGTATTTATCAGCGCTACAGTACCTAAACCGTATTCACGGCTTTTAAGAAATGTTTTAGGAAATCTTTCAGAATACAGAGTAAAGCAGCATTATTACGACTTTTATGTCATAATTCATGTTGCGAAGAAGTTACCTAAACGAAAATGGACAAGAAATATAATAGAGTATATAGAGTCAGTATTGAATACTATATCAAGATTTTTCCCAAGAATAATTATAGTTTTTCCTTCTAGTGACCTTTTGAGTAAATATACTAGAATTGCGGAGCTTCCATTAAATTCCGAAGTAATTATTGCGGGAAGTAGGGAGGCTGAAGGAATTACTATTAAAGCACAGTGTGTAGCAGTGCTAGGAGTGCCATACGATAGAGTTACTAAAACTACAATAGAGACTATGAGAATATTAAAACAGTATACTAAAAAGCCAAAGCTTACAGCGTACACAGCGAAGGCAGTAGTCAAAGCTGTGCAGGCGTGTGGACGAGTTTTAAGGAACAATGCTGTAGTTGTTCTTATAGACAGTAGATGGTTAAAATTAAAGAAACTAATGCCCTACTGGTTTAAGAGTAACATAAAGGACGTTACAAAAAGTATTGATTTTCTAGAACAAAAAATAGCTTACTATAGTCTCTTAACCTAAATTTATTTTCTTTTTTATCTCTTTTGCTCCACCCGCCCCCACTACCAGTGAGGGGTGAGGGGGGTGGGTGGGTGTCCCGAGCCCCTAAGCAATGAAGGGGTCTCTGAGACGAGGGGTTTCTCGATGGGTCTCAGGGGGAGAGGCTGGGTCTCCGCTCTCCTCTCTCTGCGTAATGTTTTTGTTTTCTTGTGTGTAAATTATTTTGTGAGGAAGGAGAGTATACTTGTTGTGCTGTTTTACCTAGTTTTATTTGGGTCGCTTTACTTTGTTCTCAGAATAGTTTTCAGCAGCGCTACTGTAGTGCAGCTTCTTGTGAGACTTATTTTACTGGCGTTCTATGTTTTCATAGTAGTTTCGATTGCGAAGAGTATACCGGGGTTCATTAAAGCAGAGTTTATTGTGAGTGAGCCCAGCGAGGAAGGTGTGTGTCGACATGGTATATGGCTCTGTAGTCTCATTATTTTTAGGATTGAGCGTGGTGTGCGTAGTTTTTCTCCGTGTGTTTATGGCGAGGACTGTAGATCATATCTTATTCTCGACGAGAATCACAGCGGATACATAGTGTTTGAAGTCCATGCGTTTACGAATAAGAATCTAGTTAGGAAGGTTAGGGAGCTTGAGGAGAGGCTTAGAGAGTATTTCAATATGCGTGGATATGTGGTTTCAAAGATTCCGTTTAACCGTAAAATTGTTTTCAGGCTTAGGCGTGTTGAAGTAAACGATAACTTCTCTGTGCCCATGAAGTTCACTGGCCCGGTCGTGCTCTGTTTCGAGGGAAATAGGCGTTTCGGTTTTTATGTCTTGGGGAAAAGGGAGACTGTTTTGCAGAGAGCTGTAGCGTATGCGGAGCTCACTCCTTCAGTTTTATCACAGCTAGTTTCTGCTTTTGTCGAGAGTATTGAGGCAACAGGGTTTATCGAAAAGAAAGCTGGGGAAGAAGTTCTTTTAGGCTACTACATGGAGGGACTTAACGTAACAAGTAGACCTGTAGCTATTCCCGTTTCTAGAATAGTTCATGCGCTCATAGCCGGTATGACTGGTGCGGGTAAGACTACTTTTCTAGCGCATTTCATTAGTGAGTTAGCGAGGCTAGGTAAGAGGGTACTTATCTTAGACTGGCACGGAGAATTCTCCGCTATTCGTGGAGCGAAACACTATGTTGCGGGATACAACTACAGTATTAATCCGCTGGCGTATTTCACTATAGATGATTTCATAGAGTGTCTTGTCAGTGTGAGCAGAGAGGTTTTCAGAGGCTACGAGTTCACTCCGATGACACGGCAACAACTAGTGCAGGCGTACTATAGAGCGAAGAGCGTTAAAGAAAACGTTACTTTGAGAGATGTTTACTGTGAGCTCTATGCAATGCTAAGCGAAGTTCCTAGTAGTAGGCAGGACATAGCTGCAGCTATACAGGCAGTCATGAGGCGTATAGAACCTCTACTGAACAGGGCGTTTAATAGCAATAACTTCACATTAAACTTTGATGGAGTAGTTGTAGTTGATTTAAGTGCGCTTGATGTTTACTCGAGAGCAGTGTTCGCGAATATCTTGTTGACTATGCTCTATTACTTCTGGGATAAAGGAGAATTGATTTTAGTGGCAGACGAGGTAAGCAACTATGCTACTAGAGACTATCAAGGGGACAGTATTTTAGTGAGGCTTGCTGATCAGGTGCGTAAGTACGGTATAAGGATTATTGCAGCAGACCAGCAGCCTCATAGACTGCATACTTCTGTGCGTAACATGGCTAAGACTATTATTGTGTTTAATCCGGGTGTAGATGCGCTTGAGTGGTGTGTTGAAGCCCTACTACCTTTCCTGGGAAAAAGAAATCTTCGTGAAATATTGAGACACGAGCT
>CBDUKN010000036.1:0-1807 GCA_965367815.1 uncultured Thermoprotei archaeon
ATATACTTCAACCAAGAAACACAGGCAGCTATACAAAAGACTAGCAGAAAAATTCACTAGAATATCGCTCATTCCACACAAAATAGCTGAACTAAACTTTCCACACGAAACACATGAGAAAAAAGAAGTAGCAAAAGCACTCAAAACGCTCAAAACATACCTCATAATGAGGCGAGACTTACAGCTAATATACTACACTTCGAGGCTGGCAGTAGCAGTACGTAAAGGAAGTAAAATAATCTACTTCACATTCAACATAGACTTATGTAAATGGAGTATCGCCGGGAAAATACTCAGATTCAGCAAGCCTGAAGCAGCCTTAATCTCAGTATATCCACTTAAACTAGAAAACCATCTCATGCTCAAGTATAAAAAATACGCGAAAGCACAAGCCGCTGCCAAAAAATACCTAGAATACCTCAAATACATTTAAAATACACTTAGTTCTCTTTAAGTCGAATTAAATTACGTTGATAGCCGTAAAATATACTCTATTTTAACAAGTTAAGCTTATATACATCCAAAGAATAATCTAATCGTGACTAAAGCACTTAAAGAATATGTAAGAGTCTTTAAAGACAAAAACATTAAAATTCTCATAGCAATCATACTAACATCAACTACAGTTTCCAAAGTAGCCACAGCATTAGCGGTAGACATACTTAAGCTAAAGGGACTTAGAGAAGCAAATCCGTTATATTATTTCTTAGGACCACCACTATTCTACCTAACAACCACTCTTTTAATAATATTGCTGATAATGATTACTCCTATTGCAGAGAGACTTGGTAGAAAAGCTCCGTATATGAGAGTACATTATATTTACTTAGGCTTATTAGCACTATACTTTGCTCTAGACGCTGTACATGACATATTATCGCTACTCCTAATAGTCTCTCCCTTAATAAAAATAGTTACTGACATCACATTCATTATACTCAATAATCCTCTAGTTACATTAACAGTAGCTGAACTCTACGCAGTAATATGTATGATCATATTATATATGAGATATAAGAGGACTGTAATTCAGGGAAAAACAAGGATAATAAAATTTAGTCTATAAACCTTTAATATCTATTTTTTACCATTTTCTCTACATCAACTACACGTTGCTCTATTACTCTAATCTTCTTATCTCCAATAATTTGAATTAAGTAAGTTAAAGCAAATTCGCTTAAAACTCCCTCAAGCACACCATATTTCCTGTATTTACGTGTCCATGTAAAGTGAGAAAATCCTGAAAGACTACGCCACTTAAATACATCAAGTCTACGAATAATAACTTCAACTGACTCCCTTCTCTCTCCTACAATCTTATACTTGCCTTCAATTTTAACACGTTTCTTAGGTATAAGCCATGTAGATGAAATAACTTCTCTCTCGCTTCTGTGAGAAAGCTTGTAGAGAAAACGCTTAAGCTGATAATCGTCTAAAACTGCCCAAACTTTAAAGAGAACTTTTCTCTTAAGTCCACGCGAAAGAACAATATCAACAGAGTACTCTCCCACATAATAATAGTAGGGAAAAAGAAATAAATCTTTTACTAAATAATTTAACTATGAGTAGAGAAAAAGTCTTAAAAATAGTACTACTTATCGTATTCCTACTACCCACTTATTATATAGCGCTAAACATTTGTGTGTTCTATCTACTTGGACTAAAACTAATGTCCATAAACCTAGTTCTAGGGGCAGAGTACATATTTGCCGCAGGATTACTGTTTTTCAGCTACTACATACTATTAGCGCTAATGCTACATACAACTAGCAGAAAAATACTACTATACGCTATAATAGGACTAGCA
>CBDUKN010000037.1:0-1789 GCA_965367815.1 uncultured Thermoprotei archaeon
GCATTTACTCCTAGCGGATAGTCTCTGTTTTTCCACTTTTCTTTTAACTCATCTATGTTGTCAGGAAGCCTTATTCCGTCTAAATCGTATCTCGCTTTATACTCCTCCCACGTGTCCCAGTCTTTTACAGGAAACTCTATATACTGCGGTATACTACAGCCTTTACCCTTCTTAAATTTCTTACATATTACTCCATCGGGCTCTCTTACGACTACTACTTTTTCGTCTTCATAGAATATTTTTTGCTCAAACTCCTTGAACGGTATTACTACGGGCACTTTGTAGCTATACCATGCTTCAAATCCAAAGTATTTGTCTGCAGTATCATTGTCTACAACATATTCAGGCAGTCCCTCTTTATGCCATTTCACTAGAGTATCTTCCCAGTAGCCAAATTCCACGTCAGGGACATGATCTACTTCCTTATACTGGAAGACTCTGAGAAAACGTTCTCTCATGTTGAGTTTTAGCTCTGGGTTAATGATTCCTCTTTTATGTCTCATAAAAGATACAGCATTTCGCAATATATTATACTAATGACATATATCGTCAATGACTGCTCAGAAACAAATATTTTCTCTAAAAACATTTAGAAGTACGAGAAAATGAAAAACATTTTCTTAGTTTTATTAATACTAGTCCTTATAGCGCCTGTACTGTGTCAAGAAAAACTGTTTTATGTTAAAAAGGAGTGGTGCAAACTATCAATCGAAAAAAGCGGCAAAGTACTATTACTGTATAATGTCACCATCAGAGTAGAGAAAGGAGTTATCGAGAAATATGTTTCAATAGGAATGCCGTGTCCAGACTTTACAGTAATTTCTGCCCGCGAACTTGAGACAGGAGCTAAACTTAGCTACAAAAAGATAGTCGACCGTGAGTCCAGAGCATACTATGTTGTACTTTACGTAAGTAAACCTATTTACCCGGGCGAAGAAAAAACCTTTATACTTTACGTAGAGTTAAATAGCTTCATTTACGAAGATAAAACAAACCCAGGTAACGTGGGCTTACTCTTTATTCCATGCTGGTGGGACTCCAAGTACTTTTCGGGAATAGGTGACCTTAAAGTTGAAATAGTTTTGCCTGAGGGAGTGAAGAAAAATGAGTTTAAGTGCTCTCCTCCTTACAGTAATATTTTTCTAGAAGGCAATAGAATAGCGCTTTACTGGGAAAAGAAGAATCTGCCCGCTGACTACAAATTGTCAGTGGGTGTTTCTTTTCCTAAAAAATACGTCGAACACTATGTATCGTTGTCCGAAGAAAATCCTTTAGAAGACATATTATCCATAGCAATAATGCTTTTCGTAATAGTCTTTGTGGGGCTGATTTTCATAGTGTCTTTTGCTGCAGTATTTAAGAAAGAAGAATACGTGAAACCAGCTCTTATGATCGAGGCTCTAGGCCCTCGGAAAGGGCTCACTGCTGTTGAGGCAGCGTACTTGATAATGAAATATAGACGAAGAAGAGACTACGGACGTATACTGGCAATGATACTTTTCGGTATGATAAAGAAAGGCTACGCTAAGGTCATTAGTTTCGACCCTCTTAGAATATATGTTTTCCGCGAAAAATACCACCTAATGCGGAGCTATGAAAAAGCATTTGTCGATGCTGTACAAGAAAACGGCGAAATAGACCCTCAGCAACTAGTAAATGTCTTTAAGACCCTTGACAGAGTACTGCGAGCAAAGATGAGAGGATACTGCGTCAAAGAAACCGTAGAGTACTATGAAAGTATAGTTCAGAGAGCTTGGAAAATGGTTGAGGAAGCAGGTATTCCTGAAGA